>NZ_JBEYCX010000002.1:163721-165066 GCF_040632975.1 Streptomyces sp. NPDC013455 | reverse complement strand
CGGACGAGTACGGCGGCGCGGCGTCAAGAGGGCGCGGTCGCGGGGCGGCTGCCGGTGTCAGCGGGTCTTCTGGGAGCGCCAGGCCAGGTACAGGGCCGATGCCACCGCCGCCCCCCGCACCACCCACGGCCAGGTCTCGCCGACCGCGTCGTTCATGTGGCCCTCGGCGATCGGTTCGCCCCAGCGGCCGTCATGGCGCCCCCACAGCCACACCAGCCCGGCGGCGACCGCCGACCCCGGCAGGACCATCACCGCCCACTTGGTCTGCGCGGGCGTCAGCCGGCGGGACCCGTAGGCGATCGCCCAGCCCAGCAGCAACGCGAACCAGTTGCCGAACACGGCCCCGGCGACCAGCGCGGCGGCGGCCAGCAGCAGGAACGGGTTCGACCAGCCGGCCGCGGGGCCGGGGCGCAGACGGCGGGCGGCGGACTCCCCGGCGTCCGCCCGCGCGGCCTTCCCGGCCGGGAGCAGCCCCAGCAGCCGGCGGCGCGGCGCCGGTACGGGCACGGCTGCCGTGTCGGTGCCGGCGCCCGTGTCGGTCTTCGTCCCGGCGGGCTCCGCCGTCGGCCCGCCCTCCCGCGGGGGGCGCCTGAGCAGTTCGGGGATCTCCACGCCGCCGACGAACCCCGGCACCGGGTCGACGTCGTCCGCCAGGGTGCCGCCGGTGCCGACGCGCCACCAGTCGGGCGGTGCCGCGCCGTCCCCGAGTTCGTGCGCGGGGGCGAGGTGCGGCGGGGACGGCACGTCCCGCCGGGCGGGCGGCCCGGGCTCGGCCGGACGCGGGCGCGGGCGCGGTACGGCCCGGCGCAGTACCTTCGGCCGTTCCTGCTCCGCCTGCCGCGACGCCCGCTCCTCCGACGCCCGCTCCTCCGACGCCCGCTCCACCCGCGCCCGCTCGGCCGGCGCGGGCTGCGCCGGTACGGCGGTGGCGGGCGGCTGCGGGGCCCCGCCGGAGCCGCCCGCCGCCTCCACCACCTCGGCCGGCGTACCAAGGCGCTCCAGAATGCGGCGGACGGCGGCGGGCGAGTCCACCGTCGTCCTCGCCCGGCTCCGGTCGATCTCGTTCCGCAGCTCCGACACGAGCCGCATCCGGGTGGCCGACGGCAGCTGCCGCTGCTGAGCGATGTCACCGACGCGGCTCAGATACTCGTAGACGACCTGGTCGCTCTCAATCCCCACGGAACCCCTCCGGGGCGACGCCGACGGATACCCCGTGAGGACGGTACCGCTTTCTCCCGGCCGCCCGGCCGGTGAACCCCGCACCGACCACCGCGGCCGTCCCCTCCGGCAACCGCCCGGCCCGTGAACCCCGAACGGACCGCCACCGCCCTCCCCTCCGGCAGAC
>NZ_JBEYCX010000002.1:0-163623 GCF_040632975.1 Streptomyces sp. NPDC013455 | reverse complement strand
CCCGCACCGACCACCGCGGCCGTCCCCTCCGGCAACCGCCCGGCCCGTGAACCCCGAACGGACCGCCACCGCCCTCCCCTCCGGCAGACGCCCGGCCGGTGAACCCCGCTCCGACCACCGCGGCCGTCCCCTCCGGTCCGGCCGGGATGTCCGCTACCGTTGGCCGGATGAGCCCCGAGGCCCACTCAGCCCCTCGGTCCCTCGCGGAGGCGCTCCGCGCGCGGGACGACTCCTCGCTGGCCGCACTGCTGCGCAGCCGCCCCGACCTCATCACCCCCGTCCCCACCGACCTCACCCAGCTCGCCACCCGCGCCGGCACCCGGGCCTCGGTGCTGCGCGCCCTGGAGCGGCTGGACCGCTTCGCGCTGCAGACGGCGGAGGCACTGGCCGTGGCCCCGGACCCGGCGTCGTACGACACCCTGCTCGGGCTGATGTCCGGGGACGCCGGTGACGAGACCGTGGCCGGCGCGCTGCCGCGGGCCGTCGGCACGCTGCGCGAGCAGGCGCTGGTGTGGGGCGACGACGACCGGCTGCGGCTGGTGCGGACCGCCCGCGAGCTGCTCGCGCCCTCCCCGCAGCACCCGTCGCCGACCGGGCTCGGGCCGACCGTGCAGGAGGCCACCTCGGGCATGTCGCCGGGGCGCATCCAGGAGATCGTGACGGCGGCCGGGCTGCCGTCGACCCACGACTCGGTGTCCGCCGTGGCCGCACTGACCGCGCTGTTCACCCACCGCAAGAAGATGGCGAAGCTGCTCGCCGGGGCCCCGGAGGCCGCCCGCGAGGTGCTGTCCCGGCTGGTATGGGGACCGCCGTACGGGCAGGTCACCGCCGAGCCGGCCGCGCACCTGCGCTGGCTGCTGGACCGCGGCCTGCTGCTGCCGACCACCCCGGGCACGGTCGTCCTGCCCCGCGAGGTGGCCCTGCACCTGCGCGGGGGCCGCGCCCACCGCACGCCCGAGCCGCTGCCGCCCGCCGTGGCACCGGCCGCGGCCCACGGCGCCCAGGTGGTGGACGCCACCGCGGCCGGGCAGGCGTTCACCGCGCTGGCCACGGTGGAGGAGCTGCTGAAGGAGTGGCACGAGGGCGGGCCCCCCGTCCTGCGGGCGGGCGGGCTGAGCGTCCGGGACCTGAAGCGGACCGCCGTGGCGCTGGACGTGTCCGAGCCGGTCGCCGCCTTCTGGACCGAGCTGGCCTACGCGGCCGGCCTGGTCGCCTCCGACGGCGAGGCCGACGAGCGGTACGCGGCCACCCCGGCCTACGACGAGTGGCTGGAGCTGCCCCCGGCCGAGCGCTGGGCCCGGCTCGCCCAGGCGTGGCTGACGGCCACCCGGACCGCCGGGCTGGTCGGCGGCCGGGACGCCAAGGACCGCACCCTGTCGGCGCTCGGGCCGGGGCTCGACCGGTCCGCCGCGCCCGAGGTACGGCACCGGGTGCTGTCCCTGCTGGCCGCGCTGCCGCAGGGTGCGGCCCCGGACACCGAGTCGCTGCTGGCCCGGCTGCGCTGGGAGCGGCCGCTGCGCGGCGCCCGGCGCGACGGCGAGGACGACCTGCGGTCCCGGCTCGCCCGCTGGACCCTGTCGGAGGCGGAGCTGCTGGGGGTGACCGGGCGGGGTGCCCTGTCGGCGCACGGGCGCGCGCTGCTCGGGGCACCGGCCGCCGGCCCGTCCCCCGCCACGGCACCCGGCCCGTCCCCCGCCACGGCACCCGGCCCGTCCTCCGCCACGGCGCGCGGTGCCGGCGCGGCCGGCGCCCCGGCCGGATCCGCGGCGAGCTCCGCGGCGGACTCCGGTCCCGGCGACAAGCTGCCCGTGCACCACCACCGCCCGCCCGCCCGGCTCACGCCGCTGCCGGCCGCCGAGCAGGCCGTCGCGACCGCCGCCGCGGCCCGGCTGCTCGCCCCGCTACTGCCCGAACCGCTGGACCACGTCCTGCTCCAGGCCGACCTGACGGCCGTCGCCCCCGGTCCGCTGCGGCGTCCGCTCGCGGACACGCTGGGGGTGCTCGCCGACGTGGAGTCCAAGGGCGGCGCGACCGTGTACCGGTTCACGCCGGCCTCCGTCCGCCGGGCCCTGGACGCCGGCCGGACCGCCGCCGACCTGCACGCCTTCCTCGCCGAGCACTCCCGCACCCCGGTGCCGCAGCCGCTCGCCTACCTGATCGACGACGTGGCCCGCCGGCACGGCCGGCTGCGGGTGGGCGCGGCCTCGGCGTACGTGCGCTGCGACGACGACACCCTGCTCAACGAGATCCTCGCCGACCGGCGGGCCGCCGCCCTGCGGCTGCGCCGGCTGGCCCCCACCGTGCTGGCCGCGCAGAGCGACCCGGCGGCGCTGCTGGAAGGGCTGCGCGCGATGGGCTACGCGCCCGCCGCCGAGTCGGCCGAGGGCGACGTCCTGGTCACTCGGGCGCACGCCCACCGCACCCCGCCGCGCACCGCGCCGGAGCCGGTGCCGGACGGGCCGCCGCCGCCGGACGCCACGCTCCTCGGGGCGGCGATCCGGGCGATCCGGGCCGGTGACATGGCCGCCACCACTCCGCGCAAGCCCGTCGGCGAGCACGCCGGGGAGCCGCCGGCGGTCGGCGAGCTGCCCCGCACCTCCTCCGCCGAGACCCTGGCCACCATGCAGGCCGCCGTCCTGACCGGCGACTCGCTGTGGATCGGCTACGTCAACGCCGAGGGCGCCGCCAGCCAGCGGGTCATCGCCCCGATCCGGGTGGAGGGCGGCTTCGTGACGGCGTACGACCACACGGCGGACGAGGTCCGGACCTTCCCGCTGCACCGGATCACCGGGGTCGCGGAGCTCGCGGACGACTGATCACCGGGGGGGCGTGGCCGACGGGCGCCGCCACACCCGCGGCGGACTGCTGGCCACGCTGACCGGGGCCGCGGTGGGCCGGCGCGCGGCCGGGCGCGCTCAGCAGCCGGTGACCGGCGCGGCCGCGGGCAGGCCGAAGTGGGCGCGGGCGGCGGCCGCCAGCTCGGTGGACGGTACCCAGTCCTCCGGGCCGGGTGCGGCGAAGAGGCCGAAGTGGTCCTCCACCCACCTCTCGTACCCCGCGCCGTCGGGCGCCTGCTCCCGCGCCACCACGCGGTAGCCGCCGTCCGCGTCCCGCCGCAGCCGCACCACCTGGGGGACGTCGGCGCCGGAACACTCCACCAGCGCGCCCCCACGCACCCCGTACTCCCGGCACGCCGTGGTCACGCCCGCCCGTACGACCCCGTCACGCTCGTCGAGCGCGCGGGCCCTGGCCCGGCAGAACCACTGCGCCCGCAGACCCGGCTTCGTCTCGCCGTACCCGCTGCCGCGCGAGTCGGCCGCGAGCCGGTCCTCGATGACCGGGCGTACCTGCTCCCACAGCCGCGCGTCCACATGCCCCGGCCACATCGCCCAGGCACCGCTGGCCAGCAGCACCACCACGGCCCCGCCGCCGAATCCCCATCTGCCCGCCGACACCACGCGCCCTCCTCACCGCCCCGCCGCTCCTCGCACCGCTCGCCGCTGCAGACACGCGAAGCGGGCGCGTGGTTGCCCCCGGGCGGTGGCCGGCCGGGGCGGGCCGCTCGGACAAGCCGGCCGCCGGGGCTCTGACCAGGCCGGACAGCGCCGTACGTGTCCCGGACACGTCCCGGACGGCGTTCCCCTTGTCCGTCCCGGCCGCTGACGGGCAGCCTCTCGGTTCAGCAGCCGGGCCCGCCGCGGACCGGCACCGGCCCGGCGGAGGGAGGCGCGACATGGTGACGTCCGGCCACGTTGACCGGAAAGGGTTTTGTCCCATGACACGCCCGCGACAACCATGGGGGCCATGGACCAGAGAGCGCTTGCGCTGCGGGAGTTACGGACCATGGCGGACCTGACCGCCGAGCTGCGCGAACTGAAGGCGCGCTCCCGGCTCACCTACCGGCAGCTCGAGGAACGCGCCGCCCGGCAGGGCGAGCAGCTGCCGCGCAGCACGCTGGCCGACGTCCTGCGCAACGGCTCACTGCCCCGGCAGGAACTGCTGACGGCGTTCGTCCGCGCCTGCGGGGAGGGCGACCACCTGTCCGACTGGCTGGCCGCCCGCCGACGAGCCGCCCAGTCCCTGGACCGGGCGGGGGGCACGGGAGGCACGGGGGCCTCCGCGGGGTCCGGGGGCGCGGACGCTCCCGCGGGAGGGGCGGGGGCAGGGCGGTCCGGGGACCCTGGGGCCACGGGGGGCTTCAGGGACCCGGCGGGGGCCCGGGGACCGGGGGACCCCGGCGGCCCGGAAGGGGCCCGGGGACCGGTTAACCCCGGCGGCCCGGAAGGGGCCCGGAGACCGGGGGACCCGGGTGGGCCGGTGGGGGGTGACGGGGGCCCTGGGGCCCCGGGGGGCTTCAGGGACCCGGCGGGGCCCGGCGGGGACGGCCGGCCGGCGGGGCCCGGCGGGGAGGGCCGGGCGGCGGCGGGGGCGGGGGGACCGGTACGGCGGTTCCTCTCGTCCGCGCCGTACGCCCTGCGCGGCCGCCGTGGCCGCGTCCTCGCCGGGTCCTTCCTCGCCGTCGTCCTGGTCGCGGCCGGCGCCTGGGCGCTGCGGGACCCGGACGGGCCGGGGCGGGCGGGGGACCCGTCCCCGTCCCCGCCGGCGGAGGCGTCCGTACCGCTGCCGCGCGGGGCGGTCCTCCTGCGCCCGCTCGGCTCCCCCGGCCTGTGCGTGACGGACGGCAAGGCGGCGGACGGGCGGTACGGCTCCCTCGTCGCCGTACAGCGCCCCTGCGACGAGACGGCGCCGCAGACCACGACGCTGGACCCCGTGGGCCAGGGCGCCTACCGCATCTCCTGGTACCGGCCCGACCAGGGCAAAGGGTGTCTGAAGGCGCTCACCTCGGGTCCCGCCGAGGGGCTCCTCGAACCGTGGGAGGCCTGCGAGCAGACCACCGTCTTCCGCTTCCTCGCCACCGGGCCCGCTAAGACGGTGAAGTCCGGGAAACCGGAGAAGTCCGCCGGCCGGAGCTATCTGATCAAGGTCCCGGACGGGCGGTGCGTGGGCATCAGGGACGCGAGCACCGCCCCCGGCACGGAAGCCGTCGTGGAACCCTGTACGGGTACGGACGCCCAGCTCTTCACGGTCGAGGCCGCGCTGTGAGACCGCTCGCCCGGCAGGGGCGCCGCCGGGCCCGGCGGCCCCTGCGGACAGGTGCGCACATGAGGCACACTGGACGTTTGGCCGTTGTGGAAAGGGTGTGCCACGCGTGAATGGTCCACTGATCGTCCAGTCCGACAAGACCCTGCTCCTGGAAGTCGACCACGAGCGGGCCGACGACTGCCGGCGTGCCATCGCGCCCTTCGCCGAGCTGGAGCGGGCACCCGAGCACATCCACACCTACCGGGTCACCCCGCTCGGCCTGTGGAACGCGCGCGCGGCCGGGCACGACGCCGAGCAGGTCGTGGACGCCCTCGTGGAGTACAGCCGTTACCCCGTGCCGCACGCGCTGCTCGTCGACATCGCCGAGACGATGGACCGCTACGGCCGCCTCACCCTCAGCAAGCACCCCGCGCACGGACTGGTCCTCACCACCACCGACCGCCCGGTGCTGGAGGAGGTGCTCAAGTCCAAGCGGATCACCCCGCTGGTCGGCGCCCGCATCGACCCGGACACCGTGGCCGTGCACCCCTCCGAGCGCGGCCAGATCAAGCAGATGCTGCTGAAACTGGGCTGGCCGGCCGAGGACCTCGCCGGGTACGTCGACGGTGAGGCGCACCCGATCGAGCTGCTGGAGGACGGCTGGGCGCTGCGCCCCTACCAGAAGCAGGCCGTGGAGAACTTCTGGCACGGCGGCAGCGGTGTCGTCGTGCTGCCCTGCGGCGCGGGCAAGACGCTGGTCGGCGCCGGGTCGATGGCCCAGGCGAAGTCGACCACGCTGATCCTCGTCACCAACACCGTCTCCGCCCGGCAGTGGAAGCACGAGCTGGTGAAGCGGACCTCGCTGACCGAGGACGAGATCGGCGAGTACAGCGGTACGAAGAAGGAGATCCGGCCGGTCACCATCGCCACCTACCAGGTGCTGACGACCAGGCGGAAGGGCGTCTACCCGCACCTGGAGCTGTTCGACTCCCGGGACTGGGGACTCATCGTCTACGACGAGGTGCACCTGCTGCCCGCGCCGGTCTTCAAGTTCACCGCCGACCTCCAGGCGCGCCGCCGGCTGGGGCTCACGGCCACCCTGGTCCGCGAGGACGGCCGTGAGTCGGACGTGTTCTCCCTCATCGGGCCCAAGCGGTTCGACGCGCCCTGGAAGGAGATCGAGGCGCAGGGCTACATCGCCCCCGCCGACTGCGTCGAGGTCCGCGTCAACCTCACCGACTCCGAGCGGCTGGCGTACGCCACCGCCGAGGCCGAGGAGAAGTACCGCTTCTGCGCCACCACCGAGACCAAGCGGAAGGTCACGGAGGCGATCGTGCGCCGGTTCGCCGGGCAGCAGATCCTCGTCATCGGCCAGTACATCGACCAGCTGGACGAGCTCGGCGAGCACCTGAACGCCCCGGTGATCAAGGGCGAGACGTCCAACGCCCAGCGCGAGAGGCTCTTCGACGCCTTCCGTGAGGGCGAGATCGGCGTGCTGGTGGTGTCGAAGGTCGCCAACTTCTCCATCGACCTGCCCGAGGCCACGGTCGCCATCCAGGTGTCCGGCACGTTCGGCTCCCGGCAGGAGGAGGCCCAGCGGCTCGGCCGGGTGCTGCGCCCCAAGGCCGACGGCCACCAGGCCCACTTCTACTCGGTCGTCGCCCGCGACACCATCGACCAGGACTTCGCCGCCCACCGCCAGCGCTTCCTGGCCGAGCAGGGCTACGCCTACCGCATCATGGACGCGGACGAGATCCTGGCCGACGGCTAGCAGGCCCCGCGCCGGCCCGGGAGGCCGGTCTAGAAGAACGCGTGGTGCTCCATCCAGCCCTTGGTCTTGCCGGACTTGCCGTAGTACCAGTCGCCGCCCTTCGCGGTGCAGTACACCCGCACCTTGCTGCCCGCGAAGACGGACTTCTTCACCTTGGACTTGAAGCTGGGGCTCGTGTACATGTCGGCGTGGTCCCACTGGACGACCTGGAGGGTCTGGTCCTTGATGTTCTTGGTGCACGCGGAGGAGCCGACGGCCGAGGCGCCGGGAGCGGCCGCCAGGGTGGTGCCGAGGGCGAGCGCGGTGGCGGCGGTCAGGCCGCTCACCGCCTTGCGGAACGAAAGCTTCGAGATGGGCATGTGAGGGTCCCCGTTTGCTCGGTCGGAAGGATCGGACAACGGCTGATCATGCTGTCATACGAGATGAGCAGCCCGAGCGCCAGGAGGGGGTAAGCGGCTGCCAACGGTTGCTGCCACCATGGCAGTTGCAGGTCCCTGGCACCTTCGTGGGGCACCAGCCACATGGTGCGGGCGGTGAAGACGAAGGCCACCAGCGCCGCCGTACGCGTGCGTCCCTCCGCCAGCAGCACCGCGAGCAGCGGCACGCACCACACCCAGTGGTGGGTCCAGCTGATCGGGCAGATCAGCAGGGCCGTGAACGCGGTCAGCAGGACGCCGTGGCCGTCCCGGCGGGCGCGCGCCGCCACCGTCAGGCCCGCCACCACGACCGCCGCCGCCGGGACCGCCCAGCCGAGGCCCGGCTCCGGATCGCCCAGGACCCGGGCGACCAGTCCCCGAAGGGACTGGTTGTCCACGATCCACGCCTTGCCCACCCGGCCGGTCTCGTACAGGCGCCGGGTCCAGAAGTCCGCGCTCGCCGAGGGCAGCAGGGCGGCACCGAGCGCGACCGTCCCCGCGAAGGCCGCCACCGCCGTCGCCGCCTCCCGCGTCCGGCCCCGCAGCAGCAGGTACGCCACGAACACCGCCGGGGTGAGCTTGACGCCGGCCGCGATCCCGAGGGCGAGCCCCTTGGCGCGGGCGCCGGGCGGCCGGGTCAGGTCCCACAGGGTCAGACAGGCGACGGCCAGGTTGATCTGGCCGAACAGGAGCGTCTGGAAGACCGGCTCCAGCCAGAGGGCGAGGCCCGTGGCCGCGCAGAGCGGGGCCGGCGCGAGGGGACGGGCGGCCAGCCGGGCGGAGAGGGCGACCAGGACGGCGAGGAGGAGCGTGTTGCCCGCGAGGACGGCCGCCTTCAGGGCCGGCAGCGGCAGCCAGGCGGCCGGCACGAACAGGATCGCGGCGAAGGGCGGGTAGGTCGCCGGGAGCCGCCACTCGGTGACGGTGAAGCCGTACAGGTCGGCGCCGTGGAGCACGGCCGCGCCCTCGGCCCGGTAGACGAGGAGGTCCGCCATGGGCGCGCCGCGCAGGGCGCACACGGTGACGAACGAGGCGAGGGAGAGGGCGAGGAGGAGCAGGGCAGGCAGGGAGGGCGTCGCCGTCCGTTTGCGCACGGACGTGACCCTATGCCGCTACTTGCGGCGTACGCCCGCTTCCTCGCCGTACTCGCCGAGGATCACGACGTCGAAGACCGCCTCCAGGAACACCTTCACCGCGCGGAGGGCGTCGCCCAGGAGGTGGTGGTGGATGCCGCCGAGGGCCGTGGCGCCGGACGGTGGCCGGGCGCGGACCGGCGGGAGGGCTGCTGCGCTCATGTTTCCAGGATGGCTCTTCGGAGCACGGTCCCGCGACGCGCAACGCCCGGCGCCGCCCCCTATACCCCTAGTCGCGCCGCCCTGCGACCCGTACACCCCTCGAACAGAGAACCAAAGGCGCCTTTTTTCCGACAATACGACTGTCCTTCTCCCTCTTGTCGCACCGACCCGGTCCCGGGCTTCCTGGTGTCAGCCGCCCTCGACGGGCGGACGACACCCCCGTAAGGAGACAGGTCATGAAGAAGGCATACGAAGCGCCGACCCTGGTCCGTCTGGGTTCGTTCCGGAAGGAGACCGGGCTCCTCGGAAGCGCGGGCAACGACCGGCTCATCCTGAGCAAGAACTGAACCGGCGGACGGACCGAGGTCACTGACCCGACGTCATGACTGATCTGCACAGGAGTGCGGGGACGGGCCACGGCAGCGCGCAGTTCGCGGTCTTCACCGACCACGCGGACGCGGCCGCCGTGGCCCGCTCCTTCGCCCGCCCCGGCACGCGCACCCTCGACCACGCCTCGGGCCGGCCCTGGCTCGTCGGCACCTGGGAGGACCAGGAGATGGTCAGCGCGCGGGCCGGCACCGCCGCCCTCGCCCTCGTCGGCTGCGTCCCGGTCGGGGCCGCGGAGCTGGAGCGGGTGGCCCGTTCCCTGCGCGACCTCGCCGCCCTGGACGCGTGGGCGCGCTCGCTGCCCGGCAGCTTCCACCTGGTCGCCGCCCTCGACGGACGCGTCCGGGTGCGGGGGACGGCCTCCGGACTGCGGCTGGTCTTCCACGCCGAGCTCGACGGCACCCGGGTGGCCGCCACCCGCGCCGACGTGCTCGCCGCCGCCCTCGGCACCGAACCCGAACCCGAGCGGCTGGCGGTGCGCCTGCTGTGGCCGCTCCCGCACCCCCTGGCCGACGAGCCGCTGTGGCCCGGCGTCACCGCCGTGGACCCGCACGACGCGCTGACCCTCCAGCCGGACGGACGCGGCGTACGGCACAGCCGGTGGTGGTCGCCCCCCGAACCGGTCGTCCCGCTGGGCACCGCCGCGCCCCGGGTCCGGGAGGTCCTCGCCGAGGCCGTCGACGCCCGCACCCGGCACGGCGGCACGGTCAGCTGCGACCTCTCCGGCGGCCTGGACTCCACCTCGATCTGCTTCCTCGCCGACCGCTCGCCGGCCCGGGTCGTCGCCTCCACCTGGCCGGGACGCGACCCGGCCGACACCGACCTGGAATGGGCCCGGCGGGCCGCCGCCGCGCTGCCCGACGTCGAGCACGTCGTCTGGGACGCCGAGGAGTCCCCCCTCGTCTACACCGGCCTGCTCGGCATCGACGACGTACTGGACGAGCCCACCATCGGCGTCATGGACCGCGCCCGCGTCCTGCACCACCTGCCCGCCATGGCCCGGCGGGGCAGCCGGGTGCACCTGACGGGCATCGGCGGCGACCACGTGGCCTGGTGCTCGGAGGCGTACTACCACCGGCTGGCCCGGCGGCGCCCGCTGCTGGCCCTGAACCGGCTGCGCGGCTTCAAGGCGCTGTGGCAGTGGCCGCTCCTGCCCATGCTGGGCGCCCTGGCGGACTCCCGCTCCTACGGCACCTGGCTGGCGGACGCCGCGCACCGGCTGCGCGACCCGCTGCCCCCGTCGGTGGCCACCGGCCTCGGCTGGGGCATGAGCCCCCGCCTGTTCGAGTGGGTGACCCCGCAGGCCGAGGACGCGGCCCGTACGGCGCTGCGCGCGGCCGCCCGGCAGGCGCGTCCCCTCCACCCCGACCGGGGCCTGCACGCCGACCTGGAGCAGATCCGCGGCTGCACGCGCATCATCCGGCAGTGGGACCACATGGCCGCCCGCCAGGGGCTGCCCATGGCGTCGCCGTTCCTCGACGACCGGGTCGTCGAGACCTGCCTCGCCGTGCGCCCCGAGGAACGCGTCTCCCCCTGGCGGTACAAGCCGCTGCTGACCGCCGCCATGCACGGCGTCGTGCCCGACGCGTGCCTGCGGCGGGCCACCAAGGCCGCCGCCTCCATGGACGCGGCCGACGGGCTGCGCCGGCACCGCGGCGACCTCCTGGCGCTGTGGGAGGACTCGCGGCTGGAGCGGCTCGGGCTGGTCGACGGCGACGTCCTGCGCCGCCTGGCGGAACGGCCCGCCACCCGCCACCTGCGCGACGCCGTCCTGTACTCGACGATCGCCGCGGAGGTGTGGCTGCGCGCGCTGGAGCGGCCGCGGCACGAAGTCCGCAAGTGACCCCGTGAAAGCCGAACGAAAGGAGAGCCGCGATGCCCCTGCGGTTCGGAGCCGATGTCAGCACCGCGAAGACCGAGTACGGCACGGTCCTGCTCGACCAGCGCTCCGGTGAGTACTGGGAGCTGAACCCCACCGCGACCCTGGTGGTCGACACGCTGATGGCGGGCGGCGACGAGGAGGCCGCGGCGGCCGCGATCACCGAGGCGTTCGACGTCACCGCCGATCGGGCGCGGGCCGACGTCGACGCCCTGGTCGAGCAGCTGCGCGCCGGCGGGCTGGCCGTATGACCACGCCCAGCGCCCTGGAGCGGCCCGCCGGTGTCCCGCTCGGCCGGCGGCTCGCCGCCCGCCTGGTCCTGCTGCCGGCCGTCCTGCTCGCCCAGCTGCCGCCGCACCGCATCCGCACCGTCCTGCGGCTGCTCCGGCGGGGCGCCGCCCCCGCCACCGCGGCGCAGGCCCGGCGGGCCCGGGACGCCCTGTGCGCGGTGAGCCTGCGCTGCGCGGGCCCCAAGGGCTGCCTGCCCCGGTCCCTGGGGGCCGCCCTGCTGTGCCGGCTGGGGGGCAGCTGGCCGACCTGGTGCGCGGGAGCGAGCGTCGTGCCGCCCTTCAGCGCCCACGCCTGGGTGGAGGCGGAGGGCCACCCGGTGGGCGAGGACCTGCCCGCCGGCTACTTCGTCCCGCTGATCACCGTCGGCCCGGTTCCCCGCTGACCTCCGCCGGCCCGGTTCCCCGCTGACCTCCGCCGGCCCGGTCCCCGCTGACGGTCGCCGCGGCCGGCGGGCGGCCGCGGCGACAAATCATTCGCCCCACCCCGAGTGCCTCCTCTAAAATCTCCGCCCTTGCCCGCCTCCCTCGTGGAGTGCCGCCGCCCGGCCGGAAACCGGGCGGCATCGTCGTAGCCCGCGCAGCAGGCCCACCGGAGGCACCCCCTTGTCCACGCCCACCGACGACCCCCTCGCCCGAGAGCGCTCCCACCTCGCCGCGTCCCGTTCCGCCCTGCGCGCCATGCGGGAGGACGTGGAGGCGCTGGACATCAGAGATGTCACGGCGAACTGGGTCAACGCCGCGGTGCTCTCCCGGCAGATCGACGAGCGCGTCAAGGCGCTGGCAGACCTCAGCGACACCCCCCTGTTCTTCGGCCGGCTCGACTACCTGCACGCCCCCGGCGCGGAACAGGCCGAGGGTGCGGGCGGGGAGCGCTTCTACATCGGCCGCCGGCACGTGCACGACGCCGACGGCGACCCCATGGTCATCGACTGGCGCGCGCCGGTCTCGCAGCCGTTCTACCGGGCGTCCCGGAAGGACCCCATGGACATCGGGCTGCGCCGCCGCTTCGGCTACACCGGCGGCGACCTGACCGCCTACGAGGACGAGCACCTGTCCGACCCGGCCGAGACGGCGGCCGCCAGCAGACTGCTCCAGCAGGAGATCGAGCGGCCGCGCGTCGGCCCTATGCGGGACATCGTCGCCACCATCCAGCCCGAGCAGGACGAGATCGTGCGCAGCGGGCTGGGCGGCACGGTCTGTGTGCAGGGCGGGCCGGGGACCGGGAAGACGGCCGTCGGCCTGCACCGGGTCGCGTACCTCCTCTACGCCCACCGCGAGCGGCTCGCCCGCACCGGCACCCTGGTCATCGGACCGAACCGGTCCTTCCTGCACTACATCGAGCAGGTCCTGCCCGCGCTCGGCGAACTGACCGTGCAGCAGGCCACCGTGGACGACCTGGTCGCGCGGGTGGAGGTGCGCGGCACGGACGACGCGCCCGCCGCCGTGGTCAAGGGCGACGCCCGGATGGCCGAGGTGCTGCGCCGGGCCCTGTACTCCCACGTGACGCCGCCGACGGAACCGGTCGTGGTGGTGCGCGGTTCGCGGCGCTGGCGGGTGCCGGCGTACGAACTGGAGGAGATCGTCGCCGAGTTGCTGGCCCGGGACATCCGTTACGGCGCCGCCCGCGAGGCCCTGCCGCAGCGGATCGCGCACGCGGTGCTGGTGCAGATGGAGCGGGCCGGGGAGGCCCCGGACGACCGGGTGCAGGACGCGGTCGCCCGCAGCAGCGCGGTGAAGGCGGCCGTGAAGGCGGTCTGGCCGGCCGTGGACCCGGCGAAGCTCGTGCTGCGGCTGCTGACCGACGCCGAGTTCCTGGCCGAGCACGCCGCAGGGATCCTGGACGAGGACGAGCGCAAGACGATCCTGTGGGCGAAGCCGGTGCGCAGCGTGAAGTCGGCGAAGTGGTCGCCGGCGGACGCCGTGCTGATCGACGAGGCCGCCGACCTGATCCAGCGCACCCACTCCCTCGGGCACGTCGTCCTGGACGAGGCGCAGGACCTGTCGCCGATGCAGTACCGGGCCGTCGGCCGCCGCTGCACCACCGGCAGCGCGACCGTGCTGGGCGACCTGGCGCAGGGCACGACCCCGTGGGCGACCCGCAGCTGGGCGGAGGCGCTCGGGCACCTCGGCAAGGCGGACGGGGTGATCGAGGAGCTGACGGCCGGTTTCCGCGTGCCGACGGACGTCATCGCGTACGCGTCCCGGCTGCTGCCGCACATCGCGCCCGGCCTGACGCCGGTGGCCTCGGTCCGGGAGAACCCCGGGTTCTTCGAGGTCCGTCCGGTCACGGGGACGGCGGACGTCGTCGCCGCGTGCGCCGAGTCGCTGCGCAACGAGGGCTCGACCGGTCTGATCGCCGCCGACGCCCGCGTGCCGGCGCTCGCCGAGGCGCTGGCGGCGGCCGGACTGCCGTACCTGGCGCCCGGTGAGGAGACCACCCGCGAGACCCGGCTGACCCTGGTCCCGGCCTCGCTGGCCAAGGGCCTGGAGTACGACTACGTGGTCCTGGACGAGCCGCGGGCCGTGGTGGACGGCGAGCCGGACGAGCGGACGGGCCTGCGCCGGCTGTACGTGGCGCTGACCCGGGCGGTGTCGGGGCTGATCGTGACGCACGCGGCGCCGCTGCCCGCACAGCTGGCCGAGTAGGGTGCTGCCGTTCGGCATGTCCCCTTCGAGAGGCCACCGTTGAGCACGCC
The DNA here is from genome assembly GCF_040632975.1 of Streptomyces sp. NPDC013455. Lineage (NCBI taxonomy): Bacteria > Bacillati > Actinomycetota > Actinomycetes > Kitasatosporales > Streptomycetaceae > Streptomyces > Streptomyces sp. NPDC013455. Next base: position 149,807 of record NZ_JBEYCX010000002.1, on the reverse strand, counting down.
GTATCCGCACCCCGCGTACCCGTACCAGCCGGGCCCCGCGCCGTACCCGCCGGCTTCCGGACCCGGGTGCGAGACGTGCGGGGCGATGCCCGCCGCGCCGGTGACCGTGCGCGGGCACCAGGGCATGGTGGTGCTCATGCGGTTCCTGCGGCGGCGGGCCGTGCTGTGCCGCACCTGCGGGCTGGCCGTCTTCCGGCAGATGCAGGCGGACACCCTGGTGCGGGGCTGGTGGGGTCCGCTGTCGATGCTCGTCACCCCGGTCACCCTGCTGGTCAACCTCGGCGCCCTGGCCCGGATCCGCAGGCTGCCGGCGCCGGCCACGGCCGCCTGGCGCCCGCCGCTGGACCCGGGCCGCCCGGTGCTGCGGCGGCCGGCCGGCCTGGTCGCGCTGGTCCCGCTGGGCGTGCTCGTCGCGCCGCTGATCGCCGTTCCCGTGCTCCTGCTCGCCGGCGGGTCGACCGAGGGGAGCGGCGTCCACTACCACCACAGGAAGAACTTCGCCCCGCTGGCGGTCGGGGCGTGCGCGCACAACGACGGCGACTGGACCAACCAGGACCTCAGGAACGTGCCCTGCGACTCCGAGGACGCCCAGTTCCTCGTCACCGAACCGAGGAACGGCTACTGCGCGACCGGGGACTACATGGCCCGCCTGGAGTACAGCGTGAACGGCCGGACCACGCTGTGCCTGCACCCGGTGGAGAACTAGGGGGCGTCTCGTCGATCAGGCCGGGCCGGTCTCCTGACCGGGGTCGCCGTCCAGGGCCGTGCGCCACCGGGCGACCGCCTCGGCCGAGACCGGCCCCTCCCAGCCGTCGGGGCGGGCCGCCCCGCCGATGTGGAACGCCTCGAGCCCGCCGGCCCGCAGGCGCGGCACGTGGTCGAGGCGCAGTCCGCCGCCGACCAGGATCTGCTGCTCGTACCCGGGCTCGCCGCCGCGGGCGGCCTCGGCGAGCAGGGTGGGCAGGCCGTCGTCCACGCCGGCCGCGGAACCGGCGGTGAGGTAGGTGTCCAGGCCGGGCAGGTCGGCGAGCTGCTTGCGCAGGGCGTCCCGGTCGGCGGCCCGGTCGATCGCCCGGTGGAAGGTCCACCGGGCACCGCCGAGGGCGTCGACGACCCGCTCCACCGCGGCCAGGTCCGCCCCGCCGTCCGGGGCGAGGAAGCCGAGCACGAACTGGTCGGCGCCGGCCCCCCGCAGCTCGGCGGCCACGCCGGCCAGCCGGTCCGGGTCACCGGCCGCGAACCCGTCCGCGAGGCGGACCATCACGCGCAGGTCGATGTCGACGGCGGCGCGGATCGCGGCGACGGTGGCGGGCGAGGGGGTGAGCCCGTCGGCCGCGATCTCGGTGACCAGCTCCAGCCGGTCCGCGCCTCCGGCCTGGGCGGCGACCGCGTCCGCGACGTCGAGCGCGATCACCTCCAGGACTGCACGCTTGCTCATGGCACCCCATTCCTCGGCGACTACACAGGCGACTACACAGGACTACAGGTCTAGTCCAATTCAAGAGTACGCCGGTCCGGGAGCCCATCCGGTCCACTCGCCCGAAGACGTCCGTTCCTCCGGCGCGGCGCGCACCGCGGCCGTACGGCGGCCGCGGCCCCCGCGCGGGCCGCCGTCGGGAAGAATGGACGCCATGGCCGACCTCGACGCCCTGCGCCTCCGCTTCGCCCGCGCCCTGGAGGCGGCCCGCGCCCCCGGCGGCGGCCCGGACCCCGCGCCCTACGCCGACAACCTGCTGGCCCGCTGGCAGGAGCCGCAGCGCCGCTACCACACGGTGGCCCACCTCACCGCCGTCCTCGACCACGTCGACGTCCTCCAGGCGTACGCGGCCGACCCGGACGTGGTCCGCCTGGCCGCCTGGTTCCACGACGCCGTCTACCTCCCGGAGCGGAGCGAGAACGAGGAGCGGTCGGCGCGGCTCGCCGAGCGCGCGCTGCCGGAGGCCGGCCTGACCGGGGCGAAGACCGCGGAGGTGGCCCGGCTGGTGCGGCTCACCGTCACGCACGACCCGGCCGACGACGACCGCGACGGCCAGGTGCTGTGCGACGCCGACCTCGCGGTCCTGGCCGCGCCCCCGTCGGCGTACGCCGCCTACACCGCCGAGGTCCGCGAGGAGTACCACTTCGTGCCGAACGACGCCTTCCGCGCAGGCCGCTCGGCAATCCTGCGCCAACTCCTGGAGCTGCCCCGGCTGTTCCGGACCCCGTACGGCCGGGAGCACTGGGAGGCCACCGCGCGCTACAACCTCGCCGGAGAGCTGGAAATGCTGTCGACCTGACGACGGCACCGCCGTACTGTGCGGGCATGCGAACGATGGGCGGGGACCAGGTGGAGGCGGCCGTCGCGGGCTGCACGGCGGCGCTGCGCACGGCCCTGGACCGCGACTGGGAGGCGGTGCGGGCCCACGGCCTGGAATGGAGCTGCCGCACCACGGCGTTCCACATCGCCGAGGACTTCGCCGCGTACGCCAGCCGCCTCGCCGGCCTCGCCCAGGACCGGCTGCCGCTGCGCATCACCCTCCCCGAGGGCACCGACAACGCCGGCCTGCTCCAGGTGATCGAGGCCACCGGCGCCCTGCTGGCCGCCGCCCTGCGCACCACCCCGCCCGGCGCGCGCGCCTTCCACCCGGCCCCCTTCCGCAGTGCCGACCGCGAGGGCTTCGCCGCGATGGGCGTCGCCGAGACGGTGCTGCACACCCACGACATCGCCCGCGGTCTCGGCATCGCCTACGAGCCGCCCGCCGACCTCGTGGAGTCCGTCCTCACCCGGCTCTTCCCGCACGTCCGGCCCGGCCCCTCGCCCTGGCCGACCCTGCTGTGGGCGACCGGCCGCGGCGAGCTGCCCGGCCGCGCCCCGGTGACCGACTGGACCTGGTACAACAACCTCGTCATCCCCGCGGAACGCCTCACCCTCACCGGCATCCGCCCGGCCGCCGCCGACGATCTGCGCCTGGGCGGCACGGGCGGCTTCGACTGGCTGGAGGACGGCCCGTACGAGGGCACCCGGGAGGCCTGCTCCCACCTGATGAAGGCCTATGAAGCCGGCCTGCACCGGCCGGAGTTCGGCGTCTTCGCCCTCGTCCGGGCCGAGGACGGCCGGGCGGTCGGCGGCATCGGCTTCCACGGCGCCCCGGAGGAGGAGCGCCGGGTCGAGATCGGCTACGACCTGGTCCGCTCCGCCCGCGGCCACGGCTACGCGACCGAGGCGCTGCGCGCCCTGACCGCCTGGGCCCTGGACCGCGACGACGTCGACACGGTCATCACCGTGATCGAGCGGGACAACGAGGCCTCCCGGCGCGTGGTGGAGCGGGCGGGCTTCGTCCGGGCGACGGTGGAGGAGGAGCGGGCCGCCCAGGACGGACCCGGCACGGACGGCGGGCTGCTGCTCTACGTGCGCCGCGCCTGACGGCGCTTGGGCCGGCGCAGACCGGAGGAGTGCAGCAGCCGCACCACCTCGCGGCTGCTGACCTGCACCGCCCCGGCCGCCACCGCGTCCGCGTACCGGTGGGACGGGAGGTCGTAGTGGTCACCGTCGAAGGCCCGGCGGGGCACGCCCAACCCGGCGGCGAACAGGTGCAGTTCGTCGTAGGAGACATCGCTCACCAGGTGCGACCACAGACGGCCGTGGCCGGGCCAGGTGGGCGGGTCGATGTACAGGGTCACGACGAGGTCGTCCCGCCCGTGGCCGCCCCCAGCGCACCCACCGACGCGACCTTCACCCCCGCCTTGTGGCACACCCAGTGCGGGTCGGGGCCCAGTTCGGGCTCCACGTCCAGCGCGTGCGGGTCGCCGGTGCCGCACACCGGGCACAGCGGCCAGCGGCCGTACCGGTCCAGCAGCGCGTCCTGCACGTCCTGGGCGACCAGCCCGGGCAGGTAGGCGACGCCGTCCGGCCACTGCTCGACCCACCAGCGCCGCTGCACGATGGAATCCTCCACCAGGGAGACCACGTCCGCCTCGGCGACCTCGCCCGCGACCAGATCGGCGAGCACCAGGGCGCGGGCCGCGTGCAGCGCCTGTTCCAGGGGGCTGATGGGGTCCATGCCCCCTATTGTGCGCACTCTTGACCGCGACACCGAACCGAAAATATCTTTCATGAGTGACCCAGGACGTGAAGGAAAGTTTCGGCGGTCCGGGCGGCTCGCTCGCCGCCAAGGTGCGCACCCTCGCCCCGTCCATGACCCGCTCCATGCAGCGCGTCGCCGAGGCCGTCGCGGGCGACCCGGCCGGCTGCGCCGCCCTCACGGTCACCGGACTCGCCGAACTCACCGGCACCAGCGAGGCCACCGTGGTCCGCACCGCCCGGCTGCTCGGCTACCCGGGCTACCGCGACCTGCGCCTGGCCCTCGCCGGCCTCGCCGCCCAGCAGCAGTCCGGACGCGCACCCGCGATCACCACCGACATCGCGGTGGACGACCCCATCGCCGACGTCGTCGCCAAGCTGGCCTACGAGGAGCAGCAGACGCTCGCCGACACGGCCGCCGGACTCGACACCGTCCAGCTGGACGCGGCCGTCGCCGCGCTGGCCACCGCCCGGCGCACCGACGTGTACGGCATAGGGGCCTCCGGGCTGGTCGCCCAGGACCTCACCCAGAAGCTGCTGCGGATAGGGCTCATAGCCCACGCGCACAGCGACCCGCACCTCGCGGTGACCAACGCGGTACAGCTCCGCTCGGGTGACGTGGCGATCGCGATCACCCACTCCGGGTCGACGGGGGACGTCATCGAACCGCTCCGGGCCGCCTTCGAGCACGGGGCGACCACCGTCGCGATCACCGGGCGGCCCGACTCGCCCGTGACGCAGTACGCCGACCACGTGCTGACCACGTCCACCTCGCGCGAGACGGAGCTGCGGCCGGCCGCGATGTCCTCCCGCACCAGTCAGCTGCTGGTGGTGGACTGCCTGTTCGTGGGGGTGGCGCAGCGGACGTACGAGACCGCGGCGCCGGCGCTCGCCGCGTCCTACGAGGCGCTGGCGCACCGTCACCGGAGCGGTCCGCGTTAGACACATCAGGGAACAGCAAAGCCCCCCACCGGAAAGAGCCGCCCCCCGATGACCTCTCATGACCTCCGCAGCCAGTTGGCCTCCCTGACCACCGAGGCATTCCGGCCCGAACTCGCCGGCATCGACCGGCTGCCCACCCTCGACATCGCCCGGCTGATGAACGGGGAGGACGCGGGCGTGCCCGCGGCCGTCGCCGGTCAGCTGCCCAGGATCGCCGCCGCCATCGACGCCGTCGCCGCACGCATGGCCCGCGGCGGGCGGCTCGTCTACGCCGGCGCCGGTACCGCCGGGCGGCTGGGCGTGCTGGACGCCTCCGAGTGCCCGCCCACCTTCAACACCGACCCCGAGCAGGTCGTCGGCCTGATCGCGGGCGGCCCCCCGGCCATGGTCACCTCCGTGGAGGGCGCGGAGGACTCCGAGGAGCTGGCCCGCCGGGACCTCGACGCGCTGAAACTGACGCCCGACGACAGCGTTGTCGGCGTCTCCGCCTCCGGCCGCACCCCCTACGCCGTCGGCGCCGTGGCGCACGCCCGCGCCCTCGGCGCCCTGACCGTCGGCCTGGCCTGCAACGCGCACAGCGCGCTCGGGGCCGCCGCCGAGCACGGCATCGAGGTCGTCGTGGGCCCGGAGCTGATCACCGGCTCCACCCGGCTGAAGGCGGGCACGGCCCAGAAGCTGGTGCTGAACATGCTGTCGACGATCACGATGATCCGGCTCGGCAAGACGTACGGGAACCTGATGGTCGACGTGCGCGCCTCCAACGACAAGCTCCGGGCCCGCTCGCACCGGATCGTCGCGCAGGCCACGGGGGCGGGGGACACCGAGATCGAGAAGGCACTCACGGAGACCGGCGGCGAGGTGAAGCAGGCGATCCTGGTCCTGCTGGCCGGTGTCGACGGCCCGACGGCCGCCCGCCTTCTGGAGGAGTCCGGCGGCCATCTGCGCGCCGCGCTGGCACACGCCCCCCACTGACCCGCACGCTCGGGGCGTGCGCAACGACCCCGCCGCCACCGCGGCCGCCGTCCTCGCCCGGGTCGGCGGCCCGGCCAACGTCACCTCCGCGGCCCACTGCCTGACCCGGCTCAGACTGACCCTCGCCGACCCGGCGGCCGGGGACGAGGAGGCCCTGCGGGCCGTACCCGGGGTGCTGGGCGTGGTGACCGCCGGCGCCGCCTGGCAGGTCGTGCTCGGCCCCGGAGCGGTCGACGCGGTCACGGCGGCGGTGGAGGCGCTGCTGCCGCACCCGCCGCCCGGCGGCTCCACCGGCCCCGGCGACCGGCCGCCCGGCACCGCAGCCCGCCCGGACGGGCAGCCGCTCACCGGCGCGGAGGCGGGTGAGCGGCTGAAGGAGCGGCTGCGGCGGCGCAACGCCACCCCGGCCAAGACCGCCCTGCGCCGGGTCGCGAACGTCTTCGTCCCGCTCATCCCGGCCCTGATCGGCTGCGGGATCCTCGCCGGCCTGAACGGGCTGCTGGTCAACGCCGGGCTGCTGCCCGGCCTGACCGTGGCCCTCACCGCGATCGCCTCCGCCTTCATGGCGCTGATCGCGGTGTTCGTCGGTTACGGCACGGCGAAGGAGTTCGGCGGCACGCCCGTGCTGGGCGGCGCGGTCGCGGCGGTCGTCGTCCACCCGGGCGTGGCGAAGGTGACGGCTTTCGGGGTGCACCTGGCACCCGGGCAGGGCGGGGTGCTCGGCGCCCTCGCGGCGGCGCTGCTGGCGACCCGGGTGGAGAAGTGGTGCCGGGGCCGCGTGCCCGGGGCGCTCGACGTCCTGCTCACCCCCACGCTCACGGTGCTGGTCCCCGGCCTGGTGACGCTGTACGGCCTGATGTACGCGGCCGGCGCGGTGGCGACGGCGATCGGCACGGCGGCGAACTGGCTGCTCGCGACCACCGGGCCGGTGGCCGGACTGGTCCTCGGCGGCCTCTTCCTGCCGCTGGTCATGCTCGGCCTGCACCAGGCCCTGATCCCGCTGCACGCCACCCTGATCGACCAGCAGGGCTACACCGTCCTGCTGCCGCTGCTGGCCATGGCGGGTGCGGGCCAGGTCGGCGCGGCCCTCGCGGTCTACGTCCGGCTCCGGCACGACGTCCCGCTGCGCAGCACGATCCGCTCGGCCCTCCCGGCCGGCCTGCTGGGCGTCGGCGAACCCCTGATCTACGGCGTCTCGCTCCCCCTCGGCCGCCCGTTCCTGACCGCCTGCGCGGGCGGTGCGGCGGGCGGCGCGTTCGTCGGCTTCTTCGCCATGCTGGGCACCAAGGTGGGCGCGACGGCCATCGGCCCGTCGGGCTGGGCCCTGTTCCCCCTGCTGGCCGGCGACCGAGGCCCCGGCCCGGCGGCGGCCGTGTACGGCGGCGGACTGCTCACCGGGTACGCGGTGGGGTTCGCGGCGACGTACCTGTTCGGCTTCGCCCGCCGCCCCGGGGGCAGTCCGCCCGCGTGACACACCGCTTGCGGTGCGGCCGGGCGCCAGGGGCCCGCGCGTCCCCCGCCCCCGCCCGGCAGGGCACCATGGAGGGTGAGGAGGGACCGATCGAGATGAACCATGCCCAGCTCACCGCCCTGGGACGGGCTCTTCGGCTGCTCGGGGAGCACGGGGAGGCGCTGACCGTCGACACCCCGGACGCCCGGCTGCACGAGATCAGGGACGATCTGCGGCGGGCCGTCGATCTGCTGGACGAGAGCGTCACCACCGGCGCGCCCGCCACCCGCTGCCCCGAGCACCCGCAGGGCCCCGTGGACGAGAGCGCGCCCGACCTGTGCCTGCTGTGCGAGACCCGGCGCCGGGCGGCCCGGCGGTCGGAGTTCCAGGGCAGCAGGCCCCGGCCGGGCGAGCCGGTTCCCACCGCCCCCTCCCGGTACGGGGTGCGCGGTGACCGGCCCCAGCCCCAGCAGCGGTGGCTGCCGGAGCTGTGGAACGGGCAGGAGTGGCAGCTGTGCGGGACGCCGCGGAGGGACCGGCGCGAGGCCGAGGCCTACCTCGCCGCGCAACGGCGCGGCTCCCGGCCCGCCATGGCCTACCGGCTGGTGCACGAGTTCACCGACTACGAGGTGCTGCGGGTCTGGGGGACGCCCGTACGGGTCGACATCGAGCCGCTGGGCAACCTCTAGGCGAGCAGCGGCAGGGCCGGGACCTCGTACCCCTCCCACAGGTGTCCGGTGGGCTCCGCCGGGCGGGGCGCGACCACCGGCCGCGCGTCGAACGTCCGCACCGGACGCTCCCCGGTGCCGTACGCCGGCCAGCCCGGGTCTCCCGTCCGGGCGAAGGACGTCCAGGAGCGGCGGAAGGCGGCCGACAGCTCCTCCGCCTCGGCCGGGACGTCCGCGTCGGCGAAGAGCAGACCGCCCAGGACGGAGCGGTACGTGCCGAAGAGCAGGGCGACGTCCAGGACATGGCAGGCGCCCAGCACGCCGCCGCCGCCCGGGGCCGGCCAGGTCAGCCGGTAGACGTGGGCGCCACCGCCGCCGGCCAGCTGGGCCTCGGCCAGACGCAGGGTCGGTACCGCGAACAGCCAGTCCGTCTGGACGCGTTCGAACAGCTCGGACGGTGAGGCGTCCGGGTGGGCCGCGCGGTAGGCGCGCTCGCCCGCCTCGCCGCCCGGGGCCAGCAGCCGCAGGGTCCGCGTCAGCTGCTCGTCCGTGACCGTGCCGAGCATGCCGCCCATGGCCATGAAGAGACGGAACTCGTCGCGGTTGTGGCCGACCAGGAGGTCCACGTCGCGGGCCGCGCCCGCCGCGAGGGCCCGCCAGGGGGTGGTGGGCAGCACCTCGCCGTCGACGACCGGGGAGAAGGGGCTGCCGGCCGGTGCCGCCTGGCCCCAGCGGCCGGTGTACCGCGGCATCTTGGCGCTCAGCGCCCGGCCCGCCTCCGCCAGCCGGCCGGGGTCGACGGCGGCCAGGTCCGCCGCCGTGGGTTCAAGGCCCGCCTCCGCCGCCAGCGCCGCCGCGATGTCGCGCGCCAGCGGGGCGGAGAAGAACGTGCCGGGCACGCTCTGGGCCACCGCCCGCCGGAACAGGCCGCGGGCCGCCGGCATGGCCAGCAGCGAGGCCACCGAGCCCGCCCCGGCCGACTCGCCGAACACGGTGACGCGGCCGGGATCACCGCCGAACGCCGCGATGTTGGCCTGCACCCATTCCAGGGCCGCCACCTGGTCCAGCAGGCCGCGGTTGGCGGGGGCGCCGTCGAGCAGGGTGAAGCCCTCCACGCCGAGCCGGTAGTTGAGGGTGACCACGACGACGTCGCCGTCCCGGGCGATCCGCCGCGCGTCGTAGCCGGGCAGGCCGGCGTGGCCCATCCGGTAGGAGCCGCCGTGGATCCACACCATGACCGGACGGCCGGCGGCCGGGTCCGGCTCGGGCGTCCACACGTTCACCGTCAGCCAGTGGTCGCCGGCGGGGCCGGGCGGCGCCGCCGCGCCGCCCGGGACGCCCGGGTCCTGCGGGGGCGGGGGCCCGAAGGCGCACGCCTCGCGCGTGCCGTCCCAGGGCCGCACCGGACGCGGTGCCCGGAACCGGGCCTCGCCGACCGGGGGTTCGGCGTAGGGGATGCCCCGGAAGACCGCCAGGCCGTCCTCGTGGCGACCGCGCACGGCGCCGGAGGCGGTGCGCACCACGGGTGGGGCGGTCTTCGCCGTCCGCTCCCCGGACTCGCTCGTCGTCATGCTCGCTCCTTCGGTCATGAGGGCAACGGACGACGGCGGTCACAGGTGCCCGGTCAGCTCAGCGTCTTCACCGCGGCCGCGTCGTACGGCTTCAGCTCCTCGAAGCGGTCGGCGAGCACCTTGGCGGCCCACTCCGGGTCCTGGAGCAGCGCGCGGCCTACGGCCACCATGTCGAACTCCTCCGCCTCCAGGCGGTCCAGGAGGTTGTCGATGCCCTTGACCGGGGAGCCCTCGCCCTGGAAGGCGTTGACGAAGTCGCCGTCGAGGCCGACCGAGCCGACGGTGATGACCTGCTTGCCGGTGAGCTTCTTCGTCCAGCCCGCCAGGTTCAGGTCGGAGCCGTCGAACTCGGGCAACCAGTAGCGGCGGGTGGAGGCGTGGAAGACGTCGACGCCGGCCGCGGCGAGCGGGGTCAGGATGGCCTCCAGCTCCTCGGGGGTCTCGGCGAGCCGGGCCGTGTAGTCCTGCTGCTTCCACTGCGAGTAGCGGAAGAGGATCGGGAACTCGGGCGAGACCGCCTCGCGGACCGCGGCGACGATCTCCGCGGCGAACCTGGTGCGGGACACCGGGTCGCCGCCGTAGGCGTCCGTACGCCGGTTGGTGCCCTCCCACAGGAACTGGTCGACGAGGTAGCCGTGGGCGCCGTGGATCTCCACGCCGTCGAAGCCGATGCGCTCGGCGGCGGCCGCGGCCTCGGCGAACGCGCCGATGACGGCGTCGAGGTCCGCCTGCGTCATGGCCTTGCCGGTGGGCTCGGCGCCCGCGGTGGCGATGCCGGAGGGGCCGACGGCCGGGGCGTCGGGGAAGGGCGCGTCGCCCTCGTTGCGGACCATGCCGATGTGCCAGAGCTGCGGCACGATGGTGCCGCCGGCCGCGTGCACGTCCTCGGCGACCTTCGCCCAGCCCGCCAGCTGCTCCTCCCCGTGGAACCGCGGCACCCGGTCGCTCTGCCCCGCCGACTCGTGGCCCACGTAGGTGCCCTCGGTGACGATGAGGCCGACGCCGGCGGCGGCCCGGCGCGCGTAGTACGAGCGCACGTCCTCGCCGGGGATGCCGCCCGGGGAGAACATCCGCGTCATCGGCGCCATCACGATCCGGTTCGGGACGGTAAGGCCGTTGAGGGCGATCGGGCGGGAGAGGATCTGTGCCGCGCGGGAGGCGGGGGGCGTGGTGGTCACGTGCGGGCTCCTCGAAAGGGGGGTCGACCGGCTGGTATGTGCGTGCGCATTCTTGCAGGCGCTTAACTAAAACCGGAAGGCGGCCCCCGTATTCCCGTCCGGGAATACCGGGGCCACCGGGGCCGCCTCGCACGCCCTACGGCGTCAGGGGGTGTAGCCGATCCACGCGTGCGCGGGGTCGGTGGAGTCACAGCTCCACTGGGTAGCCTGGACGCCGTCGCCGGCGCCGGCGCCGTAGATCGTCAGGCACTTCCCGCTGTTGCCGTTGACCAGCATGGAACCGCCGCCCGCGCCGGACACCCGGCTCCACCGCTGGGCCGCGCTGCCGTTGCACGCCCACTGCACGGCGTTCGCGCCGTTGGCGGTGCTGGCGCCGTAGACGGTCAGGCAGCGGTTGCTGAGGAAGCTGCGGATCTCCGAGCCGTTCCAGTACCAGTTCTCACCGCTGTGGCCGTTGCACTCCCACTGCACGACGTTCGCACCGTCGTTCAGGCTGGCCCCGTACGGCGTGAGACACCTGCCGCTGTTCACGTTCCGCAGCCGCATGGCGGTGATGTCGCGGGCGGTGGGCTCGAAGTCGAACACCAGCCGCTGGGGCTTGTCCTGAGTGGACTGGGCCACCTCGTTCACACCCCGGATCCGGCCGGTGGAGGCGTCCCAGTCCAGGTTCTGCGCCATGTCCGGCACCTGGGTGAGCACGGACGGGGCGGTGCCGGCCGCGCCCTTGTGCACGCAGGCGGGCTCCCGGTAGCTGTTGTCGAAGGTCGACGGGCACTTGCCGCTCATGTAGAAGGTCCCGCCGGTCTGCACGACGCCCTGCATCTTCCACACCGGCGACGACCAGGCGGCCGCGGGGACGGCGTCGCCCGGAGCGGTGCCGGCGGCGGGCCTGGGCAGTCCGGTTCCCGTGTCGAAGTCCCACCGGATGATCCGGCCCCCGGAGCCGTCGAGGAACTCGTTCGTCGTCAGCGCCGTGTGGTCACGGTCGAAGCTGATCCCGTTCAGACAGGGCTCGGGGCCGTCGGCCACCGCGCACGTGTCGGTCTCGGCGGCCGTCGCGGTCGTCCGGTAGGTGTGGCGCAGCGGCAGGACGTACGAGAAGCCGTTCGGCTTGTCCGAGTCGTACTTCAGGTCGTGCAGGTCGAAGACGTCGAGGAAGCGCCCGTGGGCGACCAGCAGGCGGTCGCCGTACCAGACCACACCGTCGGCGTGGTTCTTGTCCTGGGGCTGGACGGTGCCGTCGGCGCCGGCCGTGACCAGGAGCACGTCGAAGTAGGTCGGGGTGGCCGTGTCCCGGTTGGTGAAACGGAGCTTGGCGAGATCGTTGGCCGTGCCGTGGTGCCAGGACGTCACCTCCCACCGGTGCCCGCCGTAGACCCCGTCACCGGCGGCCGTGTGCGGCACGGAGAAGCCCTGCGGGGCCCAGCCGTCGGTGCCGCTGTCGTCGGCCGCGTTGTTCCAGCAGAAGCCGTCGGCGTCGACACCGGGGTGGAAGGGCGTCGGGAAACACAGCCCGCTCTTGCCGGACGCGCCGGTACCGGCCAGCTTCGTCAGGTCCTGCTCGATCAGCGCCGGATTCTTCTCACCGAGGTGGTCGATCGCGTCGCCGTAGCCCGTCACGTACCGCAGGACCATGCCGTCGGTACCGGCACTGGTTATCGCGGTGGCGGCGGAGGCGGTGCCACTGCCCAGGCCCACGACCAGACCGGCGACCAGCACGGCGCCGGCCGCCGTGGAGGTGGCCGCACGCAGCACTCCGCGCCAGGACCGGTGTTCTTCTCTCGTCATTCGGCACATGGTAGGAGTGCCAGAACTGCCCGCCCGGGCCCGAGGGGTTTCGCCGGGGAGCGTACGTCCATACGGTGGACCGGTGACGTCGATCAAGAAATTCCAGGTCACCTTCGACTGCGCGGAGCCCGAGCGCCTCGCCCGGTTCTGGTGCGAGGTGCTGGGGTACGTCGTACCGCCGCCCCCCGAAGGGTTCGACACGTGGGACGATTTCAAGCGCTCGCAGCCGCCCGAGCAGCAGGACGCGTGGTTCGCCTGCGTCGACCCCTCAGGGGTGGGTCCGCGCCTGTACTTCCAGCGCGTCCCCGAGGGGAAGGCCGCCAAGAACCGGGTGCATCTCGACGTGCGGGTCGGCACCGGACTCGTCGGGGAGGAGCGCCTCGCCGCGCTGGAGGCCGAGTGCGCGCGGCTGGTCCCGCTCGGCGCGGTACACGTGCAGACGCTGTACGACGGCAATGACGCGTGCATCCCGATGCTGGACATCGAGGGCAACGAGTTCTGCATCGACTGAGGGCGGTGCCCCCAGCCGAAGCTGGGGGCACCGCCCTCGGTCCGTAGGACAGGCGATCAACCTCGAGGTCGATCAGAAGTCCATGTCACCGCCCGGCATGCCGCCGCCGGCCGGCGCGGCGGCCTTCTCCGGCTTGTCGGCGATGACGGCCTCGGTGGTGAGGAACAGCGCGGCGATGGAGGCGGCGTTCTGCAGGGCGGAACGCGTCACCTTCGCCGGGTCGATGATGCCCTCGGCGACCAGGTCGACGTACTCGCCGGTCGCGGCGTTCAGGCCGTGGCCCGGGGTCAGGTTGCGCACCTTCTCCACCACGACACCGCCCTCGAGGCCGGCGTTGACGGCGATCTGCTTCAGCGGGGCCTCCAGGGCGATGCGCACGGCGTTGGCGCCGGTCGCCTCGTCACCCTCCAGCTCCAGCTTCTCGAAGACCTGGGAGGCCTGGAGCAGGGCCACGCCACCACCGGCGACGATGCCCTCCTCGACGGCGGCCTTCGCGTTGCGGACGGCGTCCTCGATGCGGTGCTTGCGCTCCTTGAGCTCCACCTCGGTGGCGGCACCGGCCTTGATGACCGCGACACCGCCGGCGAGCTTCGCCAGGCGCTCCTGCAGCTTCTCGCGGTCGTAGTCGGAGTCGCTGTTCTCGATCTCGGCGCGGATCTGGTTGACGCGGCCGTTGACCTGGTCGGAGGAGCCGGCACCGTCGACGATGGTGGTCTCGTCCTTGGTGATGACGACCTTGCGGGCGCGGCCCAGGAGGTCCAGGGTCGCGTTCTCCAGCTTGAGGCCGACCTCCTCGGAGATGACCTCGCCGCCCGTGAGGATGGCGATGTCGCCGAGCATGGCCTTGCGGCGGTCGCCGAAGCCCGGGGCCTTGACGGCGACGGACTTGAAGGTGCCGCGGATCTTGTTGACGACCAGGGTCGACAGGGCCTCGCCCTCGACGTCCTCGGCGATGATCAGCAGCGGCTTGCCCGACTGCATGACCTTCTCCAGGAGCGGGAGCAGGTCCTTGACCGAGGAGATCTTGGAGTTGGCGATGAGGATGTACGGGTCCTCGAGCACCGCCTCCATGCGCTCCATGTCGGTCGCGAAGTAGGCGGAGATGTAGCCCTTGTCGAAGCGCATGCCCTCGGTGAGCTCGAGCTCCAGGCCGAAGGTGTTGCTCTCCTCGACGGTGATGACGCCTTCCTTGCCGACCTTGTCCATGGCCTCGGCGATCAGCTCGCCGATCTGGGTGTCGGCGGCGGAGATGGAGGCCGTGGAAGCGATCTGCTCCTTGGTCTCGACATCCTTCGCCTGCTCCAGCAGGGCGGCGGAGACGGCCTCGACGGCCTTCTCGATACCGCGCTTCAGAGCCATCGGGTTGGCACCGGCGGCGACGTTGCGCAGGCCCTCCTTGACCAGGGCCTGGGCGAGAACGGTCGCGGTGGTCGTACCGTCGCCGGCGACGTCGTCCGTCTTCTTGGCGACTTCCTTGACCAGCTCGGCGCCGATCTTCTCGTACGGGTCCTCGAGCTCGATCTCCTTGGCGATGGAGACACCATCGTTGGTGATCGTGGGGGCGCCCCACTTCTTCTCGAGGACGACGTTGCGGCCCTTGGGGCCGAGCGTCACCTTCACGGCGTCCGCGAGCTGGTTCATGCCGCGCTCGAGGCCGCGCCGCGCCTCCTCGTCGAACGCGATGATCTTGGCCATGTGAAGTGGTCCCTCCAGGACTGGGGGTGATTCCTTCGGACCGCGCCCGCGCCCGCGACGGACGGCTCGCCGGCCTCGTGGTTCCTTGCCCCACCCGGCCTACGGGCCTCACCGACCCGGTCCTTCACTGTCACTCTCACCTTCAGAGTGCTAACGCAATGATTAGCACTCGGCATGGTCGAGTGCAAGCGCCCCACGGGTGGAGGCGGGTGCCGTCAGCCGCCCGCGAACACCGGAACCCGGGCACGCGAAGGGCCCGCACCCTCTGCGAGGTGCGGGCCCTTCGTGCAAGAAACGTTCAGGCGGTGACGCGAACCATGTCGGCCTGCGGGCCCTTCTGGCCCTGCGAGATCTCGAACTCGACCCGCTGGCCCTCTTCCAGGGTGCGGTAGCCGTCCATCTGAATGGCGCTGTAGTGGACGAAGACGTCCGCACCACCGTCGACCGCGATGAAGCCGTACCCCTTCTCCGCGTTGAACCACTTGACGGTGCCCTGAGCCATGCCTAACTCCCCTATTACTGGCCCTTGCACAGATCCACACTTCGCGGACCCGGGTCAGACCTCACCCCCCATTGGCCGGGGGCGTGCGCCGGAACGCGTCGACCGCGGCTGAATGTATCTGTCCAACTGCCGTCTGCAACAGGTCAATCGGACGAGAAATCTGGACGCGAGGGGTCCGGAATCTGGTGAGAATTCATCCGAATTCAGGGCAATTCGGGCCTCACAAAGGCCACAAAAGCCGCATAAAACCCGCACACTTTGGCTACTTCTTGTCGGGCACGCGGCATGAATTCGGGGCCCGCGACCCGAAGGCCGCGGCCGTGTTCCCCAACTCTACCGCGCTCAATCACGCTGAATTGCCCCCTCCGTTTCTCTCACGGAGGGGGCAATCCGATGAACGGTCGGTAACCGGGGTTACCGAGGGTAATAATCAGCCGCCGGCAACGGCCGGGATGATGGAGACGCCGGCACCGTCGGGGGTCGCGGTTTCCAGGCCCTGCTCGAAACGGACGTCGTCGTCGTTGACGTACACGTTCACGAACCGGCGCAGCCTGCCCTGGTCGTCCAGGACCCGCGCGGCGATCCCGGTGTGGTTCTTCTCCAGGTCGGCGATGACCTCGGCGAGGGTCGCGCCCTCGGCGGCGACCTCGGCCCGGCCACCGGTGTAGGTGCGCAGGATGGTGGGGATGCGGACGGTCACGCTCATGCGAGGCCAGCCTCTCGGAAGGAGTCCAGGGTCGGGCGGATGGTGGCGGTGAGGCCGGTCCCGGCCACCGCGTCCAGGGTCTTCAGGCCGTCGCCGGTGTTGAGGACGACGGTGGTCTTCGCCGGGTCCAGCAGGCCCTCCTCGAGCAGCTTGCGGGTGACGCCGACGGTCACCCCGCCCGCCGTCTCCGCGAAGATGCCCTCCGTGCGCGCCAGCAGCTTGATGGCGTCCACGACCTCCTCGTCCGTCACGTCCTCCACGGCACCGCCGGTACGGCGGGCGATGTCCAGGACGTACGGGCCGTCGGCCGGATTGCCGATGGCGAGGGACTTGGCGATGGTGTCCGGCTTCTGGGGCCGGACGACGTCGTGCCCGGCCTTGAAGGCGGTGGAGACCGGGGAGCAGCCCGCGGCCTGCGCGCCGAAGATCTTGTACGGCTTGTCCTCGACCAGACCGAGCCCGATCAGCTCCTGGAGCCCCTTGTCGATCTTCGTGAGCTGGGAGCCGGAGGCGATCGGGACGACGATCTGGTCGGGCAGCCGCCAGCCGAGCTGCTCGCAGATCTCGTACGCCAGGGTCTTGGAGCCCTCCGCGTAGTACGGCCGCAGGTTGACGTTGACGAAGCCCCAGCCCTCGCCGGCCGGGTCGCCGATCAGTTCGGAGCAGAAGCGGTTGACGTCGTCGTAGTTGCCCTCGATGCCGACCAGCTCGCCGCCGTAGACCGCGGCCATGACGACCTTGCCCTGCTCCAGGTCGTGCGGGATGAACACGCAGGAGCGCAAGCCGGCCCGGGCGGCTGCGGCGCCGACGGCGCCGGCCAGGTTGCCGGTGGAGGAGCAGGAGAGGGTGGTGAAGCCGAAGGCGCGGGCGGCTTCCAGCGCCTGGGCGACCACGCGGTCCTTGAAGGAGTGCGTCGGGTTGCCGGAGTCGTCCTTGACGTACAGACCGCCGGTCACGCCCAGCTCGCCGGCGAGGTTGTCGGCCTTGACCAGCTTGGTCCAGCCCGGGTTCAGGTTGGGCTTGTCGGCGACGTCCGCCGGGACCGGCAGCAGCGGCGCGTAGCGCCAGATGTTGGCGGGGCCGGCCTCGATGCGGCGGCGGAGCTCTTCGGTGTCGTAGGCGGAGAAGTCGTAGGCGATCTCCAGCGGGCCGAAGCACTCCTCGCAGGCGAAGACCGGGCCGAGCGGCACCCGGTGACCGCACTCCCGACAGCTCAGAGCCGCGGCGGGGCCGAGGTCGACGGGGGTGGTGGTGGCAACTGTCTGCACAGCCATGGAGGCGAGGCCCTTTCTCCTCATCTTCCTCACGACGCACTTCGCCGTGAGACGGATTTGGCACCTTCCCTAGCCGGGAGCCTCGCGGAAACGATCAGAGCTGATCTACGAGAACCGACTGGAGGGTTGCCGGGGCTTCATCGGGCCGTGTCCCTCTGCCCCTCTGGATGAGCTGTATGCGGTTGTGGACGCTCGTGGACCCCCGACATGCGATGGTCACCGGCGTTGTTCAAGACTGTAACCGACGGCCGGGACAGTTGAGACAGTCGTCCGTACCGCGAGACAAGAGTGAGGAGCCGCTGACTGTGCTGGAAGAAGTCGAGCGCTGGCTGACCACCCGGTCCTGGTCCGTGGCCGACCGGCCGCTCCCCCGCGTACTCGCCGCCAAGCAGCGCACGGGCCAGACGATCAGCGTCGTGCTGCCCGCGCTCAACGAGGAGGAGACGGTCGGGGACATCGTCGCAGCCATCCGCCGCGACCTCGTCGAGCGGGTGCCGCTCGTCGACGAGGTCGTGGTCGTGGACTCCGGCTCCACCGACCGCACCTCCGAGGTCGCCGCCCGCGCCGGTGCCCGGGTCGTCCACCGCGACGAGATCCTGCCCCGCATCCCCGCCGTCCCCGGCAAGGGCGAGGTGCTGTGGCGCTCGCTGCTGGTGACCGGCGGGGACATCGTCTGCTTCATCGACGCCGACCTGCGGGAGTTCTCCTCCGACTTCGTCTCCGGGATCGTCGGCCCGCTGCTCACCGAGCCGGGCGTGGACCTGGTCAAGGCGATGTACGACCGCCCGCTCGCCGGATCGGCGGGCCAGGGCGGCCGGGTCACCGAGCTGATGGCCCGCCCGCTGCTGAACATGCACTGGCCGCAGCTCGCCGGTTTCGTGCAGCCGCTGGGCGGCGAGTACGCGGCCCGCCGCTCGCTGCTGGAGCAGCTGCCGTTCCCCGTCGGCTACGGCGTGGAGCTGGGCATGCTGGTGGACGCGCTGCACCTGGTCGGCCTGGACGCGCTGGCCCAGGTGGACGTGGGCGTGCGCAGGCACCGGCACCAGGACGGGCAGGCGCTGGGCCGGATGGCCGCCGCCATCTACCGCACGGCCCAGCTCCGGCTGGCCCGCGGCCATCTGATCCGGCCCGCGCTGACCCAGTTCGAGCGGGGCGAGGACGGGTTCGAACCCCGCACCTACTCGGTGGACACCGAGGAGCGGCCGCCCATGCTGGAGATCGCGGAGTACGCCGAGCGGAAGGTGGCGTGAACGCGCCGTATACGGCCGCCGTCCCGTACCGTCCCGGACGGACCGTACGTTTGAGCGTTTCCGGACCGGGCTAGGTTGAGGCGTATGGCTTCCACGCACGGTGCTGCTGACAAGGCTCGGGTGCTGGTCGCGTCGAATCGCGGCCCGGTCTCCTATCAGGTGAGCGAGGACGGCTCGCTGCACGCCCGGCGGGGCGGCGGCGGGGTGGTCTCCGGGCTCTCCGCCATCGGATCCGACGCGGAGTCGGTGTGGGTGTGCGCCGCGCTGGGCGACGGCGACCGGGCCGCCGTCCGGCGGGCGGGCGGCGGGCTGCTGCCGGCCGCGGACACCGGCGGGCAGCGGGTGCGGATGCTCGACATCGACGCGGCCGTGCACGACGAGGCGTACAACGGCATCGCCAACTCGGTGCTCTGGTTCGTCCACCACATGCTGTACCAGACCCCGCTGGAACCGGTCTTCGACGCGGAGTTCCGGCGGCAGTGGGCGTCGTACGAGGCGTACAACCGGGCGTTCGCCGAGGCGCTGGCGCAGGAGGCGGCCGAGGGCGCGGCGGTGGTGATCCAGGACTACCACCTGGCCCTCGCCCCGCGCATGCTCCGCCGGCTCCGCCCCGACCTGCGCATCGGCCACTTCTCGCACACCCCCTGGGCCCCGCCGGACTACTTCCGCGTGCTGCCCGACGACATCGCCGCCGAGCTGCTCGGCGGCATCCTGGGCGCGGACCGGGCGGCGTTCCTCACCCAGCGGTGGGCGGACGCGTTCACGGACTGCTGTCACGCGGTGCTCGGCCCCGGCATCCCCTCCGGCACCCGGATCGGGGTGCACGGGCTGGGCGCGGACGCGGACTTCCTGCGCAAGCGGGCGCACCAGGAGGACGTGGCCGAGCGGATGGCGGCGCTGCGCGAGGAGATCGGCCCGGGGCGCAGGACGATCGTCCGGGTGGACCGCACCGAGCTGTCCAAGAACATCGTGCGCGGGCTGCTGGCGTACGGGCAGTTGCTGGAGGACCACCCCGAGTGGCGGGAGAAGGTCGTCCACGTGGCGTTCGCCTACCCCTCCCGGCAGGACCTCGCCGTCTACCGCGACTACACCGCCGAGGTGCGGCGGGTCGCGGACGGCCTCAACGAGCGGTACGGCACCGCGGGCTGGACGCCGGTGGTGCTGCACGTGAAGGACGACTTCGCGCGCTCCCTGGCCGCGTACCGGCTGGCCGACGTGGCGCTGGTCAACCCCATCCGGGACGGCATGAACCTGGTCGCCAAGGAGGTCCCGGTCGTCTCCGACGAGGGCTGCGCGCTGGTGCTGTCGCGGGAGGCCGGGGCGTACGAGGAGCTGGGCGAGGACGCCTTCGTTGTGAACCCGTACGACATCGGGGGCACGGCACAGGCGCTGCACGAGGCGCTGAGCCTGCCGGCGGACGAGCGGGCGCAGCGGTCCAAGAGGCTGGCCGCGGCCGCCACCGCGCTGCCGCCGGCCCGGTGGTTCCTGGACCAGCTGGCGGAACTGCAGCGGTGACGGCCGGGCGGCCGCGGCCGCCGGAGGGACTCCGGCCGGCCGCGGCCGGGCCGCCGTGTCATCCCGTGGCGGCCGCCAGCCGCAGCAGCAGGGCCACGACTCCCTCGGGGCCGTCCACCACCAGGTCGGCCCGCTCCGCCAGCTCCGTGACCTCCGTGCTGCCGCTGCAGACCAGCAGGCCGGGGACGCCGTCGGCGCGCAGGGTGTCGATCGCGGCGAAGGCCGGGAGGTCGCCCAGGTCGTCGCCGGCGTAGACGACGCACTCGGCACCGGTGGCGCGGGCGTGGTCCAGCAGGGCCACGCCCTTGTCCATGCCCGGCGGACGCAGTTCCAGGACCAGGCGGCCGGGTTCCAGGATCAGTCCGTACCGGGTGGCGAGGCCGGCGAGGGGGACGCGCAGGGCCTCGAAGGCGGCCTGCGGATCGGCGGCGCGGCGGGTGTGGACGGCGACGGCCCGGCCCTTCTCCTCGATCCACGTGCCCCGTGCGGCGTCCGTGCGCTCCAGCAGGCCCGGCAGCTCGGCGCGGACGGCGGCCACGCCGGGGTGCGGGGGCGGCGCGGTGACCGCGCCGGTGGCCGCCTCCCAGCGTTCGGCGCCGTAGTGCCCGAGGACGGTGAGGTGTTCCAGGCCGGGCACACCGGCGAAGCCGCCGTAGGCGACCGCGACCTCGGCCGGGCGGCCGGTGATCACGGCGACGGAGGCGAGCCTGGGGGCGAGCGCGGCCAGCGCGGGTACGGCGTCGGGGTGGGCGCGGGCCTGCTCCGGGTCGGCGACGATCGGGGCCAGTGTGCCGTCGAAGTCCAGGCCGACGACCGCCGCGCTCGGCTTGGCCAGCAGGGCGGCGAGGCCGTCTTGTCCGGCCTGGGTCCGCGGGGTCGGCAGAGGGTCCATACAGCGACCCTATCCAGCATGGGCCGGGCTCACTCCCCCCGGCTCGTCGGCCACGGACCGGGGCCCGGTGGCTCAGCGCTCCGCGCGCCGTGCCTCCCGGACCCGCCGCAGCCGGTTCACCGTCACCGGGTCGTGGGCCAGTGCCCGCTCGTCGTCCAGCAGGGCGTTGAGGAGCTGGTAGTAGCGCACGGGGGCCAGCCCCAGCTCCTCGCGGATCGCCCGCTCCTTCGCGCCGGCGCCGGGAAAGCCCCGGCGCTCCAGCGCGAGGATGGCCTTTTCACGGCTGCCCAGTTCCATGGCAGCCACGGTAGCGCCGGGCACCGACAGCCGGTCCGGGGGCCCGGCGGGGCCCGGCGGCCCCCAGGCCCCTAGTCCGCGGTGGTGCTGTCGGCCGCCGTGGCCGTCGACTGGAGGCGGGTCAGGACGGCGGAGGGGCTGCCGCCGGGGGCGACCGCCTGGCCGATGTTCTTCTTCACGGCCGCGCTGACCGCCGCCCAGGAGGTCTTGCCGACGGGGTAGAGCTCGGAGGTGGGCAGCTGGTCGAGGAAGGCGTGCAGCGGCTTGTCGGTGGCCGCGTCCGACGCGCTCATGACGGTGGAGGCGGAGCTGGTGACCGGCAGCAGCCCGTACTGCCGGGAGAAGGACAGGACGTTCTTCTTCGCGTACACGAAGTCCAGGAAGTCGCCGATCTGGTCGGCGTGGCCGTGCTGCCGGAAGCCCATCATCCAGTCGGCGACGCCCATCGAGGCCCTGGCCTTGCCGGTGCGGCCCGGCATGGGCACGATGCCGAACTTCACGCCCTTCTTGGCGGCCTGCTGGATCAGCGTGGGGTGCCCGTTGAGCATGCCGACCTGCCCGTCGGCGAACGCGGCGAAGGCGGTGGCGCGGTTGAGCTTGCCGGGGGCGACCGGGCCGGTGAGGCCCTTGCCGACGAGCTCGTCCTTGAGCCAGCTGAAGGTCGCTATGTTCTGCGCGGAGTCGATGGTGTAGGTGCCGATGTCGTCGGTGTAGCCGCTGCCGCCGTTGCCGCCGCTGAGCAGCCACTGCATGGTCTCGGCCTGGGCCTCCTCGGGGCCGAGGGGCAGCGCGTAGGGGTACTTGACCCCCTTGTCCTTGAGCGCCTCGGCGTCGGCGGCGAGCTGGTCCCAGGTGGTGGGCGGGGTGATGCCGGCCTTGGCGAACAGGGTCTTGTTGTAGAAGAGCACCCGGGTGGAGGCGGCGAACGGGATGCCGTACTGCGTGTGCTTCCACTCGCCCGCGTCGGAGAGCTGGGAGAGGAAGTCGGCCTGGGTGCGGATGGAGAGCAGGTCCGAGGCCGCGTAGAGCTTGCCCTCGGCGGCGTAGTCGGCGTAGGCGCCGATCTGGGCCATGTCGGGGGCGTCGCCCGCGTCGACCATCTCCTTGACCTTGCGGTCGACGTCGTTCCAGGAGTAGACGCTGACCTCGACCTTCACGTCGGGGTGCTCCTTCTCGTACTCCCGGACGAGGGCGTCCCAGTACTTCTTGGAGCTGTTGGCGGCGGAGTCGCCGTAGTCGGCTGCGACGAGTCTGAGCGTCACGTCGGAGGAGCCTGTACTCCCGCAGCCGCCGAGAACCGCCGTCATGCCCAGTGCGGACACCACCGCGATCGTTCCTGCCGTTCGCCGACGCACCCTCAAAGCCCCAACCCTGCTGTGTGACCGTTCAACATATGGACACATAAGGTCTACACCACGTGAGTGGACTAGACCTCTCCCGGGTCCGAGGGTCACACTAGGCCCCGTGGTGAGACATGTCATCGCCCTGGACGTGGGCGGTACCGGGATGAAGGCCGCCCTCGTCGGCGAGGACGGCGCGCTGCTCCACCGCGCCCGCCGCGCCACCGGCCGCGAGCGCGGCCCCGACGCGGTGGTCGCGGGCATCCTCGACTTCGCCGCCGAGCTGCGCGCCCACGGCCTGGAGCAGTACGGCGAGCCCGCCGCCGCGGCCGGCATCGCGGTCCCCGGCATCGTCGACGAGGAGCACGGCACCGCCGTCTACGCGGCCAACCTCGGCTGGCGCGACGTCCCCCTGCGGGCCCTGCTCGCCGACCGGCTCGGCGTGCCCGTCGCCCTCGGCCACGACGTCCGCACCGGCGGCCTCGCGGAGGGCCGGATCGGCGCGGGCCGGGGCACGGACCGGTTCCTGTTCGTACCGCTGGGCACCGGGATCGCCGGCGCCATCGGCCTGGACGGGCGGGTCGAGGCCGGCGCGCACGGCTTCGCCGGCGAGATCGGGCACATCGTCGTCCGCCCCGGCGGCTCGGCCTGCCCCTGCGGGCAGCGGGGTTGCCTGGAGCGGTACGCCTCCGCCTCCGCCGTCAGCGAGGCGTGGGCCGCCGCCTGCGGCAACCCGGACGCGGACGCGGCCGACTGCGCCGGGGCCGTCGCGTCCGGCGACCCGAACGCCGTCCGGGTGTGGCAGGAGGCGGTGGACGCGCTCGCCGACGGGCTGGTCACGGCGGTCACCCTGCTGGACCCCCGCACGCTGATCATCGGTGGCGGGCTGGCCGAGGCGGGGGAAGTGTTGTTCCGACCGCTGCGCGACGCCGTCCGGCGGCGCGTCACCTTCCAGAAAGCGCCCACCATCGTCCCCGCCGCCCTCGGCGACACGGCCGGCTGCCTCGGTGCGGGTCTGATCGCACGGGATCTGTTGACGACGGACACTCCTACGACTCCGGAGGTAAGCACCTGATGGCAACCGAGCGGGACATCCAGGCTCCGGGCGGGAGCGCCCCGCGCGAGGAGCGGGGCGGTGCGGACCCCCGGCCCCGCCTCGACGGGCGCACGGCCCCCACCGGCCCGCAGGTGCTCACCGGCGCGAACGTGGTGCTCCCCACCGGAACGGTGGCGAACGGCCGGCTGGCCGTGGACGGCAGGCACATCACCGCCACCGCCCCGGCCGGCGCGGCGCTCGTCGACGTCACCGGCCACTGGCTGGTCCCCGGATTCGTCGACATCCACAACCACGGCGGCGGCGGAGCCTCCTTCTCCGGCACCCCCGAGCAGATCCTCACCGCCATCCGCACCCACCGGCAGCACGGCACCACCACCCTCGTCGCCTCCACTGTGACCGACGAGATGGACCTCCTGGTCGGCCAGGCGGGACTGCTGAGCGAGCTGGCCGAGCAGGGTGAGATCGCCGGCATCCACTTCGAGGGGCCGTTCATCTCCCCGTGCCGCAAGGGCGCGCACTCCGAGGCGCTGCTGCGCGACCCGGACCCGGCCGAGGTGCGCAAGCTGATCGACGCGGCGCGCGGCAGGGCGACGATGGTCACCCTCGCGGCCGAGCTGCCGGGCGGCATCGACTCCGTACGGCTGCTCGCCGAGCACGGCGTGATCGCGGCGATCGGGCACACGGACGCCAGCTACGAGCAGACGGTGGAGGCGATCGACGCGGGCGCCACGGTCGCCACCCACCTCTTCAACGCCATGCCCGCCCTGAACCACCGCGCGCCCGGCCCGATCGCCGCCCTGCTGGAGGACGAGCGGGTCACGGTCGAGCTGATCAACGACGGCGTCCACCTCCACCCCGCCGCGCTGGAACTGGCCTTCCACCACGCGGGCCGGGACCGGGTCGCGTTCATCACCGACGCGATGGACGCGGCCGGCATCGGCGACGGCCGCTACATGCTCGGCCCGCTGGAGGTCGAGGTCAGCGAGGGCGTGGCCCGGCTGGTGGAGGGCGGTTCGATCGCGGGCTCCACGCTCACCCTGGACCGCGCCTTCCGGCGGGCGGTGACCGTCGACCGGCTGTCGGTGGAGGACGCCGTGACCGCCCTGTCCGCCAACCCGGCCCGGCTGCTGGGCCTGTCCGACCGCATCGGCTCCCTGGAGCCCGGCAAGGACGCCGACCTGGTCCTGCTGGACGCGGACTTCGAGGTGAAGGGCGTGATGCGGCACGGCGCCTGGGTGGTGGCGCCCCAACTGGCCTGATTCCGCCCGGCTTCTCACCTACGGCGGCCGACCCTGGACTGGGCCGGCCGCCGTCTCTTTGGCATGATCAGGGCCCCGGACACCGATGGCAGGCACAGGGACTTCGAGGGAGGTCGGCCCGGGTGATCCTCACGGTCACACTGAACACCGCTCTCGACATCACCTATCGCGTACGGGGGCTGCGGCCGCACGCCTCGCACCGCGTCTCGGAGGTCGTCGAGCGGCCCGGCGGCAAGGGCGTGAACGTGGCCCGGGTACTGGCCGCCCTCGGGCACCGGGTGACCGTCACCGGCTTCGCGGGCGGCGCGACCGGCGAGGTGCTGCGCGAGCGCCTCTCGGACGGCGTGCCCGGCTCGGTGCTGCGCGAGCGGCCGGCGGGCGGGGGCGGACCGGTGGACGCGCTGGTGCCCGTCTCGGGAGCCACCCGGCGCACCATCGCGATCGTGGACGAGCTGACCGGGGACACCACCCAGCTGAACGAGCCGGGCCCGCAGATCGCACCGGCCGAATGGGGCACCTTCCTGGACCGGTACGAGGAGCTGCTGGCCGGCGCCTCGGCGGTGGCCCTGTGCGGCAGCCTGCCGCCGGGGGTGCCGGTGGGGGCGTACGCGAACCTGGTCCGCGCGGCCCGCGCGGCCGGCGTGCCGGTGCTGCTGGACACCAGCGGAGAACCGCTGCGCCGCGGGGTGGCCGCCCGCCCGGACGTCATCAAGCCGAACGCCGACGAGCTGGCCGAACTGACCGGCTCCCACGACCCCTCACGCGCCACCCGGGACGCCCGCCGGCGCGGCGCCCACGCGGTGGTCGCCTCACTCGGCGCCGAGGGCCTCCTGGCGGTCACCCCCGAGGGCCACTGGCGCGCCGTCCCGCCGGCCCGCCTGACCGGCAACCCGACCGGCGCGGGCGACTCGGCGGTCGCGGGCCTGCTGTCCGGCCTGGTCGAACGCCTCTCCTGGCCGGACCGCCTCCTGCGCGCGGCCGCCCTGTCGGCGGCGACGGTACGCGCCGCCACGGCGGGCGACTTCGACCCGGCCGCCTACCGGGACCTGCTGGGACGCGTGGCGGTGTCCGGGGAGGCCGGCGCGGCCTAGGGGATGGCTCGTCGATCAGGCCGGATCAGCCCGGGATGACCGACGAGACGCCTTCTAGTCGTCGCGCTTGACGTGTCCCGGCTTGATGTAGAGCTTCTCGATCAGGACGTTGCACTTGTCGCCGGACTGGCAGGAGATCGAGAGCGTGTTGGCACCCTTCTTCAGGGTGGGCCACACGTACGAGGTGGTCCAGCCGGCGGCGAAGTCGCCGTCGGCCGCGTGCCGGTAGTTCTCCAGGCCGATCTTGCTGCCGAACGGGGTGCCGTTGACGGTCACCGTCATCGACTGGTCCTCGCCGGTCGCGCTGTAGTCCGCGAACAGGGTGTACGGGCCGTCGGAGGGGATGTCGACCGTCCAGGTGACCGACGCGCCGGCCTGGTTCAGCCCGCCGACATAGCTGCCGTCGGAGGACTTCGCCCCCTTGACGTCCGACGCCTTCGCCGCGCCGCCGGCCAGCTGGAGGGTGCCCGAGGTCGCGTCGGCCTCCAGGACGCCGGGCGCCGCCGAGGCGCTGCCCGACGGGCTCGGGGAGGCGCTCTGGGACTGGGTCGGGGCCGGGCCGGTCTGGTCGGTGCCCTTGTCGTCGTCCGTGTTGCCGTTGATCATGGCGACCCCGATGCCGATGACGACCGCGGCGACCACCGCGATCGCGCCGATCAGCAGGCCCTTGGTGTTCGGGCCGCGGCGGGCCGGGGCGTGCGGCGCCGGCGGGCGGCCGGCCGGAGTGCCGCCGGGCAGCGTCTCGGGGGCCTGGTAGTGGGTGTTGGGCTGGCCGTAGGCGGCCTGCTGCTGGGGCACGCCCTGGCCGTAGGTGGCCTGCGGCTGGCCGTACCGGCGCTCACCGACCGCGCGCACCCTGCTGACCGAGTTCGGGTAGCCGTAACCGCCGGACGGCGGCTGGGCTCCCCGGGCCTGGCCGTCTGCGTACAGGTAGCCGAACGGGTCGTCGTCCTCGGGCGTGCTCGCGCCGTTGTCGCCGGGCGTCATCCCTTGGTACTCCTCAACAGGTGCGGGCGGATGCGGTACGGGTTGGAATGGCGAGCCTACCCGCTCTCACTCGTCCAAACGGGTGAGCAGAACCGCCTCAACCCGCTGACCTGCGGTTCATCCGGCGCGTCGATGCTGTTTGGGACGAGATCGTTTCTCTACGTACATCCGCTCGTCAGCGGACTTCAGCACCTCGTCCGCCGTCATGCCGCAGTGGGCCCAGCCGATGCCGAAGCTCGCACCCACCCGGACCGCCCGGCCCTCGGCGCGGATCGGCTGGATGATCTCGTTGCGCAGCCGTACGGCGAGGTCCTGGGCGTCGGCCCGGCCCAGTCCGTCGGCGAGGATCACGAACTCGTCGCCGCCCAGCCGGGCGACGGTGTCGCCGTCCCGCACACCGCTGCCGAGCCGGCGCGCGACCTCGATGAGGACCGCGTCGCCCGCGTTGTGCCCGAAACGGTCGTTGATCGACTTGAAGCCGTCGAGGTCGCAGAAGAGGACCGCGAGGCCCTTGGTGCCGTCGTCGCGGCCGTCCTCCGGGGCGACCACGTGCACATGGTGGTCGAAGGCGTCGTACGCCTCCGCGGCCGGCGCGAAGTCGAAGCCGTGACCGGCGGAGCCGAGGGCCTGGGGGTGGCCGTAGGCCGCGTCCAGGGAGTCCGCCGCGCCGCCGTGGGCGGGGCGCTGGCAGAGCCGGGCCGACAGGCGGGAGCGCAGCTCCGCGGAGTTGGGCAGGCCGGTCAGCGAGTCGTGCGAGGCGCGGTGGGCGAGCTGGAGCTCGCGCCGCTTGCGCTCTTCTATGTCCTCGACGTGGGTGAGCAGGAAGCGGGGGCCGTCGGCGGCGTCGGCCACGACGCTGTTGCGCAGGCTCACCCAGACGTAGGTGCCGTCCCGGCGGCCCAGGCGGAGCTCCGCGCGGCCGCCCTCGGCGGAGGTGCGCAGCAGGGTGCCGATGTCCTCGGGGTGGACCAGGTCGGAGAAGGAGTAGCGGCGCATCGCGGAGGCGGGGCGGCCGAGCAGCCGGCACAGGGCGTCGTTGGTGCGCAGGATGCGGCCGTGCTGGTCGCCGCCCAGCTCGGCGATGGCCATGCCGGAGGGCGCGTACTCGAACGCCTGCCGGAAGGACTCCTCGCTGGCGCGCAGGGCCTGCTGCTCGCGCTCCAGGCGGACCAGGGCCCGCTGCATGTTGGCCCGCAGGCGCGCGTTGCTGATCGCGATGGCGGCCTGGAAGGCGTACATCTGGAGCGCCTCGCGGCCCCAGGCGCCGGGGCGCCGGCCGTTGCGCGGCCGGTCGACGGAGATCACCCCGAGGAGCTCTCCGCAGGAGCCGCCCTGCCCGCCCGGGGTGTACATGGGCGCGAAGAGCCGGTCGGAGGGGTGCCACTCGTCCTCGAAGCGCGGCGCGGGACCGTCGGTGTACCACTGCGGTACGTCGTCGTCGTCGAGGACCCAGCCCTCGGTGTGCGGTATAAAGACGAGGTCGCCCCAGCGCTCGCCCATGTTCAGCCGCCGCTCCCAGGACTCGCGGGAGCCGACCCGGCCGGTGATCAGGGCTTCGGCGGCGGAGTTGCCGGAGAAGGCGGCGACCACGAGGTCACCGTCCTGGCGCACCAGGTTGACGGCCGCCATCTCGTACCCGAGCGCGCCCACGGCGCCGTCGGCGACGGTCTGCAGTGTGTCCGCCAGGCTGCGTGCCGTGTTCATGTCGGCCATGACCTGGTGCAGCTGTCGCAGGGACGCAAGGCGGACATACGGCTCCGACTCGGTCTCCATGCTCGCCCTCCCCCCGAGACCTCGCAGCGAATCAAGGGTTGTCTTCGGCGCTTCTCCCGCGTCTTTCGCGGCGGCTCTTTGCGTTCTTCTCCCGGCTTCCCCGCCACTGAATCACAGCGCGCTGCCCACTCGGTACACAGGGTCAACAATTCCTGCCCCTTGTGACTCAAGTCACAGCAGAACGTGAACAATTGCGTGGGGTTTCCGCGTTTCACCCGTGCCTTTACTGAACACACAGCGTACGGGTGCGCACACATGATGCACACATCGGTGCACCCTTGGTCCTAGGACCCGGCTCGGGCGAAGGGCCGATGCGGTCCGCCCGGGGCGAAGACTAGCGTTCCCGGTGTGCTGAACTCCGCCTCATCCATCACCCCCCTGGCTTCCGGGCATGCTGAGGGGGTGAGCAACGACGAGTTCCGGGCCGCGATGTCCCGGCTGGCCGC
Source organism: Streptomyces sp. NPDC013455 (assembly GCF_040632975.1). Classification (NCBI taxonomy): domain Bacteria; kingdom Bacillati; phylum Actinomycetota; class Actinomycetes; order Kitasatosporales; family Streptomycetaceae; genus Streptomyces; species Streptomyces sp. NPDC013455. The sequence continues at coordinate 120,583 of NZ_JBEYCX010000002.1, read as the reverse complement.
GGGTGTGGTCCTGGTCACGGCGCAGGAGCCGCCGCTGGATCCGGACGACCCCGGAGCGCCGGGCGTGGAGGACGTCGGCATGACCGCCACCGCCTTCCTGTCGGTCTCGCTCGACCCGCCGCTGGTGCTGGTCAGCCTGCGTACCGGCGCCCGCATGGACGACCTGCTGGAGGAGCAGCCGCTGTGGGCGGTGTCCGTCCTCGCGGAGAGCCAGCGGCACATCGCGGGGCGGTTCGCCATGAAGGGCAGGATCAGCGACCGGCTGCTCTTCGAGGACATCCCCTACGTTCGCGGCGAGGCCACCGGCGCCCCGCTGGTGGGCGGCGCACTGGCCACCCTGGAGTGCCGGACCGAGCAGCGGGTGGCCGCGGGCGACCACACTCTGGTCATCGGCCGCGTCCTGACCGCACGGGTGCCCAGCGCGGAGGGCGGCCCGTTGCTCTATTTCCGCGGCAGATACCGGCAGTTGGGCTGAGCGCGGGAATTCGGCGGTCCCGGTATTTCCGTGGCCGCCGTGAAACACGCGCGCTTAAGGTGCCGGGATGACGATCCGTCTGGAAGAAGTGACACCCGCGAACTTCGACATCGCCGTGGGCATACGCGTCCGTGCCGACCAGGAACAGAACGTCGCCCCGGTCGTGAAGTCCCTCGCCGAGGCGTACGTGTATCCCGCCGGTGTCGCCTGGCCGCGCCTGATCGTCGACAACGGGCGCGCGGTCGGGTTTCTGATGGCCTTCTTCGGCATCGACTGGCACGGCGACGGCAGCGTGCGCCGCTCCGGCCTGTGGCGGCTGAACATCGCCGCCGGGGAACAGGGCAGGGGCTACGGCGCCTTCGCCGTCGACGCCGTGGCCGGGGAGATCCGCCGCCGCGGCGGCGAGGAGCTGTACGTCACCTGGCACCCTGGCCCGGCCGGCCCCGGGGCCTTCTACCTCCGCCTGGGCTTCCACGAGAACGGCGAGACCAGCGGGGGCCAGACGGTGGGAGTGCTGCCCCTCCACCCGCCCCGGCCCGCCGCCGCGCCCGCGCCCGGCTAGACCTCCTCGACGGTGAGCTCGGCCAGGCGGTCCGGGGCGGTGACGATGTCGATCACCGCGATGCGGTCGGCCACGAAGGAGAAGGCCAGCACGCGCTCCGGGCGCCCGCCGGCGTACACGGCCAGGCCGGTGGCGCCGTCGATCAGTACCGGACGCGCGATCCGCGCCAGGTGCGCGAAGCCCGCCGCGCCGGCGGCGACGCGGGCGGCGCCGCTGTTGACCCCGGCCTCGGTGCGGGCCACCACGTCCGGGTCGAGGACCGCGAGCAGCCCGTCGAAGTCGCCGCCCCGCGCGGCGGCCAGGAAGGCGTCCACCACCCGCCGCTGCCGGGCCAGGTCGGGCTCGGGCGCCTCGACGCCCCGCACCCGGCGCCGGGCCCGGCTGGCGAGCTGCCGGGCCGCGGCCGCAGTGCGCCCGAGGATGGCGCCGATCTCCTCGAAGGGCACCCCGAACAGGTCGTGCAGCACGAACGCCAGCCGCTCGGCCGGCGACAGCGTGTCCAGGACGACCAGCAGGGCCGATCCCACCGAGTCGGCGAGCACGGCGTCGTGCTCCGGGTCCGGTGCGGCGGACGGCGCCGGCTGCCGGCTCTCCAGCGGCTCCTCCCCCCGGGAGCGGCGGGAGCGGAGCATGTCGAGGCAGACCCGGCCGACGACGGTCGTCAGCCAGCCGCCGAGGTTCTCCACCTCCCGGGTGTCGGACCGGCTCAGCCGGAACCAGGCCTCCTGCACGGCGTCCTCGGCCTCGGCGGCGGAGCCCAGCATCCGGTGGGCGACCGCCCGCAGGTGTCCCCGGTACGCCTCGAACCGCTCGGCGAGGAAGTCGTTGTCGGTCATGCGTGGGCCGGCCTCTCCGTCGTCGTGGTGCGTGTTCCCGCACCCCCTGTGACGTCGGAAGGGCCGAGGATGTGACACCGGCCGGCGGATCCGATCGGGCACCGGGAAGGGGACCGTCGGACCGCGGGCCCCGGGACGGCCGCGGAGCGGCGGGGGCGGCGGGGCCGCCCCGGCTAGCCCCAGTCCCGGCCCGAGCGGCCGCGCTTCGTCTCGGCGCGCTGCTTCTTCTCCCGCAGCCGGCGTTCGTTGATGCCCCGCGGGATGCGGGTCGCCCTGCGGGGCTTGGGCGGCGGCGCGGTCGCCTCCGCGAGGAGCGCGGCGAGGCGTACGGCGGCGGCCTCGCGGTTGCGCCACTGGGAGCGGTGCTCGGAAGCCCGTACGGACAGCACCCCGTCGACGAGGCGCCCGGCCAGCCGGTCCAGCGCCCGCGCCTTCCACACGGCGGGGAGCGCCTCGGTGCGGGCGAGGTCGAAGCGCAGCTCCACCTGCGAGTCGCTGGTGTTGACGTGCTGTCCGCCGGGCCCGGACGACCTGGAGAAACGCCACATCAGCTCGGCCTCGGGGAGCGAGACCGAACCACGGATGAGATAGGGCCCGGACATGCGTCCCATGTTCCCGGCCCGGACCGGTGCACGTCACCTGGATTTCCGGCTTGGTAAAAAAGGTAAAGGCGTCAGGAACCACCGGGGCGCCGTGGACGTTCTTGCGGGTGACGGTAGCTTCGTCGGCACAGCCGTGCACGGACGGATGTGCACGGATTTGCACGGGTAACTAGGGAAGGGACTCCCAAACATGGCTGTAAGCCTGTCCAAGGGTGGCAACGTCTCGCTCACCAAGGAGGCTCCGGGCCTGACCGCCGTCACCGTGGGCCTCGGCTGGGACGTCCGCACCACCACCGGCACGGATTTCGACCTGGACGCCTCCGCCATCGCGGTGAACGGCCAGGGCAGGGTCTACTCGGACGGCCACTTCGTCTTCTTCAACAACAAGCAGACCCCGGACAACACGATCGTCCACACGGGCGACAACCGCACGGGTGAGGGCGCCGGCGACGACGAGGCGATCAACGTCAACCTGGCCGCGCTCCCGGCCGACATCGACAAGGTCGTGTTCCCGGTCTCCATCTACGACGCCGAGAACCGCGGCCAGAACTTCGGCCAGGTCCGCAACGCCTACATCCGCATCGTGAACCAGGCCGGCGGCGCCGAGATCGCGCGCTACGACCTCTCCGAGGACGCGGCCACCGAGACGGCCATGATCTTCGGCGAGCTGTACCGCAACGGCGCCGAGTGGAAGTTCCGCGCCGTGGGCCAGGGCTACGCCTCGGGCCTGGTGGGCATCGCCCAGGACTTCGGCGTGAACGTCTGACCGGACCGGCACTCCGGAAAGGAGCCCCCGGCCGCGCCGACGCGCGGCCGGGGGCTTCCTCGTGTCCGGGGGCGGGGCGCCGGCGGTCCCGCGCCGGGCACCACCCCCCGGGTGTGACGCCCTCCGCCCCAACTGCGCTGTGCCATAGGGAGGTTGAGCCTCCCGAGCGCGTCCGCATAACGGTTTCCGCAGCTCGGCTTTCGGATACGAACACGTAAAGTCTTGACGGCACCCTGTCAAACAGGGGGGTGCCGGTGTCACCCTCTCCTCACCCGCCGCAACTCTGTGCATCCCCTGTGACCCATCTGCGTCTCCCCCCACGAGACCAGCCAGAAGGAGATCGAGTGAGACAGCAGTCCCACGACACCGGCGCCGCCCGTACTCCCCGCAAGACCGCGGTGCGCGCAGCCGCCCTGGTCGGCTCGGCGGCCATGGTCGTCCTCGCCCTGCAGAACGGCCCCGCGAGCGCCGCGCCCGCGCCGCACCCGTCCGGTGCCCAGGCCGTCGAGCTCAGCGCCCCGGCCCGCGTCGCCGCGCTGCGGTCGGCCCAGGACCACGCCGGTGAGACGGCCCGGCGACTCGGCCTCGGCGCCGAGGAGAAGCTGGTCGTCCGGGATGTCGTCAAGGACGCGGACGGCACCGTGCACACCCGCTACGAGCGCACCTACGCCGGTCTGCCCGTGCTCGGCGGCGACCTGGTCACCCACGTCGCCGGCAACGGTTCGCTCAAGGGCGTCGACAAGGCGGTCAAGACCCGGATATCCGTGCCGACGACCACCGCCGCCGTCCCGGCGGCGAGCGCCGAGAAGACCGCCCTGAAGGCCGCCGGCACCGCCAAGGCCAAGGCCACCGGCGCCCGCAAGGTCGTGTGGGCGGCCGCCGGCACGCCGGTCCTCGCCTACGAGTCCGTCGTCAAGGGCCTCCAGCACGACGGCACCCCGAGCGAGCTGCACGTCATCACGGACGCCCGGACCGGCAAGAAGATCTACTCCTACGAGGCGATCGACACCGGCACGGGCACCAGCCAGTACAGCGGCTCCGTCCCGCTCGGCACCACCGCCGCCTCCTCCGGCGGCTACGACCTGGTCGACGGCGGCCGCGGCAGCCACCGGACCTACGACCTGAACGGCGGCACCAGCGGCACCGGCACGCTCTTCCACGACGCCGACGACGTCTGGGGCGACGGCACCGTCGGCAACCGCCAGACCGCCGCCGTCGACGCCGCCTACGGCGCCGCCGTCACCTGGGACTTCTACAAGTCCGCGTTCAACCGCAACGGCATCGCGGGCGACGGCAAGGCCGCCTACTCCCGCGTCCACTACGGCAACGCCTACGTCAACGCCTTCTGGTCCGACAGCTGCTTCTGCATGACCTACGGCGACGGCGTGAACAACGCCAACCCGCTGACCTCGCTCGACGTGGCCGGCCACGAGATGAGCCACGGCCTGACCGCGGCCACCGCGAAGCTCAACTACAACCGCGAGTCCGGCGGCCTGAACGAGGCCACCTCCGACATCTTCGGCACCTCGGTGGAGTTCTTCGCGAACAACTCCGCCGACGCCGGTGACTACCTCATCGGCGAGAAGATCGACATCAACGGCGACGGCACCCCGCTGCGCTACATGGACAAGCCCAGCAAGGACGGCGCCAGCGCCGACTACTGGTCCAAGACGGTCGGCCGCCTCGACGTGCACTACTCGTCCGGTGTCGCCAACCACTTCTTCTACCTGCTGTCCGAGGGCAGCGGCGCGAAGACGGTCAACGGGGTCTCCTACAACTCCCCGACCTACGACGGCTCCACGGTCACCGGCATCGGCCGGGCCAAGGCCGCCCAGATCTGGTACAAGGCCCTGACCACGTACTTCACCTCGACCACCACCTACGCGGGTGCCCGCACCGGGACCCTCCAGGCCGCGGCCGACCTGTACGGCTCGGGCAGCGCGGAGTACAACGCGGTGGCGGCCGCCTGGAAGGCCGTCAACGTCAAGTAGTCCCGCACCCGGGGACCGCGGGCCGGGCCGCCCGTCACGGGTGGTCCGGCCTGCCGTCCCCGTACAGCCAGTCCTTCCAGATCCCGCCGAAGTCCTCCTCGGGGGCCTTCTCCTCCACGAACGCGGTGAAGTCGGCGGTGTCGGCGGTGCCGTGGCGGTGGGCCGCGGCCCAGCCCTGCAGGATGTCGTAGAAGGTGTCGTCGCCCACCTTCTGCCGGATCTTGTGGAGGACCATCGCACCGCGCCCGTAGACGGGGCTGTCGGAGATGTGCGCGGCGCCGGAGGGCCTTGCCGGCGGGAAGGCCCAGAGGGCCTCGTCGTCCTCCTCGTACAGCTCGGTGAACGTCTCCTGGGCGCTCTTGTCGCCGTAGTCCTCCTCGTACAGCCACTCCGCGTAGGTCGCGAAGCCCTCGTTCAGCCACATGTCCCGCCAGCTCTCGGGGGTGACCGAGTCGCCGTACCACTGGTGGGCGAGTTCGTGCACCAGGGTGCCGGTGTCGAACTGGTCGCCGGGGAAGACGGGCCGGTTCTGCGTCTCCAGGGCGTAGCCGACGTCGTCCGGCCGCTCCACGATCGCGCCGGCGGAGGAGAAGGGGTACGGCCCGAAGTTGGTCTCCGCCCAGTCGATGATCCCGGGGAGCTCCGCGAGGACGTCCTCGCTCTCCTCGGCCTGGGTGGGGTCGACGGCCGTGAGGACCGGCAGGCCGTGCGGGCCCGTGGTGCGCGCGAAGTCGTAGTGGCCTATCGCGAGGACGGCGAGGTAGCTCGCCATGGGCTGGGCGGTGTGCCAGTGGTAGGCCGTCCGGCCGCCCTGCTCGCGCCGCTGCGTCAGCTCACCGTTGGAGACGGCCTGGAGTCCCTTCGGGACGGTGACCGTGAGGTCGTACGCCGCCTTGTCGGAGGGGTGGTGGTTGCCGGGGAACCAGGCCATGGATCCGACGGGTTCACCGACGGCGAGAGCGCCGTCGGCCGTGGGCAGCCAGCCCTCCTCGGAGTCGTCGGGGTCGGTGAGGGTGCGCGGGGTGCCCGAGTAGCGCACGGTCGTGCGGAAGGTCTCGCCCTCGGAGAGGTCGTCGTGCGGGCGGACGGTGAGTTCCTGGCCGGCGCGGCTCCAGCGGGCGTCCTCGCCCTCGACCCGGACCGAGTCCACGTGCAGCCCGGCGAGGTCCAGGTCGAAGGCGGACAGGTCCTCGGTGGCGCGGGCGGTGATCACGGCCGTACCGGTGAGACGGCGGGTGGCCGGGGTGTAGTCCAGGGTGAGGGCGTAGTGGCCGACGTCGTAGCCGCCGTTGCCGGCCTTCGGGAAGTACGGGTCGCGTACGCCGGAGCCGCCCGGGGTGCCCTTCACACCGCCGTCGCACGCGGTGCCGGTCAGCGCGAGGGCGAGCAGTGCGGCCACGGCCGGTAAAAAGCGTATGGATCTGGACATGTCAGTGATCTTAGGCGGCCGGGGCGTCCCGCGGCGGGATCCGGCGGACCGGCGTGACACCATCTCCCCGTGCTCGACATCGGCTACGCCCTCTCCAACCGGTTCCCGGACCCCCCGCAGACCGACTACCGCCGCGCGGACGTGCACGCGCTGCGGCACGACCTGTTCTGCGGCGACGTCTACCTCGCGGACACCGAGACCGACCGGGAGCTGTCCACAGCCTGGGGATGGGTGCCCGTGCTGGACTTCGCCTGGGCCCTGTGCGACATCGCGGAGGAGCTGGACCGGGACCCGATGGGCTCCCGCGCCGCCCGCCCGCAGCACGCGGAGCTCGACTTCACCGAGTCCACCGACCGGATGCTCTTCGAGCGCCGCTTCGGCTGGGTGGACATCACCGCCGACTGGGTGCCGGCCGAGGAGCCCCCGCTGGCCTTCTCCCACGCCGAACTGCGCCGGGAGGCCCGGGACTTCCTGCACGACCTGATCGCGGACCTGACCGACCTCCACGACGACCTCGCGGAGAACCCGGCGATCTGGACCCTGCAGGCCCGCTTCCCCCGGGTGGCCTGACTCACTCCTGCACCCGTCCCCCCTCCACCCGTCATCCCTCCACCCGTCATCCCTCCACCCGGATGCCCAGCTCCGCCGCCAGCACCGGGGCCAGGTCCAGCAGCTGGCCCGGGCTGATCACCGCGCCGGAGAGCCGGTCGAGGCCGCGGCCGACGACCAGCGGGTCGGCGCCGCGCAGGTCCACGTCCTTCAGCGTGGCCCCGCCGAAGTCGGCCCCCTTCAGGGCGCAGCCGGTGAACTCCACGCGCTCCAGGCGCGCACCCGCGAAGTCCGGTTCGACCAGGACGCAGGAGTCGAAGACGACGTCCGTGAGGCGGGCCTCGCGCAGGTTCATGAAGTCGATCTTGCCGCCGCGGACCAGGACCCGCTCCAGCACCGCGCCGTGCAGCTGGGTGCCGCCCAGGCGCGCGTCCACCACCTCCACGTCCCGGAACGTGGCCTCGGCCAGCTGCGTGCCGACCCCGCGCAGGCCGGTCAGCACGGAGTCCAGCACCCGGGCCCGGCCCAGCGCCGTGCCGTCCACCGCGCAAGCCGTCAGCGCGCAGTCCATGAAGCGGGCGCCCACGCCGTCCTGCCCGGCCAGGTCGAGATCCCGGAACTCCAGGCCGTCGTAGTCACCGTCCGGCTCCAACTCCCCCGCCGTCCACGGCTGAAGGGGCGGCAGCCGCAGCTCCGGCCGCCGCGCGCCCTTCACCCCCGCCCGGCCCGCCGGCCGGCTTCCCGTCGTTCGCCTCACCATGCGCCCATGCTGCACCCCGCCACCGACAATCCGCCCCGAGCCGCGAGAACACCCCGGTGCGGCCGGTGATGTCACATTCCCGGGGGCCTCGGCCGTCGTACCCGCCGAGCAGGTGGACCGAGACCAGGGAGACTCCATGCACCGCATCACCGTCATCGGCGGCGGCTTCGCCGGACTCACCGCCGCGATCACCGCCGCCGAGGCCGGCGCCGAGGTCACCGTGTACGAGGCGCACCGGGTCCTGGGCGGACGGGCCCGGACGGCACCGGGGCCGTACCGGACCAACGAAGGGCCGCACGCGCTCTACGCCGGCGGCCCGCACTGGGCCTGGCTGCGGCAGCGGGACCTGATCGGCCCGCTGGCCCCGCTGCCGCCGCTGGAGGCCGCCCGGCTGCGGCTGCGCCACCACGGCGCGCTGCGCCGCACCCCGCCCTTCGCCATGCTCAGGCTGCTGCGGCGGCGCACCGGGCCGGCCCCCGTCGACGCCGACTTCCTCGGCTGGGCCACCGGCATCGCCGGCGAGGAGGGCGCCCGCGCGGCGGCGAACTACGCGGCCGTGGCCCTCTTCCACCACGACCCGGGCAGCCTGTCGGCGGCCTTCGTGCACGAGCGGCTGCGCCGGGCCACCAAGCTGCCGCCGGAGGCGCACTACCCGCGCGGCGGCTGGGGATCGGTCATCGAGCGGATGGCCGCGCGGGCCTGGAACATGGGCGTGCGCATCGAGACGGGGTGCCGGGTGGAGGAGCTGCCCGAGGACACGCCGGTCGTCGTCGCCACCGCCCTGCCGGCCGCCCGCCGCCTGCTCCGCGACGACTCGCTGACCTGGCCCGGCGGCCGTACCGTCCTGCTCGACCTCGCCGTCCGCGCCCGGCGCGGGGACCTCTTCGCCGTCTCCGACCTGGACGCGCCCGGCTGGGTGGAGCGGTTCACCGCGCAGGACGCCTCCCTCGCCCCGGCCGGGGAGCAGCTGCTCCAGGGGCAGTTCCCGATCGGGCCCGGCGAGACCCGGGCCGACGGTGTCGCCCGCGCCGAAGCACTGCTCGACCTGGGCTTCCGGGGCTGGCGGGAGCGGGTGACCTGGCGCCGGGAAGCCGTGGCGGACGGCCGTACCGGGGCCGTGGACCTGCCCGGCCGCAACTGGCGCGACCGTCCCGCCGTGGACCGCGGGGACGGGGTCTACCTCGCCGGCGACCAGGTGGCGGCCCCGGGCGTGCTGGCAGAGGTGTCCTTCAACAGCGCGGTCACCGCCGTCTCCCTGATCCTCGGCCGGCCGGCCCTTGACCTCAAGCGCGCTTGAGGTCGGAGGGTGGGGGCACGCAGAGCCGCTCACGCGGCACCGTCTCCTGGGGGGTCACATGCTCGCCGTCCGTCTGTACGCCTTCGGTCCCGCCGAGAACCTGGTCCACGAGGAGGTCGCGGACCCGGTCCCGGGCCCCGGCCAGGTGCGGATCGCGGTGGCCGCCGCCGGGGTGCACCTGATGGACACCGCCGTACGGGAGGGGCACCAGGGCCCGCTGCCCGCGCTGCCCGACCTGCCGACCGTGCCGGGCCGGGAGGTCGCGGGGGTGGTGGACGCGCTCGGCGACGGCGTGGACGACGCCTGGCTCGGCAGGCGGGTGGTGGCCCACCTCGGCTTCGCCCCCGGGGGGTACGCCGAACTCGCCGTCACCGACGCCGAACGCCTGCACGAGATCCCGGAGGGCCTGGACGCCGCCGCGGCCGTCGCCATGATCGGCACGGGCCGTACCGCGCTGGGCATCGTGCAGTTCGCCGAGCCGGGACCCGGGGACGTGGTCGTCGTACCGGCCGCGGCCGGCGGCATCGGCACGCTGCTCGTGCAGTACGCCAAGCACGCCGGCGCGGTCGTGGTCGGACTCGCGGGCGGCCCGGAGAAGACCGCCCGGGTCCGGGCGAACGGCGCCGACCTCGCCGTCGACTACACCGACCCCGGCTGGCCCGCCGAGGTCCGCGCCCACCTGGGCGGCCGGCCCGCCACGATCGTCTACGACGGTGTCGGCGGGACGGTCGCCCGGGAGGCCGTCGGCCTGCTCGGCCCCGACGGCCGGCACCTGGTCTTCGGCTGGTCGGCGGAGGGCATCGCCGAGGGCCGGGGATACCTCGCCGAGGGCGTCTCCCGGTCCGTGCTCGGCCCGGAGATGCTGCGGCGGGCGGGCGGCCTGCGCGCGCTGGAGCTGCGCGCCCTCGCCGAGGCCGCCGGAGGCCGGCTGCGCCCGGCCGTCACCCGCTTCCCGCTCGCGCGGGCGGCCGCCGCCCACCGGGCCCTGGAGCAGCGCGCCACCGTCGGGAAGGTGGTCCTGGAACCCTGAGCGGACCAGGGGGCGACGCGGGTCGGGAGGCGCGCGCGTCAGGAGGCGCGCGCGTCAGGAGGCGCGCGCGTCAGAGGGCGCGCGCGTCAGCGTCCGGAGCCCAGCGCGGTCAGCGCCTCGTCCGTGAGCCGGTACACCGTCCACTCGTCCTGCGGGCGGGCACCCAGCGCCTCGTAGAAGCCGATCGCGGGCCGGTTCCAGTTCAGCACCGACCACTCCAGCCGCTCGTACCCGCGCTCCACGCAGATCCGCGCCAGTTCGGTCAGCAGCGCCCGCCCGTGCCCGCCGCCGCGCGCGCCGGGACGGACGTACAGGTCCTCCAGGTAGATGCCGTGCACCCCGCGCCAGGTGGAGAAGTTCAGGAACCACAGCGCGAACCCGACCGGCTCGCCGCTGTCCTCGTCCACCGCCAGGTGCGCGAACGCGGCGGGCCGCTCGCCGAACAGCGCCTCGCGCAGCTGCTCCTGGCCGGCCCGCGCCTCCTCGGGCGCCTTCTCGTACTCGGCCAGTTCACGGATCAGGGTGTGGATGACGGGTACGTCGGCAGGGGTCGCGGTACGGATCATGCGGCGAGGGTAACCGGTCGGCCGGCCGGGCCTCAGTGCCGTCCCGCCACCCGGTCCGCCACCTTCGCCAGCCGCGAGGACTCCGCGCCGGGGCGGCGGCGTTCACGCTGGTCGGCGGCGCGGTAGGTGGCGTACATGCCCTGGACGCCCAGCCAGCGCAAGGGCTCCGGCTCCCACTTGCGGACCTTGTGGTCCACCCACGGCAGGTCCGTCAGCTCGGTCCGGCCGCCCTGGCCGGAGTCTTGCTGGAGGAGGTCGCGCAGGGTGCGCGCGGCCAGGTTGGCGGTGGCGACGCCGGAGCCGACGTAACCGCCCGCCCAGCCGAGGCCGGTGGAGCGGTCCAGGGTGACGGTCGCGCACCAGTCGCGCGGCACCCCGAGGACCCCCGACCAGGCGTGCTCGACGCGGACGCCCGCGAGGGCGGGGAAGAAGCGGGTCAAGATCTCCCGCAGGGCCTCGACGGTTGCCTCCTGGGTGCGGCCGTCGTTGTCGGTGCGCGAGCCGAAGCGGTACGGCACCCCGCGCCCGCCGAGCGCGATCCGGCCGTCGGCCGTGCGCTGGGCGTACATGTAGGCGTGCGCCATGTCGCCCAGGGTCTCCCGCCCCGCCCAGCCGATCGCCGCCCACTGCTCCTCGGTCAGCGGCTCGGTGACGATCATCGAGGAGTTCATCGGCAGCCAGGTCCGCCGCTGGCCCTTCAGGGACGCGGTGAAGCCCTCGGTGCAGCGCAGCACGTACGGGGCGCGGACGGTGCCGTACGGGGTCACCGCGTGCCGGGGGCGGATCTGCGTCACCGGCGTCGACTCGTGGATCGTCACCCCGAGCGCCTCCACGGCCGCCGCCAGGCCCTTGACCAGCTTGACCGGGTGCAGCCGGGCACCGTGCGGGGTCCAGGCCGAGCCGACCGCGTCCGCGACCCGGATCCGCTCGGCGGTCTCCCGGGCTCCGTACAGCTCCCGGTCCTTCTCGCCGTGGGCCAGCTCGTGCTCGTGGAACGCCCTCAGCCGGGCCAGCTGGGCCGGGGTCGTCGCGACTTCCAGCACCCCGCCCCGGTGCACGTCGGCGTCGATGCCCTCCGCCTCGGCGACCGCGATCACCTCGGCCACGGTGTCGTTCATCGCCCGCTGCAGCCGTACGGCGGCCTCGCGGCCGTGCAGCTTCGCGTACCGGTCCCGGCCGGCGATCCCGTTGTACAGCCAGCCGCCGTTGCGGCCGGAGGCGCCGTAGCCGCAGAACTTCTGCTCCAGCACGGTGATCCGCAGGAAGGGGGCCGCCTTCTTCAGGTAGTACGCCGTCCACAGTCCGGTGTACCCGCCGCCGACGATGACGACGTCGGCCGAGGCGTCCGAGGACAGCGGCTCCCGAACCGCCGGAAGGCCGTCGTCCGCGAACCAGAAGGAGATGCCACCGTTGACGACACTGCTTGCCCAGCTGCTCATGGCCGGGACGTTAACCCCTGAGCCCGGCCAGTGTCTCCTTCGGATTCCATGCTTTTCCCCGCCCTCTGACCAGCGGGTGGCAGGCCAGCCCGATCAGCACGGAGACGAAGTGCCCGACGTCGGTGAAGGCCGGCGAGCCGGTCAGCGGCAGCCCGAACACGGCGAGCACCACCGCCAGATAGCCGTACCGCCAGGGCGCCGCGATCCGGTAGCCGAGCACCGCGATCACTCCGGCCAGCGCGTAACTCACCCCGATGTCCAGGGTGTCGACCGCCGTGGGCGGGGCCAGGCCGTCCCGGATCGCCTTCAGCAGCACCCCCTCGCTGATCAGCGAGGCCAGGACGTGCGCGAGCGCGCACACCGCCAGCCAGCGGGCCGTGCCCAGCCAGCGCTCGGCCGGCGCGTGGAACACCGTGTACAGGAAGGCGTACGGCATCCAGTGGCCGTCCTCGATCCACATCGCGCTCGTCACCAGCACCCGCACCGGGCTGCGGGACAGCTCGTGGATGTTCGTGGACCGGTGCCGCAGGAAGTGCTGCTCGAACCCCGGCGGCATGTGGTGCAGGGCGACCGTCGTCACGAACAGGACCCCCAGCCACACGTACGTGCCGGGAGCACCGCGGACGTACGTCACCACCCGGCTCAGGCCCCGGACAATTCCCATGAGCCGATTGACGCACGCCGGTATCGTCCGGTCCGTGATCGACATCCCCGGCGAACTCGCGAAGGCACAGGAGAGGTACAACGGCGCGGCGGGGCGGGCGTTCATCGCCGCGCTGCCGGACCTCGCCGCCGGCTTCCTGCACCGCTGGCGGCTACGGCTCGACGGGCCGTCGATGAACGGCGTCAACGCCCTGGTCCTGCCGGTCGTCCGCGCCGACGGCGTCCGCGCCGTCCTCAAGCTCCAGCTGACGGACGAGGAGAGCGAGGGCGAACCGGTCGCCCTGCGGGTCTGGGCCGGCGACGGGGCCGTACGGCTCCTGGAGCACGATGCGGCCACCGGCACCATGCTCCTGGAGCGCCTGGACGAGTCCCGGATGCTGGCCGGCCTCGGCGACACCCGCGCGGCGGTCCTGGTCATCGGACGGCTGCTGGCCCATCTGACGTCGTTCCCGGCCCCGCCCGGCCTGCGCCGGCTCGGCGACATCGCCGGGGCCATGCTGGAGCGGACCCCCTGGGCCCTGGAGCGCATCCCCGACCCGGAGGCCCGCCGGATCGTCGCCGACTGCGCCGCCGCCGTACGCGAGGTCGTGGCCGAGTCCGGCGACCGGCTGCTGCACTGGGACCTGCACGACGAGAACGTCCTCGCCGCCGGCCGCGCCGACTGGCTCGCCATCGACCCCAAGCCGCTGGCCGGCGACCCGGGCTTCGAACTGTGGCCCGCCCTGGTCAACCGCTTCGACGCGGCCGAGGTCCGCTGGCGCTTCGACGCGCTGACCGATGCCCTGGACCTCGACCGGGAGCGGGCCCGCGCCTGGACCCTCGGCCGGCTGCTGCAAAACGCCCTGTGGGACGTGGAGGACGACCGTCCCCTCCAGGACCACCAGCTGGAGATCGCCCGCCGGCTGGCCTGAGAAAGCCCAGGTGGGACACGTCCCGCCTGGGCTGATGGAGCCCCCTGTCGGATTCGAACCGACGACCTTCGCTTTACAAGAGCGGCGCTCTGACCAGCTGAGCTAAGGAGGCACGCACCGGGGGTGCTCGTGCAGTGTACCCAGCCTCAGGGCATGTCCTGTCGAAAATTTCCGCGAAGTTCACAGGGGCGCGGGTACTGACAGAGCAGGTGAACGCCAGGTACCGTCCTGACCCGGTTCACTCACGTGGACTACGCCAACCACCTTCCTACAACGGATCGTCCGGCACGTTCCTGCCGGTAGAAGGGGGCCCATTCACCATGGCCACAGTCACGTTCGACAAGGCGACCCGGATCTACCCGGGTTCCACCAAGCCCGCCGTCGACCAGCTCGACATCGCGATCGAGGACGGCGAGTTCCTCGTCCTGGTCGGCCCGTCCGGTTGCGGCAAGTCCACCTCCCTGCGGATGCTCGCGGGCCTGGAGGACGTCAACGGCGGCGCCATCCGCATCGGTGACCGCGACGTCACGCACCTGCCGCCCAAGGACCGGGACATCGCCATGGTGTTCCAGAACTACGCCCTCTACCCGCACATGACGGTCGCCGACAACATGGGCTTCGCGCTCAAGATCGCCGGCGTCAACAAGGCGGAGATCCGGCAGAAGGTCGAGGAGGCCGCGAAGATCCTCGACCTCACCGAGTACCTCGACCGCAAGCCGAAGGCGCTCTCCGGCGGTCAGCGCCAGCGTGTCGCCATGGGCCGCGCGATCGTCCGGGAGCCGCAGGTCTTCCTCATGGACGAGCCGCTGTCCAACCTGGACGCCAAGCTCCGCGTCTCCACCCGTACGCAGATCGCCTCCCTCCAGCGCCGCCTCGGCATCACCACCGTCTACGTCACCCACGACCAGGTCGAGGCCATGACGATGGGCGACCGGGTCGCGGTCCTCAAGGACGGTCTGCTCCAGCAGGTCGACTCGCCGCGGAACATGTACGACAAGCCCGCGAACCTCTTCGTCGCCGGCTTCATCGGCTCCCCCGCGATGAACCTGGTCGAGGTGCCGATCACCGACGGCGGCGTGAAGTTCGGCAACAGCGTCGTCCCGGTGAACCGGGACGCCCTGGCGGCCGCCGCCGACAAGGGCGACCGCACGGTGACCGTCGGCGTCCGCCCCGAGCACTTCGACGTCGTCGAGCTGGGCGGCGGTGCCGCCGCGTCCCTGACCAAGGACAGCGCGGACGCGCCGGCCGGCCTCGCCGTCTCGGTCAACGTGGTCGAGGAGCTGGGCGCCGACGGCTACGTCTACGGCACCGCCGAGGTCGGCGGCGAGCTCAAGGACCTGGTGGTCCGCGTCAACGGACGCCAGGTCCCGGAGAAGGGCTCCACGCTGCACGTCGTGCCGCGGCCGGGCGAGACCCACGTGTTCTCCACGTCGACGGGCGAGCGCCTCACCGACTGACACACCCCACACGCTCGACGCCAGGGCCCCGCGGCCGGACCGCGGGGCCCTGTCCGTCGTGGGGGACACCCCGGCGCGGCAGCCCGGGTCACCCCGGCGCCAACGATCACCACGGGCCCCGCCGGTCAACCCTTTACCCACAAAGCGGCGCGTTCTCATCCCCCGTAAGAGTGACTCAATGTCTCCAAATCATCACAGCGCGCTACCCTCACACGCGTGAAGCACTCCACCACCCCGCAGACGCGACGCGGCCACCGGGGCGGCCCTGCCCGCCGGATCGGCCGCTCCCTCGCCCTCGTCCTGCCCGTCGTCCTGGTGCTCTCCGGGACCCTCGCGGTCACCCGGGTCGACTGGACCGGCAGCCCGTCCAGCTCGGTGCTGGCCGCCTCCGACGTATCGCCGGCCAAGGCCCCGGCCAAGACGGTCACCCGCGCCCCGCAGGACGTGCTCCGCGACCAGCTGATGACCGAGCTCCAGGAGAAGAACCCGGGCGCCGTCCTCACCCACCTCCAGCAGGCCGTCAACGGGCGCCCCTCGCTGGCCCGGCACTGCTCCTCCATCGCCCGCGCCCTCGGCAAGGCCGCGGTGCGCATCTACGGCGCCCCGCGCGCCCAGTCGTACGCCCGCCCGGTGTGCGACACGTCCTTCGCCTCGGGCGTCCTGGCCGCGCACGGCTGAGCGGGGGGAGCCGGCCGACGGCGGAGCGCACGGCCGGCTCCCGGCGGGCCGGGGGACGGCTCCCGGCGGGCCGGGGGACGGCTCCCGGCGGGCCGGGGGACGGCTCACGGGAGCACGTCTCCCCCGGCGCACCCCGGTGGGGTGCCACGTACAGTGCGGTCATGACCCATCCGAACGCCGCGTCGCGCCCCACTCAAGCCGTGATCCTCGCCGGTGGCCAGGGCTCCCGGCTGCGTCCGTACACCGACGACCGGCCCAAGCCGATGGTCGAGATCCCCGGTACGGGCACTCCGATCATCGGCCACCAGCTCACCTGGCTCGCCGAGGAAGGCGTGACGGACGTGGTGGTCTCCTGCGGCCACCTCGCCGACGTCCTGCAGAAGTGGCTGGACTCGGCCGACCTGCCCGTCTCCGTCACCACCGTCGTGGAGACCGAGCCGCTGGGCCGCGGCGGCGGCCTGCGGTACGCGGCGGAGCACCTGCCCCATCCCGACCGGGCCTGGTACGCCACGAACGGGGACATCTGGACGCGGTTCTCCCTGCGGGACATGGCCGACTTCCACACCGAGCGGGATGCCGTGGCCACCCTGGCGCTGGCCCGCCCGCGCATCCCCTGGGGAGCGGTGCGCACCGACGGGTTCGGGCGCATCACCGACTTCATCGAGGCACCGCCGTCCACGTTCGAGATCAACGCGGGCGTCTACGTCTTCTCGCCGGAGTTCGCCGCGCTGCTCCCCGAGCGGGGGGACCACGAGCGGACCACGTTCCCGCGGCTGGCCCGGGAGAAGAAGCTCGCCGGGTTCGCCCTCCCGCAGGGGGCGTACTGGCGGGCCATCGACACGGCCAAGGACCTGACGGAAGCGGCCAAGGAACTGGCGTCGCTCGGCCGCTGACGGCGCAGGCGCGGTCCGCCGCACGCGGAAGGGGCCCCGTACCTCGGGAGGTGCGGGGCCCCTTGCCGTGCCGTTCCGTCAGCCCAGCAGGCCGCCCACCAGGCCCGGCTGGCCGGTGGAGGAGCTGCCGCCGGAGCCGGTCGTGCCGCCGCCCGTCGAGGACGTGCCGCCGGTGGTCGTGCTGCCGCCCGTGCTGGTCGGGCCCGCCGTCGTGCTGGGGGCGCCGCCCGTCGTGGGCGACTGGCGGGGCGGGACCTGGCCGGTGGTGCCCTGGGTCTGGCTGGGCGTCGTGGTGGTGGCGCCGGCGGTGCTGCGGCCGGTGCCCGGGGTGGTGGCCGCCCCGGAGGGGCTCGCGCCGGCCGTGGCGCCGCTCGTCGGAGTGGCGGAGGCCGACGGGGTCCTGTCGTGCCGCTCGCCCGGCTCCTGCGGGAACGGGGAGCCCGGGAGCTGGTTGCGCGGTGCCTCGCCGGGGCCGGGGACGACCACCCGGCCGGAGTCGCGGACCGCGCCGCCCAGCAGGGCGCCGATGAGCAGGGTCAGGCCGACCGTGACGAACGTGACCAGCGCGCCGCGGCGCAGGACGTAGCGGCGCAGCTCCCAGATGTCGGAGCGGGGGCCGAGCCGCCGCCAGGCGCTGCCCGCGAGGCGGCCGTCCACCGAGTACACGGGGGCGCCGGCGATGATCAGGGGGGACCAGGCCGCGAGGTAGATGATGTCCGGGGCGTCGTAGGCCGGGACGGTCTTCCAGCTGACCGTGACGATCAGGGCGGCGGAGAGCAGGGCGCCGACCACCGCGGCCACGCGCTGCCAGCAGCCGAGGACGGTCAGCACGCCGACCACGACCTGGAGGAAGGCGATGACCAGGCCGGAGCCGACCGGGTGCTGGAGGGCGAACTGGCGCAGCGGCTCGGCCACGTCCCACGGGTGCAGGGTGTTGAGCCACTTGACCATGGAGCCGCGCTCGCCGCCGTCGAAGTAGACGGGGTCGCACAGCTTGCCCATGCCGGCGTAGATGGAGATGAAGCCGAGGAAGACGCGCAGGGGCAGCAGGACGACGCCGAGGTTGAGCCGGCGGCCGGGGTAGTAGGCGTGCCGGGCCGGGTCGTCGCCCTGGCGCCTGGCGGGGCGCTCGCCGTCGGTCTCCGGGTCGCCGTCGGGTCCGAGGCCGGGATCGGTGTCGGGGCCGGCCGGGTACGTGTCGTAGGGCGCGTAGCCGGTCTCCGGGTGCGCGGGCTCGTCGTAGGCCCCGGTGACCGTGCGCATGTGCGGCAGGAGGCGGGTGCCGTCGGCGTCGGCGGGGGTGCGCTGGTGGCCGACGACGGGAGTCTCGACGGTCTGGTCGAGCTCGTCGTAGGTGTCGGCGTAACCCGTCTGGACGCGCGGGATGACCTGGGTGGCGCCGGCCTCGGGCTCGTCGGCGTGACGGACGCTGCTGCCCCGCACGGCCTGGAGGAGCCGGTGGGCGCCGGTGTCGTCGGGGGCGGACTTGCCGCTCCACACGACGGGGCGGCGGCGGCCGGTGGCGCCGGCCCGGCCCGCCGTGCCCACGACGGGCATCCGGGCGGTGTCCTGGCCGGCGCTCAGATGCCGGGCGATCCGCGGGGATTGGGTCCGACTCGCCGTCGCGCCCAGCTGCACGCGGAAGCTGGCGTGGTTGACGATGACCTGCGCCGGATCGCTCGGCACCTTCACCATGCTCAGCGCGGGAGCGTCGTCGAAGCCCGACGAGCGGTCCCCCGTGGGTGTGCGGGGTGTTCTGGTGTCCACACTCATCTAACCGAGTGACGTGGTGTTAGGACACTGCTTTGACCGCCCGGATGTGTCCGGACCCCGTCAAAGCCGCCCCGAACGCCATATGGACGCCCGAATTACCCCGCCGGGGTGAAGTTCCGGACGGATGTTCAGCTCCTCCTGCGCGCCGCCTCGTACAGGACGATGCCCGCGGCCACACCGGCGTTGAGCGACTCCGCGCCGCCCGGCATCGGGATCCGGACCCGGAAGTCGCAGGTCTCGCCGACCAGGCGGGACAGGCCCTTGCCCTCGCTGCCGACGACGATGGCGACCGGCCCCCGCAGCGCCTCCAGGTCGCCGAGTTCGACCTCGCCGTCCGCCGCCAGGCCGACCACCGTGACACCGGCCTTCTTGTACGACTCCAGGGTCCGCGTCAGGTTGGTGGCGCGGGCGACCGGGGTGCGGGCCGCCGTACCGGCGGAGGTCTTCCAGGCACCGGCGGTCATGCCGGCCGAGCGGCGCTCGGGGACGACCACGCCGTGGCCGCCGAAGGCGCAGACGGAGCGGACGACCGCGCCGAGGTTGCGCGGGTCGGTGACACCGTCCAGGGCGACGACCAGCGGGTCCTCACCCTCGTCGGCCGCCGCGTCGAGCAGGTCCTCGGGGTGCGCGTACTCGTACGGCGGGACCTGGAGGACCAGTCCCTGGTGGTTGAGGCCGTTGGTCATGCGGTCCAGCTCGGGCCGCGGGGCCTCCATCAGGTTGATGCCACCGCGCTCGGCGGCGAGCTGGAGCGCCTCGCGGACGCGCTCGTCGTTGTCGATGAACTGCTGGACGTACAGCGTCGAGGCCGGGACGCCCCCACGGAGCGCCTCGACCACCGGGTTGCGGCCGACGACCAGCTCGGAGGCGGACTTGCCGCCGCCCCGGCGCTGCTGTGGCCGGCCGCCCAGCGAGCGCCGGGCCTTGGCCGCGGCGGCGCGCTGCTTGGCGTGTCCCTTGCGCATCTCGGCGGGCGGGGTCGGGCCCTTGCCCTCAAGGCCCCGGCGCCGCTTGCCGCCGCTGCCGACCTGCGCGCCCTTCTTGCCGGACATGCGGCGGTTGTTCGCGGCCATGACCTACCTGTTCTCTACGGAAGTGGGTGTACGTCTATGCAGTGTGCCGCCCGGAAGGCCGGGCGGCACAATCGATCAAGGACCGGCGCTCAGCGCTGCCCGAGGCTCCAGCGCGGGCCCTGCGGGCTGTCCTCGATGACCAGCCCCGACTGCGTGAGCTGGTCGCGGATGGCGTCGGCGGTGGCCCAGTCCTTGCGGGCGCGGGCGGACTCCCGCTGGTCGAGGACGAGGCGTACGAGGCTGTCGACCACGCCGTGCAGGTCCTCGCCCCGCTCACCGGCCTCGCCGGCCCAGTGCGGGTCGAGCGGGTCGAGGCCGAGGACGCCGAGCATGGCCCGCACCTCGGCGAGCCGGGCCACGGCGGCCTCCTTGTCGTCGGCGGCCAGCGCGCTGTTGCCCTGCCGGACGGTGGTGTGCACCACGGCGAGCGCCTGCGGGACGCCCAGGTCGTCGTCCATCGCCTCGGCGAAGGCGGGCGGTACCTCGACGGACGGTTCGACGGTCTTCCCGGCCAGCTCGGTGACCCGCTGGACGAAGCCCTCGATCCGCGCGAACGCGATCTCGGCCTCGCGCAGCGCGTCCTCGCTGTACTCGATCATCGAGCGGTAGTGCGGGGTGCCCAGGTAGTAGCGCAGCACGATCGGGCGCCACTGCTCGACCATCTCGCCGACCAGGACGCTGTTGCCGAGCGACTTGGACATCTTGTCGCCGGCCATGGTGACCCAGGCGTTGTGCACCCAGTACTGGGCGAAGTCGTCGCCGTACGCCTTGGCCTGGGCGATCTCGTTCTCGTGGTGCGGGAAGATCAGGTCCAGGCCGCCGCCGTGGATGTCGAAGGCGCTGCCCAGGTACTTGTGGGCCATCGCCGAGCACTCCAGGTGCCAGCCGGGGCGGCCGGGACCCCACGGGGTGGGCCAGGTCGGCTCACCCGGCTTGGCCGACTTCCACATGGCGAAGTCGCGCGGGTCCCGCTTGCCGGTCTCGCCGGCGCCGGAGGGCTGCTGGAGGTTGTCCAGCTCCTGCCGCGACAGCTTCAGGTAGCCGTCGAAGGAGCGCACGTCGAAGTAGACGTTGCCGTCGGCCTCGTAGGCGTGTCCGCGCTCGATGAGGCGCTGCATCATCTCGACCATCTCGGTCACGTGACCGGTGGCGCGGGGCTCGTAGCTCGGCGGCAGGCAGCCGAGGGCGTCGTAACCCTCGTTGAAGGCGCGCTCGTTCTCGTACCCGATCGCCCACCAGGGCCGGCCCTGCTCGCGGCTCTTGGCGATGATCTTGTCGTCGATGTCGGTGACGTTGCGGACGAACGTCACCTCGTAGCCGCGGTACTCGAACCAGCGGCGCATGATGTCGAAGTTGAGGCCCGAGCGGATGTGGCCGATGTGCGGTGCCGCCTGCACGGTGGCGCCACACAGGTAGATCGAGACGCAGCCCGGCTTGAGCGGGGTGAAGTCACGGATCTGCCGGGCGCTGGTGTCGTACAGGCGAATCGTCACCACTCCAGAGTAGTGGGCGCGGGAGAGTGCCTCACGCCCTTCCCCGCAATGCCGGGGCCTCAGAGCCGCCCGACGATCTTCCTAGGGGTGATCCGGACGACGACCCGCTCGGCGTCGTCCTTCGCCGCCGGGTTGAACTCCGCGTATTTCTTGCCCGTGTACTTCAGGCTCAGTTCGTCGATGAGCTCCGCCCCGCCCTCGGTGGTCAGGGTGGCGGTGCCGCGGATCTCGGCGTACGTGTACGGCGCGTCGAAGGGCTGGAGGAGGACCGTCACGCGGGGGTCGCGGCGCAGGTTCCGCTCCTTCTGCCGGCCGACCGTCGTGGAGAAGAGGATGTCGTCGCCGTCCCGCGCCACCCACACCGGTGACAGCTGCGGGCTGCCGTCGGGCTGGACGGTGCCGACGATGATGAACACCGGGGTGTCGAGCAGGGACTTGAGCTCGTCGGACATGGTCGCGGACATGGGGCGCCTCCGGGAAGAGCGGGACCTTCGATCACTCACCGCGTACCCTCGCACGCCCCCGGTGTATCCGCATCAGCGCCGCGCGCGGAGGGCCCTCAGCCCGCCGTCCGCACCACCAGCGCCGTCGCGATCGCCATGAGTCCTTCGCCGCGGCCCGGGAAGCCGAGGCCGTCGGTGGTCGCGCCGGAGACCGACACGGGGGCGCCGGCCGCCTCGGAGAGGATCTTCTGGGCCTCGTCGCGCCGCTTGCCGATCTTCGGGCGGGGGCCGACGACCTGGACCGCGACGTTGCCGATGGTGAAGCCGGCCGCGCGCACGATCCGCGCGGCCTCGGTGAGCAGGGTGGTCCCGGAGGCACCGGACCACTCGGGGCGTCCGGTGCCGAAGTGCTGCCCCAGGTCACCGAGTCCGGCGGCGGAGAACAGGGCGTTGCAGGCCGCGTGCGCGACGACGTCCGCGTCGGAGTGCCCGGCCAGTCCGGGCCCCTCCCCTTCCCACTTCAGGCCCGCGCACCACAGCTCGCGGCCCTCCTCGAAGGCGTGGATGTCGGTGCCGATGCCGACCTGCGGCAGGGGGAAGCCGGCCTCAGAAGCCATCGTTGAGCCTCCTGCGGGCCAGGACCGCCTCGGCGAGGACCAGGTCCAGGGGGCGGGTGACCTTGAACGCCTCCTCGTGACCGGGCACGGCCACGACCGTCAGGCCCAGCTGCTCCACCATGCTCGCGTCGTCGGTGACGTTCTCGGTGACGGTCTCGTGGGCGCGGACCAGGGTCGCGCGGTCGAAGCCCTGCGGGGTCTGGACGGCACGCAGCCGGGCCCGCTCGGGGGTGGCGACGACCGGCTCCGGGTCACCGGCCACGGCGGCGGGCTCCACCTCCTTGACCGTGTCGGCCAGCGGGAGCACCGGGACCACGGCGGGGGCCCCGTCGCGTACGGCCTCGATGACCGCGTCGACCGTGTCGACCGGCACGAGCGGGCGGGCGGCGTCGTGCACGAGGACGACGTCGTACGCCGGCGGCAGGGCGTCCAGGCCGAACCGGACCGACTCCTGGCGGGACCCGCCGCCGGGCACGACCAGGAAGTCGGTGCGGTCGGGCAGCGCGTGCGCGTCGAGCAGCAGCTTGACCTCGGCGGCGCCGTCCGGCGGGGCCACGACGATCACCAGCGAGACGTGGCGGGACGCGGCCAGGGCGCGCACCGCGTGGATGAGCATGGGGGTGCCGTTCAGCGCGCGGAGCGCCTTGGGGGCGCCCGGGCCTAGGCGTACGCCCCGGCCGGCGGCCGGAATCACGGCGGCGACGGGCCTTGGCGCGGGCGTGGGGCGCGATTCGTCAGACATCGGTTCCTGTCAGGTTTGTGTGCTCGACCTACGTGGGTATGGCCTCAGGAGTGCCGGGCGCGACGCCTTGACCGGACCCTTTCCGTGACCCTGGTCGAGCCATCCGCCCGGGCCCGGCACATCGAGTACCGGGGGGCCGTGTCCAGGGTTCCCCGAAGAGCACCCCGCTGCGGGGACGAACATGCCGCAGCGCCCGGCGACAGGGTGAGTGTCATCGGGCACCGCGGCATTTCACTGTGCTGAGCGTGCCGGAAGCGAGTGTTCGCTGCCGCTGCGCGTCAGGAGGCGAGCACCTCGTCGAGCAGGGCTTCGGCCTTGTCCTCGTTCGTGTTCTCCGCGAGAGCCAGCTCGCTCACCAGGATCTGGCGGGCCTTGGCGAGCATGCGCTTCTCACCGGCGGAGAGTCCACGCTCCCGCTCGCGACGCCACAGGTCACGCACGACCTCCGCGACCTTGATGACATCGCCGGAGGCGAGCTTCTCCAGGTTTGCCTTGTAGCGACGAGACCAGTTAGTGGGCTCCTCGGCGTACGGCGCGCGCAGCACCTCGAAGACCCGGTCCAGCCCGTCCTGACCGACCACATCACGCACGCCGACGAACTCCGCATTGTCCGCTGGCACACGTACCGTCAGGTCACCCTGGGCGACCTTCAGCACCAAGTAGGTCTTGTCCACGCCTTTGATCTGGCGAGTTTCGATGGCCTCGATCAGCGCGGCCCCGTGATGGGGATAGACCACGGTGTCGCCAACCTTGAACGTCATGTGACAGGTACCCCTTCCGTGGCTATCCAGGGTAACACGGATACGGCGTCTTCTGAATGGCGTTTTCGCAGGTCAGGGCATATCTCGGGGCTTGACAACAGCAACCGGAACGTGCTGCGGGGCGTCACCGGAAGCGGGTATTCGCAGGTGGGAGGGGCTCTCCGGGCGGGGTGAAACGCCTACGTTACAGACCCCGGCAGGCCCCTCCAAGTGGCAGAACGTCCGGATTTGTCCGACCCCAAGCGTGCGACTTCCGCTACTCCGTTCGGTGACCGGAGGCGGATGTGAGACGAATCGAAAATTGATCAACGGTGACCGGAGGGGGACTGCGTGATCCATTTCGGGGACCTCCGCGCATTCCTTCACGGAAATGCCGCGGCCCGCGCCGAGAGGGTCCGCCGCGCCTTATGTGAATGACGGACCAGCGGATCCGCAATGTGACCGCGGAGTCACTTCGGAGCCGGCCCGGTACCCCCACCTGGAGGGAAGGGCGGGGCTTGGGGGAGGGTCGGGTGCGGGCGCGTCGGAACGGCTCGGTAACCTAAGGCCGCTGACAGACACTTAGGGCGGCTTTATCAGAGGAGCCGCCCGCGCGTTCAAGGAGTTGCCGCCGCCGTGAGCAGCAGCCTTCGACGCGGCGCCCTCGCCGCCTCCGCCATCGTCTTCTCGATCGCCTCGCTCGCCGCCTGTGGCGCCGGCAACAACTCGCAGACCCTGGAGATCAAGCCGGACAACGCGGCGACCAGCGTCGGGGTCATCAAGATCCAGAACGCCGTGGTCATCACCCAGCCCGACGTGAAGTCGACGGGCCCCGCGGTGGTCTCCGCGACCCTGTTCAACTCCGGCCGCAGCGACCAGACCCTCGAGTCGATCACCGTGGAGGGCAGCGGCAGCTCCGCCGAGCTGAAGCCCGCCAAGGGGCAGAGCCTGACCGTTCCGGCCGGCGGTTCGCTGGTCATCGGCGGCAAGGACAACGCCTCCGCGGTGCTCTCCAGCGGCCGTGAGGCCGTCCAGGACGGCAACGCCCAGAAGATCACCTTCACCTTCAGCAAGACCGGCGAGGTGAGCCTGCGCGCCTTCGTGGTCCCGGCCACCAGCTACTTCGACAAGTGGGGCCCGACCGAGATGCCGTCCGCCTCGGCCTCGGCCCCCGCCTCCGGCGCCCCGGGCGCGAGCGCGAGCGCCTCCGCCACCGGCAAGCCGGCGGAGGGCGGCGAGAGCCACCCCTCGTCCTCCGCCACCGGGACGGCCGCCGCGCCGAGCGACTCGGCCTCCCACTCGGCCGCCGGCCACTGACCTGTCGTACGCACGAGGGCGGCACCCCGCACGGGGTGCCGCCCTTCGTCGTGGGACCGGCCAGCGGGGCCGGGCGCCCGGCCTACGGCTCGAACTTGTAGCCCAGCCCCCGGACCGTCACCAGGTACCGCGGCGCCCCCGGGTCCGGCTCGATCTTGGCGCGCAGGCGCTTGACGTGGACGTCGAGGGTCTTGGTGTCGCCCACGTAGTCGGCGCCCCAGACTCGGTCGATGAGCTGCATGCGGGTGAGGACCCGGCCCGCGTTGCGCAGCAGCATCTCCAGCAGGTCGAACTCCTTCAGCGGCAGGTCGACCTTGGAGCCGCCGACGGTCACCACGTGACGGTCGACGTCCATCCGGACCGGACCCGCCTCCAGGGCGGCCGGGGTGACCTCCTCCGGCTCGCCGCGGCGGCGCAGGACGGCACGGATACGGGCCACCAGCTCGCGGGAGGAGAACGGCTTGGTGACGTAGTCGTCGGCTCCTATCTCGAGCCCGACGACCTTGTCGATCTCGCTGTCCTTCGCGGTCACCATGATCACGGGGACGTTCGAGCGGCCGCGCAGCTGGCGGCAGACCTCGGTTCCGGGCAGGCCCGGCAGCATCAGGTCGAGGAGGACGAGGTCGGCGCCGTTGCGCTCGAACTCGTCGAGGCCGTCGGGGCCGGTGGCCGCCACGGCCACCTCGAAGCCCTCCTTGCGGAGCATGTAGGACAGGGCGTCGGAGAAGGACTCCTCGTCCTCGACGACGAGCACTCGGGTCACGGAAGGACCTCCGGGGCGGGAAGCGGTTCGTACGGGGATGAGTCGGTGGGGCCGGCCTCGTCGTCGAGGTCGGGGTGCTGCTGTGCGCGGTCGCGGGCCGCGCCCGCCTCCGGCAGCCTGAGGGTGAAGGTGGAGCCCTGGCCCTCGGCGCTCCAGACCGTGACCTCCCCGCCGTGCGAGGCGACCACGTGCTTGACGATCGCGAGACCCAGGCCGGTACCGCCGGTGGCCCGGGAGCGGGCCGGGTCGACCCGGTAGAAGCGCTCGAAGATGCGCTCCTTGTCCTTGTCGGAGATACCGATGCCCTGGTCGGTGACGGCCAGTTCGATCATGTCGCCGCCGAGGGCGTTGATCCGGCGGGCGGCGATGCCGACACGGGTCCGCGCCGGGGAGTAGTTCACGGCGTTCTCGACCAGGTTGCCGAGGGCGGCGGCCAGCTGCCCCCGGTTGCCCCAGACGTGCAGGTCCGCCGTGCCGCCCGCGGCTATCGTGATCTGCTTCGCGCCCGCCTGGTGGCGGCAGCGGTCGATGGCCTCGGCGACCAGCTCGTCCACCCGGACCGGCTCGGCGTCCTCCAGCGGGTCGTCGTTCTGCACCCGGGAGAGGTCGATCAGCTCCTGGACCAGGTTGGTCAGCCGGGTCGCCTCGATCTGCATACGCCCGGCGAAGCGCTGCACGGCCTCGGGATCGTCGGAGGCGTCCATGACAGCCTCGGAGAGCAGGGACAGCGCGCCGACGGGCGTCTTCAGCTCATGGCTGACGTTCGCCACGAAGTCGCGCCGCACCGCCTCGATCCGGCGGGCCTCGGTCAGGTCCTCGACCAGCAGCAGGACCAGGCGGGAGCCGAGCGGGGCCACGCGCGCGGAGACGGCGAGCGCCTCCCCGCGTCCGGTGCCGCGCCGGGGCAGATCCAGTTCGACCTGGCGTATCTCCCCGTCACGTCTGGTGTCGCGGGCCATCTGGAGCATCGGCTCGACGGCGAGCTTGCCGCCGCGCACCAGCCCGAGGGCGTAGGCGGCGGAGCTGGCCTTGACGACGGCGTCGGCCTCGTCGAGGACGACGGCGGAGGAGCGCAGCACCGAGAGAACGGTGTCCACGCCGGGCGGGAGTACGGGATCGGTGTGCAAGGAAGTCCTGGTCGGTCGCTTCTGGTCGCGTTCGCTCCAGCGGAACGCCAGCATGGCGATGACACCGGTGAGCACCCCGGCGATCGCTGCCGCTGCGGCGACCGCCGCGTTCACGTCCATGCCTCCAGGTTAGGCATGGGGTACGACATACCCACAGCCGTCACGGTACGACCTCGAACACTCGTCGCCCAGAGTTCACCTTGGAGCCAGTACTGGTTCATTTGGGGTGGCGGAAACAGACGCGTACAGGGCACACGTTGGGAACGTGGGGGTCGTACCGCCGGTTTCGCCGGGGGCGCGCACCTGGTGCGACGGACCCGGAACCCCCCGAACGATGACGCACGAGAGGGAACCGAAGATGCGGGACGCGTACCACGAGGAACTGGACTCGATCGGCGACGGACTGGTGGAGATGGCCCGGCTGGTCGGGTCCGCCATCGGGCGCGCCACGACCGCCATGCTCGACGCCGATCTCAAGCTGGCCGAGAGCGTGATCGAGGCCGACCAGAAGGTCGACGAACTCCAGCACGACCTGGAGGCCCGGGCGATAGCCCTGCTGGCCCGGCAGCAGCCGGTGGCGACCGACCTGCGGATCGTCGTCACCTCCCTGCGCATGTCCGCCGACCTGGAGCGCTCCGGCGACCTCGCCCAGCACGTGGCGAAGCTGGCCCGGCTGCGCTTCCCCCAGCGCGCGGTCCCCAACGACCTGCACGCCACCATCCTGGAGATGGGCCAGCTCGCGCAGCGCCTGATGGCCAAGGCCGCCGAGGTGATCATCACCAAGGACGTCGACCTGGCCCTGCAGCTGGAGCAGGACGACGACGAGATGGACCTCCTCCACCGCACCCTCTTCCAGCACCTGATCGACGACCGCTGGAAGCACGGCATCGAGACCGCCGTCGACGTCACCCTGCTCGGCCGCTACTACGAGCGGTACGCCGACCACGCCGTGGCGGTCGCCAAGCGCGTCGTCTACCTGGTCACCGGCGAGCACGCGGACGAGCTGCAGACGGACATCCAGCCGGTCACGGGTGTCGAGGGCGCGTAACGCCGTCCGGGCGCCCGGGGCTTTCCGGTCCGGCGCCTCCGTGCGCCGTTGATGCGCCCGGCGCAGCGGGCATGGAATGGGCGAGGGCACCCCTGCCCCAGCGTCTAGGAGGGACCATGGCCGAATCCCCCGCCACCACCCCCGACCCCACGCAGCAGCGCGAGACCGACCAGCCCGCCGAGATCAGGAACCTCCCGCTGTTCGGCGCCTGCGGCTGCGGCTCGGGCTGCGGCTGCGGGTGCCAGTCGGGCAACCCCTGCCAGTGCGGCTGAGCGGACGCACCGCCGGTGCGGCTGAGCGACGGTGAGGGGCCGGTGTGAACGGGATTCACACCGGCCCTTCGCCGTACCGGATGCCGCTCGCCCCGGCCGGGCGCAGCATGGACGTGACAGGTGGGAAGGAGGTGCGGCCATGGCCAAGTTCATGGACGTACACCGCGGGATGCAGGGGATCACGGCCGATCAGCTGATGGAGGCGCACCGGGCCGACCTCGCCGTCGAGGCGGAGGAGTCCGTGCACTTCGAGCGTGCCTGGGCGGACCCGGAGTCCGGCGTCGTCTACTGCCTCTCCGAGGCCCCCTCGGCCGACGCCGTCCAGCGGGTCCACGAGCGCGCCGGACACCGCGCGGACGAGGTGCATCCGGTACCGCTCCAGGTCTGAAGAAGAAAACTCCCGGCCCGGCCGAAGGGAACTCCGGACCGACGAAGACTCCGGACCTGAGAAGCAGACGAGAACTCCGACGACGACGAGCCGCAGCGGACGACAACGGCCCGGAGTTCTCGTCCGCCGGTGCCCGCTACGGCTCCGGGCGGAAGCTGAGCCTGCGGGCCAGGACCTCCCGGGCCAGCTGGCTCACCGTGCGCCCGTCGGCGTAGGCCCGGGCCCGCAGCCGGTCCAGGGCCTGCTCGGAGTCCACGTCCAGCTGCACCATCACCATGCCGACCGCCCGGTGGACCTCGGTGTGATCGGCTTCGGACGCCGCCACCCAGGAGGCGGCCTCGTCCTCCGGATCCTCCTCGCCGCCCGCGGGATCCCGGCCGGCGCCGCCGCGGGCGGCCTGGAGGTTCATCAGCGAGTACGTGACCGCGTCCCGCACCCACAGCGCGGTCCGCAGGTCCGGTTCGGCAAGCCCGCCCGCCCGGTCGCTGTACAGGTCGAGCGTGCCGATCGCGGCGCCGCCGACGCCGAGCGGCAGCGAGAACACCGCGCGGACACCGAGGCCCACCGCCTCGTGCGCGAAGATCGGCCAGCGGCGCGCGTCGGAGCCCTGGGCGAGATCCGGTGCGATGACCGGGGTGCCCTGGTCGAGCGCGGTCTGGCAGGGGCCGTCGCCCACCGTGTACTGCAGCTCGGCCAGCCGGGCGGCGACCCGGTCGCTGGCGCACCACGTCACGCGGATGCCCTTGCCGCCGGAGATCGACACGGAGGAACCGGTGACCGGCAGCAGCCGTACGCAGGCCGCGCACAGCGCGCCGGGCACCGCGCGCGGCTCGTCGGCGCGGCGCACGGCGGCGGCCAGCGTCTCGGTCACGCGCAGCCGGACCTCGGCGTCGGACGGCACACCGCCGCCGGCCGGCGCTGCGGACTCCTCGGGCGGCATCTCATCACCCCACCGCGGGACACACTCGGACGACGCGATCGACCAGCATCCCGCCCGGCCCCCGCTCCAGCCGGACTTGCTGGAATCCGATTCCGGTCACCGGGTTCCCAGGCTGGCGGAAGTAACGGTGCGGTTTCCCGGTGGGATGCGGTCTCCCGGCGGGCACCGGCCGCCGCTCACGGCTCCGTGGCCTGCCGGCGGGCGCGGGCGAGGCTGTGGCGGGTGGCCCGGGTGTCGGGGTGCGTGCTGCCCAGGGTCGCCAGTTGCTGGGCGAGGGTCGCCTCGAACAGGGAGAGCGCCAGGTCCAGCTCTCCCGCCTCCTGGTGGGCGAAGGCGAGGTTGTGCCGGGTGACCAGGGTGTGCGGGTGGGTGTCGCCGAGCACCCGCACGCTCTCGGCGAGGGTCGTCCGGTACAGCGAGATCGCCCGTTCGACGTCGCCGGCGTCCTGGTGGGTGTAGGCGAGGTTGTGCCGGGTGATCAGGGTGTCGGGATGGCTGTCGCCCAGGACCCGAACCTGCTGGGCGAGGGTGGCCTCGAACAGGGCGATCGCCCGTTCCACGTCACCCGAGTCCTGGTAGGTGAGGGCGAGCTGGTTGCGGGTGACCAGGGTGGACGGGTGGGCGTCGCCCAGGACGCGCACGCGTTGGCCGAGGGTGGCCTCGAACAGCGCGACCGCCCGCTCCAGGTGTCCCGCCTCCCGGCAGGCGTAGGCGAGGTTGTGGCGCGTCACCAGCGTGTCGGGGTGGGTGTCGCCCCGTACCCGCACCTGCTGGGCGAGGGTGGTCTCGTACAGCGTGATCGCCCGCTGGAGGTCCCCCGCGACCCGGTAGGAGCGGGCGAGCTGGTTGCGGGTGACCAGGGTCTGCGGATGGGTGTCGCCGAGCACCCGCACGCTCTCGGCGAGGATGCTCTCGAACAGCGCGACCGCCCCGTCCAGGTCCCCCGCCTCCCGGCGGGCGACGGCGAGGTTGTGCCGGGCGGTCAGGGTGGCGGGATGGGTGTCGCCCAGGTCCCGGACCTGCCGGGCGAGGACGGCCTCGCACAGGCCGATGGTCTGGACACGGCGGCCCTGGTCGGCGAGATGCCCGGCGGCCGCTTCGTACACCTCCGACAGTCCGGACGAGGTGACGTGCCCGTCGGGCGCGGACTCGACGAGCGCCAGGACGTGGGGCAGCAGCCATTTCCACAGGTCCGAGGCCCCGTCCTCGACGTTCGGCTCCCGGGTGAACGCGTGCCGGACGGCCTGTTCCGCCTCCGGCCGGCCCCGGGGCGCGCGGTCCCGGCCGGTGCCGTGGCGGGTGCGCAGGACGCTCTGGACCAGCCGGTGGACGCCGATGCCCCGCGCGCCGGTGAAGGCGACCATGGTGTAGGCGTGCAGCACCCCCAGCGCCCTGTCGAGGGTGATGGGGTCCGGGGCCAGCGGGGCGAGCAGGGACCGGGGGATGTCGTCGGGCGCCAGCCACGCCATCGCGTACAGCAGCTCCACCGCGAGCGGGTCCCGGTCCTCGACGGCCGTGAGGGTGTGGTCCCAGACGCGGGCGATCGTGCGTTCCGGGTCCGTGCCGGTCGCCGTCACGTCCAGCATCAGCCCGAGCGACCGCCGGTACGTCCCGAGGTCGGTCCCCGTCTCGTAGGCGTACGCGCCCGCCTGCTCCAGCGCCAGCGGCAGCCACCCCAGATCCCGCGCGAGCGCCTCCGCCTGGCCGTACTCCTCGGCGGTCGGTTCCCGTCCGTCGAAGGCCAGCCGGCACAGCAGGTCCGCCGCCGCCCGGGGCTCCAGCAGGCCCAGCGGCATCGCCGGACCGATCTTGTGCCAGCCGGTGGCCCGGCGGCTGGTGGCGAGGACGTGCCCGCCGGTCAGTGCGCCCAGGTACGGGTGGAGGTGGGCGGGGTCCTCGACGTTGTCGAAGATCAGCAGCCAGCCCGAGTGCCACCCCAGCCAGGTGACCGCCCACGCGGCCTGTTCGTCCGTACCGGCCGTACCCGCCCACTGCGGGCACAGCCGCAGCGCGAGGGTGGCCAGCCCGGACACGATCGCCTCCGGCGTGTCCGCGGTGATCCACCAGACCAGGCCGTACTCCGCGCGGAACCGGTGCGCGTAGTGCATGGCCAGCGTGGACTTGCCGACCCCGCCGAGTCCGTGCACCGCGCCGGCCTGGGTGACCACGACTCCGCCGCCGGCGTCCCGGCGGGCGGCGGTGGTCAGCAGGGCGTGCACCTGGTCGAGGTTCCGGTCCCGGCCGACGAAGACGCCGGACGCGGATCCGGGCAGGTTCCCGGCCCCGGGCGGTGCGTCGGCCTCCCGGGCCCAGCGGACCGCCTCGGCCGGCAGGGTCACCACCCGGGCGGCGTCGCCGGTGACGGCCACGCCCACGTTGCCGCCGATCGCCATCGCCCGGGAACCCTCGGCCTGCGGGCCACCACCCGCGGCACCGGCCTGCGGGCCGCCACCCGCGGCATCGGTCTGCTCGGTCACCGCTGGAGCGTCGGGTCGTCCCCGACACGGGTGCTGCGGGTGCTGCGGGTGCTGCGGGTGCTTCTCGCGGCGACGGCACTCATGTGATCCCCCCGACCTACGCTGCTGGGCCGCACCCAGCGTAGAAAACCACTGCGCCCGCGCGCAGGCGGTCGGTCCCAACGGGGCCCAGCCGGGTTCGGTCGGCGCCGGCGTACCCGGCCGCCGGCCGTGATCGGCCTCCTCTTCCTGGACGTACGGCCTCCGGGGCCACGCCGGTGTTCGCGACCTGCGGGAAGCTGTGGCCCGAGGCGGACGTGTCTGCGCCTCCGAGCTGCTGGAGCGGGTGACGAGAATCGAACTCGCGCTCTCGGCCTGGGTCTGCGACCCGGTACCGCTTGCCGACGAACCGTGTCCGCCGTGGTGAGATTCTCACCGGGGCCGGAATGGGAGAGAGGGAGTTCTTGGGGTGCTCGGGTCGCGTCGTTTGCGGTGCCCCTCGGGCTGGGCTTGTTGCTTGGCCTGACAGGGCCTGCCGCTGAGCATTGGGGCGGCCGTCCAGGTGTGGCCGTGGGCGCCGTGTTCACTGGTGGGTGGCCGTGGGCCTGTTACACGTTCCTGGTGGGCTATTTCCGCCGGTCAAAGATCGAATCGGTTGTTGTCGCGCCTCTAAGGCTGGCTGTCGGTGTCGTGCGGGAAGGAGTCCTCAGCTATGCCGACGCCGGTCACGACCGACATCACGCCTGTGGAGAAGAGCGTCTGGGTGCGCTGGCTGCCGAACGCTCTGCCTGCCGCCGGATGCATCACCCTGAGGAACTCGGCGGACAAGCCGTTCGACATCAGCAAGATCATCAGCCCCGACTACCAGAAGATCACGATCTACCAGACCGTCGTCGACGACGAGAGCTCGAAGATGGTCAAGCTCGACAAGTTCACGGTTCCCGCCAAGGGCGAGTTCGCCTTCGTGCCGGGCAAGTGCCACCTCATGTTCGAGAAGCCGACCCACCTCATCACCCCCGGCGACAACGCCCGCGTCATCTTCTATCTGGACGACGGCAAGGTCTTCAAACTGCGGATGCCCGTCCGCACCTCGCCCGAGCTCTACTGACCCGCCGACACCCCGGGAGATCACGCACATGACCACCTACCACCTGGCCTGGGCGACGGCCGCACCGAAGCACTCGACGCCGTCACCAAGCTCACCGTCATCAACAACGACCTCGACATCGACACCTTCCTCGGCTCCAACCCCAACGCCCCCGTCCCCCTGTGGGGCAACGTGCTCCTCACCCGCGGCAACGACCGCAACGAAGCGACCACCGCCTGGGTCGAGGAAGTCGAGAACACCGACACCCACCAGGACGTCATCCTCATCGCCGGCGACCCCGCCCACCCCACCTCACGCCGCATCCGCCTCACCGACGCCTGGGCCAGCGCCAGCTACCACCTCGACGAGGACGACGACCCTGACGCCTTCCTCATCAGCTTCACCGACATCACCATCGACAAGTAGCACCACAGACACGCAGCCGGTCAGCGAGGCCGTCCACGGCCATGCTCGCCACGGATGATGGAGGGGCCGGTCCGACTTCCTTGTCAGAGGACACGCAGCCGCCCCTCACGCTTCCGCGTAACACCCGGCTGTCGGGGCGGTGGTGCGATGGACACCTTGTCCGCCCTGCTTGTCGCTTGTCGGTTCGCAGGTCAGAGCCCCTTTTCGGCGCCTCGTGGGTGCGGACGCGCCGAAGGCGGGCGTCACCCCCAAGGCCCGAAGCCGCGAGCACGCCGCCGCCCGCGAGCACGGGATGCACGCCCTGAGGCACTTCTACGCGTCCGTCCTCCTGGACGCCGAGCAGCAGGGACCGGGCTGGGAAGGCTCTCGGGCGAGCGCTCTGGCCGCACGACCCGGGGGTCTGAGGGCCCAGAGAGGGCCCAGGCCGTGAAAATGCCCCTGAGTCGCGTCGAATGCGCAGCTCAGGGGCATGATCACCAACCCTACTTCTTCTTGCCCTGGGTCTTGCCGGGGATCTTGGTGAGCTGGGTTTTCGCTGGTCAGGTGCGGTGGGCTCGTGCGCCTAGTGGTCGTCGTTGGTCGTCATTGGCCACTGTCGAGCGGCCTCGGACGGCCCAGAGACGGCCCAGCTTCGCGGCGCTCGCCTGACGGCCGGCCCCTTCGACGTACCGACCTGGAACCTCAGCCGACGACAGTCAGCCACGACGGCGGGTGCGCCGACCGACCAGGTGCGCGTGTGCCTCGCGGCACCCCCACCGGCCTCAGCCACGTTACTGACTTGTGTCGTCGACTAGAGCAAGCTGTGGTGGCCTATCCATTGCGGCAACGTGGAGCACTGCGAGTTCTGAATTCCCTATGGCCGAAGTATTTTGCAGGAGAATCAATCGAACATTGTCAGCCTGCTACGCGGCCAGGCGCTCAATTTTCTCCAAGAGGGCAACCATTTCAGGGTGAATCTCGTGCACCTTGGCGTATTTAGCGATTGTATCGAATGAGACAGCCTTGTATCCGCGACTCTGCAGTTCTCTGTTCACTCCTGCCATCACTTCCTTGGGTGGGCAGATGGAGTAGCGGAAATCGCTCCGATCCCAGTTCGCTGCCAGTTCATTCAAGCCATCTTCGTTAATTGTGGCCACGCTTCTCCCAGTGGACCTCTCGGCCACCATCTTCTCTGCGAGGAGCCGTGATGTGACTTTATTCTGCATTCCCATCATAACGTCATCAATGATCTCCTCCACTTCCTCTACTGGACACTTCGCGAATCGAGCAATGGTTTCTGGGATGATTAGGTAGCTTTCGAGTTCCTTCTTCTTCCATACGTGAGCATGCACATCTACGCTTTCGAAGCGCTCGGTCACTTCCTGAACCTGCACATCCGTGCGGTAGTCGCGATCGAGCAATACGAGGGCCTTAACTGTATTTCCAAGAAACTTTCGGAGAAACCATCCGAACGCTTCGGCGTGCTCCCACTTGGAGTAGCCGGTCATGGGCACGACGGCTAGTGAGATATCTTCTGAGATTTTCCCCAGGCCCAACGTCTTCGAGAGGCGCTTAAGGGTACGTACATCTTTCCCTTCAACGAAAACAACGCCGCGAGCCCGCAAGGCCTTAGCCATTGCCAAGTTGAAAGAGCTCCCGAGTGCAGCGTTCAATCCATCGAGATTTGTTTCTTTTGGGGCCCTCACTGCTCGGCGTCGCGTTTTATCTACCCAAACGATGGAATTTGGGTCCGCTTCGGTGAGGACCTCCGTCGAGTGGGTAGCCAAAACGATCTGAGCGTCCAGAGCCTCGAGCAGTCGTACTAGTCGCCTCTGAAGGTCTGCATGAAGGAATACCTCAGGCTCATCAAGTACGAGAGTAGGCAGGTCCTGAGATCGATAAATGTGCAGGAGGAGCTGTAGCCAAATCTGCACGCCATCGCCAGCCCATACGATCTCTTTCTCGGAGCTGTTACCCGACTCTGTAAAGAAGACGTCGATGCTTGATGTGTCGTACTGGGTTACTGGCTTCCTCAACTCAATTCCTGCCAACCAGGGTGAGGCGAACTCAATAAAAGCATCCCATTCGCCAGCCTGGTCGAGCAGTCTCATCTGATTTCTGAAGTGGCGGCTACTCAGGCGGGTGGAGAGGTTTTTTCGAACTGTGTCAGGCTCTAGGATCGTTTCTTCATGCTCAAGTGGTGACAGTGCGGGGATTACTCCTATTGTCGAGAAGTTTGCTTTTACGGGCGCTACTGTTCTAGGTGGTTTGCCGTTTGAATCCAGAAGATAGAAGAAGGGGGCAGGCTCGTCTTCGTATGGTCGTCGCTCTGGCCAGACGATGCGCAACTTACATCCGTTCCGCCATGACAATTCCATACTTGTCTCGTCGTCGCGGAAGTTATGCCGCACACTCTCATTGAGAGCGGCAAAATCGCGTGTTGGTGTCGGGTAGGAAAGGTAATATGAGCCGCCGTGTAGGTTACTTGCGCTCGGCCGCGTCCTCTTTGCAAGCCGCAGGCATGTTTCTGCTAGTCGGAGTGCAGTCAGGACAGTGCTCTTCCCTGCACTATTAGGGCCCACCAAGAGTGACGCGTCCTTGAACGTCATTGTGAAGTTCTCGAACGCTTTAAAGTTCGTGAACTTAACCTCTTTGATCAATTCATCCCCTTGGGCTGCCTGTTGGTATTCGAGCCGTTGTGCCTTGTTTACCACTAGGCCCCAGAGGTCCGCTAGTCGTTTGGTTTCTGAGAGGTGCTTCCCGTAGGCTGGTTCACCTTTTCAGAGAGGGGCTTTCCCAGCAGTGACCGCTCTTGGGCTGTGATCTTCGAGGGCAGTGTCTCAGTAGCCGTGAGAGCTGTGTACCCGACCGCACCAGCCACGACTCACCACCCCTTCTTTCTGGCCCTCGGGCGGCTGCATGTCTGTGCGCGCGGCCCGGCGCCCGGCAGGGCTGGAGCGGGGCGGAGACAGGAGCGCAGGCCCGGCCGGGGGCCGGGCCGCGCGCGGTGAGCGGAGCGAGCCGCCTTGAACCAGTAGAGAAAGTTGTAACTCACTCTTCAGGGCGGGGCGTGAAGTCGTGAGCGCATGCCGGTAGTTCGGTGCCCTGGCGGTGCGCGAGAGGCAGGAAGAGCACCGGCTGGATCGTCCAGGTGATGCGTGTGCTGGCGTGAGTCAGGGACACTGTGCAGGGCTCGGACCGCAGTAGGGCTCGCCGGGTGTCGATCCGGCCGTCATACATCCACTCCCACGCTGCACTGGAGGCGTCCGCGTCCAGTGCCGGGGAGATCGTCTGGAGGGCGATCGCTACCCAACGGTCCGCCTGCGGAGCGGAGTAGGCGTCGAACGATGCCACCAGTGCCGGCGGGCCCTGTGCGGTCAGGCTCTCCGTCCAGCACTCGCACCAGAACCCCCACCGGGGCAGTTTCATCAGCATCGTCGGCCTCCCAGCCGTGCGTCGGCGTACAGCTCGGCGGTGACCGTGTGGCCCTGGTCGCTGTCGTGGACGACGACCCGGTGGGCGAGGGCGCTGACCATGCCCAGTCCCCGGCCGCGCTCCAAGGGGAGATCCTGGGCGTGGCCGTCGACGCGATCGACTTCGAGTCGGACACCCTCCACGTGGTCCAGCAGCTCAAGCTGAGCCGCAGTAAGCCGGTCTTCGCCCCGCCGAGGGGAGGCAAGCTCCGGGACGTACCGCTCCCCGGCCCGGTCGCTGACGCCGTCCGCGCCCACATGAAACGGTTCCCGCCGGTCGAGATCACCTTGCCGTGGAAGGTGGCGGACGGGCCTCCGGTGACCAAGCGGCTGATCTTCACCGGGCCGCGCGGCGGGCACGTCTGGCGTACGTCACTCAACGAGGAGGTGTGGAAGCGGG
The DNA here is from genome assembly GCF_040632975.1 of Streptomyces sp. NPDC013455. NCBI lineage: Bacteria > Bacillati > Actinomycetota > Actinomycetes > Kitasatosporales > Streptomycetaceae > Streptomyces > Streptomyces sp. NPDC013455. The sequence goes on along the minus strand of NZ_JBEYCX010000002.1, from coordinate 83,122 downwards.
CCCTCGCCTCGGCTGGCGTGATCCCCGAACGGAAGCCGGGCGGCTCGTACGCCGAGTCCCGCGAGAACGGCATGCACGCCCTCCGCCACTTCTACGCCTCGGTGCTCCTGGACGCGGGCGAGAACATCAAGGCCCTCGCCGAGTACCTCGGCCACTCAGACCCGGGCCTGACCCTCCGTGTCTACGCTCATCTCATGCCGTCCAGTCAAGAGCGCACGCGGAAGGCCGTGGCCTCCATCTTCGACCGCAGATGACTGGCCCTCCTCGAAGGCCGGAGCCGACGTTGGTACCGGGCTAAGGCGGTCAACCTCAGCTCAAGCACAAGGTCACAAAACTTGATGGAATTAGCTACGTCGTGAGACATTGCATTGCAATGTCTGAGCGCTCCAGACGGCAGACCTAGTGCCGTAGAGCCCTCTCGGACGACCGAGGACCTGGATCCGGCGGCAACCAGACCCAGGCCCTCTCGCAGTCAACGAGCCCGGTCGCCTACCAGCAGACCGGGCTCGCTGCATGTGCAGCTCCCGGTCACGACCGTCCTCGCACGTGCTTCGCTCATCGAGCGAACTGCAGCACGCCGGTAGCGATGGCCACCACGAGACCCGCCCCCGTAAGCCAGACCTGCCACCTCTCGGCGCTGGTCCACCTACGAGGCTCGTCTTTCTCTAGGCTCACCTCTACCGCCTCCCTTCTCCTCCAACCGACCCGCTTCTCGGGCCGGAGCCTTGGAACTCACGCACAAGCAGGCGGAGTTCAGGGAAGGATCAGGTAAGGCGCGACAAGCATACCGGTCACGTGCCTGATCACCGAGGCATGCGGGAACCCTTGACAGCGGCCCGGAATCCCTTCCACGGCCCAGAGACGGCCCAGGGCAAGAGAAAAGCCCTCTCCCAGCGGAGAAACCGCAGGTAGGGGGCTTATTCGTGGGCGCTTACTTCTTCTTGCCCTGGTTCTTGACCGCCTCGATCGCCGCTGCGGCCGCCTCGGGGTCGAGGTACTTGCCGCCCGGGGTGACGGGCTTGAAGTCGGCGTCCAGTTCGTAGTAGAGCGGGATGCCGGTCGGGATGTTCAGGCCCGCGATGTCGGCGTCGGAGATGCCGTCCAGGTGCTTGACCAGGGCGCGCAGGCTGTTGCCGTGGGCGGCGACCAGGACCGTGCGGCCGGCCAGGAGGTCGGGGACGATGCCGTCGTACCAGTACGGGAGCATGCGGACGACGACGTCCTTGAGGCACTCGGTGCTCGGGCGCAGCTCCGGCGGGATCGTCGCGTAGCGCGCGTCGTGCGCCTGGGAGAACTCGGAGTCGTCCGGCAGCGGCGGGGGCGGGGTGTCGTACGAGCGGCGCCAGAGCATGAACTGCTCCTCGCCGAACTCGGCGAGCGTCGCCGCCTTGTCCTTGCCCTGCAGGGCGCCGTAGTGGCGCTCGTTCAGGCGCCACGAACGGTGTACGGGGATCCAGTGGCGGTCCGCGGCCTCCAGGGCCAGCTGGGCCGTGCGGATCGCGCGCTTCTGGAGGGACGTGTGGACCACGTCGGGGAGGAGATCGGCGTCCTTCAGGAGCTCGCCACCGCGGACTGCCTCCTTCTCGCCCTTCTCGTTCAGGTTCACGTCCACCCAGCCGGTGAACAGGTTCTTCGCGTTCCACTCGCTCTCGCCGTGGCGGAGGAGGATCAGCTTGTACGGTGCGTCGGCCATGTCCTTGAGCCTACCTAAGGACCTCGGGGACCGCGCCGCGCATGGGCTCCGCGGCCCGCCCGGCCACGCGGAGCCTGTGCGGTGGCTGTGCGGTGGCTGTGCGCCGGCTCCGCCCGGGCAACGTCCGGGTTAACTCTTCTACAACCATTCGCCACATTCATCTGTCTCGTTATCGCCAGGAATCTTGAGGCGTCGGGAAGAGGAGCAGAGAACGTGACCGTGCGTTCCTTTGCGCGGCGGATGCGACCGCGGGTCGAGCGGAAGGCCGCCGAGCGGGTGTGGCAGCTGCGCACCATGCGGCGGCGGCGCAGGGCCGCGGTCACGGATCCGGTGCTGCGTCCGGTCACGGTGCGCGGCCAGCAGTTCTACGGCCGGGTCGTGGACCGGTTCACCGCCGCCGAGGCGGCCGCCGCCAACCTGGACCTCGTGACCGGCGCGCTGGAGCAGGAGGGCATCGCCTACTTCCTGGTCTCCTCCCGGACGCGCTGCACGGTCGGCGTGAACGCCGTCGACCGGGAGCGGTTCCTCACCGCGCTGGAGGCACGGCACGCGGGCACGGCGGTGTTCATCGGCCGGCCGCTGCCCGGCGGCCAGCTCAAGCACCCCGCGCTGTTCCTTGACGGTGTGCTGCCGGCCGCGCTGCGCACGGCCCCGGTGCTGCGCATCGGGGAGAACCACCTCGGCCCCGCCGGCCAGCTGCTCGCCGGCCCGGAGCTGGCCTGCGACGTCGAGTTCTGGGAGGACGGCGCGGAGCTGCTCGCCTCCGCCGACGGGCCGCGGCGGCTGGCCAAGGTGCAGCCGCAGGCGTCCGCCGACGTCTTCGCGGAGTCGCTCGTCACCCCCCGCAACAACGGGATCACGGACGTGCTGCCGGCCAGTGAGCAGAAGCCGGCCACCGTGCGGGTCGGCGACCGCGAGCTGCCCAGCTTCGTCCCGCTCACCCTGCCCACCGTCAACCAGGTGACCTTCCCGGTCGACGTCGTTTACACCTGGGTGGACGGCGAGGAGCCGGCGATGCGCGCCAAGCGGGCCCGCTACCAGGACCACGGCATCGCCGAGATCCTGGACAAGGAGACCAACGCCTCCCGCTACACCAGCCACGACGAGCTGAAGTACTCGCTCCGCTCGCTCGCGATGTACGCCGACTTCGTCCGGCACATCTACATCGTGACCGACGGCCAGAAGCCGCACTGGCTCGACGACACCGCTCCCGGTATCACGGTCGTCGACCACCGCGACATCTTCCCGGCGGACGTGCTGCCCGTCTTCAACTCGCACGCGATCGAGACCCGGCTGCACCACATCCCGGGCCTGTCCGAGCACTACCTCTACTTCAACGACGACGTCTTCGTCGGCCGCCGGGTCACCCCGGAGCACTTCTTCTTCGGCAGCGGTCTGATGAAGATACCGGTGTCCCCGCTCAAGATCGGCGTCGGCAAGCCGCACGCCGAGGAGACGGCGACCAACTCCGCCAGCAAGAACGTGCGCCGGCTGCTGCTGGAGAAGTTCGGGCGGATGACGACGAACAACTTCATGCACACCCCGCTGCCGCAGCAGCGCGGGGCGCTGCGCGCACTGGAGGAGCTGTTCCCGCTGGACATCCAGCGCACCACGGCGTCCCGCTTCCGCTCGCCGACGGACATCGCCATGACGGCACCGCTGCTGTACCAGTACGCGCTGATGACGGGCCGGGGCGTGCCCGGGAAGTTCAGCTTCCGGTACGTGAACATCAGCCGGCCGGACGCCGAGCGCCGCCTGGCCGACCTGCGCCGCAACCGCCGCTTCGACTTCTTCTGCCTCAACGACGTCGACGTGCCGCCACAGGAGCGGGAGCAGGTCAGCGTGCGGATGCACGACTTCCTGGAGAACTACTTCCCCTTCCCGAGCCCCTTCGAGAAGCAGAGCTGACGGGCCGCGGCCATGGCCATCGACCTGCGTCACCGCATGGCGGCACCGCCGCCGGGCCTGCGGGCCGCCCGGGACCTCCTGGCGCGCCTGCGGCTGTGGCTCGCGGCCCGGCTCTGGGCGCTGCGCGCGGCCCCGGCCCGCCGGCGGCTGCGGGCGGCCGTGCCGGGGCTGCGCCGGGTCGTGTGCGGTCCGGTACGGCTGTACGGGCGGACGGTCGCCGGATACACGGCCGCGGACGCCGCCGCCGCCGACCTGGAGCAGGTGTGCGCCCTGCTGGAGGCGGCCGGGGTGCCGTACTTCCTGGTCCCGGCCGAGCCGGGGCCCGGGGTGCCGCGGCCGGTGGTCGGGGTGGCGGAGTCGTACCGTGCCGCGGTCCTCGCGCGGGCCCGGCAGCACTTCGCCCACGGTGCCGCCTTCGTCGGCGCGGTGGGCCCGGACGGTGCGGTGACCAGCGCGGTGCTGTGGGCCGACGGGAAGCTGCCGCGGGCGCTGCGCGGGGCGCCGGTGCTGCGCGCCGGCCTGGTGCGGCTGGGGCCCGGCGGGCAGGTGCTCGGCGGGCTGGAGACGGGCTGCGACATCGAGTTCTGGCGGTACGGCCGGGATCTGGGCGCCGACCCCGCCCACCTCACCGTGCCCGGCAGCCGGCTCCAGGACGACTTCGGCCCGGCCCTGGTCGCCCCACGCCGCAACGCCGTCTCGGAGGTCCTGCCGGCAACGGCGTGGCAGCCGGCCTCCCTGACGGGGCAGCCGGCCTCCCTGACGGAAGAGCGGTCCTCCCTGGCGGAGCAGCGGTCCTCCCTGGCGGAGCAGCCGGCCTCCCTGACGGAACAGCGGTCCTCCCTGGCGGAGCAGCGGTCCTCCCTGGCGGAGCAGCCGGCCTCCCTGACGGAAGAGCGGTCCTCCCTGGCGGAGCAGCCGGTCTCCCCGGCGGGGCAGCGGCAGGGAACGCCGGCGGAACCACGGCCGGCCGCTGCCGGACAGCAGCCGGCTGCGAGTACCGGCCGGCAGCCGGCTTCGGTCACCGGGCCGCAGTCGCCCTCGTTGACCGGGCAGCCGCCGGCCGCGGTCGCCGGGGCCCGGGTGGCGGCCGCCGCGGTCGCACGGTCGTCTGCCGTGGTCGCGGCGTGGCGGCGCGGTCTGCCGACGTTCGCGGCTTTCGCCGAGCCCGGGATCGACCAGGTCTGCTTCCCGGTCGACGCCGTGTTCACGTGGGTCGACGGGGACGACCCGGAGATGGCGGCGAAGCGCCGCGCCCACCAGGCCCTGTCCGACAACGTCATCGCGCCGCGCGAGACCGGTGCCTCCCGCTACACCAGCCACGACGAGCTGCGGTACGCGCTGCGGTCGCTGGAGATGTACGCCGGTTTCATCCGGCACGTCTATCTCGTGACCGACTCCCAGACACCGGCATGGCTGGATCCGCAGGCGCCGGGCCTGACCGTGGTCGACCACCGGGACATCCTCCCGGCGGACGCGCTGCCGGTGTTCAACTCGCACGCGATCGAGAGCCGGCTGCACCACATCCCGGGCCTGTCCGAGCACTACCTCTACTTCAACGACGACGTCTTCATCAACCGCCCGGTGCGGGCCGAGCACTTCTTCCACGGCAACGGCATCGCCCGGATCCCGCTGTCCCCGCTCAAGCTCGGGGTCGGCGCCCCGCACCCGCTGGAGCCGGCGCCGAACTCCGCCGGGAAGAACGCCCGCGAGGTGATACGCCGCTTCCACGGCCGGTACGCCACGCACAAGTCGCTGCACACCCCGCACCCGCAACTGCTGTCGGTCATGCGGGAGATGGAGGACCTCGGCATCGAGGAGCTGGAGCGGACGGCGTACTCCCGCTTCAGGTCCACCGCCGACGTCGCTCCGGCGTCCACGCTCCACCACCACTGGGCGATCGCCACGGGCCGGGCCGTACCGGCGGAGTACCGCTTCCGGTACGTGCAGCTGGGCACCCCGGACATGCGGCGACGGCTGGCCCGTCTCGCGGCCGGCGAGGACGTGGACTTCTTCTGCCTCAACGACGTGGACACCGACCCGGCGGACCGGGCGGCGGCCCAGGCGGCCATCCGCGCCTTCCTGGAGCGGAGGTTCCCGTTCCCGAGCCGCTTCGAGGGGGCGCCGGCCCGGACCGCCCCGTATCCGGCCTCGGCCCACGAGGTTCCGCGGGGCCGGACGAGCCGGCGCCGCGCGGGCCGGCCGAGACGGCGGGCGCAGCCGGCGGGCCGCGAGGAGACCCGGCGGTTCGACTGACGGGCCCTGCGACCCCACCGGCCCACCACCACCCCGCAAATCGAGTGGCATGAACACGCCCCCGTCAGTAATTTGTGATCTCTGCTTGGGCCACTTACACCTGCGGGGGAACCTCGATGTCGCCAGCCACCGTGAGACGTGCCGTCCGGGAATCCGTCTCCGGGCTCCCCCGTGAGTTCTGGTGGCTGTGGACGAGCACCCTCGTGAACCGGCTGGGCGCGTTCGTGGCCACCTTCATGGCCCTCTACCTCACGCTCGACCGCGGCTACTCCGCCTCCTACGCCGGTCTCGTCGCCTCCCTGCACGGGCTCGGCGGGGTCGTCTCCTCGCTGGCCGGCGGGGTGATGGCCGACCGGCTCGGCAGGCGGCCCACCCTGCTGATCGCCCAGAGCGCCACCGCCGCCTCCGTGGCCCTGCTCGGCTTCATGACCGACCCGCTCGCCATCGCCGCCGTCGCCTTCCTCGTCGGCATGGCCTCCAACGCCTCCCGGCCCGCGGTCCAGGCGATGATGGCCGACATCGTCCGCCCCGAGGACCGGGTCCGGGCCTTCTCCCTCAACTACTGGGCCATCAACCTCGGCTTCGCCGTCTCCTCCATGGGCGCCGGGTTCATCGCGGAGTTCAGCTATCTCGCCGGGTTCCTGATCGAGGCCGGGATGACCCTGGCCTGCGCGCTCGTCGTCTTCGCCAGGCTGCCCGAGTCGCGGCCCGCCGCCACGGCCCGGCAGGAGGGGCCGGACGTCGGCCTCGGCACGGTGCTGCGGGACGGGCGGTACATGGCGGTCGTCGGGCTGTCCTTCCTCGTCGCCCTCGTTCTCCAGCAGGGCTCGGTCGCCCTGCCGGTGGCGATGGGGCGAGCCGGGTTCTCGCCCGCCGACTACGGCCTGGCCATCGCCGTCAACGGCATCCTGATCGTCGCGCTCCAGATCCCCGTGACCCGGTTCATCGAGCACCGCGACCCGCGGACCCTGCTCGTCGCCTCGTCGGTCCTCGCCGGCTACGGCTTCGGGCTCACCGCCTTCGCCGGGTCGGTCGGCGTCTTCATGCTGACGGTCTGCGTCTGGACCCTCGCCGAGATCGTCAACGCCCCGACCCAGACGAGCCTGGTCGTCCGTCTCTCCCCCACGCACGGGCGCGGGCGCTACCAGGGCGTGTACACCCTGTCCTGGTCCCTCGCCGCCCTGGTCGCCCCCCTGATGTCGGGCGCGGTCATCGACCGCCTCGGCGCGGGATGGCTGTGGGCGCTGTGCGCGGTGGTGGGGACGGCGGCGGGGGCCGGGTACGGGCTGCTCATGCGGCGCCTGCCGCCGGAGCAGCCGGAACCGGCCCCGGCCCGGAGCGAGGCGGGCACGGAGGTCCGTACCGCCTAGCCGCCTCGCCGCCTAGCCACCTCGCCGCCTAGCCGCCTCGCGGCGCCACCTGGGCCGCCGCCCGGCGGACCGTGACGCGCGACCCGCGACCGGCGACCAGTGACCGGCGACCAGTGACCGGCGACCGGCGACCGGCGACCGGGGAGGGTCGCGCGGCGGGTCAGGTCAGCCGCGGTACGCAGCCGAACCAGTTCACCGTGCGGTCGTCCGTGGTGTAGCCCAGGCACCTCAGGGTCCTGTCGTGCAGGGTCCTGGTCTCCGTGACGCCTTCGTCCAGGTAGTCCGTCTCGTGGCGCGGCTGGACGAGGGTGTCGACGTCGATGACGTACCAGCGGTGCTCCCGGTCCGGGATGTCGCAGCCGCGGGCGGTGACGTTGCGGCTGGGGCCCTCGCTCCATATCGGGCGTTCGGCGCGGTCGCAGTGCGCCCTCGGGGACGCGGCGGCGGTGCCGGCGCCCGCGCCGAGCAGTGCCGTGGCGCCCGTGGCCACCGCGGCGGCGGCGGCGAGCAGGCGGTGCGTGGTGCGGTTCGTCAAGGGGTCCTCCTGGCGGCCGTGGTGACGGACGCGGGTCGCCGTGTCACCTCGCAACGATCGTCACCGGGATCCGCCCGCCCGTCCTGGCCGGCGGCGGGCCGGTCCCCCGACCCGGTGACGGCGGTGGTGCCAATGCAGCAGGGCCGGGCCGAGACGTGAGCCAGGTCACTCGCCGCCGTGTCACATCCCGCCGCTCCGCTCCGTCAGTGAGGTGCAAGCAGCCCACGACCACCCCAGGAGCACACCATGGACGCTCGCCTCAACCTCTTCGCCAGCCCCCTCATCGGCAAGGTCCTGAAGCACTTCAACGCCGCCGGCAAGGTGCTCTCCGAGTCCACGCTGCCCATGGCGACCCAGGAGCTGGTGAAGATCCGCGCCAGCCAGATCAACGGCTGCGGTTTCTGCACCGACATGCACACCAAGGACGCCACCGCGGCCGGCGAGACCGCCACCCGGCTGAACCTGGTCGCGGCCTGGCGCGAGGCCAACGTGTTCACCGACGCCGAGCGGGCCGCGCTGGAGCTGGTGGAGGAGGGCACCCGGATCGCCGACGCGGCCGGCGGCGTCCCGGACGAGGTGTGGGCGAACGCCGCCAAGCACTACGACGAGGAGCAGCTCGCCGCCCTGGTCGCCCTCATCGCCCTGATCAACGCGTACAACCGCGCCAACGTGATCGTCCAGCAGCCCGCCGGCGACTACGTCCCCGGGATGTTCGGCTGACACCCCCAGGCGCTCAAGGGTGCATCCTGGCCCCCTTCAGCACCTTGTCCACGCCGTTCCTCGGGCCGTACACCGCCAGGCCCACCAGGTCGAGGGAGGCCGTCGGGACGGAGCGGACCGCCGCGCGGTTGTCGCGGTCGTTGCCCGTGGTGAACAGGTCGGCCATGAACACCGCGCACGGCAGGGCACGGCTCAGTGCCCTGCCGTGGGCCGCCTTCAGCGTCTCCTTCGCGCCCTCGAAGACCAGCACCGGCTGGCGGAACATCGGCAGGTACGAGACGTCGTCCGCGTCCTCGTACCGTTCGCCGATCACCTCCGGGAGCGTCGTGCCCAGGCCGCTGACCAGGAACGCGGTGACGTTCAGGCGCTGCCAGGGCTCCAGGTCCGAGCGGAGCAGTACGGCGATCTTCGTGTCGAAGCGCACGGGTTCGGTGTCCATGGGACGAGACTGGCCGACCGGCGCCGGCCCGGTCTTGTACGTTCCTTGCATGGCCGCCGGGCAGGACGTCACCGCGTGGCGCCCCCGGGTGCCGGGCGTCACCGAGGTGTTCCACGCCCGCTTCACCGAGTACGCCTATCCGATGCACGTCCACGACGCCTGGACGCTGCTCATCGTGGACGACGGCGCCGTGCGGTACGACCTGGACCGGCACGAGCACGGCACCCCGCACGACACCGTGTCGCTGCTGCCGCCGCACGTGCCGCACAACGGCTCCCCCGCCACGCCGGGCGGTTTTCGCAAACGGGTCGTCTACCTCGACAGCAGCCGGCTCGGGAAGGAGTTCATCGGGCCCGCCGTGGACTCCCCCGACCTGCGCGACCCGGTGCTGCGGCGGCGCGTCGGGCAGTTGCACTCCGCCCTCGCCCGGCGCGGTGACGAGCTGGAGGCGGAGAGCAGGCTGACCCTCGTCGCGGAGCGGCTGCGGGGGCATCTACGGCGGGGCGCGGGCACCGGGCGGCTCCGGGATCCGGCACTGGCCCGCCGGCTGCGGGAGTTGCTCGAAGCCCGGTTCGTCGAGGGGGTCTCGCTGGAGGAGGCCGGCCGGCTGCTGCACGCCCATCCGGCGCACCTCGTCCGGGCGTTCAGCGGGGCGTACGGCATCGCGCCGCACCAGTACCTGATGTCACGGCGGGTCGGACGGGCCCGGCGGCTGCTGCTCGACGGGCTGCCGCCGGGCGAGGCGGCCCCGCTGGCCGGGTTCTACGACCAGGCCCACCTCACCCGGCACTTCAAGCGGCTGGTCGGGGTCACGCCGGGACGCTACCGCGCGGGGGCGCACTGAACCGGGCGAGGCCGCACGGGCGTACGGCGGCCGGAGGCGGAGTCGCGGGGCGGGAAACAGGGCAGGGAAACGGGGGCGGGGAAAAGGTCGGGGAAAAGGTCGGGGAAAAGGTCGGGGAAGCGGTCGGGGGACGGTGTCAGTCCGCCGGGCGCTCGATCAGGTGCATGAACGCCTCCAGGTTCCGCGTGGACTCGCCCCGGGACACCCGCCAGGCGTACTCCTTGCGGATGGAGGAGGCGAACCCCAGCTCCAGCAGCGTGTTGAAGGCGCCGTCGGTGGCCTCCAGGACCTGGCCGAGCAGGCGGTCGACCTCGTCCGGGGTGACGGAGGCGAGCGGCAGGCGGGCGGTGACGTAGATGTCGCCGAGCCGGTCGACGGCGTAACTCACGCCGTAGAGCTTGAGGTTGCGCTCCAGCAGCCAGCGCTGGACGCCCGTCTCGTTCTCGTCGGGGTGGCGGATGACGAAGGCGTTGAGGGAGAGGGAGTGCCGGCCGACGAGGAACGAGACCGTCGTGGACAGCTTGCGCGTACCGGGCAGCTTGACCACGTAGTTCCCGGGCTCCGGGCTCTCCCACTCCAGTTCGGCGTCCTCGAAGACGTCCCGCAGCACCTGCCCGGCCTTCTCCACGTCACCCATGGTGGGAGCGTACGCGACGGCGGTGGGACTGGGTCGCGGCCGTGTAGACGTCGGCGGTCGCGGCGGCCGACGTCTCCCAGCCGAAGGACTGCGCGTGCCGGGCGGCCGCCTCGCCCATGGACGCGGAGAGGGCCGGCTCGTCGGCGAACCGGCCCAGCGCGCGGGCGTAGTCCGCCGGGTCGTGCCCCGTGACCAGGAAGCCGGTCTCGCCGTCGCGCACGGCCACCGGCAGCCCGCCGACCGAGGCGGCGAGCACCGGGGTCCCGGCCGCCTGCGCTTCTATGGCGACCAGGCCGAAGGACTCGCTGTAGGAGGGCATGACGAGGACGGACGCGGCCCGGAACCAGTCCGCCAGCTGTTCCTGGCCGACCGGCGGGCGGAACCGTACGACGTCCGCGACGCCCAGCCGGGCGGCGAGCTTCTGCAGGCCCTCCGGCTTGGCCAGCCCGCTGCCGCTGGGGCCGCCGACGACCGGGACGACGATCCGGGAGCGCAGCTCGGGGCGCTCCCCCAGCAGGACGGCGACGGCGCGCAGCAGGATGTCGGGCGCCTTCAGGGGCTGTATGCGGCCGGCGAAGAGCGGGATCAGGGCGTCCTGCGGCAGGCCGAGGCGGGCGCGGGCGGCGGCGCGGCCGTCGGCGGTGCGGAACCGCTGGAGGTTCACCCCGGGGTGGACGACGGCGACCTTGGCCGGGTCGGCCGCGTAGTGCCGGACCAGCTCGCCGGCCTCTTCGGCGGTGTTGGCGATCAGCCGGTCGGCGGCGGCCACGATCTGGGTCTCGCCGATGACCCGGGCGGCGGGCTCGGGGGTGTCGCCGTCGGCCAGATTGGCGTTCTTGACCTTGGCCATGGTGTGCATGGCGTGCACCAGCGGGACGCCCCAGCGCTGGGCGGCGAGCCAGCCGACGTGGCCGGAGAGCCAGTAGTGCGAGTGGACGAGGTCGTAGTAGCCGGGGCGGTGGCCGGCCCACGCCTGCATCACGCCGTGCGTGAAGGCGCACAGCTGGGCCGGCAGGTCCTCCTTGGCGAGGCCCTCGTACGGCCCGGCGTCGACGTGCCGGACGAGGACGCCGGGGGCGAGCTCGACGGAGGGCGGCAGGTCCCCGGCCGTGGCCCGGGTGAAGATCTCGACCTCGATGCCCAGTGCGGCGAGCCGCTGGGCCAGCTCCACGATGTAGACGTTCATGCCGCCGGCGTCACCGGTACCGGGCTGGTGGAGCGGGGAGGTGTGCACGGAGAGCATGGCGACCCGGCGGGGCCTGCGGTACAGCCGGAGGCGCGCGGCGGCCGACGGGGAGCGGCGCCCGAGCCTGCTGACGTACTGGCTCACGTGGCGATCCTCCTTGTGCGGGCATGCCTGCGGAGGACGCAGCTCGTCCTCCGCAGGGGTCCAACAGTGAGCGGGGGCCGCGCCATTTCCCGATCGCGTCGCCCATCAAGCGGATTTACCGAATCATTACCTGTTTTCGGTCAACCGTTCGAACCCGGGCCGGGTCGCCCCACCCCCCTCGGGAGCCCGCTTACCCTCGTAGACATGACAGCCCGCGCCGCGTCCCTCCCCCGCTCCCGGCCCGGGGGGAGCCCCGTCGTGGGAACGGTGACCCGCGGGACGACCAACCCCAACCGGCTGCGCCGCATGGACCGCTGGATCGCGGCCGTGCACGGCGCCGAGCTGCGGCGCGCCGCAGACCCGGTCGCGATCGACCTCGGCTACGGCGCCGCCCCCTGGACCGCCGTCGAACTGCTCGGCCGGCTGCGCGCCGCCGCGCCCCGCACGCGCGTGGTCGGCGTCGAGATCGAACCGGAGCGGGTCGCGGCGGCCCGGCCGTACGAGCGCGACGGGCTCGCCTTCCGGCACGGCGGCTTCGAGATCCCGGTGCCCGGGCGCCCGGTGCTCGTCCGGGCCGCCAACGTGCTGCGGCAGTACGAGGAGGCCGAGGTCGCCGCGGTGTGGGAGCGGCTGTGCGCGCGGCTGGCCCCGGCGGGCGGCGGCTCGCGCGGCGGGCTGCTGGTGGAGGGCACCTGCGACGAGATCGGCCGCCGGCACGTGTGGGTGGCGCTGGGCCCCGAGGGTCCCCGCACGGTCACCTTCGCCACCCGGCTGGGCTCCCTGGACCGCCCCTCCGACCTCGCCGAACGGCTGCCGAAGGCGCTGATCCACCGCAACGTGCCGGGCGAGCCGGTGCACGCCTTCCTCCGGGACTTCGACCGCGCCTGGGCCGCCGCCGCACCCTACGCCTCCTACGGCGCCCGCCAGCGCTGGCTGCGCGCGGTACGGGACCTGACGGCCGACTGGCCGGTGACGGACTCCCCCTCCCGCTGGCGGCAGGGCGAAGTCACCGTCGCGTGGGAGGCGTTGGCGCCGGTGCGCTGACCGCCGCCGGCGGAGGGGGGGAACGATCTCCGCACACGGCACGTCACATCGCCGCGGGGATCGCCCGTCCGGTGCTCGACGGGGGAATTCCGGTTTCCGACGGCCTCTGTCGCTTTGCGCGCGGCCGTGGCACGATCCCTCAGACGACCGTAAGTTACTGACGGTAAATCAGTTTGGGGGAAGAGGTATGGGTTCGGGCAAGCGCGGCCTGCTCACGGCCGCTCTGACCGTCATCTGCGCGGTGACCGTCCTCTCGGCACCGGGTACGGCGTTCGCGGCTCCCGCGCCCACACCCACCCCCACTCCCACCACGACGGCGGGCGGCACGCCGACTCCCGCGCCCGACAAGGACCTTCAGGAGGTCCGGGACAGGCTCGACAAGCTCTACCACGACGCGGCCGTGGCCACCGACGCCTACAACGCGGCCGAGGAGAAGGCGAAGAAGCAGTCCGCCGAGATCGTGGCGCTGGCCGAGAAGATCGTCCAGGGGCAGCAGAGACTGGACAAGCTCAAGAACCAGGCGGGTGCGGCGGCCCGGGACCAGTACCGCACCGGCGGCCTGTCCTCCACCGCCCAGTTCCTGCTCAGCGACGACCCGGGGCGCTTCCTGGACGGCGCCGGCCGGGTGCTCCAGGGCCAGCAGGCGGCGACGAAGCTGATGAGCGAAATGGCCCGCACGCAGAAGGAGTTGCGCCGGTACGCCGACGACGCCGCCGACCGGTGGGAGAAGCTGGACGCCAACCGCAAGGCCAAGGCCGCCGCCAAGAAGAAGATCCGCAAGCAGATCGACGCGGCCGAGAAGCTCGAATCCCGGCTGGAGAAGAAGGAGAAGGAGCGGCTCGCCCAGCTCGAACGGGAGGCCGCCGAGAAGGCGCAGACGGCCTGGCTGGACACCGGCGTCCTGAAGGACATCGACGGCAAGGCCTCCGCACAGGGCAAGAAGGCCGTGAAGTACGCCACGGCACAGCTCGGCAAGCCGTACGTGTGGGGCGCCGAGGGGCCGGACTCCTTCGACTGCTCGGGCCTCACCTCCCAGGCCTGGGCGGCGGCCGGCCACCCCGTCCCGCGCACCTCGCAGGAGCAGTGGAAGCAGCTCCGGCGCGTCGACGTCGAGGACATGCGCCCCGGCGACCTCGTCATCTACTTCGACGACGCCAGCCATGTCGGGATGTACATCGGCGACGGCTCGATCGTCCACGCCCCGCGCCCCGGGCGGACGGTGACGATCGCGGGGGCCGGCTCGATGCCCATCCTCGGGGTCGTACGACCCGACGCGTGAGGCACGTCATGTGACCCACCGCACGGCCAAAGCCCGCCCAAACCGGCGCAGGACGTGAGCTTCGTCATCCCCTCCCGGCCGCCGCCGTGTCCAACTGCGATACGTAACGCGGCATATGACAGTGGCGGGCACCGGAGCGACGGGGCTCACACCATTCCATCGGGGCGGCCCGAGCCGCTATGGTCCCGGTCGGTGGGTCGAGACCCCTCGACGCCGCCCCGTGCCCTCGGGGGGAGGGAAGGAACTCAAGACGATGCCCGTACCCGTACCGCGGCAGAGAGCGATCCCGGCCGTGGAGAGTGGTCAGGCGCAGGCCGCCCACGCCGTCGGCGGCCCCCTCAAGGAAGAGGCCCACCGCGACGCCGCGCCCGCCAACGGCACCGGCGCCACTCTCACCCTGCTGCTGATCGAGGACGATCCGGCCGGCTCGCCGATCGTGCCCGACCTGCTGGACCCGGCCGGCAAGCCGATCCGGGTGCGCACCGCCCGCAACCTCACCGAGGCCGAGCGGCTGCTCACCGACGACGTCCACTGCATACTGCTCGACCTGGCGCTCCCGGCGCCGGGCGGCGGCGACCACGACGACGAGCTGGCCGTGCTCAGGCACGTGCTGCGGCTCGCGCCGCGGCACGCCGTGCTCGCGCTGACCGCCTCCGGCGACGCCGAGCGCGGCGCCGAGGCCGTGCGCGTGGGCGCCCAGGACTACCTCTTCCGCGACGAGCTGGACGGCCGCCTGCTCAGCCGCGCGATCCGCTACGCGGTGGAGCGCAAGCGTTCCGACACGGCGGAGCGGCGCCTGGCCGAGGGCAGGCTGCGCGCACAGGAGAACCGCCGCCTGGAGCGCGGCCTGCTGCCCACGCCCCTGCTGGACGGCTCCTCGCTGCGCTTCGCCGCCCGCTACCGGCCGGGCCGCTCCCGGGCGCTGCTCGGCGGCGACTTCTACGACGCCGTGCGCACCCCCGACGGCACCGTGCACGCCATGATCGGTGACGTCTGCGGGCACGGCCCGGACGAAGCCGCGCTCGGCGTGGAGCTGCGCATCGCCTGGCGGGCGCTGACCCTGGCCGGGCTGTGCGGGGACGAGCTGCTGAACACCATGCAGCAGGTGCTGGAGCACGAGCGCTCCGACGAGGAGATCTTCGCGACGCTGTGCACGGTGGACATCGCGCCCGACGGCCGCCGCGCGGGCCTGTGCCTGGCCGGCCACCCGGCGCCGCTGATCGCCCGCCCGGGCCGGCCGGCGCGGCTGCTGCCGTACGACAACAACGGCCCCGCCCTCGGCCTGCTGCCGGGCGCCCGCTGGCCCCGGATGCAGGTGGAGCTGGGCGCCGAGTGGAGCCTGATGCTCTACACCGACGGCCTGATCGAGGGACGCGTCGGCGCGGACGGGGAGCGGCTGGGGCAGGACGGCATGGTGGAGATGATCCGCCGGCAGCTCGCCGAGGGGCTGCGCGGGGAGGACCTGCTGCGGGCCGCGGTGCACGAGGTCCGCGAGCTGAACGGCGGCGAGCTGACCGACGACGTGGCCGTGGTCCTGCTGGACCGGACCGGCTGAGCGGAGCCGCGCCGCGGCGGGCGCCTCGCCCCGGCCGGTGCCGGTGCGGGCGCGCGGGAGCCGTTCGCGCGGTCCGCGCGCCGGCTAACGGCCGCCGTTGTACGGCCCGTACGGGCCGTCGCTGCTGCTTCCGCGGCGGCGGCCCCAGCCGCGGCCGCCGCCCACCTGCTGGAGGGCGGGGCGTACGTCCACGATGTACACGATGCTCGCGACCGCGCCGGCGATCGGCAGGATGGACAGGAGCGTGAACAGGTAGCTGACCACGAGCGCGATGCCCAGGATGATCAGCCAGAAGACCTTGTTCTGCTTGTCGGCCGCGCGGAAGGCGTCCTCGCGCCGGAACGCGGCGTCGAACAGTCCGAACGCCGCCAGGGCCATCAGGACGATCTTCAAGATCCCCATGAAACCCGCGAAGCCCAACATCAGCATGCTGTCCACCGCCCGTTGATTCCCGATCCCCGATACGCCGCCACCGTACCCGTGAAACGGGCCGGACACCCCAAAGGTGCCCGGCCCCGACGCGTCCGAACGGCCACGCTCACTTGGCCGGCGGGGTGGTCTTCTTCGCGGTGGTGCTCTTGCGGGGCGCCGGCGTCTTCTTCGCCGCGGGCTTCTTCTCCGCGGCCGGCTCGGCCGCCGCGCCGGCCGGCTTCGGCTCGTCGGTCGCGGCCTCGGCCGGCTCGGCCTTGCCCTCGACGACGATGGCCAGCTCCTCGATCTCCTCGGCGGCCTCGCCGCGCCAGGTCTTCACGGCCTGCTCGCCGTGCTCGGCGACCTTCTCGTAGGTCTCGCGGGCCTTGACGGCGTACTCGGCGGCGATGCCGACACCGCGCAGGGCGAAGTCCTGGGCGCTCTCGCCGAGCTTGCGCACGTCGAGGCCGCCGATGATCTCGGTGACCTTGGTCTGGAGGTTCTCCTGCGCCTCCCTGGCGCGGGCGGCGGCCTTCTCCTGCACGGCCTTGGGGTCGGTGTTGCGCACGGCCTCGATGCGGGCAGGGGCCTCGGAGCGCAGCTGTTCCACCAGGGCCGGCACCTTCTTGGCCTGCTGGATCGCCAGGTCGGCGGTGCCGGCGGCGAAGTAGAGCGGGGTCGGGTCGCTGAGGGTCTTGCGCAGGTCGTCGGTGATGGCCATGGTGAGGGTCCTCCCGGATCGGATTCGCGTTCGGCTGGGTGGGTGTGGTCCGCGGTGGGCGTCCGGTGCCCTGGTCCGGCGTTATCCGGCCGTCCGCCGCGGACCGGCGTCCGTGTCACTTCCGGCGGCATCGCCCCCGGCGGCCGCGGGACCGCCGTCCGTCCCGTGGCCCCCGGCGCCGTCCCCGGTCCCCTCGCCCCCGGCGCTCTCGCCGGCCCCGAATCCGTTCTCCTTGCGGAAGGACTCGTAGATCTGGAGCAGCACCTGCTTCTGCCGCTCGTTGAGCGAGGGATCGGCGAGGATGACGGCGCGCGTCTCCACCTCGTCGCGGTCCCGGTCGGCGTCGAGGATGCCGGCGCGGACGTACAGGGTCTCGGCGGAGATGCGCAGGGCCTTGGCGACCTGCTGGAGCACCTCCGCGCTGGGCTTGCGCAGCCCGCGCTCGATCTGGCTCAGGTACGGGTTGGACACCCCGGCGGCGTCGGCGAGCTGCCGCAGCGACAGCTGGGCGCTCCGCCGCTGCTCGCGCAGGTACTCACCGAGGTTGCCGACGTTCAGCGATGCCATGCCTCCACCTTGCCCCACCCCCGCTAACAATTGCAAGCACCCGCTTGCTGGAGTGTGCCGCGTGTCGCCGTCACGGCACCCGCGCCGGACCGGTCAGGAATGGAGAAGCGGGGGCCGGGTGGCCGCCGCTAGCGTGGCGGAGGCGGCCCGACGGACGGAGAGACGATGAGCATGACCATGAGGACCGGCGCACCGGCGGACGCACCGCACGTCGCCGACAGCCACGAGCTGATCCGGGTGCACGGAGCACGCGAGAACAACCTCAGGAACATCACCGTGGAGATACCCAAGCGCCGGCTGACGGTCTTCACGGGTGTCTCCGGATCGGGCAAGAGCTCACTGGTCTTCGACACCATCGCCGCCGAGTCGCAGCGCCTGATCAACGAGACCTACAGCGCCTTCGTCCAGGGCTTCATGCCCACGCTGGCGCGGCCCGACGTCGACGTCCTCGACGGGCTGACCACCGCGATCATCGTCGACCAGCAGCGGATGGGCGCCGACCCGCGCTCCACGGTCGGCACGGCCACCGACGCCCACGCGATGCTGCGCATCCTCTTCAGCCGGCTCGGCGACCCGCACATCGGCTCCCCCAAGGCGTTCTCCTTCAACGTCGCCTCCATCAGCGGAGCCGGCGCGGTCACGGTCGAACGCGGCGGCAAGACGGTGAAGGAACGCCGGGAGTTCGCGATCACCGGCGGTATGTGCCCGCGCTGCGAGGGCCGCGGCACGGTCACGGACATCGACCTGACCCGGCTCTACGACGAGGACAGGTCGCTGAACGAGGGCGCGCTCACCATCCCCGGCTACAAGCCGGGCGGATGGAACCACCGCCTCTACGCCGAGTCCGGCCTCTACGACCCGGACAAGCCGATCCGCACCTTCACCAAGCGGCAGCTGGACGACTTCCTGTACCGCGAGCCCACCCGGATGAAGATCGCGGGCATCAACATGACCTACGAGGGTCTGATCCCGCGGATCCGGAAGTCGATGCTCGCCAAGGACCGGGAGGCGATGCAGCCGTACATCCGGGAGTTCGTGGACCGCGCGGTCACCTTCGCGACCTGTCCCGACTGCGACGGCACCCGGCTGAGCGAGCTGGCCCGGTCCTCGAAGATCGGGGGGATCAGCATCGCCGACGCCTGCGCCATGCAGATCAGCGACCTGGCCGAGTGGGTGCGCGGGCTGGACGACCCCTCGGTGGCGCCGCTGCTCGCCTCGCTGAGCGGGACCCTGGACTCGTTCGTGGAGATCGGCCTCGGCTACCTCTCCCTGGACCGGCCCGCGGGCACGCTCTCGGGCGGCGAGGCCCAGCGGACCAAGATGATCCGCCATCTGGGCTCCTCGCTGACCGATGTGACGTACGTGTTCGACGAGCCGACCGCCGGCCTGCACCCGCACGACATCCGGCGGATGAACGACCTGCTGCTGCGGCTGCGGGACAAGGGCAACACGGTGCTCGTCGTGGAGCACAAGCCGGAGGTCATCGCGATCGCCGACCACGTGGTGGACCTCGGCCCGGGCGCCGGCACGGCGGGCGGCACCGTCTGCTTCGAGGGCACGGTCGCCGGGCTGCGGGCGAGCGGCACGCTGACCGGCCGGCACCTGGACGACCGGGCGACGCTGAAGAAGACGGTCCGCGAGGCGACCGGGGTACTGGAGATCCGCGGTGCCACGGCGCACAACCTCCAGGGCGTCGACGTCGACGTCCCGCTCGGGGTGCTGACGGTCGTCACCGGGGTGGCGGGCTCCGGCAAGAGCTCGCTGGTGCACGGGTCGATCCCGGCCCGCGAGGGGGTCGTGTCGGTCGACCAGACGCCGATCCGCGGCTCGCGGCGGAGCAACCCGGCGACGTACACGGGTCTGCTGGAGCCCATCCGCAAGGCGTTCGCCAAGGCCAACGGGGTCAAGCCGGCCCTGTTCAGCGCCAACTCGGAGGGCGCCTGCCCGGGGTGCGGCGGCGCCGGCGTCGTCTACACCGACCTGGCGATGATGGCCGGGGTGGCCACGCCCTGCGAGGAGTGCGAGGGCAAGCGGTTCCACGCCTCGGTGCTGGAGTACCACCTCGGCGGCCGGGACATCAGCGAGGTGCTGGCGATGCCGGTGACCGAGGCCGAGGAGTTCTTCGCGAGCGGCGAGGCCCGCACCCCCGCGGCCCACAGGATCCTGCGGAACATGGCCGACGTGGGCCTCGGCTACCTCACCCTCGGCCAGCCGCTCACCACGCTGTCCGGCGGTGAGCGGCAGCGGCTGAAGCTGGCCACGCACATGGCCGAGAAGGGCGGCGTCTACGTCCTGGACGAGCCGACCACCGGCCTGCACCTCGCCGACGTCGAGCAGCTGCTGGGCCTGCTCGACCGGCTGGTCGACTCCGGCAAGTCGGTGATCGTCATCGAGCACCACCAGGCGGTCATGGCCCACGCGGACTGGATCATCGACCTCGGTCCGGGCGCCGGCCACGACGGCGGCCGGATCGTCTTCGAGGGCACCCCGGCCGACCTGGTCGCCGCCCGCTCGACCGTGACCGGCCGGCACCTGGCGGAGTACGTCGGCGCGTGAGGCGCCGCGTCGCGGGCGGGCGGGCGGCGTCACCCTCCGGTTTCGGCCGTACCGCCGTGCCGCGCCAGCAGTTCGTCGACGTGGGCGCGGTGGGCCTTCTCCCAGTCGTCCAGGGTCTCGGCGGCCTCCCGGGCGAGCGCCGTCCGCGCCGCCGCGAGGATCTCCGCGCTGCGGGCGGCGGGTACGGCGACCACGCCCTCCTCGTCGGCCACGACCACGTCCCCGGCCTCGATCCGCACACCGCCGCACGTCACGGGCCGGTTGAGGGGTCGTACGGCCTGCCTGACGCCGGGGATGGGGATGACCCCGCGGGCGAAGACGGGAAAGCCCAGCTCCCTGACCTCGGCGAGATCGCGGATCACCCCGTCGGCGACGAACGCGGCGATGCCGCGGCGCCGGGCCACCGCGCAGACGTTGCCGCCGGCCAGCGCGTGGTCCAGGTCCCCCGACTCCACGACGATCACCGAGCCGGGGGCGGCACGGTGGATGGCCGCGTGCAGCATGAGGTTGTCGCCGGGCGGGCAGCTCACCGTGTACGCCGGGCCGGCCACGCGGGGCACCGGGTCCCACAGCGGCCGTATCCCGATGTCCATGACCTGCGCCCGGCCGAGCAGGACGGCGAGGGTGGTGGTGGGCACGTCCCGGAAGGCGCCGGCGTCCAGGAGGGCGCCGGCGTCCCCGAACTCGGCTGTCCCCGTGGCGTTTTGACTGGTGTCGGTCATGGCGGCACGCTACCGCGCCCGTCCGGCCCCGGCCGGAACGGGCGGGGACCGGGCGCCCGACGACGTCCACGCCGGACCGGGTCGGTACGGCGCGGCCGCGCGCGTGACGGTGTCCCGCCGGGCCGGGTCAGAACGGCAGGGGCCGGGCGTGCACCACGTCCAGCCGGGACACCGCGCGGGTCAGCACCACGTACAGCCGGTGGGCGCCCCGCTCCTCCGCCTCCGCCACGGCGGCCGGTTCCACGGCGACGACATGGTCGTACTCCAGGCCCTTGACCACGCTCGCCGGGACGACCGTCACCCGGGCGCCGAGCGCGTCGGGACCGGCCGCCTCGACACCGGCCCGGGTGAGCGCCTCGCGCACCCGGTCCGCGTCCGCGTCGGCCGTGACCACCCCGACCGACCCCTCCCGGGCGAGGGCGTCGCGCACGGCGGCCACGGTGGTGCCCAGCAGGTCTTCGGCCGGCCGGAGGACCAGCTCCCCGTCGGTGCGCAGCGAGGTGGCGGCGGGCACGGCGACACCGAGCCGGCCGAGCAGCCGGTTGGCCAGCTCCACGACGGCCGCCGGCACCCGGAACCCGGTGGTCAGCGGCACCACGGCCGCGTCCGGCCGGCCCAGGTGGCGCAGCTGCACGGACCAGTCGCGGGCGGCCCACGGGGTGGTGCCCTGGGCGAGGTCGCCGAGGACGGTCAGCGAGCCGAAGGCGGCCCGGCGGGCGATGGCCCGGCACTCCATGGGCGAGAGGTCCTGCGCCTCGTCCACGACGATGTGCCCGTAGCCCTCGGGGTGTTCGATCAGTCCGGCCAGCTCGTCCAGCAGCACCAGGTCGGCGGCCGACCAGCGGGCGGACCGGTACGAGCGCGGCGGGCGCGGCCAGAGCAGCGCCGCCTGCTCGGCCGGGTCCAGCAGGCCGTCGGCCGCCCGCGCCAGCGCGGTGGCGTCGCCGAGGAGTCCGGCGAGCACCTCCTCGGGGCCGACCTTCGGCCACACGGCGTCGAGCTGCTCGGTCAGCGGCCGGGCCCGTTCGATACGGCGCTCCCAGGAGGCGGGCAGCACCCCGGAGCGCCGCTCGGCCTCGTCGCGCAGCCTGCGGACCACCCGGGTGCGCACCCGCTCCCGCCCGACGGCGTACGGCGGCTCCTCGGCGCGCACCTGCGCCACGATGGCCGCGAGTTCACCGGCCGGCACCCGCCGGCGGTAGGAGCCGTCGGGTACGGCGAGGTCGCTCACCCCGTCGGCGTTCACGCGCGCGTACAGCGCCCGGCGCAGCACCTCGGCCATGCGCGGGTCGTGTTTGACCGCCGCGGCCGGCGCCGGGTCGGTCGCGGTGGCCGGGTGGCGGGCGATCTCGTCCAGCAGGGTGGACTGCCGGACGCCGCTCTCGCCGAGGGAGGGCAGCACCTCGGCGATGTACCGCAGGAAGGTGCCGTTGGGGCCGAGGATGAGCAGGCCGGAGCGCTGGAGCCGCTTGGGGTGGGTGTAGAGCAGATAGGCGGCGCGGTGCAGGCCGACGGCGGTCTTGCCGGTGCCCGGGGCGCCCTGCACGCACACCGAGTCGGCGAGCGCGGCACGCACGAGGTCGTCCTGCTCGGGCCGGATGGTCGCGGCGATGTCCCGCATGGGTCCGACGCGGGGGCGCTCGATCTCGCGGGCCACGATGTCGCTGGTCCGCGTCTCGCCCCGGCCGAGGTGCTCGTCCTCCAGGCCGGTGAGGTCGGCGGAGTCGCCCCGGCTGCCGGGCGCCCAGCCGAACCTGCGCCGTACCGCCACGCCCTGCGGGTCGCCGGCGCTCGCCTGGTAGAAGGCCCGGGAGACGGGGGCCCGCCAGTCGACCACGAGCGGCGGGGCGGCCGGGTCCTCGGTGATCCGCAGCCGGCCGATGTGGTAGGCCTGCCCGCCGTGTTCCGGGTCCTCCGCGCCGAAGTCGAGCCGGCCGAAGAACAGCGGTCCGGGCGGGAGTTCGCGCATGGCCTTGGCCCTGCTGCGCAGCCGGCGGCCGAGGACCTCGGCGTCGGCGCCGGAGGCGGAGACGTCCTCGCCGGCGACGACCTGCTCGGCGGCGCCCTCGACCATCGCGGTGAGGGCCGCACGGCAGGTGTCGTGGTAGGCGCGCTCGGTGTGCAGGGTGTCGGTGAGGGCGGGTTCGAGTGACGTCATGACGCCAGCCTAGCGCCAAACGTTACCAAGTCACATTTTTAACCGAGTCTCAGCTTTGGCTCAGCTCCGGCAGCCCCGCCGCCAGCCGCCCGAACGCCCGTTCCGCCGCCCGCTGCGCGTCCGGCGCCACGTCCTCGACCGCCTCCCCCGCGGCCACCCGCCGCCAGTTCTCCTGGGCGAGGATCCGCTGGACGGTGATGAGCTGCCCCGCGGCCAGCCGCGCCTCCAGCCCCCCGCCGAGCGCCTCGGCGAGCGCCGCCTCCGAACGCTCCAGGTGCGCGTACGCCCGTGCCACCAGGGCCGGCGTGCCGTAGAGCAGCCTGTGGAAGGCGAGCACCTCGGGGTGGTCGTTCAGTCCGGTGACCGGATCGCGCCGCTCCAGACCGGCGAGGAAGTGCCGGCGCAGCGCGTCCACCGGGTCGGCGGCCCCGGCGACCACCCTCGCGGCCTCCGCCTCGTGGTCCGCGATCCGGTGCAGGACCAGGTCCTCCTTGGCCGGGAAGTACCTGAACAGGGTGGGCTTGGAGATCCCGGCCGCGGCGGCGACCTCCGCCACGGACACCGCGTCGAAGCCCCGCTCCAGGAACAGCCGTACGGCGATGTCCGACACGTCCTGGTACATCCGCTGCTTCTTGCGCTCGCGCAGACCCATCTCGCCCATGGGGCGAGCCTACGCAGCCCCGCCGGGACCGGTCGGCCAGGCCGGGTGCGGGCTGCCCGGCCGCCGGGACGACAGGCCCAGGGAGGCGGTGGCGGCGGCCAGGGTCATCGCGTACGAGTCCACCGCGCGCCGCACGTTCGGGGCGTCCAGGCCGGCCCCGGTGACCAGGCGGTCCAGGTCGACGTAGGCCGAGCGGACGATCTCGATCCAGCGGTACACCCGCCAGTCCTCCCGCCAGCCCCTGGTGAAGCGCGGGTCCAGCCGGGTCTCCCAGCGGCGGAACATGCGGTCCCGGATCTCCGGGCGGGTCGGGGTCAGGTGCATGTGCCGGACCAGCTCGTACAGCGGGTCGCCGACCAGCGCCATCTCCCAGTCGATCAGGGTGAGCGGCCGGCCGTCGTCGCCGCGCACCAGGTTCCAGGGGTTGAGGTCGCCGTGCAGCAGGGCCGGGTCGCGCTCGGTGACCCGGTGCCGGGCGAGGATCTCGCGCAGCCGGGGCGCGTCGGGCAGCCCGAGGAAACGGGCCAGCTGCCGGGACTCCCGCGGCAGGCCGGCGACGAGCGCCACCAGCTGGTCGCTGAGCCAGTCGTGGAAGCCGGGCCCGCCGGCCACCGGGTCGGTCGGGGTGTAGTCGACCTCGGTCAGCGCGGCCAGCTGGTCCACCAGGCAGTCGGCCTCGTGCGGCCGGAGCCCGTGCACCGGGTGGTCGGGGCGGCGGCCGAGGTCGCGGGCGCCCTCGTAGGTGTGGACGGTGAAGACGTCACCGCCGTACCGGTGGGCGGGGTCGGTCGCGTGGCTGGTGCCCAGCGCCAGCACCCGGGGGGCGGCCACCGGCACCCCGGACCGCTCGATCGCCCGCAGCACGGCGTGCTCGCTGAGGAAGCCCGTCTCGCGCCGCACGACGACGGCGGCCTCCCGGCGGACGACGACGGGGAACGCGGTGCCGGGCACCCGGAGCACGGTGTTGAGGTGCGTGGCGCCCTTGAAGACCCGGCCGGCCGGGGCGGCCCCCTCCAGGAACAGCGCGTCGGCGACCGCGGAGTGCGGGAAGTCGGGGTGCTCGGGGACCCGCCGGTCCGGGGTCCAGCCGATGGCCCGCGCCCCCGCGGCCCGCCGGGGCACGGCACCGGACGCCGCCCGCCGGAACAGGATCCGCTCGATCTCCCGCGGCTCGGGCACCCGGCCCAGCCGCAGCGGGCCGGCGGCCGCGCACAGGGCGGCGCGGACGGTGGCCGCCGCCGCGTCCAGGCGCTGCTGGTCGAAGCCCTCCTCCAGCGAGCGCGCGGCCCGGACGACGGCGGCGTACAGGGACTGGGCGTGCTCGAACGCGAGGTAGTGCCGCAGGTCCCGGGAGAGGCCGGCCGTGGCCGCGGGCCGCACCCGGTGCACGGCCTCGGCCCAGGCGGTGACGGCCGCACGGCGCTGGTGGTCCGGGTAGCGCATCCGCACCAGGTGGACGGCGAGGTCGTGCAACGGGTCGCCGTAGCTGGCCAGTTCCCAGTCCACGCAGTGCAGCGGCACGTCACCGGCGGCCGGCCGGACCAGGTTGCCGCGGTGCAGGTCGCCGTGGAGCAGACCGTACGGCCGCCGGGTCAGCGCCGGCACCCGGTCGGCGAACCGCAGCAGGGCGTCCTCGGGCACGCCGAGGGCCGTGAACAGCCCGCCGTAGCGGCTGCGGTGGGGCCGCCGGACCTGCTGGTCGGCCAGGTGGGCCAGGGTGCGCAGGAAGCCCTGCGAGTCGGTGTGGTTGCGCGGCCAGTGGGCCGGCAGGGGCGGCAGGGCGCCGCCGCGGACCTGGACGACGGCGGCGAGCAGCTCCGCCAGGTCCTTCAGCAGCGGCCCGTCGACCGGTTCGCCGGGGGGACAGACGTCGGCCAGCACCTGTCCGTCCACATAGCTGTGGACGGCGTACCCGGGACCCTCGGCCAGGCACTCCGGCACCCGCGGCAGCACCCTGCGCACCGCCCGCAGGATCTCCGGCTCGCTCCGCCAGGTCCGGATCACCATCGGCACCGCCTCGGGGCGGGCCACCCGTACGGTGACCAGCGTGCCGGGCGTCCGGCCGAGCAGCCCGGCCACCGGCTCGGTCAACGCGACGACGTGGTTGCGGTGGTGGAAGCCGGCCGGCGCCCCTCCCGCCGCCACGGCGCGGGCCACGAACGCCCGCACGGCGGCGTCCGTCCGAACTCTGCCGGCGTGTCCCCCGGCCGCGGCGCGGGGAACAGGCGGTGCGCCCACTGGCCGCTCCGTGGTCGATCGCGTGGAAGTGGAAAGGGAAGGGCCGGGCCCGGGACGACGTCCGCGGACACCTCGGACGACACGTCCGGGGCCACGCCGTTCCCGGGTGGTGGCCGACGACGGGCACACGGCAGGGGAGCAGCCGGGCGGGTGGTCCGCCACTCGTCTGTGCCGGGCCGACGGCCGAGGACCGGCTCGTTGCCGGGTTCCTCGCGCACGAGTATGCACGGATCCGAGCGGTGACTCGGTCGATGCGGATCGTAACGCACGCCGCGGAGCGAACCGCGCCGAGCGGCCCGCGCCCCCGCCCCTGTCATCCCCCAAGACGCACCACCGACGGGCGCTCCCCGCAGGCCGGCGGTGCACCTCGGCGAGTCCCTCGGGGTTGCCGGATGCTAGCGCAGCGGGCGCCCGCTGCGGAGAAGACCCAGCATCGGCTCCAGCGACCGTACGACGTGCCCGGCGCCCGCCGCGCGCAGGTCCTTCTCCTTCCGCTCGTTGTGCGCGTAGCCCAGGAACGGCACCCCGGCCTCCCGGGCCGCGGTCAGGTCCGAGGGCGAGTCGCCGATCATCAGGGCGGCGGCGGGGGCGGCGCCCATGGCGTTCAGGGCGCGGTGGAGGCAGTGCGGGTGCGGCTTGAGGTGGTGCAGGTGCTCGGTGCGGCCGTACAGGTGCGGGGCGAAGCAGCCGGTGAGGCCCCGGGATTCGAGGTAGGCGCGGGCGGCGCGGGGCGAGTTGTTCGTGGTGACGGCCAGCCGGGCGCCGACGGCCGTCCAGGTGCGGATCACCGGATCGGCGTAGGCGGTGGGCAGCGCGGACGCGGCGGCCCGCAGCTCCTCCTGGGTGAGCCGTTCCTCCAGCCCGGCGACCAGGTCGCTGCCCGGCCGGCGGCGGCCGACGGCACGCAGGACGACCTGTGGGTCCAGCGTCTCGCGTTCGGCCTGGCTGAGCAGCCCGCGCAGCCCCTGCCGCTCCAGCCAGTCGACCAGGTCGGCGGCCACCCGCTCGGCCCGGTGCCGGGCGAACAGCCGGCAGATCGGCCCGTCGAAGTCCCACAGCACGAAACGGGCCGATGTGATCAGTTCCCGAAGCTTCTCGATCTCACCGGCAACAGGCGTCGCACCAGAAGTCGCATCAGAAGTCACTAGGAGAGTGTCAGGTCCGTGGAGATGGTTTCCCAGAGGGCGTCGAACCACTTCTGCGACTGCTCCACGAACGCCGCGTCCCGCTGCCCGGCCCGCCTCTCGAAGGAGAACAGCAGGGATTCGGAGCCGAGGGTGTCGTACATCTCCAGCGTCCTGCCGCTCTCGGTGGGCTCCTCGCGGCGCGTGACCATGTAGTACGCGTGCAGCGCCTCCGCGCCGTTGAGCAGGTACAGCTTCGCCGGCGGGGTGAACGGCAGGGCCCTGAAGCTGACGTGGACGTCGATGTCGTGGGTGCCTCGCAGGGCCTGCAGGTTGTACTGGAGCACCTGGCCCTGGGCGTTGCGCATGGCCAGCCAGCGCCGGTGGACGGCGTCGTCGTCGCTGCCGGCGTCGACCGAGACCGGGAAGGCGAGGTTGATGTCCCGGGACGGGAGCAGGATGCGGGTGTCGATCCGCTCCGGGCGGATGCGTCCCTCGTGGATCAGGCGCAGCGGCTCGCCGAGGGCGGGGATCAGGCTCTGCGCGGTCAGGCACACGGCGTCGATGCGCACGTGCGGCGCGGAGAACGCCTCGGTCAGCCGGGGGGCGAGGGCCACCATGGTCGGCTGCGGATCCTCGCGCGCGGGCGCCGGCCCGGCGAC
Organism: Streptomyces sp. NPDC013455; assembly: GCF_040632975.1. NCBI lineage: Bacteria > Bacillati > Actinomycetota > Actinomycetes > Kitasatosporales > Streptomycetaceae > Streptomyces > Streptomyces sp. NPDC013455. Next base: position 55,695 of record NZ_JBEYCX010000002.1, on the reverse strand, counting down.
GCGGGGCGGGCTGCCCTTGGTCACGTCGCTGAGCAGCCCGTCGTCCTGGAGCACCCGGAGGGCCTGGCGCACGGCGCCTCGCTCCACGCCGAACTCCTCGGCGAGCACGGACTGGGTGGGCAGCCGCTCGCCGGCCCGCAGGGCTCCGGTCCGGATGCGCTCGCGCAGGATGTCGGCGATCTCGCGGGCCGAGAGCCTTCTGCTGCCGTTCACTGCCACGTTCTCCTGGGTCACGACCAAACGCTACAACCCACCTCCATCTGCGGGCAGTTGTTCGGAAGTTGTTTGTGAACGGCCACCAAGTGGGGACAACTTAATCAAAGTTGGTCGCCAACTTGGTCGAGTTGGCAGACCGAAAGGGGGAACGTCCATGCCTGTCCTCGCGCTCCTCTCCGCCCTCCTCGTCTTCGGCTTCGAGCAGCTCGTGCAGTCGCGCTTCGGCGCCGCCGGCATCCTCGGCCTGCTGCTGCTCACCGTCGGCGTCAAGGCCAAGAGCCCGGCCGTCGGCTCCGCCGGCGCGGTCCTGCTCGCGCTGCTCCTCGCCGGCCCCGCGCTATAGCGTCAGCACCAGGTCCGAACTGATCGTCTCCCACAGCGCGTCGAACCACAGCCGCGACTGCTCCACGAACGTGGCGTCCCGCCGCCCGGCCCGCTGCTCGAAGGCGAACAGCATCGACCGGGTGCCGTCGGCGTCGTACAGCTCCATGTGCTCGTGCCCGATCTCCCGCTCCCGGCGGCCCAGCGTGTAGTACGCGAACAGCGCTTCGGCGCCGTTGAGCAGGTACAGCTTCACCGGCGGGGTGAACGGCAGCGCTCGGAAGGAGACCCGAACGTCGATCCCGTGCGTGGTGCACAGCGCCAGCAGGTTCTGCCGCAGCACCAGGCCCTGGGCGTTGCGCTGGGCCAGCCAGCGGCGGTGCAGCAGACCGCCGTCGTCGGCGTCCACCGGGGTCGGGAAGGCGAGGTCGATGTCCCGGCTGGGCAGCAGCAGCCGGACGTCGATCTTGGCCGGTTTCAGCCGTCCCGCGTGGATCTGCCGCAGCGGGTCGCCGATCGCCAGCGTGAGCGAGACCGAGGTCAGGCAGAGCGCGTCGATCCGCACGTGCGGGACGGCGAAGGCGGCGGCGACACGCGGGACGAGGCCCACCATGGTGGGCTGCGGCGGGGCCGCCGGGCCGGCCGGCGGGCGCACGGGACCAGCCACCGCCGCCACGATGGCGGGGCTGCCCCTGGAGACACCGGTCAGCAGGCGTTCCGACTGCAGGATCCGCAGCGCCTGCCGCACGGCACCGCGCTCGACACCGAACTCGTCGGCCAGCTTGGCCTGGGTGGGCATGCGCTCACCCGGCCGCAGCACGCCGGATCTGATCCGGCTGCGCAGCTCGTCGGCGATCTCGCGGTGGGACGAGCGGGGCCGCTGGGGCCTCGTCCGCCCACTGGCGGAGGCGTGCTCCGGGTCCACGATCAAACGGTACAACTTCCCGCCAACTTGGGGCAGTTCCGCGACGGCTGGTTATGAGACGGCTTTCCACGGAGATAAGTAAGGTGAGTTGGCAGCCAACTCGTACGACATGGTCGAGCTTCCCAGTGGTTGGCCGACCGGGCTCCCTTCCGGAGGGGAGCCGGGAGCCCGGACAGGGGACGGTCACCGGAACGCACAGTCACAACTGAACATCCCGCACAGCCACAACCGAACAGCGACATCTGCATACGGACAGCGCACAGCCACAACTGAACAGCTCGCTACGGATGCACAGTCAGCACGTCCTCGGGAGACGGGAGCGACCGCGTGACGTCCGGGCGGCGCGACCACCCGGGCGAACATCAGGGCGTCGGCCTCACGGGGGCGGCGCCCTCTTCGACGCCCGCTCGTACGCCCCCGCCGCTCACGTCAGCAGGTCGTCGACCTGCGCCTCGCCCACCCGGTACCGGCGCGCGATCTCCCCGCTGCAGTCGTCGGCCGTGCGCTGCAGCAGCTGGCGGCGGCGCGAGACCTCCTGCTCGTAGCGGACCAGCCGCCCCATGGCGGCGGTCAGCTCCGGATCGGTGCGCGCCGTCAGATCCGACAGCTCGACCTCCGCGAGCATGTCGGCGGCCAGCTGCCGGTACTCCTCGTTGTGCGGGGTGCCGAGCGTGACGTGCCGGGCCGAGGAGCGCTGCCGGGCCGGGGCGTCCTTGAGGATCTCCGGGAGCCGGTCGACCACGGAGCCGTCCACCGGCGCCGGCACCGACGCCCGGCCCCGCCGGCCCAGCTCCGCCCGCAGGATGTCGATCCGGCCCTGGAGCAGCCGCCGCACATAGCTGAGGTCCGCCTCGTCCCGCTGGGCGTCACGGCGTACGTTGCGCAGCTCGGGCAGGCTCAGCCGGGCCAGTTCGGGCGGCTGGAGGTACCCCCCGCCCGGAGCGCCCGGGCACGGCTCCCCCGGCAGCCCCGGGCCCGCCGGAGCGTCGGCGCGCTGCGCGGGCGGCCGGTGCGTCCCCTGCGCTCCCAGCCGCCCGCTGGTACTCGGTGTGCTCATTGCTGCTGACCGTCCCCTCGACCGGCGTGTGGAAGCATCGTGCCACCCCTGCTGGCCGCTATGTGACCGAGTGCCCCCGAACGGCCCTAGATGGGGGGTAACGGATCCATATTGGGCCCCCTGCGGACGAGCACGGAGCACCGGGCATGATGGTCCGCATGCGTGCGGTGGTGCAGAGGGTGGACGGCGCGAGCGTCGTCGTGGACGGCGAGACGGTCGGCGCGATCGAGGGCGAGGGGCTGTGCGTCCTGGTCGGGGTGACCCACGAGGACACCAAGGAGAAGGCGGCCCAGCTGGCCCGCAAACTGTGGACCCTGCGGATGCTGCACGACGAGAAGTCGTGCAGCGACGTCGGCGCCCCGCTCCTGGTGATCAGCCAGTTCACCCTGTACGGCGACGCCCGCAAGGGCCGCCGCCCGACCTGGAACGCGGCGGCCCCCGGAGACGTGGCCGAACCCCTGGTCGACGAGGTCGTCACGCAGCTGCGCGCCCTGGGCGCGACGGTCGCGACGGGCCGCTTCGGCGCCCGCATGAGGGTGTCACTCACGAACGACGGGCCGTTCACGGTGCTGGTGGAGGTCTGAGGCCTGTCGTTTGGATCAACCCGGCGTCGTGGGGCCTGCTCGGCTCGGCCGAGAAGCGCAGTCCCTTTCAGCCGACCTGACCCAAACGAAAGACCCTGCCCCGGGCCTGGCCTAGGGCTCGATCACGGCCTACGGCTCGACCACGACCTCCTGGGCCGCCGCCGTCCCGCCGGCCAGCAGGCGCGCGTCGACCGGGACGTTCCGCTTCACCAGGGCCAGGGCCACCGGGCCCAGCTCGTGATGGCGTACCGACGTCGTCACGAAACCGATCTTGCGGCCCTCGGGGCCCTCGTCCGCGAGCCGGAGCTCGGTGCCCGGGGCCGGCAGGTGGACCTCGCTGCCGTCCAGGTGCAGGAAGACCAGCCGGCGCGGCGGCTTGCCCAGGTTCTGGACCCGGGCGACCGTCTCCTGGCCGCGGTAGCAGCCCTTCTGGAGGTGGACCGCCGTGCCGATCCAGCCCAGCTCGTGCGGGATGGTGCGGTGGTCGGTCTCGAAGCCGAGGCGGGGGCGGTGGTGCTCGACGCGCAGCGCCTCGTGGGCGAGGAGCCCGACGGCGGGCCCGTGCGCGGCGGCGAACTCCTCCAGCCCGGCACGCGGCAGGAACAGGTCCCGCCCGTACGCCGTCTCGCGTACGACGACCCCGGCCGGCGCCTCGGCGATCGAGCCGGCGGGCAGGTGGACCACGGCGGTGTCACCGGTGCGGTCGGCGACCTCGACCCGGTAGAAGAACTTCATCGACTCCAGGTACGCGATCAGCGCGTCCTGGGTGCCGGGCTCCACGTGGGCCCAGACGGTCGTACCGTCGTCCACCAGGTAGAGCGCGTGCTCGATGTGCCCGTGCGCGGACAGGATCAGGGCCTCGGTGGCCTCGCCCGCGGGCAGTTCGCTGACGTGCTGGGTGAGCAGCAGGTGCAGCCAGCTCAGCCGGTCCTCACCGCTGACGGTGATCACACCGCGGTGCGACAGATCGACGAAACCGGTGCCCTCGGCGAGGGCGCGCTGCTCGCGGAACAGGTCGCCGTAGTGGGCGGCGACGCCTTCGTCCACGCCCTCGGCTGGGACGGCGCCGGGCAGGGACAGCAGGGGGCTCTTCATACGGCAAGCCTACGACGTGGTATTTGAACCCTTCAGGGAACAGTCCGCGCAGCGGCCGAAGATCGCGAAGTGCTTCATGTCGGTGTCGAAGCCGAACTGCTGCCGCAGTTTGGCCGTGAACTCGGACGCCACCGCGACGTCCGCCTCGATCACGCTCTCGCAGTCGCGGCACACCAGGTGCAGATGGTGGTGGCGGTCGGCGAGGTGGTACGTGGGCGCACCGTGGCCGAGGTGGGCGTGGCTGACCAGGCCCAGCTCCTCCAGCAGCTCCAGCGTCCGGTAGACGGTGGAAATGTTGACCCCCGACGCCGTCTTCCTCACTTCGCTGAGGATGTCGTCGGGGGTCGCGTGCTCCAGGGTGTCCACGGCTTCGAGCACGAGTTGCCGCTGCGGCGTCAGCCGGTAGCCGCGCTGCCTGAGGTCGCTCTTCCAGTCGGTGCTCACCACACCGCAAAGTCTAGGACTACTTGAAGAAGGCGATGCCGTCGTCCGGCATGTCGTCCGGGAGGGCCTTGGCCCAGCGCTCGACGTCCTCGGGGGTGACGACCTTCTTCAGCTGGGCCGACATGTAGGGGCGCAGCGGCACCTCGGGGGTCTGCTTCTCGCCCACCCACATGAGGTCGCTCTTCACGTAGCCGTACAGCCGCTTGCCGCCGCTGTAGGGCCGGGAGGCGGGCGTCCGGGCGACGGCGTCCGTCACCAGGTCGATCTGCGGCTTCTTGTCGGCCATCTCGCCGTACCAGATCTCGATGACACCGTCGTCGCGGGTCATCGTGACCTCGACCTTGCGGTCGGCGTCGATCCGCCAGAAGCCCGACTCCGTCTCCAGCGGGCGCACCTTGTTGCCGTCCGCGTCCAGCACCCAGGTGCGGGAGTGGTACTCCAGGAAGTCCCGGCCGTCGTGGGTGAAGCTGACCTCCTGCCCGAAGTTGCACTTCTCCGAGCCGGGGAAGTCGTGCACGCCCGCGCCGGCCCAGTTGCCGAGCAGGAAGGCGAGCGGGACAAGGTCCTTGTGGAGGTCGGACGGGATCTCGATCATGAGCGGCAGCTTTCCTGAAGGGTGGGTCAGCGCTGGCCCTGGTACAGCTTCTTCACGGTCAGACCGGCGAAGGCGAGCACGCCGACGCAGACCAGGACCAGCAGGGTTTCGAAGAAGATCTCCACGGGAGCTCCTTGGGCGGGGGTGGGCGGACGACAGAGCCGGAGCCCAGCTTACGCGGCCGGGGTGACGCGTTCCGTGCGAGGGGCGGCGCCCGCGAAGGCTACGCTGCCCGCATGGCGAAGAAGCTCGTGATCAAGGTGACGGCCGGGGCGGACGCCCCCGAGCGCTGCTCGCAGGCGTTCACGGTGGCGGCGGTGGCCGTGGCCAGCGGGGTCGAGGTCTCGCTGTGGCTGACCGGGGAGTCGTCCTGGTTCGCGCTGCCGGGCCGGGCCGCCGAGTTCGAGCTGCCGCACGCCGCTCCGCTGCCGGACCTGATCGAGTCGGTCCTCGCGGCGGGCCGCATCACGCTGTGCACGCAGTGCGCCGCCCGCCGGGAGATCACCGAGAAGGACGTCATCGAGGGCGTACGGATCGCGGGTGCGCAGGTCTTCGTCCAGGAGTCCCTGGCCGACGACACCCAGGCCCTCGTGTACTGAGCTCGGCCGGCCGGCGGCTGGGGGGGCGGAGCGGGCGCGGTCCGCCCGCCCTCGGCGGGGGCCTACGGCCGCGGGCGCTTCTTGCCGTCCAGCTCGTCCCACCACTCGTCGGACTGCGGGTCGCCGGAGGGGTCGTCCCACCAGCGGTCGTCCGGGCCCCGCCGGTTGGCGATCATCGCGGCGACGGGCGGGATGACCATGGCGACGACGCACATGCCGACGGCCGCCGGCACGGACCACAGGCGCACGACCCCCCAGGCCAGGACGAAGAGACCGATGCAGGTCCCCATCATGGCGAAGTAGACGTGCCGTCGCCGGGCGTACACACGTACAGGGTAGGACCGGCGGGCCCTGTCACAACTGATCCACAATCGCCGACCGGCCGGACCCCAGGGGGTTACCGTGGCGTATGGGGACCCACTCCGCACACCACAGCCGACCCGGGGGAAACACCACATGCGCGCCCTGCGAATACTCCTGATCATCGTCGTGATCCTGGGCGGACTCTTCGTGATCGCGGACCGGGTCGCCGTGCACTTCGCGGAGGGGGAGGCCGCGGACAAGCTGAAGGCGACGGAGAACCTCTCCTCGACCCCGGACGTGGACATCAAGGGCTTCCCGTTCCTCACCCAGGTCGCGGGCGGCTCGCTGGACGACGTCGAGGTCGGCATCGAGGACTACGAGGCGGCCACCGGCAAGCCCGGCCAGACCATCCGGATCGACGACCTGAAGGCCGACATGAAGGGCGTCGAGTTCTCCGGCGACTACAGCTCGGCCACCGCGGCGACCGCGACCGGTACGGCGACGATCTCGTACGCCGAGCTGCTGAAGACCGCCAAGGCCGAGCCCACCGAGGTGGCCCCCGGGGTGACCGCCCGGGTCGTCGGCCTCTCCGACGGCGGGAACGGGAAGATCAAGGTGGCGGTGGAGGGCACCGTGGCGTCCCTCGGGCTCAAGCAGACGGTGTCCGTGCTCTCCACGGTGGCCGTGGAGAACGACAAGGTGCAGGTGCACGCGGACTCCCTGCCCAAGCTGGGCGCCGCCGCGATCGCCGAGGACCGCATCCGCACGATCACCGACTTCCAGCAGGTCATCGACCAGCTGCCCGGGGGCATCAAGCTGGACAAGGTGCAGGCCGCGCCGGACGGCGTGGAGATCAGCGTGAAGGGTTCGGACGTCAGGCTCGCGGGGTAGGCACCGGGACGTCCGCCGTGGACGCGGGGTGTCCGCCTGACGAGACGCCCTCGTCCGCAGCGTAGGTGCACCGGCCCGCCCGAGCGCCCGGAGGCCCCGAGAGGGGCACCCGGGCGCTTTTCTCATCCCAGCATCCGGACGATCGCGTCTCGCGATGTGACACACCGGTGACACGCCCGCCCGGACGTCCCTACGATCGAGCCCATGAAGCGACAGGCGGATCTCACGAAGCGGCGGGCAGTCGACCTGTGCCGCGTCGCCGCCATGCTCTGTCGCCCCTTCTGAGCGGAAAGCCACCGGCTCCCGCGTTCCACCCCGCCCTGCCGTCAGGGCCCCCGTGTGCCGCTCGGGCCTCGAGCGCGCCCCCGTAGCCACTCGCACATCCCGCCGCAACTGCCCCGGAGGAGAAAGAGCATGAGCCGCAGCGACGTCCTGGTCGACGCCGACTGGCTCCAGGAGCACCTGGACGACCCGACCATCGCGATCGTGGAGGTGGACGAGGACACGTCCGCCTACGAGAAGAACCACATCAAGAACGCGATCCGCATCGACTGGACCAAGGACCTCCAGGACCCGGTGCGCCGTGACTTCGTGGACCAGGCCGGCTTCGAGAAGCTCCTGTCGGAGAAGGGCATCGCCAACGACCACACGGTGATCCTGTACGGCGGCAACAACAACTGGTTCGCGTCGTACGCCTACTGGTACTTCAAGCTCTACGGCCACGAGAACGTCAAGCTCCTCGACGGCGGCCGCAAGAAGTGGGAGCTCGACGCCCGCGAGCTGGTCGCCGGCGACGAGGTCCCCGAGCGCGCGAAGACCGAGTACAAGGCCAAGCCGCAGGACACCTCGATCCGCGCCTTCCGCGACGACGTCGTGGCCGCGATCGGCGCGCAGAACCTGGTCGACGTCCGTTCGCCCGACGAGTTCTCCGGCAAGCTGCTCGCCCCGGCGCACCTGCCGCAGGAGCAGTCGCAGCGTCCGGGCCACGTCCCGACCGCGAAGAACATCCCGTGGTCGAAGAACGCCAACGACGACGGCACCTTCAAGTCGGACGAGGACCTGAAGGCCCTCTACGCCGAGGAGAACGTCGACCTCGCCAAGGACACGATCGCCTACTGCCGCATCGGTGAGCGCTCGGCCCTGACCTGGTTCGTGCTGCACGAGCTGCTCGGTGTGGAGAACGTCAAGAACTACGACGGCTCCTGGACCGAGTACGGCTCCCTCGTCGGCGTGCCGATCGAGCTCGGCGCCGGCAAGTAACCCATCCCGACCGACCTTCTGGTCAGACCCCTCTGGAGAGAGACATGTGTGGAGCGAAGGCCGGCGGCCCGGACGCCTCGACGATCAAGCCCGGTGAGACCACGATCCAGGGCCAGGTGACCCGCGACGGCGAGCCGGTGACGGGCTACGTCCGTCTCCTGGACTCGACCGGCGAGTTCACCGCGGAGGTCCCCACCTCCGCGACCGGCCAGTTCCGCTTCTACGCGGCCGAGGGCACCTGGACCGTCCGTGCCCTGGTGCCGGGCGGCACGGCCGACCGTACGGTGGTCGCCCAGAAGGGCGGGCTCGCCGAGGTCGCCATCGCGGTCTGAGCCGACCGCAGGTCCGTACGGGCTCAGTGACGAGCCGGAGGGCCGCACCCCTGGGTTGGACGCCAGTGGGGGTGCGGCCCTCAGGCTGTGTACGGGGCCTGATCAGCATCGCGTCCGTACGGCCGCCAGCCCGACCGCCGCGAGCAGCGCGGCGACGCAAAGGGCGACGAGCAGCCCGCTGACGGCCGCACCGTCGGGCATCCGGCGCCTGCGGCGGGGGCGGGGCCGAGGAGCAGGGACGACGGGGGCAGGTGCGGGGTCGGCGGCGGGCGCGTACGCGGGATGGAACGGCGGAACCGCGTAGCCCAGCCACAAGGCCCCCTCCTCCCGGGGCCTCGCGTTCTCCGCGGCCGTCATGCGCGGTGCTCCGTCCGCTGGTGCTGACGCAGCAGGACCTTCACGTCGCTCTCCGCGCTGCGGTCGTACGCCACCCGCGCCGCCTCCCACCGCTCCGCCAGCTCCAGGCAGGCGGCACAGCCGGGCACGGGACGCGGCGGCCGGCTCGCCTCGTCCAGCGGCGGCGGCAGCGACGGCAGGGCCCTGGTGCGGTGGTTGGCGGCCCGCACGCCCGCCCCGAGCCGCTCCCGGTCCGTGGCCGGACGCACCGCCGCCGGATCGGCCTGCCACTCCATGCCACCGCCGACGGGCCGCAGCATCACGTAGGGACCGGCTCTGTCCCGGTACTCGCCGACCTTGTCGGTGGCGGGGTCGTAGAGCAGGTGTCCCGGCTCGTGGCTCATGCGGCCAGCTCCTTTCAGAGAACGCCTGTGCGCACCGCAAACACAGGATTACGCTGCGTGTTCGCGGTGCTTATGAGCATGGCGCACGGAAAGGGCGTTTTTGCTGTTGAGAGGCCCAACTTCAACGGTGGGCCGCCAAGTTCAACAAATTCAACAGGAGCGGGATGCCACAGCGACTGACGATCACGGAGCGCAGCCCCGAGCCCAGGAAGCGGTACGCGGAGGAGTTACGGCGGCTGAGGACGGAGCGGGGCCTGAGCCTGAGGGCGCTCGCGAAGGCAGCGGGCTGGGACCCATCCCTGTTCAGCAAGATGGAGAACGGCCAGACGCTGGGCGGGCCAGAGGTCGTCCAGGCACTGGACCAGTACTACGGGACACCGGGGCTGCTGGTGACCCTGTGGGAGCTGGCCGTCGCGGACCCGAAGCAGTTCAAGGAGCAGTATCGCGGCTATATGGAGCTGGAGGCGGAGGCCATCAGTCTGTGGCACTACGGAGGCGGCACGCTTCACGGCTTGCTGCAAACGCCGGAGTACGCGCGCGAGCTGCTTGCAGCAGGTGGCATCAAGGGTGACGAGCTGGAGCGGCAGGTGGAGGCGCGCATCGGCCGTCGCCAGGTGCTGGAAGGGGATGACGCGTCACCGTTCCGCGCCCTCCTTTCCGAGGGCGTGCTCCGGGCCTCACTGCGCTGCCCCGGCGAGTGGCGGGATCAGTTGGCGCATCTGGCCGAGGCCTCGGAGCGCCCGAACATCACCCTCTACGTACTGCCGTTCGGCACTGGTCTACACGGACTGATGGACACCGCCGTGACCTTCTTGCGGCTGGCGGACGGTCGTACCGTTGCCTACGTCGAGAGCGACGTGGGCGGGGAACTGATCAGCGAGACAAGCAAGGTTGAGGGCTTGCAGCGCAGATATGATGCGATTCGCGATTTGGTTCTGAACCCGGCCGAGTCGCAAAAATTCATCTTGCGAATGCTGGAGGAAGTGCCATGCGAGCCATCGACCTGAGCCACGCAACATGGCGCAAGAGCAGCTACAGCAACTCGGACGGCGGCGCCTGCGTCGAAGTCGCCGACGACATCCCCGCCGTCGTCCCCGTCCGTGACAGCAAGGCCCCCTCCCGCGGCGCCCTCGTCTTCGGAGCGGGCGCCTGGGCGGCCTTCGTGGACGGGATCAAGTCAAAGTAGCCTCAAACGCCAAACCGCCGGCGGCATGGCACTCTTGACGCCGTTCGTGCTCATGGCGAGGCTCGTGCGCATCTGCGGAACCGACTCCGTGAGGAGCGTGCGATGGCGTTGAGGTTCCTCGGGATCTGGCCGAACACCCCGGACGACGGGTCACCCACGATCTGGCTGGAGGACACCACGGGCGATCTGATCATTCAGTCCTGGAAAGCTGATGAAGCGACCATCCGTGAGGCGCAGCAAGTCGGATCGGTGCCCGGCCACTCGACGGAGATTCCGACGCCCGAAACCGTGATTCGCTTGTCCGCCAACATGCTCCAATTCGTCCGCGGTCGGAAGGCACGGGCGATGACGGTGGCCACAGCGGTACGTGAAGCCCTCGCCAAGGCGCAGCGCTCAGCGATGCGCCTTGAGATGCGGGACAGCTGCTTGCACGACGCCCCCGAGCCATCCGTTGGCAGCAAAGGCACCGGTACGATCTCGCCGATCGGGATTCGTGGTGGCGACCGTGGGTGGGCCTGGTGGCCGAGGTAACGGGCCAGGGTGTGGTCACGCGCCGTCTGCGCGTGCTCTCCGAGCCGCTGAGCGACTACGTCCGGGAGTACGACGGCACGCTCACGAACGTCGAAGCCGGTGAAGACATGCGTTGGCTGCCGCGTTCCCGGGCACCCGATCTCCTCTGGCCCGCGTCGGACGGGTGGGTCCTGGACGAAGAGACAGTCATTCTTCATCACTTCAGCGGCGAGGGTCAGTGGACCAGACCACGCATGGAGGTTTGCCACGACCCGGCACTGGTCGCACAGTACGTAAAGGCCTGTGAAGCAGCGTGGGAACGCGATTCCCCCACGCGGAGTACCAACCCGCCTGAGGTCACGCACCATGGCCGTTTCTCCGTCATCCCATGCCCAACAAGCCCGGCAGGCTCTCGCATCCCGCCTCACTGATCTCTGCCGGGATGCCGGTCTGACCGGGGCCGAACTGGCCGAGCGTTGCGGGTGGAGCCGGTCCAAGTCCTCGCGGATCATGAACGCCCGTACTCCACCCTCCGCCGACGACATCCGGGCGTGGTGCCAGGCGTGTGGAGCCGAGGAGCAGACAGCGGACCTGATCGCTTCGCTGCAGACGGCCGAGGGCATGTGGGTGACCTGGCGGCGCATGGAGCGGGCCGGGCTGAAAAGGGCACAGGAAGCCCGCATGCCCCTCTACCGGCGGACCCACCGTTTCCGGTCGTACTCCTCATGGCTCGTCCCCGGGATGATCCAGACACAGCCTTACACGACGGCAGCGCTGCAAGCCATCCAGCGACGGCGAGGTCTCGTGGACGACGTGGCCGACGCGGTGGCTGCCCGCATGGAGCGTCAGCGCGTACTCTCCGAACGTGACCGGCAGTTCGCCTTCCTCGTCGAGGAATCGGTGATCCGTTCCGGAATCGGCGGCCCTGAGGTGATGCTCGGGCAGCTTGAGCACCTCATCGCAGTAGCCTCACGCCCCAATGTCAGCTTGGGGGTCGTGCCCATGCGACCGGACAGGGAACGCTGGCCGGTCGAAGGGTTCTGGATCTACGACGCCGCACAGGTCAATGTGGAGTTGGTCTCCGGCTATCTCACGATCACGCAGCCCAGCGAAGTGGCCATGTACGCCGATACATTCGCGGAGCTGTCACAGCTTGCCGTCTACGGCGCCAAGGCTCGCACTCTGATCAAGGACGCCAAGGAGCGGCTCAGGTGATTGCCGTGCAACCTCGTGCAATCCGCTGGGAGTTCGGCACCTGCCGTCCCTAACGTAACCGGTCGAGGCAACTACCGAGAGCCACTCATCCGGCACCGACCGGAGTGAAGGAGAGAACGCCATGAAGGTGAGCATCCACCTGTGTGCCGCCCCTGGGGACGGAGACGACGACGTGCCCGGTCAGCCCTGGACGCCGCCGCAGGAGCCGCCGAGTCCGGACGGGTCCAGCCCTGAGGGGGACGGGAAGCACCGCAAGTGATCTCTGACGTCCTGCGTACGGACCGCCCCGGCCGCGAAGCGCTGGGGCGGGTCCTTCTGAAATCCGGTGTGCTGTCCTCGGACTGGGCGCCGACGTTCGCGGCCGTCGACCGGGCCGCCTTCCTGCCGGAGCTGATGTGGCCGTACGACATGGAGCGTCGTGCCGCTGTCGCCGTCGACCGGCGGGAGGATCCGGAGGGCTGGTACGCCGCCGTCGACAGCGACGTTCCGATCGTCACCCAGTGGGACGACGGTGCGCATCGGGGGCCGGGGCCGGGGCGGCTGTCCACCAGTTCCTCGTCCATGCCGTCCGTGGTCTACGCCCTGCTCCGCGACCTGGACGTGGCGGAGGGTATGCGCGTGCTGGACGTGGGGACGGGCACCGGGGAGACGGCCGGCGTGCTGGCGCACCGGCTGGGGTCCGGGAATGTGACGACCGTCGAGGTGGACGGGACGGTTTCCGCGGCGGCGCGTGAGCGGCTGTGCGGGCTGGGTCTGTATCCGGAGGTGGTCGTCGGCGACGGGTTCGAGGGGCACGCCGACTCGGCTCCGTACGACCGGGTCCTGGCGACCGTCGGGATCCGCCGGGTGCCGCCGGCGTGGATCAGGCAGCTGCGGCCCGGGGGTGTGATCCTCGCGCCCTGGGGGACCGCCTACGGGAACGGGGACGCCATGGTCCGTCTGGAGGTGGAGGGGGAAGCGGCCGTGGGGTCCTTCACCCGGTGCGTGGAGTTCATGAAGCTCCGCGCGCAACGGGGTCCCGCCGTCGACCACGCCGGCTATCTGCGGGCGGGCCCCCTGGAGGACGCCGAGCGGAGCACCACACCGCTCACCGAGGAGGAGTTCGTGACAGGGCCGTTCACGGACCTGCCGTTCGTCCTCGGCCTCCGGGTGCCCCATTGCCGCCAGGCCGTCGCGGACAAGCGCGCCGGCGCCCGGCCGGTGTGGTTTTACGGCCTGACGGACACGTCCTGGGCATGCGTGATGTTCCGGGACGGGGAGCGGCACGCCTCCGTCTGGCAGTCCGGGCCCCGGCGGCTCTGGGACGAGGTGGCCGGCGCTTACCGGTGGTGGAAGGAGCGGGGGTCGCCGGACGTGACCCGGTTCGGGCTGGCGGTCGACCCGGACGGACAGCAGCACGCCTGGCTGGACGACCCGGCGAACGAGCGCTGGCCCGTCCAGCACTCCGCATAGACGGGCCGTGTCTCGACGGCGACGTCCTGCGGCGCTTACCCCAGCGCCCGTCCCACCACCCACACCACGGGCGCCGCCGCGGACAGCGGGAGTGCCACGCCCGCGGTGAAGTGGACGAAGCGGGACGGGTAGTCGTAGCTCGCCACCCGGTGGCCGATCAGCGCGCAGACGCCCGCCGCCGCCCCCAGGGCGGAGCCCTTGGCGCCGAAGTCCGTCATGCCGCCCACGGCGATGCCCGCGCCCGCCGCGGCCAGCAGGGAGACCACGACCGACGCCGGGGTCGGCAGGGGCAGGGCGCGGGCCAGGACGGCCACCGCCACGGCCGCCGCGCCCACCGACACCGCGTGCGGGTCGGCGGCCAGGAAGCCCGTGGCCAGCACCGCGAGCGCCGCCGAGGCGACCGTCGCCATCAGGCCGTACATCCGCTCGTCCGGCGAGGCGTGGGAACGCAGCTGGAGGACGAGGGACAGCAGGACCCAGAGGCCGAGGGAGCCGAGGATGGCGATCAGGGAGTGGTCACGGCCGGCCGCGAGGACGGCGACATCGGCCGTCAGCGCCCCGGCGAAGGCCAGCGCGATGCCCTGCCGGGCCGGCCACATGCCGTTCAGCCGGAACCAGCCCGCGGCCGTGACCGCCTGGAGCAGCACCAGCGGCACGACCAGGGCGTACGAGGCGACGGGCGCCGCCGCGGCGAGCAGCAGGCCCAGCACCGCGGTGAGCGCCGCGGGCTGCATGCCGGGCTCGATGATCGGGGACCGCCCCTCCAGGCGGGCCCGCTGGGCGTCCGTGATCCGCGCGTTGCCGCCGAGGGTGGCGGGGCCGTAGTCCGGGTCGGCTCCGGGAGCCGTGGCGGAAGCGGATTCGGGAGCCGTACCGGGAGCGGACGCGGCTGCCGCCGGTGCGGGGCCGGGCCGGGGGGCGGGTGCGGAGTCGGGCGCGTACGCCTCGGGGGCCGGCGCGTAGGCGCCGGGCGCGGGTGCGTACGGGTCCGCGAACTGCTGGGGTCGCTGGTACTGCCCGTGCTGCTCGGGGTGCCCCTGCTGCTCGTACTGCTGGTACTGCGCCTGCTGCCCCTGCTGCCCCTGCTGGTACTGCTGCCCCTGCTGGTACTGCGCCTGCTGGTACTGCCCCTGCTGCCGGTACCCGGGCTGCTGCTGGTACCCCTGCTGCCTATGGTCCGGCTGCTGTTCCTGCCGGGGCAGGTACGCCGTCTCCGCCGCCTGTACCGGCGCGTGCGTCTGCGTCTCCCAGGTGTGGCCCTGCCACTGCTGGGTGAGGTGCGGGTCCTGCGCGGGCTGCTGGGCGTACTCCTCGTGCCCAGGCCATCCGTGCTGCTGGTGGGGGTCGTAGCCCTCGTACGGGCCGCCCTGGTACGGCTGGTCGGACATCGCTCACCCTCCTGCGAACGGCGGGAGCACCTCGACCGTGCCGCCCTCGGCCAGCCGTACCGTCTCATGCGCGCGGGTCCCGACGGGGTCGCCGTCGACGAGGAAGGAGCATCGCTGGAGCACGCGCGTGAGTTCGCCGGGGTGGCGCGCGCGCACGGCGGCCAGCGCGCCGGCCAGCGTGTCCGCCTCGTACGGCTCCTCGGCGACCTGGGCCGCGGCCTTCGCGGCGGCCCAGTAGCGCACCGTGACCTTGGGCATCTGGTTCCTCAATCGACGGCAGGGACTAAAGACTGTGTGGTGTCAGGCTAGCCCGCCGCCGACACCGCCCAGTCCCCGATCCGGGCCACCAGGGCGTCGTCCGCCGCGTGCTCCGCGTGGCCCATGCCCGCCTCGACCCAGAGTTCGGCGTGGTCGCCGGCGGCCGCGGCGAGCATCCGGGGGTGGTCGAGCGGGAAGTAGCCGTCGCGGTCGCCGTGGACGATGAGGAGGGGGGTCGGGGCCACCCGGGACACGGCCTCCACCGGCGACAGCGGCACCGGGTCCCAGTCGCGGTGGTGGATGCGGGTACGCAGGCCGTAGCGGCTCACCAGCCGGCCCTCGGGACGGGTGACGAGCCAGTGCAGGCGGCGCATGGGGGCCGTGCCCCGGTAGTACCAGCGGGCCGGCGCGCTCACCGAGACCACCGCGTCGACCGAGCCGGGGTGCAGGGCCGCGTGCCGCAGGACGACCGAGCCGCCCATGGAGAAGCCGACGGTCGCCACGCGCGCGTGCCCGAAGCCGCGGGCCCACTCGACGGCGGCGGCGAGGTCCAGCACCTCCTTGTCGCCGACGGTGGAGCGGCCGCCCGAGCGTCCGTGGCCGCGGAAGGAGAAGGTGACGACCGCGCCGTAAGCGCGCAGGACGCCGGCCACCCTTCGTACGTGCGGCCGGTCCACGTCCCCGGTGAAGCCGTGCGCGATCACGAACACCAGGTCACGTGCGGACGAAGAAGAGGCGTCCGGCGACCGCGGAAATGCTTTGTATACGACGGCGCCCGGATCGTATACGGAATCGACCGGAATTCCGTCGGCCGTGTACAGAAACGTCCGGATAGGCCCCCGCTTGCCTGTCTCGGAATTCGGACGAACGGTGGAACGTGCCACATGACCTGCCGGACGGTTGCTCATGTGGGCTATTCTGCTGGGCAGAGGACTCGGGCAGCGTAGCCCCCGGGTCCTTTTGTGCTTTCGGAAGCGTTGTATACGAAGCGGGAAACCCCAGGTGACCGCCGGTGTACGGGGCCTTCGGGATCGCAGGGCAGTGCCGCCGCCACACGTCCTCGCAGGGACCGAGGAGGAACCAGACGTATGAGTTCTCTGCTGCTCCTGACCAACGCCCTCCAGCCGTCGACGGAGGTGCTCCCGGCCCTCGGCCTGCTCCTGCACAACGTGCGGGTGGCCCCGGCGGAGGGGCCCGCCCTCGTCGACACCCCGGGCGCCGACGTCATCCTCGTCGACGGCCGGCGCGACCTGCCCCAGGTGCGCAGCCTGTGCCAGCTGCTCCGCTCCACCGGCCCCGGCTGTCCGCTGATCCTCGTGGTCACCGAGGGCGGCCTCGCCGCCGTCACCGCGGACTGGGGCATCGACGACGTGCTGCTCGACACCGCCGGGCCCGCGGAGGTGGAGGCGCGGCTGCGGCTCGCCATGGGCCGGCAGCAGATCGTCAACGACGACTCGCCGATGGAGATCCGCAACGGCGATCTCTCCGTGGACGAGGCGACCTACAGCGCGAAGCTCAAGGGGCGGGTGCTTGACCTGACCTTCAAGGAGTTCGAGCTGCTCAAATACCTCGCGCAGCACCCGGGCCGGGTCTTCACCCGCGCCCAGCTGCTCCAGGAGGTGTGGGGCTACGACTACTTCGGCGGCACCCGGACGGTCGACGTGCACGTACGGCGGCTGCGCGCCAAGCTCGGCCCCGAGCACGAGTCGCTGATCGGAACCGTCCGGAACGTCGGTTATCGATTCGTTACGCCCGAGAAGGCCGACCGGTCCGCCGAGGACACCAAGGCCAAGGGCGGCCGGGCAAAGCCGGAAGATGCGGACGCTTCCGGGGTGCTGGGCGGTGCCGAGGTCCACGCCGAGGCGTAGCCGGCGCGGCGGCGGCACCCGGGCCGGGCGGAGCGGTCGCCCGGCCGCCATGTGATACGCCCTGCCCAGAGTGGGTCCATCCGCGTAGACTCCGCGCGTGGCCAAGGTGACTCGGGATGACGTGGCACGGCTGGCTGGTACCTCCACCGCCGTCGTCAGTTATGTCATCAACAACGGACCCCGGCCGGTCGCCCCGGCCACGCGCGAGCGTGTACTCGCCGCGATCAAGGAACTGGGGTACCGGCCGGACCGGGTCGCCCAGGCGATGGCCTCCCGGCGCACCGACCTGATAGGCCTGATCATCCCGGACGCCCGCCAGCCGTTCTTCGGCGAGATGGCGCACGCGGTCGAACAGGCCGCCTCCGAGCGCGGGAAGATGGTCCTGGTCGGCAACACCGACTACATCGGCGAGCGCGAGGTCCACTATCTGCGCGCGTTCCTCGGCATGCGCGTTTCGGGCCTGATCCTGGTGTCCCACGCGCTGAACGACCTCGCGGCGGCCGAGATCGACGCCTGGGACGCCCGGGTGGTGCTGCTGCACGAGCGCCCCGAGGCCATCGACGACGTGGCCGTGGTGACGGACGACCTGGGCGGCGCCCAGCTCGCCGTGCGCCACCTGCTGGAGCACGGCTACGAGTACGTCGCCTGCATGGGCGGCACGGCCCAGACGCCGGCCGTCGGCGACCCGGTCTCGGACCACGTCGAGGGCTGGAAGCGGGCCATGTCCGAGGCGGGCCTGTCCACCGAGGGCCGGCTGTTCGAGGCGCCGTACAACCGCTACGACGCCTACCGCGTGGCCCTGCAGGTGCTGTCCGGGCCCGACCGGCCCCCGGCGATCTTCTGCTCCACCGACGACCAGGCGATCGGCCTGCTGCGGGCCGCGCGCGAGCTGCGCATCGACGTGCCCGGGCAGCTGGCGGTGGCCGGTTTCGACGACATCAAGGAGGCCGCGCTCGCCGACCCGCCGCTGACCACGGTCGCCTCCGACCGCTCGGCGATGGCCCGGGCGGCGGTCGATCTGGTGCTGGACGACGGCCTGCGGATCGCCGGCTCCCGGCGCGAGCGGCTGAAGACGTTCCCGTCCCGGCTGGTGGTGCGCACGAGCTGCGGCTGCGTGTAGCCCCGCCGGGCCGGCCGTCCGGTTCGGCCGCCGCGCCGTCCCGCGCCCGGTGGGTGACTGGTCGCCCGGTTCCCCGCGCCCCCTGCGGGCGCTTCCGTGCGCGTCTTTATATCGGGCAAACGAGGTTCTGCCGGGCTTCTCAGCGCACACTCAGGAAGCTCTCATGGTCGCGGGGGACTCTTCTGTCATGACCGAGAGCCAGGGCACCTACGAGCAGCCGCACCCCTACTCAGCCCCCGTGAGCCCCGAGTGGCCGCCCCCGCCGGCGTACCGGCCGGCCGCTCCGCAGGCCGTGGAACCCGCTCCGGAACCCGCTCCGCACAAGAAGCAGCGGACCCGGGGTCCGGTGGCCCTGCTCGCGGCGGTCGCGATCGTCGCGGCCGCGGTCGGCGGCGGCACCGCCTACGCCTTCCAGGAGCTGACCGGCAAGGCCACGGTCGCCACCGCCGGCAGCAGCACCACCGTGGTGCCCTCCGGCAAGAAGGGCGACGTCGCCGCGATCGCCGCCGCGGTCGCCCCGAGCGTGGTCGAGATCAGCGCGACGCTCCCGGGCGGGTCCTCCACCGGCTCCGGCGTGATCATCACCTCCGACGGCGAGATCGTCACCAACAACCACGTCGTCTCCGGCGCCACCTCGATCAAGGTGCGCACCAGCGACGGCGGCACCCACACCGCCCGGCTGGTCGGCACCGACAGCTCCAAGGACCTCGCGCTGATCAAGCTGGAGGGCGCCTCCGGGCTGAAGGCGGCGGAGCTCGGTGACTCCAGCGGCGTCCAGGTCGGCGACACGGTCGTCGCGATCGGCTCCCCGGAGGGCCTGACCGGCACGGTCACCAGCGGCATCGTCTCCGCCCTGAACCGGGACGTCACCGTCTCCACCGACGAGAACCAGGGCCAGGGCCAGGGCGGCGACGGACAGTGGCCGTTCCAGTTCGGCGGCCGCGAGTTCAACGGCGACACCGGTTCCTCCACGACCACGTACAAGGCCATCCAGACCGACGCGTCCCTGAACCCGGGCAACTCCGGCGGCGCGCTGATCGACGCGAACGGCCGGATCATCGGCATCAACTCCGCGATGTACTCGTCGGCCGCGCAATCCTCCTCGTCCTCCGACGCGGGCAGCATCGGCCTCGGCTTCGCCATCCCCGTCGACACCGTCAAGTCCGACCTGGCCACACTCCGGGCGGGCTCCGACAGCTAGCGACACCCAGCGCGCGCGTCCCCGCGCGACACACAGCAAGGAGCAGGTCATGATCAAGCACGTCCCCCACCACATGGCCGAGCGCGGCCCGGCCGGCATCACCCTGGCCCTGTCCATCGCCGCCCAGCTGCACGTGCCGATCCCGGCGCCCCGCGCCCCGGAGGTGGCGGCCGTGACGCCGGCCGTGACGCCGGTGCCCCAGCTGATGGGCCTGCGCACCTCCGCCGCCCGCCCGCACCGCCGCAAGGTGCCGCTGCACCGCCTGACCGCGGTCCGGGCCTGACCGGCCCCGACCGGTCCGGGTGTCCCCCGCCGGCCCTGCCCGCCCGTCGTCCCGCGGTCCGTCACCGGCCCGCGGGACGGCGCGTCGCCCTCGGCCCGCGAGACGGCGCGTCGTTCGCCGGCCCGCGGGACGTGGCACGCTGAGAGGCACCCCCAGCATCCGACCCACCGCACCCCGAGGAACCGCGAGCCATGAGCCCCGCCGAAGGCGACCGTGACCCCCAGCGCATCCTGATCGTCGACGACGAGCCGGCCGTACGCGAGGCGCTCCAGCGCAGCCTCGTCTTCGAGGGGTACGACACCGAGGTCGCCGTCGACGGCGCGGACGCCCTGGAGAAGGCGGCGGCCTACCGGCCCGACCTGGTCGTGCTCGACATCCAGATGCCGCGCATGGACGGCCTGACGGCGGCCCGCCGGATCCGGGGCGCGGGCGACACCACCCCGATCCTGATGCTCACCGCCCGCGACACGGTCGGCGACCGGGTCACCGGCCTGGACGCGGGAGCCGACGACTACCTCGTCAAGCCCTTCGAACTGGACGAGCTCTTCGCCCGCATCCGCGCCCTGCTGCGCCGCAGCTCGTATGCGGCGGCGGTGTCCGCCGAGGCCCAGCAGGACGAGGCGCTCACCTTCGGCGACCTGCGGATGGACCTCGCGACCCGGGAGGTCACCCGCGGCGGCCGGCAGGTCGGGCTGACCCGCACGGAGTTCACCCTGCTGGAGATGTTCATGGCGCACCCGCGCCAGGTGCTCACCCGTGAGCAGATCCTCAAGGCGGTGTGGGGCTTCGACTTCGAGCCGTCCTCGAACTCCCTCGACGTGTACGTGATGTACCTGCGCCGCAAGACCGAGGCCGGCGGCGAGCCGCGCCTGGTGCACACCGTGCGCGGTGTGGGGTACGTCCTGCGGCAGGGCGGCGCCGAGTGAGGCGGCTGGGGCGCCGGTACCGGGCGCTGCCGATCCGGGCCCGCCTCGCCGTGCTGGTGGCGGCCGCGGTGGCGTTCGCGGTGGCGGCGGTCTCGGTGACGAGCTGGTTCATCGTGGAACGGAAGCTGTACGCCCTGGTCGACAAGGACCTGCAGAACTCGTCGCCGCGCGCGGTGCCGTCCGGGGCGGTGTTCGACCTGCTGACCACCTGCCCGCGCAAGCCGGCGGACTCCACCTACAACAGCCTGCGCGCCCATGACACCGCCTACTCGCAGCTGATCAAGCCGGACGGCACGGCGTGCGTGTCGGCGGGTTCCGCGGGCGTGCTGCGGACCACGTCGGCGGATGTGGCGGTGGTGGGCCGGGACAGCAGCGAGGGCGGCATCCTGCGCAACGGCACGGACACCGAGGGCAATGCCGTCCGGGTGCTCACCATGCCGCTCGTGGTCATCACCAACGACGGGCCGCACGTGTACGCCGGTGCCGCCTGGATGACCGCCGTTCCGCTGGAGAACACGGACAAGACCCTGAAGGACCTGGCGCTGATCCTGCTCCTGGTCTCCGGTGTGGGAGTCCTCGGCGCGGGCGCGGCGGGGCTCGCCGTCGCCCGTGCGGGCTTGCGTCCCGTGGACAAGCTCACCGAGGCCGTGGAGCACGTGGCCCGCACCGAGGACCTGGCCGTCCGGATCCCGGTGGAGGACGACAGCGAGGACGAGATCGCCCGGCTCTCGCGGTCGTTCAATTCGATGACCGCCTCCCTGGCCAGCTCCCGCGACCTCCAGCAGCAGCTGATCGCGGACGCCGGCCACGAGCTGCGTACGCCCCTGACGTCACTGCGCACCAACATCGAGCTGCTGACCCGCAGCGAGGAGACGGGCCGGCCGATCCCGCCGGAGGACCGCAAGGCGCTGCTCGGCTCGGTGAAGGCGCAGATGACCGAACTGGCGTCGCTGATCGGCGACTTGCAGGAGCTGTCCCGTTCCGAGGGGCAGCGCGGGGAGCGTGTCCAGGTGGTGTCCTTCCAGGACACCGTGGAGGCGGCCCTGCGCCGGGCGCGGCTGCGTGGTCCGGAGCTGTCGCTCACCGCGGACCTGGAGCCGTGGTTCGTCCGCGCGGAGCCCTCGGCGCTGGAGCGGGCGGTCGTCAACGTCCTGGACAACGCGGTGAAGTTCAGCCCCGAGGGCGGCACGATCGAGGTGCGGCTGAGCGGTGGGGTCCTGACGGTCCGCGACCACGGTCCCGGCATCCCGGAGGACGAACTCCCGCACGTCTTCGACCGTTTCTGGCGCTCCCCCAGCGCCCGCGCCCTGCCCGGCTCCGGCCTCGGCCTGTCCATCGTCGCCCGTACGGTGCAGCAGGCGGGCGGCGAGGTCGCGCTGGCCCGCGCGGAGGGCGGCGGCACGGTGGCGACGGTCCGGCTGCCGGGGGCGGCGACACCGCCGCCGGAGACAACGGAGACAACCGGCACGGAGGGGACAACGGGCACGGAGGGGACAGCGGGGACAGCGGCGACCGCGGGGACGGCGGGAACAGTGGGGACGGCGGGGACGGCGGGGACGGCGGGCACGACGCCCGAGACGCCGGCCGGCTGAAGCCGCGGGCTCAGTCCGGCTTCGGCATCGCGCGTACGCGCTGGATCTGGGTGTGGCTGAAGTCGCTCGCGCGGCGCATGTGCCGGGTGATCGTCCTCAGCTCGTCCTCGGTGTGGTCCTCGAAGACGGTCCCCCAGGTCTCCCCCAGCTCCTCCCACAGCGCGGTGACGCGGGCGACGCGCTCGGCAACCGGGGTGACCAGCACCCGGCGGCGGTCCTGCGGGTCGGGGGTGCGGGTGACGTAGCCGCCGCGTTCCAGGCGGTCGACGAGGCGGGTGGCCGAGCCGGTGGTGAGGCCGGTCAGCCCGGCGACCTGCTTGACGGTGACGGGTTCCGGCTCGGCCGTCAGCAGGCTGAGGCACTGCACGTCGGTGGGGTGCATGCCGAGGTGATCGGCGACGGCCTGGTTGAACAGCACGTAGGCGGCCAGGTAGCGGCGGGACTCCACGGCGAGTTCCTCGTACAGCCGGGCACGGCTCGGGTCTGCCACGGGACACCCTTCCCTCGATAATCGCTGCGCGACGCAGCGAACTTCCCGTATTCTGCTGCGCGACGCAGCTAATACGTCACACAGCAATGCTATTCCACCGGGGGACACCCATGCTCACCATTGCCGTCACCGGCGCCACCGGCACCCAGGGCGGGGCCACCGCCCGCGCCCTGCTGGCCGCCGGCCACCGCGTCCGCGCCCTGACCCGCCGACCGGACGCGCCCGCCGCCGCGGCCCTGCGCGCCCTGGGCGCCGAGGTCCGGCACGCCGACTTCGACGACCGCCCTTCCCTCGACGCCGCGCTGGCCGGCGCCGACGCGCTGTTCGCGGTCACCACCCCGTTCGGCACCGACACCGACACCGAGGTCCGGCAGGGCGCGGCCCTCGTGGACGCCGCCGCCGGAGCCCGGCTCGGCCATGTCGTCCTCACCTCCGCCGCCCACGCCGACCGCGGCACCGGCATCCCGCACTACGAGAGCAAGTGGGTGGTGGAACGGCACCTGCGCGCCTCCGGCCTGCCCTGGACGGTGATCGCGCCGGCGGCGTTCATGGAGAACTACACCGGCGGCTGGACCCGGGAAGGGCTGGACGGCGGGGTCTTCGCCTGGCCCATGCCGGCCGACCGGCCGCTCACGCTCATCCCGGCCGCCGACATCGGCGCGTTCGCGGCGCTGGTCCTGGGGCGCCGGGACGACTTCGCGGGCCACCGCGTCGACATCGCCTCCGACGCGTGCACGCCCGCGCAGATCGCGGCGGCCCTCACCCACGCGCTGGGCCGCCCGGTCGTCCACGAGCAGCTGCCCCTGGACCGGGTCCGCGCCCACTCCGCCGACCTGGCCGCGATGTTCGCCTACTTCTCCCACACCGGTCTCGACGTCGACGTGCCCGGTCTGCGCCGCGCCTACCCCGAGGTCGGCTGGCAGACGTTCGCGCAGTGGGCGGGCGGCCGGGAGTGGGAGGCGCCGCGGGCGCGGTGAGGGCCGGGCGGGGCGGCAACCTTCCCGCGCCCCGCGGCGACTTGAGCGCAGCACCCCACCCGCACCGTCGACTGGAGTCGCCCATGAGCCGCCCCACCCCCCGCCACCGCAGGAGCCGTACCGCGCTCGCGTTCGGGCTGCCGCTCGCGCTCGCCGCCGGCGGCACCCTCGGCTACGGCCTCCTCGCCCCCGGCGCCCAGCCGCGGGCCTCCGCCGCCACCGCCGTACCGGCCTGGGCCACCGCCACCGCCGACGGCTTCGCCTCGGTGAATGCCCTCGGGCAGAACGGCACCTACGGCGGGCGCGGCGGCGAGATCGTCACCGTGAAGACGCTCGCCGACCTGGAGAAGTACGCCACCGCCGAGAAGCCGTACATCATCGTGGTGGCCGCCGCGATCACGATGGCCCCGGTCGGCAAGGAGATCGAGGTCCGGTCGGACAAGACCATCATCGGCTCCGGCACCTCAGGCCAGATCGTCGGCGGCGGCTTCTTCCTCGGCCCCGGCGTCCACAACGTGATCATCCGGAACCTCACCATCCGGGACGCGTACCAGGGCGTGTGGAACGACAAGGAGCACGACTACGACGGCATCCAGATGGACGGCGCCCACCACGTCTGGATCGACCACAACGACATCCGGCACATGGCCGACGGCCTCATCGACAGCCGCAAGGACACCACCTACCTGACCGTCTCCTGGAACCGGCTCGGCCAGGAGAACAAGGCGTTCGGCATCGGCTGGACGGAGAACACCACCGCCGACATCACCGTCCACCACAACTGGATCCGCGAGACCGAGCAGCGCAACCCGTCCACGGACAACGTCGCCCACGCGCACCTGTACAACAACTACCTCCAGGACGAGCCGGGCACGACGATCACGTCCTCGTACGGCAACTACGCCCGCGGCAACACCAGCATGCTGCTGGAGAACTCCTACTTCCAGGGCCTGGCCAACCCGGTGATCAAGGACGGCACCGCCACCCTGGTCCAGCGCGGCAACGTCTTCTCCGGCACCAGCGGCCGCAACGAGAGCGGGGGCTCCGGGCCCGCCTGGGACCCCAGAAGCTTCTACGGCTACACCCTCGACAAGGCCGCCGACGTGCCGTCACTCGTCAAGTCCGGGGCCGGTCCGCGCGGTTCCCTCGGTACGACGGCCGCCACCACGGCCCAGGCCGCCGCCACCACCCTCACCGTCGCCAAGGACGGCTCGGGGCAGTACACGACCGTGCAGGCCGCCGTGAACGCCGTGCCCGCGGACAACCCCTCCCGGGTCGTCATCGCCGTGCGGCCCGGCACCTACCGGGAGACCGTGAAGGTCCCGGCGAACAAGCCGCACGTCACCATCCAGGGCACCGGCTCCAGCCGCAAGGACACCCTCATCGTCTTCGGCAACGCGGCGGGCACGCAGAAGCCCGACGGGTCGGGTACGTACGGCACCGGCGGCAGCGCGACCGTCGCGGTGGAGGCCGACGACTTCCAGGCCCGCAACCTCAGCATCTCCAACGATTTCGACGAGGGCGCCCACCAGGACATCGCCCAGCAGGCGGTCGCCCTGCGCACGGCCGCCGACAAGGTGTTCCTGGACGGGGTCATCGTCAGCGGCGACCAGGACACGCTGCTCCTCGACACCGCCGCCAAGGACCGGCTCGGCCGGGTCTACATGACCAACTCCTACGTCACCGGCAACGTCGACTTCGTCTTCGGCCGGGCCACCGCCGTGCTCGACAAGACGGTCATCACCCTGAAGAAGCGGTGGAACGGCAGCTCCGCCGGCTATGTCACCGCCCCCAGCACCGCGGCCGGCCGCAAGGGCATCCTGATCGCCAACTCGACGGTCACCGGCGACGTCTCCGACCGCACCTTCTACCTGGGCCGGCCCTGGCACGCGGGCGGTGACGCCACCCTCGACCCGCAGACCACCGTCCGCAACACCGCCCTCAGCGCGGCGATCAGGACCGCTCCCTGGACCGACATGAGCGGCTTCTCCTGGAAGGACGACCGCTTCGCCGAGTACAGGAACACCGGCGCGGGCTCGGGCACGGCCGGTGCCGACCGGCCCCAGCTGACCGACGCCCAGGCCGCGGACCAGGAGATCGCGGACTGGCTGGCGGGCTGGACGCCCTCGGCCTCCTGAGCCGCACCGGACGCCGAAGGCGGCGGACCCGGCGCTCGTCGCCGACGTCCGCCGCCTCCTGCCGGCCGCGACGCGGGGTACGCCGAGCGGACCCCGCAGCGGTGCTCAGCCCACGACGGTGATGCGGTCGGCCTTCGGCGGGACGATCGGGTCCGTGGCCGACGAGTTCGCCGTCAGGTACTTCTCCAGGGCGCTGAGGTCGTCCGAACCGACCAGGTCACCCGTGCCCTGGCCCAGCGTCGGGAAGCCGTCGCCGCCGCCCGCGAGGAAGCTGTTGGTGGCCACGCGGTAGGTGGCCGCCGGGTCGATCGGGGCGCCGTTCAGCCGGATGGAGTCGGTGACCACGCGGTCCGCTCCCGACTTGGTGAGGTCCAGCGTGTAGGTGAGCCCGGCGGACGGCTGGAGGATCTTCGGGGCCGCCGCGTTCGCGCCGCTCACCTGCTCCTTGAGCACCTGGATCAGCTGGGTGCCGGTGAAGTCCTGGAGGTTCACCGTGTTGGCGAACGGCTGGACCGTGAAGCCCTCGGCGTAGGTGACCACGCCGTCGCCCTCGGCGCCCTTGGCCGCGTAGGTCAGGCCGGCCCGCACCCCGCCCGGGTTCATCAGGGCCAGGCTGGTCCTCGGGTCCAGCTCACGGCCGTGGGCGAGCTGGGCGTCGGCGATCAGGTCGCCCATCGGGGACTCGGTGCCGGTGTTGCCGATGTCGGCGGAGATGTAGCCGATGGCGCGGTTGCCGATCGGGGCGGCCAGGGTGTTCCACCGGGCGATCAGGTCCGTCATGTCCGGCGCCTTCTGGACGTCCCGGGTGACGACGTGGTTCGCGGACTTCACCGCCGTACGCACGATGTCGCCGGTGTACCGGTCGTACGTCAGCGTGGTGTCGGTGTACAGCCGGCCGAAGGAGGCCGCCGAGGTGACCATGCGGGGCCGGCCGGACGGGTCCGGGACGGTGCACACGTACGCGGCGTGGGTGTGGCCGGTGACCAGGGCGTCCACGGCGGGCGTGACGTTCTTGGCGATGTCCACGATCGGGCCGGAGATGCCGCTGCCGGCGCCCGGGGAGTCGCAGTCGTAGTTGTAGGAGCCGGAGGCCGGGAAGCCGCCCTCGTGGACCAGGGCCACGATCGACTGCACGCCCTGGCGCTGGAGCACCTTGGCGTACCTGTTGATCGTCTCGGCCTCGTCCTTGAAGGAGAGGCCCTTGACGCCGTCGGCGGAGACGATGCCCGGGGTGCCCTCCAGCGTGACGCCGATGAAGCCGATCCTGACGCCGTTCTTCTTCCAGACCCAGTACGGGTCGAGGATCGGCTCGTCCGTCTTCTCGTCACGGACGTTCGCGGCCAGGTAGGGGAAGTCCGCCCCCGCGAATCCGTCGTCCGTGTAGCAGCCGTCCGTCGGGTGGCAGCCGCCGTTCTGGAGGCGGGCCAGTTCCCGCACGCCCTCGTCGAACTCGTGGTTGCCGACCGAGGTGACGTCCAGGTCCAGGCCGTTGAGCGCCTCGATGGTGGGCTCGTCGTGGAACAGGCCCGACAGCAGCGGGGAGGCGCCGACCATGTCGCCGCCGGCCGCGGTGATCGAGTACGGGTGGCCCGTGCGGGCCTGGCGCAGGTGGGTGGCGAGGTACTCGACGCCGCCCGCGTCGATCGTCTTCGTCGTACCGTCCGGCTGGAGTTCGCCGACCCGGCCGGAAGAGCCCGACGGGGGCTCCAGGTTGCCGTGCAGGTCGTTGAAGGACAGCAGCTGGACGTCCTGGTAGCGGCCCGCGTCGTAGTGGCTCTCCCGGGCGTCCGCCGGGAGGGCGGCGGTCAGCGCCGCCGCCGCGGCGAGACCGGCGGCGCTCGCGAGAAGTGCCTGGGTACGACGTCTGGTGCGCCGGGGCGCGGCTGGCATGGGACTCCCCTGTGGGTCGGCTGTGGTGGCTCGGCGCAGCCTAAGGTCAACGCGCGTAGCGCGGCAGGGGGTTCCGGGTCACATCCTGGTTTCCCTTTGCCGGTGCCTTCCGGCCGGTGTACCGGCGTTTCGCCCCGGCCGCCCCGTACCCTCGTACGCATGAGCAGCGACGACACCGTACGGGGCTTCCCCGCCCGCTCCATCGAGACCACTTCCGCGCTCACCCCGGACCGGGCCGAGGCCGTACTGGGCCTGCTCGGCGAGGCCGCCGCGGTCGACGGCCAGCAGCCGGTGTCCGAGCAGGGCCGGCTCCAGCTGCGCGGGGGCACCCGCGAGGGGGTCTCGCATCTGCTGCTGACCGTCGACGGCGAACTCGTGGGCTACGCCCAGCTGGAGGACACCGACCCGGTGGAGGCACCGGCCGCCGAACTGGTCGTGCATCCCGCGCACCGCGGGCACGGACACGGCCGGGCGCTCGGCTCGGCCCTGCTCGCCGCCTCCGGCAAGCGGCTGCGGGTGTGGGCGCACGGCGGGCACCCCGCCGCCCGCCACCTGGCGCAGGTGCTCGGCCTGACCCTGTTCCGCGAACTGCGCCAGATGCGGCGCCCGTTGACCGGTCTGGAGCTGCCCGAGCCGGTGCTGCCGGAGGGCGTGAGCGTGCGCGCCTTCGTGCCCGGCAAGGACGACGCGGCCTGGCTCGCGGTGAACGCGGCGGCCTTCGCCCACCACCCGGAACAGGGCTCGCTGACCCAGCGGGACCTGGACGACCGCAAGGACCAGCCGTGGTTCGACCCGGCCGGGTTCTTCCTCGCCGAGCGGCGCGGGGAGCTGATCGGCTTCCACTGGACCAAGGTGCACGCCGAGGAGGGGCTCGGCGAGGTGTACGTCCTCGGGGTGCGGCCCGGCGAGCAGGGCGGCGGGCTCGGCAAGGCGCTGACCACGATCGGGCTGCGCCATCTCGCCGCCCAGCAGCTGCCGACCGCGATGCTCTACGTCGACGCCGACAACAAGGCGGCGGTGTCGGTGTACGAGCGGCTGGGCTTCACGGTCCACGAGACGGACCTGATGTACCGCGCCGAAACCTGATATTCCACCGCACCGGGGGCGGTCGCCTTGACGACCGCCCCTCTTCAACACCACCCTTTCACTACTCAATGAGTGAAAGGGTGTTTGTACCGATGGTCGAGTACCGCATCGACCGGCGCAGCGGCGTGGCCACCTACGTGCAGATCGTCCAGCAGACCAAGCAGGCCCTCCGGCTGGGCCTGCTGGAGCCGGGGGACCGGCTGCCCACGGCACGCGAGGTCGTGGCGGCCACCGCCGTCAACCCCAACACCGTCCTGAAGGCGTACCGCGAGCTGGAGCGCGAGGGGCTGGTGGAGGCGCGGCGCGGGCTCGGCACCTTCGTCCGGCGGTCCCTGGGATCCGCCCCCGCCCACTCCCCGCTGCGCGCGGAGCTGGAGGCGTGGGCGGACCGCGCCCGCGCCGCCGGCCTGGAGCGGGACGACGTGGCCGCGCTCTTCACCGCCGTACTCGACCAGCACTTCCAGAGGGATCCGACCTGAGCGGCGACACGGCGCCGGAGCCGCCACGTGACCCCGGCGGCCACCGCGTGACCGCCGGGGCACACCGGTCCGGTGCGTCCCCCACGGGGGGGAGAGACGCACCGGACCGGTGTTTTCCGCGCCCGCGAGCCCCTTCGGGCCGCTCCGCGCTATCCCACACGTCATGTCGCCGTAACCATTGATTCAGCCTGGCTTGCGACGCTCGGCCAATGAAGCCCGCCGTGCCAGAGCCTTCGCCGCCCCCCGAGGGGCAAGCGGGGAACGGGGCCGTGACGCTCCCGCCCGCACGTTCCGACGCGCTTGTGTCACCCGTTGCGCGGAAGAATGGGTTCATGAGTCAGCAAGACACCCAGGCAGAGGTACAGCACCCGCAGCCCTCCGTGGGCTCCATCGCCGCGCACCGGCAGCGTGCCGTGGCCGCCGCGGTCTCCGGTCTGGCACCCGACATCGACGCGGACCTCGACGCGTACGAGGAGTCCCCGGCCGAGGGCACCCCCCTGCCCCAGGGCCGCTTCCTCGACCGTGAGCGCAGCTGGCTCGCCTTCAACGAGCGTGTCCTGGAACTGGCCGAGGACCCGAACACGCCCCTGCTCGAACGCGCGAACTTCCTGGCGATCTTCGCCAGCAACCTGGACGAGTTCTTCATGGTCCGGGTCGCCGGCCTCAAGCGCCGCATCGCCACCGGCGTCGCCACCCGCTCCGCCTCCGGCCTCCAGCCGCGCGAGGTGCTGGAGATGATCTGGGCCCGCTCCCGCGAGCTGATGGCCAGGCACGCCGCCTGCTACCACGAGGACGTCGCCCCCGCGCTCGCCGAGGAGGGCATCCACCTGGTCCGCTGGACGGAGCTGACCGACAAGGAGCAGGCCCGCCTCTTCACGCTCTTCCGGCACCAGATCTTCCCGGTCCTCACCCCGCTGGCCGTCGACCCCGCGCACCCCTTCCCGTACATCTCCGGCCTCTCCCTGAACCTGGCCGTCGTCGTGCGCAACCCGGTCAGCGGCCACAAGCACTTCGCGCGCGTGAAGGTGCCGCCGCTGCTGTCCCGCTTCCTGGAGGCGTCACCGGGCCGCTACGTCCCCATCGAGGACGTCATCGCCGCCCCCAACCACCTGGAAGAGCTCTTCCCCGGCATGGAGATCCTGGAGCACCACGCCTTCCGGATCACCCGCAACGAGGACCTGGAGGTCGAGGAGGACGACGCCGAGAACCTCCTCAAGGCCCTGGAGAAAGAGCTGATGCGGCGCCGCTTCGGCCCGCCGGTGCGCCTGGAGGTCGAGGAGTCCATCGACCGCGAGGTGCTGGACCTGCTGGTCCGCGAGCTGAAGATCTCCGAGGCCGAGGTCTACCCGCTGCCCGGGCCGCTCGACCTCACCGGTCTGTTCCGCATCCACGGCCTCGACCGGCCGGAGCTGAAGTACCCCAAGTTCATCGCCGGCACCCACCGCGACCTCGCCGAGGTCGAGTCCGCGTCCGCGCCCGACATCTTCGCGGCCCTGCGCGCCCGGGACGTGCTCCTGCACCACCCCTACGACAGCTTCTCCACCTCCGTGCAGGCGTTCCTGGAGCAGGCGGCGGCCGACCCGGACGTCCTCGCCATCAAGCAGACGCTGTACCGCACCTCCGGCGACTCGCCCATCGTCGACGCGCTCATCGACGCCGCCGAGTCCGGCAAGCAGGTCCTCGTCCTGGTCGAGATCAAGGCCCGCTTCGACGAGCACGCCAACATCAAGTGGGCGCGCAAGCTGGAGGAGGCCGGCTGCCACGTCGTCTACGGCCTGGTCGGTCTGAAGACGCACTGCAAGCTGTCCCTGGTGGTCCGCCAGGAGGGCGAGACCCTGCGCCGCTACAGCCACGTCGGCACCGGCAACTACCACCCGAAGACGGCCCGGCTGTACGAGGACCTCGGCCTGCTCACCGCCGACCCGCAGGTAGGCGCGGACCTCTCCGACCTCTTCAACCGGCTGTCCGGCTACTCGCGCCGCGAGACCTACCGCCGGCTCCTTGTCGCCCCCAAGTCGCTGCGGGACGGTCTGGTCGCGCGGGTGGACAAGGAGATCCAGCACCACCGCGCGGGCCGCCCGGCCTTCGTCCGCATCAAGGTCAACTCGATGGTCGACGAGGCGGTCATCGACGCGCTCTACCGGGCGTCCCAGGCGGGCGTGCCGGTCGACATCTGGGTGCGGGGCATCTGCGCCGTCCGCCCGGGCGTCACCGGCCTCTCGGAGAACATACGGGTCCGCTCGATACTCGGCCGCTTCCTGGAACACTCCCGGGTGTTCGCCTTCGGCAACGGCGGCGAGCCCGAGGTGTGGATCGGCAGCGCCGACATGATGCACCGCAACCTCGACCGCCGGATAGAGGCCCTGGTCCGGGTCGTCGACCCCGGCCACCGCGCAGCCCTCAACCGGCTGCTGGACACCGGCATGTCCGACGGCACCGCCTCCTGGCACCTCGGCCCGGACGGCGAGTGGACCCGGCACGCGACCGACACGGACGGCCAACCACTGCGCAACGTCCAGGAGATGCTCATAGACGCCCGGAGGCGCCGGCGTGGCACAGCAACACCTTGACCCGACGAACCCCGCGGCCGGGGCGACGACCGGGGACGCCCTCGCGGGCTACCTGCGCGCCCAGGCCACGGAGTTCCTCCGCGCGCTGCGCCTGCACCGGGAGACCGGCGGCAACGGCGCGGGTGCCGCCGCGCGCGGCCACGCGAGCGCGCGCAACGGCGGCACGCAGGAGTCCGTCGACGCGGCCCGCGCGCTGCGCCGCGCGGCCCGCCGCATCAGCGGCAGCCTGCACACCTTCCGCTCCCTCCTGGACCCCGACTGGTCCGAGGAGATGCGCCCCGAACTCGCCTGGCTGTCGGGCACGCTGGGCCTGGAGCACGCGTACGAGGCCCGGCTGGAACGGCTGCTGCTGGCCCTGCACAGGCTGTCGGGGGCGGCGGTGTTCCCGGCCCAGGCCGTGGCCGCCGCGGCCGTCGGGGTCTCCGACCCGGTCGCGGGCGGCCGTGCCACCGTCCCCGTGAAAGCGGTCCTCGACCACGCCGGCGGCCCCGCCGCCGGGGACCGCGGCAACCTGACCGTGGGCGCGGCGAAAGCGGGCGCCCTGCTCGAACGCCAGCTGACCCTGGCCCGGACACGGGCCCACTCCACCGCGCTCCAGGCCCTCGGCTCCTCCCGCTTCCACGCCGTCGCCGACAAGGTCGCCGTCCTGGCCAGCGAGGTCCCGCTCGTCGCCGCCGGCGCCTCCTGCGACCTGCGCCCCCTCGCCGCCGCGGCGGAGGAACGCCTCACGGACGCGGTCGCCGCGCTCCCCCTGGTCACCGCCGGCCACCCCTACAACGCGGAGGCCCTGGTCCACGGTCTGTCCCCGGATCCGTCCCCGCACCCGCAGGACGGCCCCTGGCACCAGGTCCGCCTGCTGCTGCGCCTGTACCGGTACGCCCGCGAGGTGCTGCACGGCGACGGACAGCCGGACGTACGGCTGCTGGGCGCGGGCCAGGCGCTGAACCGGCACCGGGACGCCTCGGAGGCGGCAGCGGCGGCGGCGCAGGCGGCCCGTACCCCCCGGATCACCCCGGCGACCGCGTACGCGCTCGGCGTGCTCCACGCCGACCAGCGGCACGAGGTGGAGGCGGCCCGGTTCGCGTTCCAGCAGGCGTGGCAGAAGCAGACCGTCAGCGCGCCCTGAGCCCGGTGAGGAGGCGGTGTGAGCGAGCCCGTGGTCCAGGCGGCCGGCTGCGTGCTGTGGCGCCGCTCACCGGCCTCCGGAGGCCTGGAGATCTGCCTGGTGCACCGGCCGAAGTACGACGACTGGTCGCATCCCAAGGGCAAGCTCAAGCGGGGTGAGGACCCGCTCGCCGGCGCGCTGCGCGAGGTCGCCGAGGAGACCGGGTACACGGCCGAACCGGGCGGCGAGCTGCCGACGGTGGACTACGCGGTGGCGGGCCGCCCCAAGCGGGTGCGGTACTGGGCGGCACAGGCGGTTTCCGGTCACTTCACGCCGAACGCCGAGGTGGACCGCGTGCTGTGGCTGCCCCCGGCCGCGGCCCGGTCCCGCCTCACCCAGCCCCGCGACCGCGACCTGGTCGACGCGCTGCGCCTCCCCTCCGGCCACCCGGAAGGACACGGACCCGGCTGAACCGACCGGCCGCCGGCACACGAGGGCACGGCGGCCGAGCGGGCCGCCCCCCGTCCGCGGGCCCGGGATGATCGGGGAGACCCCCCCGACGCCCTCACACGCCCGCCGCGTGCCCCTCGGCGTCCGTGCGGGCCTGGCTGCGGGCCCGGCGGGCGGGGCCGCGCCAGCCGCAGCTGCACCGGGCCACACAGAAGCGGCCCTGCTCCGTCGTCGTCGTGAGGTGTTCCTGCCCGGACCGGGCGGGCTCCGGTCCGTCCTGCGGTGCCGCGGTGACTGCCACGCCGACAACGTTACCCAGCCCTCGGCGAACGGATCCCCACGGCTCCCGCCGCTTCCCGCGGCGCGTGACGGCACCCCTTACCCGTCGTTATCCGATCGACGAGGGGCCCGTGACGGACACTCCGGCTGGGGGTAGGCAGGCGATGGATCGGCGGCAGCACAGGCGCGCGGGCACAACGGCCGCCGCGGTGGGCATCGTCCTCGGCCTCGGCACGGGTGCCACGGGCTGTTCCGGCAGCGGGGCCGCCGCCGAGGACGTCAAGGGCCCGGCCGACCCCGTCACCGCCCTGCACCGGGCCGCCGACGCGCTGCGCGACGCGGGCACCTCCAAGGCGCGCACCTCCATGGAGATGGCCACGGGCGGCACCCGCGTCACCATCCGCGGCCGGGGCGTCTACGACTACCGGCGCCGCCTCGGCCGGCTCACCGTGATGCTGCCCGAGGATCCCACGGGCGCCCCCGGACACCGGCCCATCACCGAACTGCTCGCCCCGGGCGCCCTGTACATGAAGAACCGGGGCGCGGGCGTGCCCGCCGACAAGTGGGTGCGGGTGGAGACGGCGTCCCTGTCCGACGGCAACCTGGTCACCGGCGGCGCGACCGACCCGTACGCGGCCGCCGAGGTGCTGCGCGGGACGCGGGAGGCCGCCTTGGTGGGCCGGACGGAGGTCGCCGGGACGCCGGTGCGGCACTACCGGGGCACCGCCGACCTGCGCCGTGCGGCACGGTACGCCGCCGCCGGCGACCGGGCGTCCCTGGCGGCGGCGGCGAGGGGGTTCGCCGCGGCCGAGGTGCCGTTCGACGCCTATCTGGACGACCAGGGGCGCATCCGCAAGCTCCGGCAGCGCTTCAGCTTCGTCAACGGCCGTGAGAAGGCGGGTGTGGCGGTCGCCTCGACGCTCCTGCTGTTCGACTTCGGGGTGCCCGCCGACGTACGGCTGCCGGACCCGGCGGACATCTTCGCGGGCCGGATCGCCGAGGACTCGGGCGCGCCCGGCGCCTGAATCCGGCCAGGCACTAGTCCGGGACGCCCTCCCGTAAGTAGCCCGTCCGTGCCATGCGCGCCACGTGGCCCCCTGCCTACCCTAGGAAGTCGGTGACGACGGGGAAGAGGTGAGGCGGGTGGCTCCGGTCGGCGGTACGGCGGTTCAGGACCATGTGGCCCTCGCCGAGATCGAATTGTGCGGGGAGCTGATCATCGCGGCTTCGGCCGCCGAGGACCGGCTCAGCCTGGAGAGCATCGACGAGGTGCTGCGGGTGGCGGAGGAGCGGGATCCGGCCAGCGGCCGCGGCTGAGCGGGCGGGACGGCTCAGCTGCGCAGCAGCCGCCCGATCGCCTTCGTCGCCTCGTCCACCTTCGCGTCGATCTCCTCGCCGCCCTTGAGGGCCGCGTCCGCCACGCAGTGCCGCAGGTGCTCCTCGAGCAGCTGGAGCGCGAAGGACTGCAGGGCCTTGGTGGAGGCGGAGACCTGCGTGAGTATGTCGATGCAGTAGGTGTCCTCGTCCACCATGCGCTGGAGGCCGCGGATCTGCCCCTCGATGCGGCGCAGTCGCTTGAGGTGCTCGTCCTTCTGCTTGTGGTAGCCGTGCGTGGCGCCGGCCTCGGTCGTCGTCATCGCGGGCCTCCGTATCGGGACGGGCTGTGGACACGAAAAGGGATCGATACCCGGAAATATACCCCGGGAGGGTATATGGTAGCGAACTTCGCTGGGTATGCGGCCCTTGGTACGCCCCCGTGCGGATCACTCTGCCCGATGGGCGACACTGGGATGCGGCCCGATAGCCGTGGCCGGATGATGCGCCTAGCATCAGCCTGACCGAAACCGAAGCACCCCGAGGACCCCACGTGCGCTTTCGTCTGACCCCCAGGGAGACGAGCTTCTACGACATGTTCGCCGCGTCCGCGGACAACATCGTCACCGGCTCGAAGCTCCTGATGGAACTGCTCGGGGCGGACTCCTCCGCCCGGGCCGAGATCGCAGAGCGTATGCGGGCAGCCGAACACGCAGGTGACGACGCCACGCACGCGATCTTCCACCAGCTGAACTCCTCGTTCATCACGCCGTTCGACCGGGAGGACATCTACTCCCTCGCCGGCTCCCTGGACGACATCATGGACTTCATGGAGGAGGCCGTCGACCTGGTCGTCCTCTACAACGTCGAGGAACTGCCCAAGGGCGTCGAGCAGCAGATCGAGGTGCTGGCGCGGGCGGCCGAACTGACCGCCGAGGCGATGCCCCACCTGCGCACGATGGAGAACCTGACCGAGTACTGGATCGAGGTCAACCGCCTCGAGAACCAGGCCGACCAGATCCACCGCAAGCTGCTCGCCCACCTCTTCAACGGCAAGTACGACGCGATCGAGGTACTCAAGCTCAAGCAGATCGTGGACGTCCTGGAAGAGGCGGCGGACGCGTTCGAGCACGTGGCGAACACGGTGGAGACCATCGCCGTCAAGGAGTCCTGAGGCGTCGATGGACACCTTCGCCCTGGTCGTGACCATCGCGGTCGCGCTTTTCTTCACGTACACGAACGGTTTCCACGACTCGGCGAACGCGATCGCGACGTCGGTGTCGACGCGGGCGCTGACCCCGCGGGCGGCCCTCGCCATGGCCGCCGTGATGAACCTCGCCGGTGCCTTCCTGGGGTCCGGGGTCGCCAAGACGGTCAGCGAGGGGCTGATCGAGACGCCCGAGGGCTCCACCGGGATGGGCATCCTCTTCTCGGCGCTGGTCGGCGCGATCGTCTGGAACCTGGTCACCTGGTACTTCGGCCTGCCCTCCTCCTCCTCGCACGCCCTGTTCGGCGGCATGGTGGGCGCGGCGCTCGCCGGCGGCACGGACGTCCTCTGGGGCGGGGTCCTTCAGAAGA
The DNA here is from genome assembly GCF_040632975.1 of Streptomyces sp. NPDC013455. Classification (NCBI taxonomy): domain Bacteria; kingdom Bacillati; phylum Actinomycetota; class Actinomycetes; order Kitasatosporales; family Streptomycetaceae; genus Streptomyces; species Streptomyces sp. NPDC013455. The sequence goes on along the minus strand of NZ_JBEYCX010000002.1, from coordinate 18,978 downwards.
TCATCATTCCGATGTTCCTGTCCCCGCTGGTCGGTCTGCTCGTCGGCTACCTGGTCATGACGGCGATCATGTGGCTGTTCCGCCGGTCCAACCCGCACAAGGCCAAGCGGGGCTTCCGCATCGCCCAGACCGTCTCGGCGGCCGGCATGGCCCTCGGCCACGGTCTCCAGGACGCCCAGAAGACGATGGGCATCGTCGTCCTGGCACTGGTCATTTCCGGCCACGAGACCTTCGGCGACCCGATCCCGGTCTGGGTCAAGATCGTCTGCGCGGTGATGCTGTCGCTCGGCACGTACGCCGGTGGCTGGCGGATCATGCGGACGCTCGGCCGCAAGATCATCGAGCTGGACCCGCCGCAGGGCTTCGCGGCGGAGGCGACGGGCGCGTCGATCATGTTCACGACCGCGTTCATCTTCAAGGCGCCGATCTCCACGACCCATGTCATCACCTCGGCGATCATGGGTGTCGGCGCGACCAAGCGCCTCAACGCCGTCCGCTGGGGCGTGGCCAAGAACATCGTGCTGGGCTGGTTCATCACCATGCCGGCGGCCGCGCTGGTCGCCGCCCTGGCCTTCGGCCTGGTGAAGCTGGTCGCCCTCTAGATCCCTCCTGCCGGAACCGCCCGTGTGCGGGCGGGACCGGGGAGGGCCGGGCGGCGCCATGACGCACAGAGGCCCGCCCCCGGATACCGGGGGCGGGCCCTTCTGCGTCCTCACGGTGGCACCGCCATGCAGCACCGCGAGGGGTCTGTACCGGCCTGCTCAGCCGAAGCGGCCGGAGATGTAGTCCTCCGTGGCCTGCACCGAGGGGTTGGAGAAGATCCGCTCGGTGTCGTCGATCTCGATCAGCCGTCCCGGCTGGCCGACGGCCGCCAGGTTGAAGAAGGCCGTACGGTCGGAGACGCGCGCCGCCTGCTGCATGTTGTGCGTCACGATGACGATCGTGAACCGCTCCTTCAGCTCACCGATCAGGTCCTCGATGGCGAGCGTGGAGATCGGGTCCAGGGCCGAGCACGGCTCGTCCATGAGCAGCACCTTCGGCTCCACCGCGATGGCACGGGCGATGCACAGACGCTGCTGCTGGCCGCCGGAGAGCCCGGAGCCCGGCTTGTTCAGGCGGTCCTTCACCTCGTTCCAGAGGTTCGCGCCCTTCAGCGACCTCTCGACGATGTCGTTCAGTTCCGCCTTCTTGTAGTTGCCGTTCAGGCGCAGGCCCGCCGCCACGTTCTCGAAGATCGACATCGTGGGGAACGGGTTCGGGCGCTGGAAGACCATGCCCACCTCGCGGCGGACGGAGACCGGGTCGACCCCGGCGCCGTACAGGTCCTCGTCGTCCAGGAGCACCTTGCCCTCGACGCGGCCACCGGGCGTGACCTCGTGCATGCGGTTCAGCGTGCGCAGGAACGTCGACTTGCCGCAGCCGGAGGGGCCGATGAACGCCGTCACCGAACGCGGCTCGACGGTCATCGAGATGTCTTCGATCGCCTTGTGGGAGCCGTAGTAGGCGGTCAGTCCGCTTACGTCGATTCGCTTGGCCATGTCTACTTCACTTCCAGGGAATTCAAGCTCGGTCGCTGTGGGGCTCCGCCCGGCGGAGCCGGAGATAGTCGCCTCAGCGACCGGACTTCGGGGCCTTCCAGCGGGCGATGCCGCGGGCCCCGAGGTTGAGGATCATCACGAAGGCGATCAGCGTGAGGGACGCCGCCCAGGCCCGGTCGTACGCCGCACCGGAACCCGCGCTGTTGGCGAACTGCTGGTAGATGTACAGCGGCAGCGAGGCCTGCGCGCCCTCGAACGGGTTGTTGTTGATGAACGGGTTTCCGAACACCAGCAGCAGCACCGGCGCGGTCTCACCGGCGATACGGGCCACCGCCAGCATCACACCGGTGGTGATACCCCCGATGGAGGTCGGCAGGACCACCTTCAGGATGGTGCGCCACTTCGGCACCCCGAGCGCCAGGGACGCCTCACGCAGTTCGTTCGGGACGAGCTTGAGCATCTCCTCGGTGGAGCGGACGACCACGGGCATCATCAGGATGGCCAGGGCCAGCGAACCGGCGAAGCCGAACGGCTGCATCTCGAAGATGAGCATCAGGCTGAGGATGAACAGACCCGCGACGATCGACGGGATGCCCGTCATGACGTCGACGAAGAAGGTGACCGCCTTGGCGAGCCGGCCGCGGCCGTACTCGACCAGGTAGATCGCGGTGAGCACGCCGATCGGGGCGCCGATGAGCGTGGCCAGACCGACCTGCTCCAGGCTGCCGATGATGGCGTGGTAGATGCCGCCGCCGGGCTCGGTGTCGGCGACGACACCCATGGAGTGCGTCAGGAAGTAGACGTCGAGGACCTTCACACCGCGGGCGACGGTCACCCAGATCAGGGAGACCAGCGGGACCACGGCGAGCACGAAGGCGACCCAGACCAGGCTGGTGGCGACACGGTCCTTGGCCTGCCGGCGGCCCTCCACGCGGGCCGCGACGGCGTAGGTGCCGACGACGAACAGGACCGCGGCGATCAGGGCCCACTGGATCTCGCTGCCCAGGCCGGCGGCGGCGCTGATGCCGAGGCCGGCGGCGACGGAGCCCGCGGCGATCGCCCAGGGCGTCCACTTGGGCAGACTGGCGGCGCGCAGGGTGCTGGGGCGCTTGTCGGTGAGGCTTGCGGTGCTCATGCGTTGGCCCCCGAGTACTCCGCGCGGCGGGCGATGATCAGCCGGGCCGCGCCGTTGACCACCAGGGTGATGACGAACAGGACCAGACCGGAGGCGATGAGCGCGTCCCGGCCGAACTCGTTGGCCTCGCTGAACTTGCTGGCGATGTTCTGGGCGAAGGTGCCGCCACCCGGGTTGAGCAGGCTGGCCTGGATGTCGAAGGACGGGGAGAGGACGGTGGCGACGGCCATCGTCTCGCCGAGCGCACGGCCGAGGCCGAGCATGGAAGCGGAGATCACGCCGGAGCGGCCGAAGGGCAGCACGGACATGCGGACGACCTCCCAGCGCGTGGCGCCGAGGGCCAGGGCCGCCTCCTCGTGCGTCTGCGGGACCTGGCGGAAGACCTCGCGGCTCACGTTGGTGATGATCGGCAGGATCATCACGGCGAGCAGCACGCCGACGGTGAGCATCGAGCGCGGCGCGCCCTCTTCCCAGGAGAAGACGCCGGTCCAGCCGAAGAAGTCGTTGAGCCAGCCGAACAGGCCGTTCATGTGCGGGACGAGCACGAGGGCGCCCCACAGGCCGTAGACGATGGACGGCACGGCGGCGAGCAGGTCGATCACGTACGCGACCGGGCCCGACATGCGGCGCGGGGCGTAGTGCGTGATGAACAGCGCGATCGCGACCGCGACCGGGACCGCGATGAGCATGGCGATGATCGAGGAGACGATCGTGCCGAACGCCAGCACCGCGATGCCGAACTTCGGCTCGAGGACGTTGGTGTTCCACTCGAAGGTGGTCAGGAAGTTGCCGTGGTCCTTGCTGATGGCGAGGGCGGCACGGTAGGTGAGGAAGGCCGCGATGGCGGCCATGATCACCAGCAGCAGGATGCCCGAGCCGCGGGAGAGACCGAGGAAGATCCGGTCGCCGGGCCGGGTGGCGCCACGGGCCGCGCGCTTGCGCTCGGCCGGCCTGGGCTGCTGCGTGGGAGGAGGTGCGTCGGTTGTCGTCGATATGTCCATCGGGTTCTCCGGTCTGCAAAGCCGTGCCCCTGTCGGGGGCCGCGGCTCATGGCGGCGGTGCACCGGACGGTGCGGCCCGGCCCTGTCGGGAACCGGGCCGCACTCACGGGTCAGGTCAGCTCAGGCCCTCGACGGTCGTGCGGACCTTGGCGATGATCTCGTCGGGCACGGGCGCGTAGCCGATGCCCGGGAGGATCTTCTGGCCGTCCTCGCTCGCGATGTAGCGCAGGAAGGCCTTGGTGGCGGGCAGGGTGTCCGCCTTGTTGCCCTTGTCGCAGACGATCTCGTAGGTGACGAGGGTGATCGGGTAGGCGCCCTCGGCCTTGGTCTTGTAGTCCAGCTTCAGCGCGAGGTCCTTGCCGGTGCCGACGACCTGGGCGGCGGCGATGTCGGCGGTGGCGCTCTCGGAGCTGGGCGCGACCGGCTTGCTGGCGCCGGTGTCGATGGAGACGGACTTGATGCCGTCCTTGACGTAGGAGAGCTCGAAGTAGCCGATGGCGCCGGAGGTCTGCTTCACCTGCTGGGCCACGCCCGCGGACTGCGGAGCGGACTGGCCGCCCTTGGCCTGCCAGGCCTTGCCGCCGGAGTACTTCCAGTTGTCCGGGGTGGTGGCGATCAGGTACTTGGTGAAGTTGTCCGTGGTGCCGGACTCGTCCGAACGGTGGAACGCCTGGATCTTCAGGTCGGGGAGCTTCGCGCCCTTGTTCAGCGCGGCGATCGCCGGGTCGTTCCACTTGGTGATCTTGCTGTCGAAGATCTTGGCGATCGTCGGGGCGTCCAGGACCAGGTTGTCGACACCCGGGACGTTGTAGCCGAGGGCGATCGGGCCGCCGACCATCGGCAGGTCGATGCCCTGGCCGCCGGAGCAGACCTTCTTGGAGGCGGTGACCTCTTCGGGCTTCAGCGCGGAGTCGGAACCGGCGAAGGCGACCTGGCCCTGCGTGAACGCGGTGACACCGGCGCCGGAGCCGCCGCCCTTGTAGTTGATCTGCACGCCGCAGGCCTGCGAGAACGCCTTGACCCAGGCGTCGATCGCGTTCTTCTGCGCGGAGGAGCCGTCTGCGAGGAGCTGACCCTTGGCGTCGTCGCACTTGATCGAGGCGGCACCGGCGGACGTCGAGGGGTTCCCCGACGCGTCGCCGCCGCCGTTGTCGTCGGAGCCGCACGCCGTCAGGGCCAGGGCGCCGGAGACGGCGACAGCACCGAGGGAGAGGGCGCGCAGCCGGTTCTTGCGCTGAAGCTTCACTTTCGGGAGTTCCTTCCAGGAGCCGCCGCTGTCGGCGGCGCGCGAAGTCGTAGAGGTGCGTGAGCGTCCGGCCGTATGCATGGCCGCACTCGGCACCCGGTACGGCCGAAATTAGGCAGAACAGGTGAAGCCGCCGATGGCCGGAAGTGAACGGGGGGTGAACCCCTGCCGTCAGCCCGGTGAGGTCACGGAATGCTTACGGGGAGAGCACACGGAGGTTCCGACGGACGGGTTGTCCGGACACGTGTCCGATGTTCATCACCCGTCCGGGGGAACCCCGGGGTGCGGCGCGCCGTCTCGTTCCACGAGAGCCGACGAAAGGCGACGGACATGGAACGGCGTACGTTCATCTCGGGTGGCGCGGCCGCCCTGGCGACGACCGCGCTGACCGCGTGCGGTGCGGGCGGAGGCTCGTCCGCCCCGGCGGCACACACCGGTACGCCGCCGCGGTCATCGTCCCTCACCGCCCTGCGGACCACCAGCGCGGGCGCCGCAGCGAACTGGGCGGCCCTCGCCCGTGACCTGGACGGCACCCTCCTGCGGCCCGGCGACGCCTCCTGGAAGACCGCCCACCAGCTGTACAACACCCGCTTCGACGGCCTGAAACCGGCCGCGGTCGCCTACGTCGCGCACGCCGCCGACATCCGGACGACGCTGGCCTACGCCCGCGCGCACCGCGTCAAGGTCTCCATACGCAACGGCGGCCACTCCTACGCCGGCTACTCCTCCGGCGACGACCGCCTGATCCTCGACGTCTCCAAGCTGAACCGGGTCCGGGCGAGCGGCGGCCAGGCGGTGGTGGGCGCCGGCGCCAAGCTGATCGACGTCTACCGCGCGCTGGCCGCGAAGGGCGTGACCGTACCGGCCGGCTCCTGCCCCACCGTGGGCGTCTCCGGCCTGGTGCTCGGCGGCGGCCACGGGGTCGCCTCCCGCGCCTACGGGCTGACCTGCGACAGCCTCACCCGGGCCACCCTGATCACGGCGGACGGCACCCAGGTGACCGCCGACGCCGGCCACCACGCCGATCTCTTCTGGGCCCTGCGCGGCGCCGGCAACGGCAACTTCGGCGTCGTCACCGAGCTGCAGTTCAAGACGCACGCCGCGCCGCAGGCCGTCACCGCCTACCTGACCTGGCCGTGGTCCAAGGCCGCCAAGGTGCTGGCGGCCTGGCAGCAGTGGGGCCCGGGCCAGCCCGACGAGATCTGGTCCTCCCTGCACCTGTCCTGCTCCCCGGGCCGCACCCCGGCCGTCTCCGTCGCCTGCTTCTCCCTCGGCACCTACGGCGAGCTCCAGAACGCCGTGGACCGCCTGGCCCACCTGGCCGGCGCGAACGCCTCTTCCGTCACCCTGCGCCGCCGGGGCTACGAGGAGGCGATGGAGATCTACGCCGGCTGCTCCTCCTTCGCCACCGACGCCCAGTGCCACCTGCCCGGGTCCACCCCGGGGCGCTCCCCGCAGGGCAAGCTGGGCCGCGAGACGTACGCGGCCCGCTCCGACTTCTTCGACCGCTCGCTGTCCGCGGCCGGCATCCGGACCGTGCTGCAGCAGATCGCCGCGGTGCGGGGCGGCGGGGGCAGCATCGCGTTCACGGCCCTCGGCGGCGCGGTCAACCGGGTCTCGCCCACCGCGACCGCGTTCGTCCACCGCCGGTCCCGGATGCTGGCCCAGTACATCGCCTCCTGGGGCGCGGGCGCCTCCGGGACCACGGCGCAGTCGTGGCTGGCGTCGGCGCACGGCGCGATGAGGCCGTACGCGTCCGGCGCGGCGTACCAGAACTACACCGACCCGACGCTGAAGGACTGGAAGAAGGCGTACTACGGGGACGCGGTGTCCCGGCTGGCCAAGGTGAAGAAGCAGTACGACCCGGAGAGGTTCTTCTCGTACCGGCAGGGGCTGTAGTCGCAGGGGGCCGGGGGAGTCGCAGGGGGGCCGGGGGCGGTCCCGGATCCTCCGGCTGCTCCGGCTGCCCGGCGGCGGGGCGCGGTTCCGCGGGGCCCCGGGAGACCCCCTACGCGGCCAGGTCCCGTTCCTCGGACGCCACGGAGGTGCGCGTGCCGGGCAGCACCGCGTCCGTCCGCTCCCCGGCCGGCGGCCGGCGCCGTACGAGCCGGCCGGCCCGCCGCGACCGCTCCACGGCCCGCATCAGCGGCGTCAGCAGCGCCGTGGCCGCCGGCGACAGCAGCAGGACGACCGCCGTACCGAGGGCGAAGCCGCCGACGACGTCCGTCGGGTAGTGCACGCCCATGTAGACCCGGCAGAAGCCCTCCAGCAGGGCGAGCCCGATGCCCGCGAGGCCGAAGCGGCGGTTGGCGACGAAGAGCCCCACACCGAGCGCCATGGTGATCGTCGCGTGGTCGCTGACGAACGAGAAGTCGGTCTTGCCGCTGACGAGGACGTCGAGGCCCTCGTGGTCGACGAAGGGGCGGGGACGCCGCACGAAACCGCGTATCGGCACGTTCACCAGCACCGCGAGGCCGGCCGCGAGCGGTGCCCAGACCAGCGCGGCCACCGAGGGGGCCGCGTCCTCGCCGCCCCGGCGCCGCACCGACCACCAGCACCACAGGATCAGCAGCACCATGGCGATCAGCAGGCCGTACTCGCCGACGAACTCCATGACCCGGTCGAACCAGCCGGGGGCGTCCTTGGCCAGGCCGTTGATGTCGTAGAGCAGGTCGACGTCGGGGTTCGCTCCGGATTCGGCGAGTCGTGCCATGGTGCTGCGGCCCCTTCGTCGTCTTCCCGGACGCACCTCGTGTGCGCCGCTCCTGCCCCCCGTGGTGTGTAGATCCGCTTCCGCTGCACTGCCGCACTGACGTCCGCTCGGCTACGTCAACAGGAACGCACAGCCACCATCAATACGTTCCACTCTCCACTGAATGATCACGCAGACGTTATCGAAGAGAGACTCGTCGCCGCAGCTCAGGGGGTGGAATCACGGTCCGCTCACACGGTCGTGGGGAGCGCTTTTGCGCCATCTTCGGTGACCCGGGTCGCGCCGAAGTAGTCGGGGGTGTCGATCGGGTCGAAGCGGATCACGGCACCGGTGCGCGGGGCGTCGATCATGTACCCGCCGCCGACGTAGATGCCGACGTGCCGGATGGCCCGGGAGTCGGTGTGGTCGTCGGAGAAGAAGACCAGGTCGCCGGGGAGCAGCTGGTCCCGGGAGGGGTGCGGTCCGGCGTTGTACTGGTCGTTGGCCACCCGGGGCAGGGTGATGCCGACCTTCTCGTACGCGGCCTTGGTCAGGCCCGAGCAGTCGAAGCGCCCGCCCTGGTCGGCAGTGCCGTTGCCGCCCCACAGGTAGGGCGTGCCGAGCCGGCTCTGCGCGAAGGCGATGGCGCCGGCGGCCTGCCGGGTGGGGTCGATCCGGGTGACGGGCGCGGCGAAGCTCTTCTCCAGACTGCGGATCCGCTGGACGTAGTTCTGCGTCTCGCTGATGGCGGGCACGCCGCCCGCCCGGATGACGCGGTAGGCGCCCGCGTTGTAGGCCGCGAGCATGTTGTCGGCGGTGTCGCCGGGCACGTCCTTGACGTACTTGGCGAGTTCGCAGTCGTAGGAGGCGGCCGACGGGATCGCGTCGTCCGGGTCCCAGATGTCGCGCTTGCCGTCGCCGTTGCCGTCGATGCCGTGGGTCGCCCAGGTGCTGGGGATGAACTGGGCGATGCCGCGGGCGTCGGCCGGGCTGACGACCGTCGGGTTCCAGCCGCTCTCCTGGTAGAGCTGGGCGGCCAGCAGTGCCGGGCTGAGCGCCGGGCACAGGTTGCCCCACTTCTGCACCAGCTCCTTGTAGGCGGCCGGGACGGCGCCCTTGGCGAGCCCCCGGCTGCCCGACGTCACCCCGTTGACCAGGTTTCCGGCCACGATGTACACGCCGACGACGAGCAGCATGACGAAGCCCGTGCCGAGCGCGACGGCCGCCCCACCGAACACCCATACCTTCCGCACGCTCCAACTTTCCCCCATGCGGGCGCTTTTCGAAGCCATTTGCGCGCGAAGTGGCGTCATTTCACAGGAGCCGGGGCCGGAGTGACGCCCGCTCAGCCCGCCCGTGGTGTACTCGGCCCGCCCGGAACCCGGTCGCCACCGCCCTAGGGGGCGCGGCCGTTCCCGTCACTCCACCGTCATCGCACCGTCGCCGTCAGCGGCCACTGCACGCCCGTCAGTTCCTCCGACAGCGTCCACAGCCGCCGGGCCGCCACCGGGTCGCTCGCGGCCGCGCTGCGGCCGACCAGGGTCGGCGCACCGCGCATCTCCGCCGGGCCGTCGGGGCCGACGTAGGCCGCGCCGGGCAGGTCCTGGGTCGCCGCGTACAGCGTCGGCAGTGCGCCGGCCTTGTCGTCCTGGGCCAGGAACCTGTTGCCGGCCTGCATGAACAGGCGGGCGATCGGATGGGCGGCGTGGCTCTGGAGGTTGGTCGCGGCCCAGCCGGGGTGCGCCGCCAGGGCGCGCACGGCGGACCCGGCCTCGGCGAGGCGCCGCTGGAGCTCCAGGGTGAACAGGAGGTTGGCGAGCTTGGACTGGGCGTAGGCACGGGTCGGACCGTAGGCGCCGCGCAGGTTCACGTTCTCGAAGTGGATCCTCTTGCCGCCGACGCGGTGGGCGCCCGAGGAGACGGTCACCACGCGGTCCGTCACCTGCGGCAGCAGCAGGTTGGTCAGCGCGAAGTGCCCGAGGTGGTTGGTCCCGAACTGCATCTCGAAGCCCTGCCGGGTGCGCTGCTCCGGCAGCATCATCACGCCCGCGTTGTTGATCAGCAGGTCCAGCGGGCGGTCCCAGGCCGCGGCGAACTCGCGCACGGAGTCCAGGTCCGCCAGGTCCAGCCGGCGCACCTCGGTGCTGCCCGCGACCCGCGCCGCCGCGGCGCCGCCCCGCGCGAGGTCCCGTACGGCGAACACCACGTGCGCCCCGGCCCGGGCCAGCGCCTCGGCGGTGGCGAGGCCGATGCCGCTGTTGGCACCGGTGACGACGGCCGTACGGCCGGCCAGGTCGGGGAGGTGGGTCGCGTTCCACTTGCGCGGGGTGCGCGCTTCGGTCGTATCAGCCATGCCTCCAAAGTAGGCACCGACAACAATGCTGTCAACGACAACAATGGTGGCGCCGCCAACAAAGCTGGCAACGACAACATCGCGTTACGATGGTGCGCATGTCCACGACCCGCCCCTACCACCACGGAGACCTGCGCGCCGCCCTGCTGAGGAACGCCGAGCGCACCCTGCGTGAGAAGGGGGTCGGCGCGCTCTCCCTGCGCGAACTGGCCCGCGAGACCGGCGTCAGCCACGCCGCCCCCGGCCGGCACTTCAAGGACAAGCAGGCCCTGCTCGACGCCCTGGCGCTGGACGGGTACGAGCGGATGCACCAGGCCCTGGCCGCAGCCGACCACGCCGGCCTCGGCTTCCAGCAGCGGATGACCGCACTCGCCCGCGCCTACCTCGGCTTCGCCGTCGAGCACCCGCAACTGCTGGAGCTGATGTTCGCGCGCAAGCACGACCCCGACGGCTCCGCGCAGCTCGCGGCGGCCGTCGACCAGACCCTCGGCACCTTCACCAGGCTGATCGCGGACGGCCAGGAGCGCGGCGAGATCGTCGAGGGCGACCCCGAACGCATCACGCTCGCCGCCGCCGCGAGCCTGCACGGCCTCGCCGCCCTTATCGCCGGCTGCGCCCTGGAGGCGGAGGAAGCACTGGCCGGCCTGGACGAACACGTCCACCTGCTCCTGCACGGCCTGCGCCCGCGCTGACCCACCCGCACGACCGGGCACGTCTCGGACCCCGCCCGTGAGAACATCGACGCGACGCCTCACCCGACCGGCCGTCAGAACCCTTTCGCGGCCGTAATGAAGGTCAACGACCGAACCACACGACAGGTTCCGCTCCGACCTCGTTGCCCGGGGTGACCTGCCGTGATACACAGAGTGACCGGGCGGGCCGTATGTACGAAACCCGCCAGTCAATGACGTCAAGTCGACATACGTTGGCGCCGTTGTCGGCGACAATGAGTCCCGACCTCTGCACACCGCAGGGGCGCTCGCGGAACTACCCACCAGGGGCGGTGACTTACATGCTCTTTGCGGCCGACAAGGGAGACATCAACACCATCATCGGCGGGATCGCTCCGGACTGGGGCCCCTTCGGCAGCCTGGGCAACGAGGCCAAGGTGATGATCGAGGTGGTCATGGCCGTGGCCATCCTCCTCTGCCTCGGCATCGCGGTATGGGGCGCGGCCAAGCAGCGCATCGGCGCCACGGCCCTCCGGGACACCTTCAGCGCGGAACAGGGCAAGGGCCTGATCATCGCCGGCCTCACCGGAGTCTTCATCATCGGCTCCCTCGGCACCCTGTTCACCATCGTGTACGGCATGGCGGTGTAGCCCCGGGCCTCCCGGGCACACCCGGCTGCGGCTGTCCCCTCCACCCCACCCACCCGTCGTGCCCACCGGCTGAGGTTGCGTTTCCCTGATGTCGAGTCACCACACCGCGCCCGCGCGGGAACCAGCACGGCTACCGTCGTATGTCTACGAGGGTGAGGGAGCGCACACGGCATGAGTCCCGGAGACGAACAGGGCTACACCGACTACCCCGAGACGGGCCGCACCCGAACCCGCCTCCCGGAAACCGACCCCTACGGCGGCGCCCCCCGCCGCCCCCACCGCTCCTCCTCCAGAAGCCTGGTCACGGTGGTCGGCGTAGCAGTCCTCCTCATCGCCGCAATCGCTTTCGCGAACCGGGGGGGTGAGGAGGGGGGCGACGACACCGCCAAGGGCTCCAACCCCCGCACCTCCCCCACAGCCCCCTCAGGCACCCACCCCGTACAAACCAAAACCAACAACATCCCCTCGGGCTACGCCCACACGGAGCAGGGCGCACAGAGCGCTGCGGCGAACTTTGCGGTGGCGTTGGGGTCGGCGGACATGTTCAACACCGCGCGGCGGCACGACATCATCACGACGGTGTACGCACCGGATGTCGCCGCGTCGAAGCAGTCGGCGCTGGACAATGCCTATTCCAATGAGAAGTTCCTTTCCAATATCGGACTGACGAAGAACGGCATCCCTCCGCAGGGCCAGACATTCGTCTCGCGTGTCATCCCCGTAGGCACCAAGGTCATCTCGATGGATACGGGCTCCGCCACGGTAGAAGTCTGGTACACCTCGCTCTTCGGCCTCTCCGGCGATTCCTCGACCAACCCGGTGACCGAGAGCTGGTTCACCACGACGTACGAAATGACGTGGGTCAACGACGACTGGAAGATCACCGACTTCCAGCAGAAGGACGGACCCGTCCCGGTGGGCCGCGATCAGAAGGCATCCACCTCTGACGACATGACGAAGGCCGTTGAGGAGTACGGAGGGTTCACGTATGCGCGCTAACCACCGCGTCCTCAGGATCGCGACTGTCGTCGGCACCGTTCAGGCAGCCATGGTGCTCCTGGCCACACGCGCCTTCGCCGACCCTTCCCCGTCCCCTACATACAGCAGTGACGCCTGTGAGCTCATCCGAGGCCCTGCCAAGCAGTATTGCGACGCGAACGACAGCGGCTCGGACGGCTCCCCCGGTCTCAACGGCGGCACCCCCCTCACCGACACCCTCGACCCCCTCGCCTCCCTGGCCAAGGGGTGTGCCGATGCTGCCTCGTGGACCATCGGGAAGCTGAGTGACGCCGTGAAGGAGACCGCCACCGTCGACTTCACCAATCAGGCGTTTCTGAAGCAGTACGCCATCGTCTTCGCCGCCTCCACCGTGCTGACCGTCCTGCTGTGGCTCCTCGCCGTGGCCAAGCGCGCGGTGCGCGGCGTGCCGCTGACCACCGCCATCTCCGAAGCCGTCGGCTTCCTCTGGCTCACCGTGCTGGCCTCCGCCTTCACCCCGCTGATCCTGTACACCGTCGTCTCGGCGACGGACGGCGTCACGGACGTCCTCGCGAAGGCCACCGGCGACCAGGCCGACACCTTCTTCGGCACCTTCTCCGGCGCCCTGAAGAAGGGCAACGACATCGGCGGCGGCCCCATCATGCTGATCGTCGTGTCCCTGGTCAGCATCCTCGCCGCCGGCATCCTCTGGCTGGAGCTGGTCATCCGCGCCGCCCTGCTCTACGTCGGCGCCCTCCTCGGCACCGTCGTCTACGCCGGCCTGGTCGACAAGAACCTCTGGGGCCACGTACGACGCTGGGCCGGCATCATGATCGCCGTCATCCTCGTGAAGCCCGTCATCGTCATCGTGCTCGGCCTGGCCGGAGCGCTGTCCGGCGGCGACGGCCCCGACGCCTTCTCCGCCGTCGTCTCCGGCCTCGCCATCATCCTGCTCGCCATCTTCGCCAGCGCGATGATCTACCGCTTCGTCCCCGGCTTCGGCGACGAGATCGCCGGCTCCCGCAGCAACCGCATCATGCAGGGCGCCGAGAGCAAGGCCGCCGCCGTCATCAGCTCCCCCGCCAGCCTCGTCGCCCAGGGCATCAAGACCCACAGCACCCGCGCCGACAGCAACGGATCCCAAGGCGGCTCCAGCACCCCGCGGCCGGCCAACCCCGCCTCCGGCGGCGTCGCCGCCCACAGCAGCCGCACCCCCACCGGGAGCAGCGGCGGAGCCGTCCCCTCCGCCACGCCCGCGCCCCGCGCGCCCAGCCCGGTCAACACCCCGCACGCCAGCAACACCCGCAACAACCGCACGGGAGGTGAAGGGCGTTGACGACCGAGTCCCACCTGTCCCATACGGTCACGCCCCGCCGTACGTATCTCATCGGCCGCGCCCGGCCGAACGCGATCATCGGCCGGAACCGCGAGACCGGCGAGATCGCCCTGATCATCGCCGGCGCGTTCCTCGGCATGATGTGCGGCCTCCTCGTCCCGGTCCTGTCCCTGCGGATCGTGCTGCTGATGGGCTTCCCGCTGCTCGCGCTCGCCGCCGTCTACGTGCCGTACAAGCGCCGCACCTTCTACAAGTGGTTCGAGATCAACCGCTCGTACAAGCGGACCCTCAAGGGCGGGGCCGTCTACCGGTCCGGCGCCATGGAGGCCGGCACCCGGCTCGACGGCCGGGAGATCGAGATCGGACCCCCGCCCGGCATCGGCCGCATCAGCTGGCTCGCCGCGCCCTTCGGACCCGACGAGATCGCCGTACTGCTGCACGCCGACCGCAGGACGGTCACGGCCGCCATCGAGATCGAGGGCCCCGGCGTCGGCCTGCGCGACTCCGAGGACCAGGAGGCCCTGGTCGACCGCTTCGGCACGCTGCTCAAGCACGTCGCCAACGGCGACGGGTTCGTCACGCGGATCCAGATGCTCGCCCGCACCCTGCCCGCGGACCCGGACGCGCACGCCAAGGACGTCGCCGTGCGCGGCGACGAGCGCTCCCCGCAGTGGCTGCAGCGCTCCTACGACCAGCTGCAGTCCATGGTCTCCACCAGCAGCGAGCAGCACCGCGCCTACCTCGTCGCCTGCATGCACTACACCCGCGAACTGGCCGCCGAGGCACACGCCATGGCCCGTGCCGTCCGCGCCCACGGCGGCAAGGTCGACCGGGACGCCGGACTCGCGGTCGTCATGGCCCGCGAGCTCACCGACATCTGCTCGCGGCTCCAGGAGGCCGACATCCGCGTCCGGCAGCCGCTCGGCCAAGGCCGGCTCGCGTCCCTCGTCCACTCCATGTACGACCCGGACCACCCCATCGACCACATCCAGGCGATGACCAAGCGCAACGCCTGGCCGGCCGAGCTGGACGCCATGGAGCCCACCTACCTCCAGGCCAAGACCCGCGAGTCCAGCACCCGCGCCCCCTGGTGCCATGCCACGGCGTGGGTGAAGGAATGGCCCATGACCCCGGTCGGCGTGAACTTCCTCGCCCCGCTCCTCGTCCACACCCCGGACGTCATCCGGACGGTCGCCGTCACGATGGACCTCGAACCCACCGAGGTGGCCATCGAACGCATGCTGACCGAGAAGACCAACGACGAGGCCGAGGCGTCCCGCGCCGCCAAGATGAACCGGACCGTCGACCCCCGGGACATCGCCGCGCACAACCGCCTCGACCAGCGTGGCGAGGACCTCGCCAGCGGCGCCGCCGGCGTCAACCTCGTCGGCTACATCACCGTCTCCGCCCGCTCCCCGGAAGCACTCGCCCGCGACAAGCGCACGATAAGGGCCTCCGCCGGCAAGTCGTACCTCAAGCTGGAGTGGTGCGACCGAGAGCACCACCGCGCCTTCGTGAACACACTTCCGTTCGCCACCGGCATCCGAAGGTAGGGGCTGATTCGCCGATGCGGGATCCGCTGTCCGTCCTCACCGAGGCCTTCACCTCCTTCCTCTTCGGGAAGGTGGAGACGACCCGCCTGCCGGTGCGCACCTCCACGGGCCAGGCCCAGGCCGTCTACCTGCCCACCGCCGCACCCGGCCTCGGCGACTCCGGCGTCATCATCGGCCGCGAGGTCTACTCCGGGAAGGGCTACATCTACGACCCGTTCCAGCTGTACGGCCAGCAGCTGCCGGCCCCGCACTGGCTGGTCCTCGGCGAGTCCGGCAACGGCAAGTCGGCGCTGGAGAAGACGTACGTCCTGCGCCAGCTCCGGTTCAGGGACCGCCAGGTCGTCGTCCTGGACGCGCAGGGCGAGGACGGCGTGGGCGAGTGGAACCTCATCGCGCAGGAGCTGGGGATAACTCCCATCCGGCTCGACCCCATGGCCGCACTCGACCACGGGATCCGGCTCAACCCCCTGGACCCGTCGATCACCACGACCGGGCAGCTCGCCCTGCTCCGGACGATCATCGAGGTGGCGATGGGCCACGGCCTGGACGAACGGTCCGGCTTCGCCCTGAAGGTCGCCCACTCGTTCGTCAACGAGACGATCGTCGACCGCCAGCCGGTCCTCTCCGACATCGTGGAGCAGCTACGGCACCCCGAGCCGGAGTCGGCGGAGGCGATGAACGTCGCCATAGACGACGTACGGGCCTGGGGCCTGGACGTCGCCCTGGTCCTCGACCGGCTGGTCGACGGTGACCTGCGCGGCATGTTCGACGGGCCGACGACGGTCGGCATCGACCTCGACGCGCCCCTGATCGTCTTCGACCTCTCCCACATCGACCGCAACTCCATCGCCATGCCGATCCTCATGGCGATCGTCGGCGTCTGGCTGGAGCACACCTGGATCCGCCCCGACCGGAAGAAGCGCATCTTCCTCGTCGAGGAGGCCTGGCACATCATCAACAGCCCCTTCGTGGCCCAGCTGTTCCAGCGGCTGCTGAAGTTCGGGCGCCGGCTCGGCCTGTCCTTCGTGGCGGTCGTCCACCACCTGTCCGACGTGGTCGACGGGGCCGCGGCGAAGGAGGCGGCGGCCATCCTGAAGATGGCGTCCACGCGGACGATCTACGCCCAGAAGGCCGACGAGGCACGGGCCACCGGCCGGGTGCTGGGCCTGCCCCGGTGGGCGGTCGAGATCATTCCGACGCTCACCCCCGGCATCGCCGTCTGGGACGTCAACGGCAACGTCCAGGTGGTCAAACACCTGGTCACGGAGACGGAACGGCCCCTGGTCTTCACCGACCGCGCGATGACCGAGTCCTCCAGCGACCTCACGGCCGACGACGCCCTGCGCGCGGCCGAACTCGAGGCCGAGCAGCGGGCCGCGGCCTTCGTGGAGCAGCACCTGGGCGACTCCGAGTCCACGGTGGCGTAGGGGGAGTGCAAGGTGAGACCGGACGACCGCCGTGACAGCCGCCGGGACGGCCAGGGCGGCATCCCCGACGGCCTGCTGATCGGCATACTCGGGTTCCTCCTCGGCATGACGGTGCTGGTGTGGACGGCCACGGGCCTGGCCGGCCTGTTCGCCCAGGGGGCCTGGCCCGACGACGTCACGTTCACCCGCACCCCCCTGGCCATGCGCCACCTCATCGGCCGGCCGCACGACGTCACCGGCGCCTGGCCGGACACCCCGCCGGCCCAGCTGTCCGGCTGGGGCCTGTTCTGGGGCCTGTTCCTCGGCCAGCTGATGATCCTGCTCGTGCTCACCGTGTTCCTGCTGGGCGTGGTGGCACGGTGGCGGGCGGGGAGGGCCCGGCAGCGGGCCGCCCTTCTGGCGGTGCCCGCCTCCGGCCCGCAGGCGGCGCCCGCCGAACCGGTCCACGAGGTGCCCGCGCAGCGGGCGGCACCGCAAGCCCCGGCACCGGCGCACCCGCAGCAGCCGCCTCAGCCGCCTCAGCCGCAGGCACACGCCCAGACGCGCACACCGGCATACGATCAGTCACAGGCTCCCGCCCAGGCACAAGCACAGGTGTACGTACCCGCGGCGGAGCCTTTCCCGGAGTCGGCACGGCCGGGGCCGGTGGGCTCCCTGCCGGGCCACGGCGAGCCGGCCGGCGGATCGGAGCGACTGCTCATCGGCCCCAGGGAGAGCCGCCAGGCGGCCGCGGGCCGGGCCGTACGGGACGCGGAGGGCCCGGTCCTCGTCGTCACCTCGAATCCGGCTCTGTGGGCGGAGACGAAGGACACCCGGGCCAAACTCGGCCCCACCCTGCTCTACGACCCGACGCACCGGTGCGACACCCCGGCCCGCCTGCACTGGTCCCCCACCGCGGGCTGCGAGGACAAGCAGACGGCCGTGCGCAGGGCCACCGCGCTCCTCGCCCCGGTACGCCCCACCGCCAGGATCGACCAGGCGCTGGCGGACACGGCGACCACGCTCCTGCGCAGCTACCTGCACGCCGCCGCCCTGGAGAACCGCACCATCCGGCACGTCCACCGCTGGTCGCAGGGGAACCAGGTGCAGGACGCCGTCCGCACCCTCCGTACGCATCCGAAAGCCGCCGCCGGTGCCGCGGGCGAGCTGGAGGCGGCGCTCACCGCGCACCCGGAACGCCGGGACATGGCGCAGGAACTGACCAGCCGGGCCCTGTCGGCCCTCTTCACCGTCAACGTCCGCGAGGCATGCACACCAAACCGAAATGATGCCCTCGCCTTGGATTCCTTTGTCCACGAAGCGGGCACACTTTATGTGGTCGGTGAATCCATCGAGGACCCCAGGAGCAACCCGGGCGCGATGCCGCTTCTGACGGCCCTCGTCTCCAGCGTGGTCGAGCGCGGCCGGCGCATGGCCGAACGGTCATCCTCCGGTCGGCTCGACCCACCACTCACCCTGGTCCTGGACGACATCGCGGCCGTGGCGCCCTTCCCCGAGCTGCCCGACCTGCTCGCGTCCGGAACCGCTCAGGGCCTGCCGGCGCTCGCCCTGATCCGCTCCCGCGAGCAGGCCCGCTCCCGCTGGCCGCAGCAGGAACTCCCGGCCTGAGCCCCGGCCCGGCCCTCCGACCGGGGCCGGCCGGTGCTCACCGCTCCAGCACGAACTCCAGTTCCTGCTCGGCCTCGTTCTTCACGAACGACACCTCCACACCGCTCGGCCGGAAGCCGATCCTGCGGTACGCCGCCTGCGCCCGCGCGTTACGAGCGTGGACGTACAGCCGTACCCGCTCCGCGCCGCGCTCCCACGCCCAGGCGACACCGGCCTCGAACAACGCCTCGACCAGGCCGTTCCCCCGGTGCTCGGGCCGGACGAAGACCCCGACGACGTGTCCTTGCCGCCGCTCGACCGGAAAGCCTGCCCAGTCCTTGGTCCCGGCCTCTTCGATGAGTACGGCCAGGGAGCCGGCCCAGCTCCCGTCGGGCGCCTCGGCGACGAACTGGAGCGCCGAGGTGGATCCTTCGCCGGATCCGATGGCCCGGTCCTGCCAGAAGGAGTCCGGCCGGGCTGCGGCTTCCTCGTAGGTCTCGAGGAAGGCGAGGTGCGCCACGGGGTCCCGCAGCGCGTCCAGCCGCAGCTGTTTCACGCGCTGCCAGTCGTCGGGGCGTATGGCGCGGATGACGTAATCGTTCCTGGTCAGGCGGGTCATACGGCCACCGTAGACCACGGGTGATCACCACGGGCGGACATACGAAAAAGCCCCAACTCTCGGGATATCCCGGAGTTGGGGCTTTTTCTCAAAAGGAGTTCGGCGGCGTCCTACTCTCCCACAGGGTCCCCCCTGCAGTACCATCGGCGCTGTGAGGCTTAGCTTCCGGGTTCGGTATGTAACCGGGCGTTT
>NZ_JBEYCX010000001.1:902108-920481 GCF_040632975.1 Streptomyces sp. NPDC013455 | reverse complement strand
AAGACCCCACGACCCCAAGTCCCGAGAACCCGGAAAGCCCGGAAGGCCGGCGGGGCCGCGACCGGGGACGCCGGCGGCCCGGGGATCCGCGGGGGCGTACCACGACCGAAGTACGCCGAACCGCGCCCGTACGCCCCAGGGAGGGCCCACGGGTCCGCCCCGCGGCAGCAGCGGTTGTCGGTGGCGGCCCGTACCGTTGACGCATGGATCTTCGAGTGCCCGCGTTGCGAGGGCTGCTGCAGGGGCCACGCCGGCTGATGGCCGCCGCGGCCGCCGTCGTGGTGCTCGCCGGCGCCGGGACGTGGACGGCGGCCGTCGCCTCCGACGACACGCGGACCGTGCGCCGCAGCGACCAGGTCATGGCGGTCGACGGGGTGCGCCTGGACACCTCGTACTTCACCCCGGCCGGCACCGGCCGCCACCCCGCGGTGCTGCTCGCGCACGGCTTCGGCGGCAGCAAGGACGACATGCGCCGGCAGGCCGAGGACCTCGCCCGGGACGGGTACGCGGTGCTGACCTGGTCCGCACGCGGCTTCGGCCGGTCCACCGGGAAGATCGGGCTCAACGACCCGCGGGGCGAGGTCGCCGACGTCTCCCGGCTCATCGACTGGCTGGCCGACCAGCCCCGGGTGCTGCTCGACAAGGCGGGCGACCCGCGCGTCGGCATGGCCGGCGGCTCCTACGGCGGAGCGGTCTCGCTGCTCGCCGCCGGACACGACCGGCGGGTCGACGCCATCGCCCCGGCGATCACCTACTGGAACCTCGCGGACGCCCTGTTCCCGAACGGCGTGTTCAAGAAGCTGTGGGCCGGGATGTTCTTCAACACCGGCGGCGGCTGCGCCCGCTTCGCGCCGGCGCTGTGCCGGATGTACGACCGGGTCGCCGAGTCCGGCACCCCTGACCGGGCCGCCCGCACACTGCTGGAGGAGCGCTCGCCCGCCGCGGTCGGCGACCGCGTCACCGTGCCCACCCTGCTGGTGCAGGGCCAGACCGACTCCCTGTTCACCCTGGACCAGGCCGACGCGGCCGAGCGGGCGATCCGCGCGAACGGCGCCCCCGTCGCGGTCGACTGGATCGCCGGCGGACACGACGGCGGCGACATGGAGACGGACCGGGTCGAGACACGCGTGCGCGCCTGGTTCGACCGGTACCTGAAGGGCGACGAGGACACCGGCACCGGCCCGGCGTTCCGGGTCACCCGCACCGGAGGCATCGACTCCACCGACGGCACCGCCCAGCTGCGCGGCGCGAGCGCCGCCCGCTACCCGGGCCTGCACGACCACCGGCGCACCATCGCCCTGACCGGCGGCGAGCAGCACGTCGTCAACCCGGCCGGCGCCAGCCCGCCCGCGGTCTCGGCGCTGCCCGGCCTCGGCGGCTCCGGCGGTCTCGGCCGGCTGTCCGCGCTCGGTGTCGGCGTCTCCCTGGACTTCCCCGGCCAGTACGCGAAGTTCGACTCGGCACCGCTCGCCCGCGACCTGCGGATCACCGGCGCCCCGACCGCCACCGTCCACGTCACCTCCACCGCCGCCGACGCCGTCCTGTTCGGCAAGGTCTACGACGTCGGTCCCGACGGCACCCAGCAGGTCCTGCCCGCCCAGCTCGTCGCCCCCTTCCGGGTGACCGGCGCCAAGGCCGGCAAGGACGTCACCGTCACCCTCCCGGCGATCGACCACGAGGTGCAGAAGGGCCACCGGCTCCGCCTGGTCCTCGCCTCCACCGACCTCGGCTACGCCTCACCGGCCGCCCCGGCCGGCTACACCGTCTCCCTCAGGGGCGGCCTGAGCGTGCCCACGGCCCCCGCGGTCACCACCGCGGCCGCCCCGCTGCCCGCCTGGGTCTGGTGGCTGCCCGCGGCCGGCGCCGTGGTGGCCCTCGCCCTGCTGCTCACCGCCCGCCGCCGGACGGCCGCCCCCGCCCCCGACCCCGAGCTGGCCGACGTACCGCTCGTCATCCGGGACCTGAGCAAGCGGTACGCCAGGTCCACCGACCGGTACGCGGTGCGCGAGCTGTCCTTCCGCGTCGAGAAGGGCCAGGTCCTCGGCCTGCTCGGCCCGAACGGCGCGGGCAAGACCACCACCCTGCGCATGCTCATGGGCCTGATCCGGCCGGACGACGGCGAGATCCGCGTCTTCGGGCACGCCATCCGGCCCGGCGCGCCGGTGCTGTCCCGGGTCGGCGCGTTCGTGGAGGGCGCCGGCTTCCTGCCGCACCTGTCCGGCCGGGAGAACCTGGAGCTGTACTGGCGGGCCACCGGCCGGCCGCCCGAGGACGCCCACCTGGACGAGGCCCTGGAGATCGCCGGTCTCGGCGACGCCCTGGCCCGCGCGGTGCGCACCTACTCCCAGGGCATGCGCCAGCGCCTGGCCATCGCCCAGGCCATGCTCGGTCTGCCCGACCTGCTCATCCTGGACGAGCCGACCAACGGCCTGGACCCGCCCCAGATCCGCGAGATGCGCGAGGTGATGATCCGCTACGCGGCCGGCGGCCGCACGGTGATCGTCTCCAGCCACCTCCTCGCCGAGGTCGAGCAGTCCTGCACCCACCTGGTGGTCATGGACCGCGGCCGGCTCGTGCAGGCGGGGCCGGTCCGGGAGATCATCGGCTCCGGCGACACCCTGCTGGTCGGCACCGCCACCGCCGTGGAGGAGCCGGTGGCGGAGAAGGTGGCCGCCCTGCCCGGCGTCGCCTCCGCCGTGCGCACCGACGACGGGCTGCTGATCCGGCTCGAACCCGGCGGCACCGCCGAGCGGCTGGTCGTGGAGCTGGTGCGGCTGGAGGTGCCGGTCGCCTCGGTCGGCCCGCACCGCCGCCTGGAGGACGCCTTCCTCACCCTGATCGGAGGTTCCGCATGAGCACGCTCACCGAGGTCGCCTCCGGCTACCAGGCGGGCCGCACCCTGCCGCTGAGGGTCGAGCTGGTCCGCCAGCTCAAGCGGCGCCGCACGCTGGTCATGGGCCTGATCCTGGCCGTGCTGCCGTTCGTCCTGCTGATCGCCTTCGCCCTCGGCGGCGACCCGGGCAGCCGGAACGACCAGGTCACGCTGATGGACACGGCCACCGCGTCCGGCGCCAACTTCGCCGCCGTGAACCTCTTCGTCTCGGCGGGCTTCCTGCTGGTGATCCCGGTCGCCCTGTTCTGCGGCGACACGGTCGCCTCCGAGGCGGGCTGGTCCTCGCTGCGCTACCTGCTCGCCGCGCCCGTGCCCCGGGCCCGGCTGCTGTGGTCCAAGCTCGTCGTGGCGCTCGGGCTGAGTCTCGCCGCGATGGTGCTGCTGCCCGTCGTGGCGCTCGCCGCCGGCACGGCCGCCTACGGCTGGGGCCCGCTGCGGATACCGACCGGCGGCGCCCTGGACACCGGCACGGCGGCGCAGCGGCTGCTGGTGGCGGTGGCGTACATCTTCGTGTCCCAACTGGTCACCGCCGGCCTCGCGTTCTGGCTGTCGACCAAGACGGACGCGCCGCTCGGCGCGGTCGGCGGCGCGGTCGGCCTGACCATCGTCGGCAACGTCCTGGACGCGGTCACCGCCCTCGGCGGCTGGCGCGACTTCCTGCCCGCGCACTGGCAGTTCGCCTGGGCCGACGCCGTCCAGCCGCACCCCGAGTGGTCCGGCATGATCCAGGGCACCGCCCTGTCCGTCACCTACGCCCTGGTCCTGTTCGCCCTGGCCTTCAGGGGGTTCGCCCGCAAGGACGTCGTCTCCTGACCCCGCGAGGCCGCCCCGCCCGACGCACCGGCCCCGGAAGGCCACTCGCGCGACCCATTGACCTTTTCTTACTTCCGAGTAAGTTGACCCGTCGGTAAGGAACGAGGGCCGTACCGTCCGCCGGGAGCCGTCATGGGCGTACGCAGGGATCTGAAACGGGCACGGCAGCGCACCGATCTCGCGGAGCGCGCCACGGTGGAGATCGTCCGGGACGCCACCGGCCGGGTGCGCGAGGTGCGGGCCGCGCCCCTGGCGCCCCCGCTCGCCTCCGGTTCCCTGGCCGACCTGCCGTTCACCCACGCGGCCGAAGCGCCGGACGCGGTGCTGCTGCGCCGCCGCGAGGGGGGCGCCTGGCGGCCGGTCACGGCAGCGGCCTTCGCCGCCGAGGTGACCGCCCTCGCCAAGGGGCTGATCGCCGCCGGTCTGGAACCGGGGGGCCGGGTCGTCCTGATGTCCCGCACCCGCTACGAGTGGACGGTCCTGGACTTCGCCGTCTGGGCGGCCGGCGGCCAGTCGGTGCCGGTCTACCCGACCTCCTCCGCCGACCAGGTGGAGTGGATCGTCCGCGACTCCGGCGCCCGGTACGTCGTCACGGAGACGGCCGAGCACACGGCGGTCGTGACCGCCGGCACCGCCGGCCACCCCACGCCGCCACGCGTCTGGCAGATCGACGCGGACACCCCGGGCGGGACGGCACCCGCGCACGGCGCGCGCTCCCGCCCCACGGGAGGCCGCCACCACGTGGGGGACACCCGCCACGACGGCCCGCCGGACGACCTCCGGCGGCCCGGGGAGACCGGCCACCACGGCGCCCCGGACGCCCCCCGGCCGCTCGCGGCGCCTCCGGCCGAGCACCTGGCCGACCTCATCGCCCTCGGGCGGCGGCTGGGCGACGACGACGTCGCCGGGCGGCGCGGCGCGCTGACCCCCGGCACCGTCGCCACCCTCTGCTACACCTCCGGCACCACCGGCCGGCCCAAGGGCTGCGTCCTCACCCACGCCAACCTGCACGCCGAGGCCGCGGGCACCGTCGAGCTGCTGTACCCGGTCTTCCGGGCCGCCACCGGACGGCAGGCCTCCACCCTGCTCTTCCTGC
Organism: Streptomyces sp. NPDC013455; assembly: GCF_040632975.1. Lineage (NCBI taxonomy): Bacteria > Bacillati > Actinomycetota > Actinomycetes > Kitasatosporales > Streptomycetaceae > Streptomyces > Streptomyces sp. NPDC013455. Next base: position 915,679 of record NZ_JBEYCX010000001.1, on the reverse strand, counting down.
CGCTCGCCCACATCCTCGGCCGCACCCTCCAGCTCGCCTGCCTGCTGGCCCGCATCGAGACCGGCCACTTCCCCAGCGTCAGACCCGCAGAACTCAGGCCCGCCCTGCGGGAGTTCCGGCCGACCTTCCTGGTCGGGGTGCCGTACCTGTTCGAGAAGATCCACGACACCGGGCGGGCCACCGCCGAGAAGCTCGGCCGGGCCGCCTCCTTCGACCGCGCCGAACGGACCGGCGTCCGCTTCGCCGAGGCCCACCTGCGCGCCTTCCTCGGCACGGGCAAGGGTCCGGGACCCGGCCTGTACGCGGCGTGGGCGCTGTACGACCTGCTGGTCTACCGGCGTATCCGCAAGGAGCTGGGCGGCCGGCTGCGCTACGCCATCAGCGGCGGCTCACCGCTGGACCGCGACCTGAACCTGTTCTTCCACGCGGCCGGCATCGTCGTCTACGAGGGCTACGGCCTGACCGAGACCAGCGCCGCCGCCACCATCGTGCCCCCGCTCAGCCCCCGCCCCGGCACGGTCGGCCGGCCGGTGCCGGGCGTGTCCGTGCGCACGGACGACGACGGGGAGGTGCTGATCAAGGGCGGGATCGTCTTCGGGTCGTACTGGAACGACCCGGCCGCCACGGACGAGGTCCTGCGCGACGGCTGGTTCGCCACCGGCGACCTGGGCGCGCTGGACGACGACGGCTATCTCACCATCACCGGCCGCAAGAAGGACCTCCTCGTCACCTCCGGCGGCAAGAACGTCTCGCCGGCCGTCCTGGAGGACCGGCTGCGCAGCCGCTCACCCGTCGGCCAGTGCCTGGTCGTCGGCGACAACCGGCCCTTCGTCGCCGCCCTGATCACCCTCGACCCCGAGGCGGTGGCGCACTGGCTGTCCGTACGGAAACTTCCCCCGGACACCCCGCTGTCGGAGCTGGTCCGCGACGAACGGCTGCGCGCGGAGGTGCAGAAGGCGGTCGACTACGCCAACGAGGCCGTCTCCCGGGCCGAGTCGATACGCGCCTTCGCGCTGGTCGAGGGGGAGTTCACCGAGGAGAACGGCCTGCTGACCCCCTCGCTGAAGGTCAAGCGGCACGCGGTGACGGCGGCGTACGCGGAGCGGATCGAGGCGCTGTACCGCCGCTGACACGCCGAAGCGGGCCGCCGAACCGTTCGGCGACCCGCTTCCGGCACCGTCGTCAGTTGCCGCTCTCACCGTTCTGGGAAAGGATCGACACGTCCTCCAGCAGGTGCGCCAGCGCGCCGTCGCGCTTGACGTTCGAGGAGTTCTCGGTGCACTGCTGCTGCATGTGGTCGGACAGGATCGGGATGTCCTGGACATTCACGCCGATGAGGGCGCCCACACCGATCGGAAGGTCGGTCACGGCGATGCACGGCTTGTTGAAAGAGCCCTGGATCAGGGCGATCTGCGGGCTCATGTTCCCGTACGTCGCCGAGTTGCCGTAGCTCTGCCAAGCGCCGTTGCCGTTGGCGGCGGTCGGCCCGCTGTCGTTCCCGATCGCCAGCGCCTGCGGTGCCGCGGCTGCGGAGGCGCCCATGGCCGAAGCGGCGACGGCCGCAGTGGCAACAATCTTCCTGATCATTGGCCAGTCCTTTCTGAGGAAACCCCGTCCACCGGAGCGCTTTGGTCAACTCCGCGGGCCCTTCTTGGTTTCTGCCGTTCACCCCGTCGGCGGACACCGCGGACTGGTGGTGTGCTTTTCCGATAGGTGGTTCGATGTCACCTTGTTTCCTTTTGCGCGCCAACCGAGTGAATCAGCGGAACCATTCCTCGTGGGCCGTGTTGATGAGGCCGTAGGGCATGCGTCGCTACGAGGAAAGGAACGCGAAGTGCTCAAGAAGGCAATGGTCGCCGCCGCGACCGCCGCTTCTGTCGTGGGAATGGCGGTGGCGGCCGCGCCGCAGGCGCTTGCCATCGGCAACGACGACGGACCGACCGTCGCGAATGGCAACGGCGCCGCGTCGTCGTGGGGCAACTCGGCGACGAAGGGCGACATGAGCCCGCAGCTCTCGCTGGTGCAGGGTTCGCTCAACAAGCCGTGTGTCGGGATCCAGGACCTCGACGTCGGTATCGCTCTGCTCATCGGTGTCGTGGTCCAGGACATCCCGATCCTGTCCGACCACCTGCAGCAGCAGTGCAACGACAACTCCACGAACGCCAAGCGCGACGGTGCGATCTCGCACGTCCTGGAGGACATCTCGGTTCTCTCGGCCAACGGCGAAGGCTGAGCCGATTTGGCCGGCCCGGGCCGTCCGCTGCATCGTCAGCGGGCTGCCCGGGCCTTTTTTCCACCGAATTCAGGCGAGGGAAGAACGCGTGAGGAAGCGGTGCGATCGAGTGATTATCGCGCGATCCGTGTTCCGCGGTCTCCGGTTGTGTCAATCCCTCGTTCCGTGCCGCGATCGTTCACGTCGTGCTCGCACGGTTCTGGCCGTCATCGGGGCATGACCCCAGAGAAGGGAACACTCATGAAGAAGACCGTCGCTGCCGTCACGGGCGCCATCCTGGCACTGGGCATGGCCGGACCCGCCTTCGCCGACGCCGAGGCCAATGGCGCGGCCGTCGGTTCCCCCGGCGTCCTGTCCGGCAACGTCGTCCAGGTGCCGATCCACATCCCGATCAACGTGTGCGGCAACACCATCAACATCGTCGGACTGCTGAACCCGGCGTTCGGCAACGTCTGCGTCAACGACTGAGACGTACGCAGCGCGCCAGCCCCCGGCTGAGCCTGGCCGGCCTCGGACCGCCGAACCTTCGGTGTCGTCGTCCCGAGGCCGGCCTTCCCACTTCTTCGAGCAGGAAGATCACGAGATTGCGACAGACTCTCAGCAAGGGCATGGCCGTGGCCGCGGCCGCGACCGGCATGCTGTCCTTGTACGGCGGCGCCGCGCTCGCCGACTCCCAGGCGCAGGGGGTTGCCCAGGGCTCCCCAGGGGTGCTGTCCGGGAACAACGTCCAGGCCCCGGTGAACGTCCCGGTCAACATCTGCGGCAACTCCGTCGACGCGGCCGCCGCCCTGAACCCGGCCTTCGGCAACTCCTGCGCCAACGTCCACGGGCAGAAGGAACACGGTGGCAGCGCGGGCAGCCCGCACGGTGACGCCCACAAAGGCCCCCACGACGACGCCGGCTACGGCGGCCCGGACGACTCCGGTCCCCGTCCCGCTCCGGCCGGCGAACACTCCGCGCCTCCGCAGGGCGGCGGCCAGACGACCCCACCGGCGCACGGGGACTCCGAGGACTCGGGATACGGCAGCCCGGACGACTCCGGCGACTCCGGTGACTCCGGTGACCACCCCGCTCCCGGCGGCGAGCACTCCACGCCTCCTTCCGGCGGCGAGACGACCCCACCGCCATACGGGGGCGAGGAGGCGACCCCGCCCCCCACCGGTGGCGGCGAGCACTCCACGCCTCCCTCCGGCGGCGAGACGACTCCGCCTCCCTATGGCGGTCACGAGACGACCCCGCCCCCCAACGGCGGCGGCGAGACGACCCCGCCGCCGTACGGGGGTGAGGAGACGACCCCGCCGCCGTACGGGGGCGAGGAGACGACCCCGCCGCCGTACGGGGGCGAGGAGACGACCCCGCCCGGTGGTGGGCACAGCACGCCCCCGGGTGGTGGGCACAGCACCCCGCCCGCCGAAGGGCACACCACGCCTCCCGCCGGCGGGCACACCACGCCTCCTGGCGGCGGGCACAGCGCCCCTCCCTCCGGTGGGGGCGGCCATCAGCAGCCGCCCACCCTCCCCCACACCGGTGGTGAGGCCCGGGCCATGATCGTGACGTCGGCCGCGAGCGCCGCGCTGATCGGGGCCGGGACGATCCTCTACCGGCGAGGCCGGACCGCCTCCCGTCGGTGACGCGCCGGGTGCCGGACCGAGCGCCCGGCACCCCGCCGCCACGAGGGAACGCACCAGCCGTGCCGCACGGTCAGGACCGCGCCCCCACGGGCACCCGGGCCCCCCGCACGGCCGGGATCCGCCGGCCCGCCGGGCCCGTGCGCAGCCGCCGCCGTACTCCGCGCACCAGCGTGCCCGCCGTGAAGGTCGCGCCGTGCACGAACCGCATCGCCGGGCCGAAGCCCGCGGCCGTGATCAGTCCGGCCAGGAACAGACCGGGATACGACGACTCGAACTCCGGCCCCACCTCCGGCGCCCCGTCGGTGCCGGTCGCCAGCAGCGCGCGAAGGTCGGGGGAGAGCAGCCCCAGCCGGTCCCGGGTGGCCCGGAAGCCGGTGGCCGCGATGACGTGCCCCGTCTCCAGCACCGCGGCACCGCCCCGCCGCGCCGCGGTCTCCAGCCGTACCCCGCCCGGCACCGGACGGGCCCTCACCACCTCCCGGCCGAGCAGTACCTCCACCCGGCGCTCCACCCGCTCGCGCACCCACCAGGCACCGGCCGGACCGAGGGCGTCGGCGGCGATCCGGACCCGGGTGCGCTCCGGGAGCCGCCGGTACAGGCCCGGCCGCTCGGCGTAGAACCAGTTACGCCAGCCGGGGCCGAGGCCGCTGTGCGGGGAGCGGGCCGCGCGCCACCAGGGGCGCTCCCAGGGCGGCGGCACATCGTTCCAGTCCAGCCGGTCCGCGCGGACCAGCACCCGGACCCGCGTGCCCTGCTCGGCGAGGAGCGCGGCCGTCTCCAGGGCCGCCTGCCCGCCACCGACCACGGTGACGTCCCGGCCGCGGAACCGGTCGAGGCCGGCGTGGTGGCTGCTGTGCGAGACCAGGTCCGGCGGCAGGCCGCGCAGGGCGGCCGGGATCTCGGTGAACGGCAGTACGCCCACGGCCAGCGCGACCGTCCGCGCGCCGACCGTCTCCCCGTCCTCGGTGACGGCCTCGAAACCCCCGGCGCACGGTGCGAGGCGGGTCACCGTCCGTTCGTCGACGCCGGGGACGGCGTTGCGGGCGAACCACAGGCCGTACTCCGCGAACACGTCCAGCGGGATCGGCTCGGCGTGCCGGGCCGTCATGCCGCGGAAGGCGCAGAAGACGTCGAGCCGCCAGCGGCCCTCCGGATCGGACAGGTTGGAGGCCCACGGCTCGGACTTCAGGAACATGCCGTCCGGCATGTGATCGCGCCAGGAGGCCATGGGCCGCCCGAAGACCCGGACGCCCAGACCGGCCGCCGCGGCGTGCGACGCGATGGACAGGCCGTAGGGGCCGGCGCCCACCACCAGCAGGTCGTACATCAGCAACTGCTCGCTTTCTCGTCGTCGGTGAGGCCGTCGGCGGGGCCGGCGGCCGGACCGTGGGACAGGTCACGGGCGCCCGCCGGGCGGACCGGCCCGGGCGCGGGCTCCGGCCGGGCCGTCGGCACCGCGCGGCCCCGCGGGCGGGCGGCGAGCCGGCCCGCCGCGTGCCGGGCCCACAGCGCCCACATCGCCCGGCCCGGCGCCCGGTCGTCGGCCGCGTGCCAGGCCAGTTCGCGGCCGTGGGGCGCGGGCCGCAGCGCGGCCAGCGGGGCGTAGTTCTCCACCACGAACCGCCGCCCGGGCAGCGGCGCACCGTCCGGCAGCGGACGGTGCGTCAGGTCCAGGTGCAGGGCCCGTACGACGTCCAGTCCGGCGCTGTCGGTGAACAGCCGGAACTGGGCGCCGGGGCGCGGGTTGAAGTCGAGCAGGTGGTAACGGCCGGTGCGGCCGCAGCGGCGGAAGTCCAGGTCGAGGATGCCCCGGTAGCCCAGCTCGCCGGTGAGCCGTTCGGCCAGCGCCCGCACCTGGGGGTTGGGGGTCCACCGGCCGACGGCGGTCAGGCCCGCCCCGCGCGGCCAGGCCAGCTGCTTGCGGCCCGGTCCGCCGGCGCGCAGGACGCCGGCCCGGTCGGCGTACCCGTGGAAGAACCAGTCGCGGTCCGGTCCGGGCGGCAGGAACGCCTGGAGGAGCAGCGGGCTGCCCGCCTCCGCGCTGCGCAGGTACAGCTCCCGTGCCTCGCGCGCCGAGCGCAGCAGTACGGTCGAGCGCAGTCCGCTGCCGGACGGCACCAGCCAGGGCCGGCTCCATTTGGCCACCACCGGCAGGCCCAGCCGGCCGGTGGCGGCCGCCGCGTCCCGGGCGCTGTCCGGCACCAGGGTCACCGGGTGCGGCACCCCGGCGGCGGCGCACACCTCGGCCAGCCGGGCCTTGTCGGCCACCCGCTCGGGGAGCGCGCCGGGCTGCTGCGGCAGCAGGTAGGCGGGTGCCAGGTCCTCGCGCAGCCGGCCGGCCGCGATAGCGCTCGCGTCGTCCATCGGGATCAGCACCGCCGGACGCGCGACCCGCGCCGCGACCCGGCGCAGCACGGCGGCGATGTCACCGGGGGAGGCGCCGGGCGGCGGCGGGGGATGCAGCTGGCGCACGAACCGCGAGGCGCGTACGGGACTCGCGGCGGAGTCGGCGACGACATGGACGTCCACTCCGGCTCTGCCGAGCGAGCGCACGGCGCCCAGGGTGCCGTGGTGAAAGGGATTCCGGTCGATCCGCAGCAGCACTGCGGGGACCCGGATGTCCAGCGTGGACACGGGCTTTTTTCCTTCCCTTCCATTCGCCCGTGCGGGGGTTCGGGAAACCCGAAAGCGGTAACCGCACCGGCACTTTTCATATTGATATGACTGAGTGTCAATACTCAAAAAGCAGCGGGACTTCGTATGTCGAGTGTCGAGTGAAGAAAGGAGCGGGCATGGCTCCACAGCAGCGCAGGGCCCGGTCCGGGCGGCTGGCTGTCATCGCGGCTTCGGCCGCCGCGTCGGTCACCCTGGCGGTCGGCCCCGGTTTCGCCGCGGGTCCGGATACGGCGCGGTCCGCCGGCCCGCCCGCTCCCTCCCCGGCGACCCCGGCCGTCCCGGCGACCCCGGCCGTCCCGCCGGCACCGGCGGTTCCGCCGGCACCGGCGGTCACCCCCACGGCCGCGGCACCGGCGACGCCGACGGCACCCCTGCCCGCGACTCCGTCCGCGACTCCACAGGCATCCGGGTCCGCGTCCGGGTCCGTCGGGGCGGTGCCGGCCTTCGGGGCGTTCCTCGACTCCGGGATGCGCGGGGTGGCGCGCATCCCGGAACTGAGCCACTGGCTGGGCGGGACCGAGCTGAAGGTCGCGCACACCTATCTGCCCGGCGGCCGCTGGCGGGACATCGAGGGCCCGCCCGGCTTCCTGGACGCGTGGGCGCACTGGCGGCGCCAGAAGGCGGACCGCACGCTGGTCCTCAACGTACCCATGCAGGAGCGCAACGAGGAGGGCGTCCCGGACGGCGAAGTACGGTGGCTGCTGCGGCAGGCCGCGGCCGGCGCCTTCGACCGCCACTTCCGGGCACTGGCCGAGCGGCTGGTGCGGCTGAAGGTGCCGGACACGGTGATCGTGCTCGGCTGGGAGATGAACGGCACCACCTACACCCATCGCTGCGGACCGGACCCCCGGGCCTGGAAGACGTACTGGAACAGGATCGTCACCACCATGCGCGCGGTGCCGGGCCAGAGGTTCCGGTTCGATTTCGCACCGAGCCGCGGCCGGGACGCCGTGCCCTGGACCGAGTGCTATCCGGGCGACGACACGGTCGACATCATCGGCATGGACTCCTACGACCAGCCGACCGGAACGACCTTCGACGAGCAGGTGAAGGAGCCGTACGGCCTCCAGCAGCACGTGGACTTCGCGAAAGCCCACGGAAAACCAATTTCCTACCCGGAATGGGGACTTTTCCGCAACGGTGACAACAGCGAGTACATGCGGCGTATGCTCGCCTGGATCGACGAGCACAAACCGCTCTACAACACGCTGACCGACTACTGCCCGCACGGCGTCTGGCAGTGCTCGGCCAACCCCCGTTCCGCGCGCATCTACCGGACCGCCCTGTACGGCCGTGCCGAGCAGCCCGTCCCGGTGCCCACGCCGACCCCGACCCCGACTCCCACGCCGGCTCCCACGACCGATCCGGCGCCCACCACGAAGCCCCCGGCCGGCTGCTCGCCGCTGGACCTGGGCGACTGGGTCGAGTACTGGCTCGGCGGAAAGCTCTGCATCCGCTTCGACTGGTGGTCGCGGAGCCGCTAGTCCTGGCCGCGTTCCCGCCACCGGTGCAGCACCTCCCTGCCCCGCTGCCGGACGGTCGCGTCGCACAGCGCGGCCGTCAGCAGCGGGGCGGTGCGCCGCCGGGCCATGAGGAACCGCCGGTTGACGACCCGTTCGGGCCGCCAGTGGTGCTTGTACGGCTCGTCGCCGCGCAGCAGGCTCAGCGTGCCGCGCCGTCCGCCGCCGCCGTGCTCGGCGGAGGCTTCCAGCAGCATCACCGCCACGTCCGCCTTCCGTTCCCTGAGGACCGGGTGGGCGCCGTAGAGATAACCGCCGGACAGGCTGCCCGAGAGCAGGGTCAGGTCGACGGCCACCACCTCGCCGTCGATCCGGAACTCGGTCACCACCGCGTTCCCCGAGCGCACCATCGGGCCCACCGCCCGCACCAGGTGCTCACGGAACCGGGGGTGCAGGTGCTCGTTCGTCACCTTCCGCCCCTGCCACTGCAACCGGTGCAGCTCCAGCAGCCGGCCGAGCGCCCCGGCCACCTCCTCCGGCGCCACCGTCCGCCGCTCCACCCCCAGCGCCGCCAGCCTGCGCAGCTTGGCCCGGGCCCGCTGGCCGGACTTGCTCGACGGCAGCCGGGCGATCAGCTCGGACATGGGCACGGCCGGCAGTTCCAGGCACACCGAGTCGGACGTGGTGCGGCGCGGCCCGCACCAGCGGTCGTAGACCCGCTCCACCGCACCGCCGGGGCGCACCTCGCGGAAGTCGATCAGCGCCGTGCGGGCCGCCTCGGCGAGCGCCTCGGCCAGGGCGCCGGCCGCCCGCGCGCCGCAGTCGTCGTCCAGCAGCACGTCCGCGTAGTCGGAGATCGCCCCGCCCAGCGGCACCAGCGCGGGCAGGGGCCGGCGCACCAGCATCAGCGGCGCGACGGCCACCAGTTCGGCGTCGGCGTCGCGCACCACCAGCAGCCGCAGCCGCCCGCGCCGGCCGTACGACAGCCACCAGGAGTACAGCCAGGCGTGGCTCTGGAACGGGGTCGCGGCGGCACACCGCCCGAACAGCCGGCCCCAGGCGGGGGCCAGGGCCGCGAACGCCTCCTCGTCGGTGACGAGTTCGGCGCCGAGGGCGGGGGTGGCGGTGCGCGCCGGGTAGGTGGCCGTCACAGCTGGCCGTGCGCGTCGGCGGCGACGGCCGGGCCGGGCACCGAAGCCGGGCGCGCGGTCTCCTCCTCCGGCCGGCGCCGCGGCCGGACCAGCAGCGCCAGCGCGCCGAGCAGCCCGCCCGCGCTCGCCCCGACCAGCCCGGTCACCTGCGGGGAGGCCGACGACGGTTCACCCGGCTTCACCGCGCGGGAGAACTGGAGGAGTTCGACGTGCGTGTCGGCCTTGGCGGCGTTGGCGTGCCGGGTGAGCGCGCGGGCGACCGCGTTGGCCATGTCGGCGGCCTCGGCCGGACGGGTGGAGGTGGCGGACACGGCGACCATGGGGGCGTCCGGCGAGGTCGCCGTGCGCACGCTCGCCTGCAGAGCGGACACCGGGACCCCGGCCCACACCTGGGCGTCGCCGAGCACCGCGACCTGGGTGGCGACCCGGCCGTACGCCTGGGCGAAACCGAGCGCGGTGGCGGTGTCGGACCGCTCGCCGGGAACGGCGACGACATAGCTGGTCGCCGTGTACTCCGCGGGTTTCAGCACACCGTAACCGCCGCCGAGCAGCCCGCCCGCGAGGACGCCGGCCGTCACCAGCGACCAGGACGGGAGCGAGTGGGCGCGGGAGAGACGGGTGCGGGCGTGCCGGGTGTGGTTGTCGGTCATGAGGTGCTGACTCCCTGGGGGGATCTGGACTTGGGGACCGTGTGGGTGAGCGCCGCCGCGTAGACGTCCATGAGCCGGGCGGCGCTGCGGGTGATGCAGTAGTGGCGGGCCGCGTCGGCGGCGGTGCGCGGACCGGGCCCGGCGGCGCGGACCCCGGCGAGCGCCCGGGCGTAGGCACCGGCGTCGCAGGGGACCCGCACCGCGTCCGGGGCGGCCCCGGCCGGCAGGTCCTCCAGGGCCGGGCAGGAGCCGTAGCGCACCGGCAGCCCGGCCGCGAGGCCCTCCACCACCGCGAGCCCGAACGCCTCCTCGGGACAGGGGGCGGCCAGCACGTCCATCGCCGAGGCCAGCGCGGGCAGGTCGGGGCCGGAGGATCCGTCGGCCAGGTACGGCCGCTCCCCGGCGAACAGCACCCGGTCGGCGACCCCCGCCCGCGCCGCCCGCTGCCGCAGCGCGCACTCCTGCGGGCCGCCGCCGACCAGCAGCAGCCGGCAGTCGGCGGGCAGCCGGACCAGGGCGTCGATCAGGACGTCGAAGCGCTTGCCCGGGACGAGCCGGCCGACACCGCCGACGACGAACGCGTCCTCGGGCAGCCCGAGCCGGGCCCGGGTGCGCCGGCGGGCGTCCGGGTCGAAGGCGAACCGCGCCAGGTCGATGCCGTTGGGCACGACCGCGATGCGCCGCTCGGGCACACCCCAGCGGGCGAGCCGGCCGGCGACCGTGGGGGACACGGCGACGGTGGACCGGCCCAGCCGCTCGCCCGCCAGGTACAGGGCACGGACCCCCGCGGTCAGCGGCCGGCCCTCCATCTGCGAGTCGCCGAGGGAGTGCTCGGTGGCGACGACCGCGCGGACCCCGGCCAGCCGGGCGGCGATCCGGCCGTACAGGCAGGCCCGGTAGAGGTGGGTGTGCACGAGGTCGTAGCCGCCGTGCCGGATCAGCCGGACCAGCCGGGGCAGCGCGGCCAGATCGCGGTTGCCGGCCATGCCGAGGTGCGTCACCCGGATCCCGTCGGCCGCCAGCCCGTCGGCCACCGGACCCGGGTTGGTCAGCGTCACCACCTCGCACCGGATCGGCAGGTGACCCAGCAGCAGCCGCAGTTGCTGCTCGGCGCCGCCGACACCGAGGCCGGTGATGATGTGCAGGGCCCTCATCGCAGCCCCTCCACGGGTCGCCGGCGCAGCCGGTGCAGCCGGTGCTTCAGGAACAGGCGTACGGCGGTGTCGTCCTGCCCGATGTGCACGCGCGGCAGGACGTGCGGGCCGTTCAGCTCACCCGGGTCGATGGCACAGGCGTAGCCGTAACCGGCCTCCCGCACGGCCGTCATCACGCGCTCGTCGACCGTGCCGTACGGGTAGCAGAACCCGCTGACCGGGGCGCCGGTCACCTCCTCCAGCACGCGCCGGCTCTCCACGGTCTCGGACTTCAGCAGCCGGTCGCCGGCCTTGGTGAGATCGATGTGGGTGAGACCGTGCGAGCCGATCTCCACGCCCGCGGCGGCCGCCCGCCGGATGCCGTCCGGGGTCAGCAGCGGCTTGCGCGGGCCCAGCGGATCCCAGGCGTTGTCACCGCCGAGCCGGCCGGGCAGCACGAACAGGGTGGCCGTGCACTCCCAGCGGGCCAGCGCCGGAAGGGCGTTGTCCAGGAAGTCGGCGTACCCGTCGTCGAAGGTGAGACCGACCAGGCCCCGCCCCTCGCCCCGGGCCAGGGCGGCGAGCAGCTCGGCCACCGACACCCCGCGCAGACCGCGCCGGCGCAGCCAGCCCAGCTGCCGCTCCAGCCGGTCGCGGGTGACCGTGATGCGGTACGGGTCGTCGGAGCAGTCGCCGACGGAGTGGTACATGGCGATCCAGGGGACCGGCCCGGGGGCGAGGGTCCGGGCGGGTGCCCGGGACTCAACGGAAGACGGCATGGGCGAGCCTTCGGGTGAGGGTGCGGACGGAACGGAGTGCGGGTGCCAGGTCCTGGACGCCCAGGGCCCATGCGAGCAGGACGAACACGGCGGTCACCGTCGCCCCGCCGGCGGCCAGTCCGGCGAGCGGGCCCGACGGCAGCGCCGCCACCAGCCCGCCCGCCACGGCGGCCACCACCGCCGCCCGCAGCGGCCGGCTCAGCTCCCGCAGCACGGGCCCGGTACGGATGGGCACGCTGCGGGGTCCCGTGCCGGCGAGCAGCAGGGCGGCGGTGAGGGTGATGCCGGTGGCGTTGGCGGCCGCGATCCCGGTGACCCCCCACGCATCGACCGACCAGGTGCCGATCCAGGAGGTGGCGACGATCCCGGCGGCCATCGCGGCCACCGGGTACCAGGCGGCGCGGCCCGCCGAGAAGTAGGAGCGGACCAGGACGCCGGTCAGGGTCTGGCCGAGCAGGCCGAACGCGTAGACCCGCATCACGGCGGCGGTCGCCGCGGTGTCCTCGGCCGTGAACGCGCCCCGCTGGAACAGCAGCCCGATGAGCTGCGGGGCGCAGGCCACGACCGCGGCCGTACCCAGCAGCACCAGGGCGGCGGCGAGCGCCAGGTCCCGCTCCACCCGGTCCCGGGCCCGCTCGGTGTCGCCGTCGGCCAGGGCCCGCGCCACCACCGGGAAGGTGACCGTGCACAGCATCATCGACAGCGTCATCGGGATCTGCGCGACCTTCTGCGCGTAGTTCAGGTGCGAGATGGCCCCCGAGGGCAGCCCGGAGGCCAGGAACCGCTCGATGAGCACCTGCGACTGCCGGCACAGCGCGAACAGCAGCACGCTGGCCAGCAGCGGTACGTCCATCGGGCGGGCCGCCTCGGCGACGGCCTTCGCCTCTCCCTCCCGGGCCCGGCGGCGCAACCGCGGCAGCAGCGACGGGAGCTGGACCAGCATCATCAGGCAGCCGCCCGCCGCCACCCCGAACGCGGCCGACCGCACCCCCCAGCGGCCGCCGAGGGTGTACATCGCGGTGACGATGCCCACGTTGTAGACGATGTAGATCGCGGCCGGGGCCAGGAACCGCCGGTGGGCCCGCAGGGCGGCGCTGAAGTACCCGGCGAGGCCGAAGCTCAGCACACAGGTAGCGGTGAGCCGCGTGCAGTCCACGGCGAGGGCCGGGTCGGGCAGGCCCGGCGCGAGGACCGCGACGAACTGCGGTGCGGCCAGCGCGAGCAGCGCCCCGACGGCCGCGAAGGACAGCGTCAGCCGGGGCAGGGTGCCGGCGACCAGCGCCCGCACGGGATCGCCGGGGGCGCCCTGGGCACGGCGGGCCAGCGCCCTGCTGAACGCCGGGATCAGGGCGAAGGCCAGACCGTCCTCGATGAGCAGGGTGGCCGCGAACTCCGGCACGGTCCAGGCCACCAGGAAGGCGTCCGTGTCCCGTCCGGCCCCGAACAGCCGGGCCAGCGACTGGTCGCGCACCAGCCCGAGCAGCGCCGCCGCGACCGAGAGGGAGGCGGTGACGAGGGTGGCCCGGGCGAGGAACCGCCCGGTGGGGGGCGCGTGTTCGAGGCCGGGTGCGAGGGTTGGTGGGGTGGGCGGTGTGTGTTCGAAGCCGGGTGCGAGGGCCGGTGGGGCCGGTGGGGCGTGGCCGGAACCGGGTGCGGAGGCGGGAGGGGCCGGCGGGGCGTGTTCGAAACCGGGCGCGAGGACCGGAGGGGTGAGCCGGGGGCCGGGGCCCGCCGGCGCACGGGCCGGGTCCGCGACCGCGGCGACCGCATGCCCCGCGGCCTCCACGGCCCCCCGCGCCCCCGGCACGACAAGGCCCTCCGCCCCTTCCTCCGCAGCCGGCCGGTACCCCGGCCCGGG
>NZ_JBEYCX010000001.1:447390-902010 GCF_040632975.1 Streptomyces sp. NPDC013455 | reverse complement strand
GGCTCCGCCGTCTCCCGCGCGGGGCGGTGGGGGCCGCTCGTTCCCGCCGGTGTTTCGACGGCGGGCCGGTGGGCGGTGCCGGGTTCCGGGCCCGCTTCGGCCACGGACCGGTACCCCGGCCCGGGCTCCGCCGTCTCCCGCGCGGGGCGGTGGGGGCCGCTCGTTCCCGCCGGTGTTTCGACGGCGGGCCGGTGGGCGGTGCCGGGTTCCGGGCCCGCGGCCGTGGGCCGGCGGGCGGTGCGATCCGGAGCCGTTTCGGGGAGGGGCCGGTGTCGGCCGGCGGGGTCCGGTCCCTGGGCGCCGCCCGTCCCGGGACGGGTCATGACGTGCGCCCCGGACCGGGTGCGCGGTGTGCTGTCACCGTCATCGCAGGGCCGCCTCCCCCGCCACCGCTCCCCGGCGTGCCGGTACGGTCGGGCGTTCGCCGGAGGCGAGCTGGTCGGCGCCCACCAGGGACCACCAGGCGGCCAGCCCGAAGCACACCGCCGTCAGCACGGTCGACGGGCCGCCGATGTCGGCGTACACGAAGTCCACGAGCTGCCACACCAGCAGCCCGCAGGCGACCAGCGCGCAGTCCAGGCCCCGGCCGCCCGCCGTGCGGGTCCGCCGCAGGCCGCGCAGCGCGCACACCAGCAGGGCGAGCCAGCCGCCCGCGAGGCAGAGCAGCCCGATCAGGCCCTGCTCACCGAGGACCAGCAGGTACATGTTGTGCGGGGAGAGCAGCGGCTGCCGCCGGTACGCGGCGCCCGCGCCCTCGGTGTCGCTGCCCGAGGACAGCGCCAGCGAGGCGTGTCCGTCGCGGTACTCGGGGAACCCCTTCAGGCCGACGCCGGTCAGCGGGCGGTCGCGCCACATGTCGGCGGCCGCGGCCCACATCGTGTACCGGTCGGTGACCGACTGGTCGGGCGCGTCGGTGACCCGGGTGATGCTGTCGATCCGCTCCTGGAGCATCGCCGTACCCACCCCCAGCCCGCCCACCAGCACCACGCCCGCGGCCACCACGGCCGCCCCGGCCCGCACCGCCCGGCGCGGGCCGGCCAGCACCAGCTGCACGGTCAGGGTGAGCGCCGTGGCGATCCAGGCGCCCCGGCTGAAGGACAGCGCGAGGGGGACCGTCAGGGCGAGCGCGCAGCAGAGGGCGATCGCGCGTTCCCGCGCAGCGGACCGGCCGAGCGCCAGCCCCACCGCGCAGACCAGCCCGAGGGACACCACGGTCGCCATGCCCATCACGTCCGACACCCCGAAGGTGCCCACCGCGCGGACGTCCTGCCCCTGGTACGAGGCACCCGTCCCGGTGACGTACTGGTGCACGCCGACCGCCCCCTGCCAGCCGGCGAGGGCCACGAACGACCAGGCCAGCAGCCGGAAGTCGGCCCGCCCGCGGACGAGGAGCAGCACGGCGGCCGGAACCAGGACGAACACCTGGAGATAGCGGCCGAGGCCGGTCAGCCCGGCGCCCGGCGACACCGCGTGCAGCGCGGCCAGCGCGACACCGGCCACCGGCAGGCCGAGGACCACCGCGGCGGTGCGGGTGAGCGGGCGGCGGCGCGCCCGCAGCAGTCGTGCCGCGCAGAAGAGGACGACGAGCGCGGACAGCGCGTCGGCGGGACCCGCGCCGCCGTCGTCGCCGGGGGCGACCGGCAGCGCGAGCAGCGCGACCACGGCCACCACCGGCAGCACGGGGGACAGCCGCGGGGGACGGCGGAGCGGCGGGGCGAGGGCCATCGGTCAGCTCCCCGTGGGCCGCACGAGGGCGGCGGCGGTGCGCAGCAGGATGCAGACGTCCTGCCACAGCGACCAGTTGTCGATGTAGGCGTTGTCGTACCGGGCCCGGTCCTCGATGGAGGTGTCCCCGCGCAGCCCGTTGATCTGGGCCAGCCCGGTGATCCCGGTCTGCATCCGGTGACGGGCCGCGTAACCCGGGTAGGTCTGGCTGAACTGGGCGACGAAATACGGCCGTTCGGGCCGCGGGCCGACCAGGCTCATGTCACCCCAGAAGACGTTCCACAGCTGGAGCAGTTCGTCCAGCGAGGTCTGCCGCAGGAACCTGCAGAAGGGACTCATCTGCCGCTCCCCGGCCACGCTCCACCGGGTGGCCGCCTCGTGCTCGTCCACCGGGCGGTGGGTGCGGAACTTCAGCAGGGTGAAGGGGCGGCCGTCCTTGCCGATGCGCTCCTGCCGGAACACCACCCCGGGCCCGTCGGTGAGCCGCAGCACCACCGCGCACACCAGCAGCACCGGGCTGACCAGCACCAGCAGCGCCCCGGACACCGTGACGTCCAGCAGCCGCTTGCCCACACTGCCGCGCCGGCGCGCCCCCAGGTCCAGGCGGCGCACACCGAACCCGGCGAGCTGGTCGCGCGCCTCGTACGCCGGGCAGTCCGCGTCGACCTCCCACACCGTGCAGCCCGACTCCGCGAGCGCCCGCAGCAGCGGCCCCTGCTCCGTGCGCACGCCCGGGTGCACGGTGAGCACGGCCCGTACCCCGTTCTGGATGAGGGCCCGCTCCACCTCCTCGCCGGTGGTGAGCACCGGCAGCCCGCCGGTGCCCTCCGGGCGCTCGGCGACCACACCCACCGGCCGCACCCCGCAGCGCGGGTGCCGCAGCAGGGCGGCCGCCACCCGCTGCGCGGTCGCGGCCGGCCCGATCACCAGGGCGGTGTCCGGGCGGCGCAGCAACAGCACGCGGCGCCGCCAGTGCACCGCTCCCCGGGCCGCGCAGGCCGCCGCCGCGTGCAGCGCGCAGCCCAGCAGCAGGGCCCCGGCGGTGAGGACGCGCTCGGGGTCGAAGGCACCGAGCAGCGCGGCCAGGCCCAGCCAGGTCACCGCGATCCGTCCGCACACGGCGGGCAGTTCGTCCAGCATCCCGGGCACCGGCCGCGCGGAGTGCGGGCGCAGCAGCAGTGCGCCGCACACCAGTGCGGCGAGCGGCAGCGGCCGGCGGGCGGCCTCGTCCAGCGCCACCGCGCCCACCAGCGCGGCGAACAGGTCGGCGGCGAGCAGCGGCAGCGACGAGGCGGGCCGGGCGGGCGGACGCCGCAGCGGGAACCGGAAGCCGCCGGCGGCACGGGCCGGCAGGACCGAGACGGGCGGGAATCCGTGGTCCCATGGCTGCGCGCCGGGGGAGGGGACAGTACTTTCCGCAGTCACGAGTGGATGGACTCCCTGCACTCGGAGGGCACGGGCTGGGCTGTTTCTCGGTTCGCCGCCGGGACGCGGCCGAGGAGCTCGCGGTAGAGGGCCGCGACCTGTTCGGCGGTGTGCCGCACGTCGTGCGTGGCCAGGACGTGCCGGTGGCCCTGGGTTCCGAGTGCCGCGCGCAGCGCCGGATCGGACAGCAGCGCGGTGACCGCACCGGCCAGCGCCACGGGGTCCTCGGGCGGCACCAGGCAGTGCGCGGCGAGCGCGGGCGGCAGGCTCTCGCGGGCACCGTCGACGTCGGTGAGCACGACGGGCCGCCCGCAGCCCAGCGCCTCCAGCGGGGCGAGCGCCATGCCCTCCCAGCGCGAGGGCAGCACCACCAGGTCGGCGGCCCGGTACCAGGGCACGACGTCGGTGACGGCGCCCGCGAACCGCACGGAGGGGTGCGCCCGGCGCCGTAACTCCTCGCGGTCCGGGCCGTCGCCGACCAGCACCAGCCGTGCCTGCGGCAGCACGGCGAGCACGTCCCGCCAGGCGCCCAGCAGCACGTCCTGGCCCTTCTGCCGGCACAGGCGGCCGACGCAGACCACGAGGGGCCGGGCGTCGTCGGCGGCCCGCGGCGCGGTCGCCGGTGCGAAGCGGGTCGTGTCGATGCCGTTCGGGATGACGGTGTACGCGGCGCGCACCCCGGCGCGCAGACCGGTCGCACGCTCGGCCTCGCTGACGCACACCACCTGGTCGGCCCAGCGCGCCCCCCACCGCTCCCAGCGCAGGGCGAGCGCCGCGGTGAGGCCGCCGACCGCCTCGAACGACCAGGCGTGCGGCTGGAACACGGTGGGGATCCGGCCGCGGACGGCGAGCCGTGCGGCCAGTCCGGCCTTGGCGCTGTGCGCGTGCACCAGTTCGGGCCGTACTTCGTCGATCACCCGCGCGAGCCGCCGCACCTCGCCCGGCAGGCCGGGTCCCGGGGACCGGGCCGCCTGCCAGTCCCGTACGTCGACGCCCAGTTCCCGCAGGCCCGCGCCGAGCGGGCCGCCGGGACAGGCCGCCGAGACCCGCAGGCCCGCCGCGAGCTGGGCCCGCGCCAGGTCGAGCACGACTCGGGCGACACCGCCGTCGACGGGTTGCGCGAGGTGCAGGACCCTGGGCCGCAGGGCGGCTGCTGACTGGTGCATTCGCGGAATACCTCGCTCACGGGGGCGCTCGGGACTGCGGTCGTGAACGCGCCTCTACTTGCGGGCGTCCACGGCGGCGAAGAGCGCACCGGCCCACGCCGCGTCCGGGTGGGAAACGAGCCGGAAGCCCGGCTGGTCACCGCCACCGCGCAGAGCCGGACCGAGATCGAACACGTCGGAGTCGTAGCCGAGCGTGTTGGCGTAGGCCGGAACCCGCCGGGCGGGTACGGCGTCCGGTTCACTGATCGTGGAGTTCAGTACGTCGTCCGGGGGACCGGCGGCGTCGCCCAGTGCGACGGGCGTGCGCCGGGGGGCGGCGGTGAGCGTGAACCGCTCGCCCGCGCTGCCCCGGTCGCCGTCGTACGCCACCAGGCCGGCGCGTCCGCCGCCCCCGGCCGGTACGCGCACCCCGGTCAGCCGGACCTCGACGGGCGTGTCCAGCGTGTCGAAGCCGTCCCACAGGGTCAGGTCCCGGAGCGGCTCGCCGGGGTTCTCGTAGGCCACCACGAGCGTCCAGCCGCCCCACGCCCCGGCCGCCGAGCGGCCCATGGCGATGTTGACCTGGGCGACGGTGTACAGTCCCGAACCGCTGTCCCGCACCAGGCGGGTGACGTCGGCCGTCGCCTGGAAGGCGTCCGCGCCGTCCGCCACCCGGTGGCCCACGACGGTGTCGGCGAGCACCTCTTTGTACTCCCCGCCCGGTTCGGCGATCAGCACCCGCCCGTTGTCGCGCGGCGGCTTCTGCTCGCCGACGCGCAGGTTGCCGCCCCAGTACAGCCGGGCGTAGGTCACCCGGCCGCCCTCGGGGACGCGGACCTCGGCCCGGGAGGAGTTGTAGGTGTTGGGGTCGCTGTCGACGTCGACGTAGAACATGTCGAAGTCGCCGTTGACCGCGCTCCGTCCCGCCCTCACCGCCCGGCAGTCGCTCGCCTCCGCGGCGCGGCAGCTGATCGAGGCGTTGGCCGCGCGGACGAACCCGCCGTGCTGCACCGCGTGGTGGCGCACGGCGAAGGCCAGGCGTGCCGCCTCGGGCGAGGGGAGCGGCGGGGCCGAGGGGCGCTCGGGAGATGCGGGAGGCGCGGGAGGCGCGGGAGGTGCGGGAGGTGTGGCGGCTCCGGCCGCGGGAGCGCAGAGGAGGGCGAAGGCGAGGGCACCCGCCGTCGTACGCAGCAGCGGGCCCAGGAACTTGCGCATGGCCGGGGTGCCCTTTCACACGTGCTGGAGAGATCCGCAACTCTAGTGGGCATCCGTACCAATCGGGAGAAACTGGGCAAGTGTGTCGGAATCGTGAAGGCATACCCCGCCGTGCATCACCCCATTGGCGGCACAACTCCGCCGGAGGGCCACGCGTTGACACAACGCCGGGTATCCCGCCCGGATGTTGTGTCGATCCCAAGGAGCACCACCTCATGTCGCGTATCGCGAAGGGCCTGGTTCTGACCTCCGCCGCCGTAGCGGCCGTCGCCGGCGGTGCCGGTGTGGCCTCCGCCGATGCCGGTGCGGGCGCCGTCGCCGCCAACTCGCCGGGTGTGCTGTCCGGCAACGTCATCCAGATCCCGATTCACGTGCCGATCAACCTGTGCGGCAACACCATCGACATCGTGGGTCTGCTGAACCCGGCGTTCGGCAACACCTGCGTCAACGACTGACGTCGGGACGCCACCCTTCGGCCGGCCGTCCGCCCCGCGCATCCGCCGCGGGGCGGACGGCCGGTTTTCCGCCCCCCGGACGGGTCACCCCGGGTGTGCAAGCGGTTGCGGGGAGCGATCGGTGAACTGACGGTGGGACCAGGTCCCACTGTTCACCGAAAGGAACACCCATGCGTGATCTGCCTGCCCGGCGTCTCGCGTCCACCGTCCTCTGCGCGGCCGTCCTGGTCGGCATCACCGGCCCGGTCGCCGTCGCCGCCGACGCGGCCCGGGAGCACGACCGCGCCGCCTCCCGGGCACCTGTCCCGGCAGCGGAGAGGGAGAAGCTGCTCGCCCAGGTCAGGGCCCTGAGCACCACGGGTTCCGTGCTCAATCCGGTCATCGACCTGCTCAACCGGTCGCTGGAGAAGGGGCAGCTCCCCGCCGACGAGGCCAGGAGGCTGGGCGAGGCGGCGAAGGCGGCCATCGCCAGGGCCGCGGCCGACCCGCAGCCGGTGACGCCCGTGGCGGCGGCCCCGACGACGCCCGCGACGCCCACGGCACCGGCCAAGCCCGCGCCCCAGACGGCGCCGACGGCCCCCGCGTCCCCGGCGACCCCGGCGAAGCCGGCCAACCAGACGACGCCTGCGGCTCCGACGACGCCGGCGACGTCCGCGGCGCCGACGACGTCTTCGACATCGGCGGCACCGACGACACCCGCGGCATCCACGACGCCGGCCACCTCGGCGGTGCCCGCCAAGCCTGCGACCTCTGCGGTGCCCGCCAAGCCTGCGACCTCGGCGGTGCCCGCCAAGCCTGCGACCTCGGCGGTGCCCGCCAAGCCTGCGACCTCGGCGGTGCCCGCCAAGCCTGCGACCTCTGCGGCGCCTGCGGCCCCGGTGTCGGCGGCGAGGCCTGCGGCGTCCGCGGTCCCGGTGTCGGCGGCGAGGCCCGCGGCTGCCACGCCTGCGGCACCTACTGCGTCCGCGTCCCCGGCGAAGCCCACGGCGCCTACTGCGTCCGCGTCCCCGGCGAAGCCCACGGCGCCTGCCGCGTCCGCGTCTCCGTCCAGGCCGACGGCGTCCGCGGTGCCTTCGGCTCCGGCCTCCGCGGCGCCTTCCGCTCCGGCGTCTCCCGTGTCCGCGGCGAGGCCCGCGCCTTCCGTGTCTCCGGTGTCCGCGGCGAGGCCTGCGGCACCTACTGCGTCCGCGTCCCCGACCACGTCGGCGAAGCCCGCCGCGTCCGCGTCCCCGGCCCGACCCACCACGTCCGCGGCGCCTTCCGCCCCGGCCTCTCCGGCTACGTCGGCGAAGCCAGCTACGTCCGCGTCTCCCGCGACGTCGGCGAAGCCCGCTGCGTCCGCGTCCCCGGTGACATCGGCCAAGCCCGCTGCCTCCGCCTCACCCGCGACGTCGGCCAAGCCCGCCGCGTCCGCGTCCCCGGTCTCGGCCGCCAAGCCCGCGGCGCCCACCGCGTCCGCCGCGCCGAGCACCCCCACCAACTCCGCGTCCCCGGCCAATTCCGCGTCTTCGGCCAATTCCGCGTCTTCGGCCAATTCCGCGTCCCCGGTCACGTCGGCGAAGCCCGCCGCGTCCCCGGCCGCCCCCCACTCTCCGGCGGCTTCGGCGCCGGCGGGCAAGCCGTCCTCCCCCGCGGTCTCCTCCCTCCCCGCGGGCTCCGCCGTACCGGTGACCCTGACCGACCCACTGGCCGTGCGGTACGCCCACATGCTCAAGCCGCCGTCGACCCGCGACCTCACCACTGACGCGCTCTCCGCGCTCCAGGCCGCGATCGACGATCTGGTGAAGGCGGTCACCGACCAGATCGACCAGCTCCTGTCGTCCGCCACCGACGTGGTGTCCGGCCTGGTCGACCTGCTCGGGGTGACCCTCCTCGGCAAGGACATGCCCGCGCCCAGCGTCGAGAACCTGCCGTCACTGCCCAGCCTCCCCGCGGACCCCGGCCTGCCGGCGACGAGCTGACGCGGGACACACCCGGCGGTCGCACAGGGATCTCATATGTCTTCTCGGTGCCGGGTTTCCGGTTCGCACGGGACTCGTTAGGCACGGCGTCATGTACCCCCGGGTGACGTGAGTTGCCGAAGAAAGGAACACGATGAAGTCCCTGAAGGCTGCCGCCGTGCTCGCTGGTTCCGTGGCCCTCGCCGGCGTCGCCGCACCCGCGTTCGCCTACGACGCCCACCACCTGCCCCCGATGAGCCTCAACGGCGCGGTGGCCGAACTCACCGAGAAGCCGCCCACCGTGAAGGACCTGCTGCCGGTGCAGCACCAGTCCGACGCGCTCAACACCGAGAACAAGGACTCCGTGCTGAGCGGCCTCAACGGCGCCACGGCTTCCCTCAACAAGCAGGGACTCCTCGGCGGCCTGCCCGTACAGCACTGAAGCCCGACCCACCGCCCGGGCCGGTGCCGCACCCCTGCGGCACCGGCCCTCGGCGCGTCCGGCGCCGCGGCATCCGCCCTCGGCGCGTCCGGCGCCGCGTCGCTCGATCGTGTGGCGCGGCCGCGGGCACTGCTCCGGAAGGGTGAGAAGGCACCGGGCGACGCCACGGCCCGTCGATATGGTCGCGCGGTGACCTCAGTATCAAGCGAACCCCGCCTCTTCCGCCCCGCCGACCTCGGCACGCTCGGCCTGATCCCCTGGATGGCCAGGAACGAGGAGGGCGACGGCAAGACCCCCTGCCTCCTCGCCTGCTCCCTGGGCGACGGTCCGGGTGGTCCGGAGGCCGCGTCCGCCGCCGTCACGCACCTCCTCGAGGACATCGGCCTGACCACGGGCGCCGAGCCCGTGAACGGCACCACCCGGCCGAGCCTGAAGGTCAGCCTGCTGGTCATCGCCGGCCAGATCGTCCTCCAGCTGCCGCACAACATCAGCAGCCAGGTCACCCCGCCGGCGGACTGGCTGAAGGCGGTCGAGGAACTCGGGTACGCCTACTTCATGTTCACCACCCGCATCTGCCCCTCGACCGGGCCCCGCCGGCCGGCCGAGGGCGCGGAGCTGGCCGCGTTCGCGGGATCACCGGACACCACGAACGCCGCCGCGCACGTCTACCTGCCTGCGCGCGGCCTGCGCGCTTGATGCGCCGCTACGCGGGCGGTGGCCGCGGGCTCGCCCTGCTGGTCGTGCTCACGGGCGCCGCCGGGCTGCTCGCCTCCTGGGTCATCACCCTGGACAAGTTCAAGCTGCTGGAGGACCCGGGCTTCGTCCCCGGGTGCAGCCTGAACCCGGTGGTGTCCTGCGGCAGCGTCATGCTGAGCGACCAGGCCTCGGCCTTCGGGTTCCCCAACCCGATGCTGGGCCTGGTGACCTACGGCATCGTGATCTGCGTCGGCGTGAGCCTGCTGGCCGGTGCCCGCTTCCCCGACTGGTACTGGCTGCTGTTCCTGGCCGGCTGCCTGTTCGGCGTCGGGTTCGTGTCCTGGCTCCAGTACGAGTCGCTGTACCGGATCAACGCGCTGTGCCTGTGGTGCTGCCTGGCCTGGGTCGCGACCATCCTGCTCTTCTGGTACGTGACGTCCGTCTGCGTACGCGAGGGTTTCCTGCCCGCGCCCGGCCCGGTGAAGGCGTTCTTCGCCGAGTTCACCTGGGTGGTCGCGGTGCTGCACATCGGCGTGGTCGGCATGCTCGTGCTGACCCGTTGGTGGGACTTCTGGACGAGCTGACTATTACGGCGATCGGGCGATTTGTGAAATGAAGGCGTTTTCCGCTCGTTACGCGGTACGGACGTCGAACCCCCGCATTCCGAAAGGGACCGTACCTGACATGAAGCCGACCACCCGAGGAACCCTTGCCGCCGTCGTCACGGGCGTCGCGGCCACCGTGGGAGCCGCCGCTCCCGCCGCGGCGGCCGGCACGGTCCCCGTCCCGCTGCCCCTGGGCGGCGTCTCCAAGGCGCTCGACATGGAGGTGCCCAGGCTCAGCGCCGAGCTGCCGCTGATCAAGCCCGGGGCCCCCGAAGGGCCCCGGTACGTCACGGGCCGGTTGCTGCCCGACCGGGCCCTGCCCCAGCTGCCGGTGAGCAGCGGGCTGCCCGGCCTGGACGCCAGGGCTCCGCTGCCGCACATCCTGGGCGACAACGGCTTCGACCACCTCGACGTGGTTGCACCGGCCGGCGACGTGCGGGCCCTGGCCCCCGGCCTGTCCGTGGACGCCCCCCTGACGGAGCCCGGCGGCGAGAACTTCGGTCTCCCCGCCACCAAGCTCCCCGAGGCCGGTGTCCTGGCCCCGGTCGTCCAGACCGTCGCCGGCGGCAACCTGGGCACGGGCCCGGGACTGTAGCCGGGACGCCCGCCCCCGTCCCCACGACCCGGGCGACCCGCAGAACCCGTACGGCCTCCCGACCCCCACAGGCCCCTACGGCCCTTACGGCCCCTACGGGTTCCTACGACCCCTAGCGGCCCCTACGGCCCCCAGGTCCCGCAGGGCTGTTACGGCCCCCTACGGCCCTGACTACTCCTACGGCTCGGGTGGCTCGTATGGCCCCTCGGTGGTGACTCCACGCGTGCTCGGCCGGTTAGCCGGTACGGACATTGGAACCCGGACGAGGAGCGAGCATGGTCGTCGATGTCGGCGGAGTGGGCGTCGGTGCGGAGCGGGAGGCCGGAGCGGGGGCGGCCAGACCGTCCCGCAGGGAGGTGGCGCGGGGGCTGCTGGCCTCGGCCGCCGCGCTGGCGCTGGCCCCGGTCGTCGCCGCGTCACGGCCCGTCCCCCCGGCCGAGGACCCCGGCCGCAGCTCCTTCGACGAGACCTACCGGGGCCGCCGGATCCAGGGGGCCCTGGTACCGGGCACCGGTCGTGAGGCGGCCGACGGCGAGTGGCGGATCACCGTCGACGGCCGCCCGCTGCACCTGATGCGCCGGGCCGACGGCACCTGGCTGAGCATGGTCGACCACTACACGTCGTACCGGACGCCGCTGGAGGCCACCCGTGCGGCCGTGGACGAGATCGGGCCCGGCCAGCGGCTGCGCGACCTGGCGCCGGGCCGGTTCGGCGGCGGTCACGCGGATGGCCACGCGGATGGCCACGCGGGGGCGCACGCGGGCGGACACGCCGGGGCACACGCCGCCGGGCACGCTGCCGGGCCCGCGGGTGGCCGCCCCGGGGGAGAGGAGGGGGGACGGCATGGCGTACGTGCGTAAGAACGTCAGCACCCTCACCGCGGGCGAGCGGCGGCGGTTCGTGAACGCGCTGCTGGAGATCAAGCGCCGTGGCGAGTACGACGAGTTCGTGCGCATGCACATCGACTTCTACGCCGCCGACGGCGAGGACGGCCTGCGCACCGCCCACATGGCGCCGTCCTTCCTGCCCTGGCACCGCAGGTTCCTGCTGGAACTGGAGCGGGCGCTGCGCCGTGTCGACTCCTCGGTGACGGTGCCGTACTGGGACTGGACCCGGGACCGTACGACGACCTCCGTGCCGTGGACGAAGGACCTGCTCGGCGGGAACGGGCGGCGCTCGGACCGGCAGGTGATGACCGGGCCGTTCGCGTTCGCGGCGGGTCACTGGACCATCAGGGAGGGCGTCACCGACGGCAGGTTCCTCACCCGGGACCTCGGCCGCTCCGCCGCCCCCATCCAGCTGCCCACCCGGAGCGAGCTCCAGTGGGCCCTGGACGACCCCGTCTACGACGCGTGGCCCTGGGACTCCACCGTCCGCAAGGGCTTCCGCAACAAGCTGGAGGGGTGGGGCGCCGGCAGCGGCAGCGCCTCCTGGAAGAACCACAACCGGGTGCACCGCTGGGTCGGCGGCGTGATGCTCGGCGGCGCGTCCGTCAACGACCCGGTGTTCTGGCTGCACCACGCCTTCATCGACCTGCTGTGGCAGCGCTGGCAGCGGGCCCACGGCGGTCACCGCTACCAGCCGGCCCGGCCGCCCGGCGTCGCCGACGCCCAGCACGAGCGGGTCGTCGCCCGGCACGAGAAGCTGCCTCCGTGGGACGAGACGCCGGACCAGCTGGAGGACGTGAGCCGGATCTACCGGTACGCCTGAGGGCGGCGGCCGGACAGGGGGAGAGCCCCGGCGCTCGGAATGCCGGGGCTCTCGCCTGTGGGTGCCGGTCGGCTCAGTTGCCGTAGCCGCCGTTGTCGTGGTCGTCGTGACCCGGGCCGGGGTTGCCGGGCTTGTCCTTGTCGTGACCGCCGTCGTTGATGCAGGTGTTGCCGAACGTCGGGTTCAGCAGACCGATGATGACGTTCACGGTGTTGCCGCAGACGTTGACCGGGATGTGCACCGGAACCTGGATGACGTTGCCGGACACCACACCGGGCGATCCGATGGCCGCGCCATTGGCCTCCGCGTCGGCCAGGGCCAGCCCGGCTCCGCTGAGCACCACGGCACCGGTGCCGACGGCGACAGCGGCTGCCTTCGCGATGCGAGACATCACGTTCTCCTTTTGTAGCTCGGGAAGCGCAGCGGCAGGCCACCGCCGCACTTCCCGTTCAACGGTGCCGCGCGGGGCTGGTCACGGTGATCGGCTGGGGATCACCCTTTTAACGGCAGCCCCGCCCAGGTGCGGCGACGGCCTCGCTCCGGACCGGGTCCGGGTGATGTTCAGGGGCGTCCGACGGGTGGGGCCGCCTACTCTCCCGGCCATGGACGGCGTCGACTTGCCAGGGGCGCGCGAGCGGTCCCGGCAGGGCCGGGCTCAGGGCAGCAGGCGTACCGGGGTGCCCGACAGGTAGGCCTGGATGTCCTCCACGGCCTGGCCGTAGTACGTCGCGTAATTGGCGTGGGAGACGTAGCCGAGGTGGGGGGTGGCGAGGAGGCGGGGCGCGGTGCGCATCGGGTGGCCGGCGGGCAGCGGCTCGATGTCGAAGACGTCGACGCCGGCGCCGGCGATCCGGCCCTCGTGCAGCGCGGCGAGCAGCGCGTCCTGGTCGACGATCGCCGCGCGGGAGGTGTTGACCAGGTAGGCGGTCGGCTTCATCAGGGCGAGTTCGGCGGCGCCGACGAGGCCGCGGGTGCGGTCGCCGAGGGCCAGATGCACGGAGACGAAGTCGCTTTCGGCCAGCAACTCCTCCTTCGACCGGGCCAGTTCGACGCCGACTTCCGCGGCGCGCTGCCCGGTGAGGTTGCGGCTCCACGCGCCGACCCGCATTCCGAAGGCGAGCCCGACCTGCGCGACCCGGCTGCCGATCTTCCCCAGCCCGAGCAGCCCCAGCCGGCGTCCGTGCAGATCGGCACCGACGGTCGACTGCCACGGCCCGTTGCCGCGCAGGGCGTTGCTCTCCTGGACGATCCCGCGGGCGAGACCGAGCAGCAGCGCCCAGGTCAGTTCGACCGGCGGGGTGCTGGAACTCGCCGTACCGCACACGGTGACGCCGTGCGCCTCCGCGGCGGCGTAGTCGATGACGCTGTTGCGCATCCCGGAGGCGACGAGCAGCTTCAGCCGGGGCAGGCGGGCGATCAGGGAGGCGGGGAAGGGGACGCGTTCGCGCAGGGTGACGATGATGTCGTAGTCGGCGAGGGCGGCGGCGAGGGCGTCCTCGCCGACGAGGTGTTCGCGCAGCGCGACGACCTCCACCCGGTCCTCGATCACGGACCAGTCGGCCGACTCGGTGGCCACACCCTGGAAGTCGTCCAGCACCGCACAGCGAAGTCGCACGTCGTCTCCCTCCCGGGAGCCGACTCTAGCGACCGCCCAGGAGGCGCAGTGCCCCGGAGTGGGTATGGGGTGCCCTAACTGTGCGATCTCCGCTCGGCGCGAGTCGTTTTCCGGCTGCTCTCCCTCCAGCCGACCCGCATCCTCGAATCAGCCGTCGTGGACGGCTATTCCTCCGCTGAGTCTCCCGGAATGAAGAGACCGGCAGGGGGCCGGTACGCGCTGGGTGCATCGCGAGAGGCGTGCTGGGCGGTTCATGTTCGCAGGGCCCTTGCCCGGCAGACGCCGGCCTCGTCGGCACGTCGAGGCGTTGAGGGATGACGTGATGTGCATCACAGTCTGATGTGCGGGTGTTCACCCGTTCGACCCGCGCCGGCCCGGGTCACTCGTTTGTCCGCCCACGCTCAAGCGCTGTGCGGCCCCGTGGCGGCCTCTCCGAGGGGGGGATACCAAAAACGACCCCCGAAAGCGGAGAGGTTACTGCAGTAAGTATGCGCGTAAGTACCGCAGACGTTTCTTTCTGCAGTATGGCCCGGCGTAAGTGGCGCCAGACAGGCGGGAGTTGCGCGCTAGTCTGTGGCGGCCGCTCATTCGCCGCGCGATATTTCCGTTCGACGATCGGGTGGTTGAGGAAATCCACCGCAGGGTGCGCTTCGGTAAAAGGGGAGCCCGGACCATGAGAGTTCGATCGGCCAGGAACGCTCGGAAACGTTTGCCCGGCCCGGGTCGTCGGCGGGTGAGCCTGTCGCCGCGGGGGCTGCTCGATGGCGTCGCCGCTCTCTTGGAGCAAGTGGCGCGGTCGGTCCGGCCGTGACCGGAACGGCCGGCCGCGATCCCGGCTCCGCGGGTGTGCTCCGGTCCGCCTGTTGCCGGGCCGGACCACGTGCGGGGGTGGCTGCCCCTCCTGCGGACGCCGACCGCGGTGTGCGCCGCCGGGTGTCGAGCCCGGCAGCTCCACTCGGGTGATCTCTTCTCCCGAATGAGCCATCGCATGCAAGGCCCTGTCCCGCCTCCGTGCGTCTTCGGCCGCCTGCCGGGTGGCGTGCTGAACCGGGAGCGGCCGGGAGTGGTCTGCGTCGAGGCGTCGAGCGGTTGCCGGGAGCGTGGCAACGGGTCCGGAAGGCGGCACGGCCACCCGCTTAAGTCCGGCGGCAGCTGTACGGGCCGGAGCGTGTCCTTGATCACCCGGAAGGCGCCCAGGGCTGGTCCGTATCGCGTGGAACCGCCCCTGATCAGCAGAAAGCCCTCCCGAGGGGGAGGGCGGAGACTTGCGCCCCCGGCAGGACTCGAACCTGCGGCCAAGCGCTTAGAAGAGAGTGCTCCTCTTCTGCGTGATCAAGGCGCTGACCAGCGGTGGCGCAGCGCGCGAGCGCCTACCAAGGGCCATATCACCGCGCATTCACCGGAGGCCAACCTTCCACCGACTCCGGGTTGGAACAATCGGTCACGAATCGATAACGGCGAAACTGTTGGTGCGGCCCTACCTCGCGGGCTGCTGGCATGCTGCTGGAACGCTCCACTTCACGATTACCAAGGGCTGCTGTCGCGTACGTCCAGCCTTCTGTGGAGCCACAGGCAAGACCAGAGGTCAGGGGCCAGCATCCTGGCTTGTGGCCTTGCCTGGGACACGTGCGCCGCGCACCGTGGTTGGGCGCGGCTCGAGACCTGACGTGTACAACAGTTGACACGGCGACAGGCGGTCTCGGCTTCGACCACTAGACAGAGTGGTCGGGCCGAGGCTGCCCGCACTCGGCCCGATCATCAGACTCGAAAGGTGATTCGGACCGTGGAGACGGTTGGTTGGGCTACCGCAACGGTGGCTGCCTTTGGGGGATGTGTACTCGTCCTTGGCTACGTCCTCGACCAGGTACCAGCACTTGCTGAGAAGGCTGTACGGGCTATCGATGCAGTGCGCCGCCTGCGCGACGTCTGGCGCGGCGAGTGAGCATGTCCGATGCGAGTGGGGCAGTGGCTCCGGAGAGCATGGTCACACCATGTTTGATTACGCCTTTGACCTGCAATGGAGCCTCGCGCGGCGCGTGGTCTCGCTTGGTTCACACGCCCCTCACACGCACGCGGGAAGATTACTTACTTCCCGTCTGGTTGAGGACCAGACGGGAAGGCGACGACGTGAGAGGCTGCCCCCGGATGTTGCAGCCCAGTCCGCACAATAATCGGACAGTCGGACACACAGGCAACCCCCATGGCGCCTACGTCGGCCAAGGGCCATCGGGCGAGGCTGGAAGTGTAAGAAAAGAACCGCCCTGGCCTCGAGACCGGAGCGGCTCCAACCTCATCAACGCTGCGGTCGGTAGCTAAGAAGGTAGTTGATCCCTGCTTTCAGTATCTCAGAGTCATCCTGGGCATAGCCCAGCATCCCGTTGCAGGGCTGGCACAGGATGCCGCGTACGCATTTGCCGCACGAGCGCCCGCCCTGAGGGCAGCACGAGTGGTCGTGGTCGATAGATAGCTCTCTGCCGCTAGCGCAGATGTCCTTCCGGCATATTGCGCAGGCTCCACCCTGTGCCTCCAGTAGTTCCGCGAACTGTTGGTAGGTGATGCCGTATCGCCAGCAGATGACGCAGCGGTTACACATGGACCGGAGGCCGTCATCTCCTGGCGTCTGCTTCGCCCGCTTGTGGAACTCGGTTGGGGGGAGCCAACGGAGGCACTTGCTGCATATCCGCTCGCCGCGCTCGTTGTAGCGCTCGCTCATAGGGATTATGCGGCTCTTCACTTGCGGGGGCGCAAACATCGAGATGCCCTTCGCTTTTCTCTGCAAGTGTAGATTGCAGAGGTCCCTCGCTCTAGCACGGTTAGTGCATCCCTTGATGGCGCAGAAAGGCATGCGCTCAGAGCGGTCCTTCTCGTAACACCCACTGCACAAGCCGCGGGCCTTAGCGGGCCGGCCGCAACCGTTAGAGCACTTTGGCTTTGAGTCTGTCGGCACATCCATGATCGTGGTTGAACCCTTTTTCCTAGGTTAGTGAAATCTGAATCCGGCCCCTTCGTCCGGGGTCTCGCCTGTTGGCGGCTGCATGCTCGGATGGCGGGGCGCATGAGACTGCCTGTCTCGCCCTCGGCCAGCTAGGTACCGTGAAACCAGCCCTTATGAGCAGGAGGCAACAGGCAAAGGGCTGCAACATTCAGGGGGGCAGCCCGTGCAGGGTCGGGCAGGTGGGGTACTGGCGCCCCCCAACGGAAAGTTCGACGCGTCGGACAACAGGGGCTTCAGGTAATACTCAGCTTTGCACCGAGCGACGCAGCCACCGCCATCGCGTCCGCTGGCTGAGCCGAAGAGACGGCGGGGCTGGCGGGGGCCAAGGAGTCACGATCTTCTCTGGCGTGTGTGTGTCCTCAAATGAGAGTCGACCACCCTTTATCTCGGCCTCCGTGAGCGAGACAGCCCCAGAAACAAAGTATGCGTCGTTGAACAGGACAGACGTTCCGGTCAGGCTTACGTCAAAACGGACGGACGATCCGCAAAAGTCTGCACCTATGAAGCTCAGGAATCCTCCTCGCAACTCGGCTGCCGAGAACCAAACGTCGCCTCCTGTAAATTTTGCTCCAAGCCAAACCGGACCTCCGAAGTTGAGCTCCCCTTCATCATCAATGATGCAACTCCCGAACGTCACTCGGCTCCCGCCGAAGAATGCTGCACCAAAGCTGACTTCGCCTCCTCTGAATTCGGCAAAAATGAACGATATGATGCCGCTCATGAAGTGGGCGCCAGTGAACAGGACCTGTGCTCCATTGAAAATGGCAGGCGGATCGTCGCCACTTCCAAAGTTCACGGTTGCGCCACTGAAACGAGCGTGATCGAAGGAGACGGTTCCGCCGATGAACTGGCAACCCGAAAAATTGACATCTCCTGATGTGAAGTGAGAACCGGAAAACGATCCGCCGTCGAATGTTGCGCCACTGAAGTCCAGGTCAAACCCGCACCATGCCGTCTCCTCTTCCGGGTCTTGCAAGTGCTCTGCGATTACTTTGATGGCAGTGAATCGCACTTCTCGCTCGCCGGGTCGCGCTTCCCTCGGATTGTAGGGCATGCGTATATAGGCGCACAGTAGGCGGCAAATGGTCTCGCGCTGAGTACTGTCATCATCGGCCAATTTTGAGAGAGCATATATTCCGGCGAGCCTGACTGCTGCACTTTCGTGTCCAAGTTGCTCGGCGGCGGCTTGGTAGCGAGACCCTAGGCTCTCGGAATCTTCCCTGTGGCTTGCGGCCTCCTCTATCTTCTGCTTCCGATACGAGTAGACAATCGCAAAGACTCCAGCCAAGAGCCCTGCTGCCGTCACAGTGCTTCTTGTTAGGTCGAAGAGTCTGTCTTTTGGTAGAGATGCGCTTTTCTGGGGCCAAAAGCCGATGTGTGCCCCCGTCAGTTCGGCAAGTCCGACGAAAATGGCCCAAGCCGCCACCGCTGCCGTTGCGAAGGAAAGGATCAGCGTAAGGGGAAAGCTGGGCATTCGTGGAGTATGTCTTCCGGCGTCCCGCCTTATTGCTCTTCTTCTGTGGCGCTGAATTTTCCTCAGCTTTTGGCGAAGGGGTAGCTGCATAAGCGAGGATCTTACCGAGCAGTGGTCGGGAACCGGGCAACTTTGCCCACTCCCCGGCGTGAAGCCCTGCTCGGACAGGTGGGACAGCCGCGGATCCCTCTGTCCCACGCATTTGGGCAGGTGAGCGCAGACAGTGATCACGCCGTCCCGATGCTCTAAGGATCAATGCTCCGCGCTGACCGGCCGTGAGGCGCGCTGAACGCGTCGGTGTGCTCTTCGTCATCGGCCGTCGGGGCGGGGGGCTTGCGAGCCATGGGACTCTTAGGGAAGTGACGACAGGCGAGCGGAGAGGGAGAGCGGGTGTCACAGCAGGCCAACCCTCGGGGAACCTTCCTGAAGATCGCTGACGCGTTGAAGACGCGGATCGAGGGAGACCCCGACATGACGGTGCTGCCGTCACTGACCGAGGTCGTGCGAGATTACAAGGTCTCGCGGGGCGTAGCTGTCCGTGCGTTCGGCGTGCTGAAGCAGGAAGGCGTCGCCGAACCGGCGCCGGGTGAGCGGTGGCGCGTCGTGCGTTCGGGGGCGCGAGTTGACCGGCGTCCCCTCCACCAGCGGATCGCGGACGTCATCACGGCTGATGGGCTGGGAGCAGGGGAAGCCTTCCCGAGTGCTTCGGTGCTTGCGGAGCGGTTCGGAGTCTCGCGTCCCACGGTGACCAAGGCACTGGAGAAGCTGGAAGCCGCCGGCGTGCTGGCGGGGGGAGGACAGGGCAAGGTGCGGACGGTCCGTGCCGTGCCGACGCGAGAGGAGCGTTTGTAGCTTGCCGAAGTTGACGGAGTGGGCCTATCCCCTGGCTGAGTCATTGCTCGCCGACCCGTTGCCGCGACGCTGGCGGCACTGCCTGGGGGTCGCTGAGAGGGCACGCACGATCGCCCTCGTTCTCGACCAGGACGCGGATCTGCTCGAGGCCGCAGCGGTGCTGCACGACATCGGCTATGCGCCGGACCTTGCCAAGACCGGCTTTCACCCGCTGGACGGCGCGCGCTATCTCCGGGATGTTGCCAACGCCGATGAACGAGTTGTCAATCTGGTCGCCCACCATTCCTGTGCCTGGATGGAGGCGGAAGCGCGCGGCTTGCTGGCTGAACTTGAGGGCGAGTTTCCTCGCGAAAGCGCGCACCTCAATGACGCCCTCTGCTACTGCGACATGAACACCACACCTGATGGCACACCCACGAATCCGATTGACAGGATCGACGAGATTGCCGGACGGTACGGGCCGGACAGTCTGATCGGCACGTTCATCCGCCGGGCCGAACCGGAAATCCTCGCGTGCACTTCCCGTGTCCTCGAACGCGTCTCGGCTGCCAAGCGTCAGCCGATGTAGGGAGCCGTGCGCGACCGGTCCATTGCGTGCTCGATACGGAGCCGCATCGTGGGGTGCACATCGAGAGTCATCAGGTCCGCCGGGGCAACCCAGCGGACCTGAGTCGTCTCGTTGCTCGTGCGGAGCTCCCCGCCGACCGGCCGGGCGCGGAAGCAGATGCTGAACTGCTGGCGGACCTCGCCGTCGTCGTACTGCATCACGTGTCCGGGGTCCGTGTAGATCCCGGACACGTCGACGACTTCCGCCTTGATCCCCGTCTCTTCCCAGACTTCGCGCACCACGGTGTTGCTGATGGACTCCCCGACATCATGACCGCCGCCGGGCAGTGCCCAGCGCCCGTTGTCAGAGCGCTGGATCATCAGCACATCTCCGGTCTCGTTCTGCACGAACGCGACGACGGACGGCACGACCGAGTTGGCCGGTGGGGCGTCGGGGTCGTGAAGGTAGTCGATACGTCCCATGGCTCAGGCTCCCGTGATGCTGGTTATGTCCTGCTCGGTGATCGGCCGGGCATTGTCCCAAGTGTGATCGATGCTGTTCGCATAGGTCTCGAACAGGCCGCCGCCGGGCAGGCGGCGAAGATGCAGCACCGGCGCCATATAGGCGCCGATGCCGTAGACGTGCGGGTTCACGAGCATCTCGTCGTCAGCCCGATAGATGGAGTTGTAGAGCGTCGAGTCATGCAGCCGGAATCCGATGTCCGGGTGACTCCGCATGAGGGGGCGGTACAGCACTAGGGCATTGCGGATCTTGCCGTCCATGATTTGGTGGCCCTCGTCGATGCCGCGCTGCCGGACGGCCGCACACCCCGGGTCCCCGAGCAGGATCCGCACCTGAGTCCCCGCCTCCACCTTCGCCTTGACCAGGTCGTGGAACAGGGGATCCTCCGAGAGGAACAAGCCGGAGTAGACGAGCACGTCCAGGTTGCGCTCAGCGCGGCCGTAGAGCTCTCGCCAGAGTCCGGCCGGCACCGTGTGCCGGTGCGGGTAGACGGTTGCTATCTCGGCTTTCGTTAGATCCGTCGCGCTGTCGACGGTCCGACCGTCGTCCCACAAGGTCGTCACGTCGACCTTCAGCGCGACCGCTGTCGCGTACTGGTGACGCCGGTACGGCACTTTGCCCTGCGTGATCCAGCGTTCGACCGTCTTCGGGTTGACCTCGATCGCTTCGGCGAGGTCCTGCACGGTCATGCCGCGGGCGAGGAGAGCGGACCGTAAACGTTCGTTCGGCATCTGCACCCCCGTGGGGACGTCTAGGGACTTCTTGACCGTAGCCAGAAGTCCCGGAGCTGTCCATCCGTGAGGTGACCAACTCCCCTGACCTGCGGTGATTCTGAATGTGCGCCAAGAAGTACCGGCGCGCAAACCAAGAGGTTCCGCGACATGCTTGACGGACCCTCATGCAGTACCTGTAAAACAGGTACTGCAACGACCGAACGCAAGACCTCGGTCGGAAGGCGGCTTCATGCCGCATGCGCAGAAGGCGGGGACGCTGCAATCCCGCTGAAGGCCAGGGGACAGGGCTTCAGCCCGACTGGCGAGGTGGCCCGGTGACCGCGAGCAACGGCCGGAGAGTGGGGACGTGGTCCCCCTTGCAGTGCTTCACACCTGTTGACCTCGACTTATGGGAAAGCCAGTGCACCGACGAAGAGCGTGGGCGCCGCCGCGACGGACCGGCCGGCGGACGCCAGTACGCCATCCGTGTGCGTGAGCGGAACGCGCGCTCACGGCCGATCCGGTCCGTTCTCTACCTGCTTTCGCAGCGGCTAGCGCTGCGGCCGGTTGCCTCCCTCGCCCGTCCGGCCCCGCACTCGGTGCGGCGGTCGTACGGGCGGGGCGTGGGGAGCCGGATCTACCCGCTTCAACGGCTCGCGGCTCCGGTGCTGACACACCGGAGCCGCTGTTGTCTGGGCCGTTCCCGTCTCACTGGAGTCCGTCCCATGAAGTACATCGTTGCTGGTCATGAGGCCGTAACCGACGCGGAGTTCACGGAGCTCGCGCTGGGTACCCCGGTTGAGCTGTGGCTCGGGGTCAAGGGCGAGACGGCCGAGGAACGCGCGGCCCGCCTGGACGCGGCGCGCGACATCCTCTCCGACCCTCAGTTCTGTGACCTGCCCGATGACCTGATCCGCCTGGCCGCGCGGGTCGTCGACGAGAACCCGGAGCTGTTCAACGTGGTTCCGCTGGTACGTCCCGCCCGTCGGCGTCCGATGCGCAAGGGGGTTGCGGCATGAGCGAGGGTCTGACACTGGACGGCTTGGCCGCGCCGCTGCGGGCGCTGCGCCTGCTGGCCGCAGACTTCGGGCATCTGGCGGCGCCGACCGTGCGGGTGACCCCGATCTATCCGGAGCGGCTGGAGTTGGCGTTCCATGACGACCTGGCCGGGTTCGAGGGCTGGCGGGATAGGTTGAGCATCTCGCCGGACGCGGTGACTCACGGCACGCAGAGCGGTGGCCGTACGCGCGTACTGCGGTTGTCCGTGGAGTACGCGGGCGCTGAGCTGGAGTTGGTTGCCTACGCCCCCATTCCGGCTGAGGTGCTGGTGGGAGCGGTGGCCTGATGTCGGGGGCGTTGGGCAAGTGCTTCGACCCGAACGGCGCCCGCTACGGCATCCCCACCTACCCGTGGCGCCTAGCCCCGGACGGCCTGGCCACCCGCCGTCAGCTCCGCGAGCGTGGCTTAAGGCCGGGCGGTCAGCCGATCGCCGCGCAGGTGATGCGGGTCAACCGCAGGTCCGGAGGCGTGCGGGTCGGCTACCTCTACCGCGTCGACCGCGCCAAGCTCGTGCGGCCGATGACCTCCCGCACGTGGGGCGCGCTCGCGCTGGCGATGCTCGCCCGGCGCACCTGCCCCCGCTGCCGGCTCGATGTCGGCTACTGCATCCCCCGCCGCTTCGGCGTCTGCGGGATGTGCATCGCCACCGAGGAACAGCGCACTACCTGACCCTGATCGAGACAGGAAGGTCCGATGAACGACACCCGAGAGCGGTCCCTGAGCAGGGGCCAGGCGCTCGTACTGGGTGCCGCGGTGGTGCCCATGGTCGCGTTCGGCGGCTTGGGCGCGGTCGGCACCTACAGCAACATCACCTCCGTGTTCCACCGGTCGGCCACCGCGCTGGGCGTGGTCGCGGCCGGTGAGGGCGCCACGCTGGTTCTGGCCCTGGTCCTGGTCGGCCTGACCATGCTGGGGCAGTCCTCCCCGGCGGCCGTGCGGGTCGGGCTGTGGACGCTGCCCGCCGTGGCCTCCCTGACCGGCGCCGCCGTCGCGCAGTCGACGACGGAAGCGGTGGTGTTCGCCGTCACCCCGATGGCCATGTGCGTGTCAGCTGAGGGCATGGGACTGCTGGCCCGCCGCATCGTGGTCTACCGCACCGGAGTGGACGCCGAAGCGCAGCGCCGCAACGCGGCCGTCATGCAGCGGCTCGCCTACCACCGCGCCCGTGCCGCGAACCACCCCGACGAGGGCGCCCGCAACGACTCCGAGCGGGAGTCGTGGAAGCTCGCCAAGAAGGTGGGCACCGGTGACGCTCTGCTCGGTGTGCGCCTGGTCGGCGTCCAGCGCGAGCGGATGACGGCCGGTGCGGACGCCGCGCTTGCGGGCATGTTCGCCGTGCCCGTCACGACCCCCACCCCGGGTGTGACGGCCGCCCCCGAGCCACCCGCCGTCGAGAGCGCGGGCGAGGAGGGCGTCACGCCCCCCGTGACGGAGGAAGACACGCAGGTCACGGCCGAAGCTGAGACCGTACCGCCGGAACCCGTCACGCCCGTCACGGCGCCCGTGACGCTGGAGGAGATCGCGGCCGTGGCCGGGGTGCCCACCCCGCAGGCCGGCGAGCCGCTGACCGATGCACAGCTCGTCGTCGTCCTGCGGCACCTGCGCTACTCCGACGACCCGCCGCTGTCCTACCGCCAGGCCGTGACCGGCTTCCGCGAGGGCGGGTTCGTCGGCGGGGAACAGAGGGTGCGCAAGGCGTGGGGCTCGCTGATGTCCCACGAGGAATCGGAAGCCTGACCGAGCGTCCGGCACACACCAATGAGGGCCAGCCCACGGCTATTGGGCTGGCCCTCGTTGCGACTGCCGGAAGCAGTCGACCGCACCAGTGAAGCAGACCCGGTGAGCCCCGGCGAGCGGCACCCTCGCAGACCCGGCGAGCAGACCCGGTGAGCCCGCCCCGGGATTCCGCCGGGGAACAGCGCACCGCCTCCATCACCCTCCGACCGAGGAGATTCACTGTGTCCAGCCGTACCCGCACCCGCGGCGTGAAGACGGCCGCAGGTGTCCACACCGTCCACATTCCGCGTCAGCGCGGGCGTCGCCGGAGCCAGCCGTTCGTCGTTGTCGTTCCGGAGCACCCCTCTCTGACCCGCGAAGCGCTCGGCTTCCTGGGCCGGGTGCTGTGGCGCTTTCGCGGCGCGCTCGCCCCCAGCTTCCTGGCCCTGCTGGCGTGGCCGCTGACCGCAATCCTGCACGCGCTCGCCTGGTGGTCCGGTCTGCTGGTGGCGCCCCTGGCCGTGGCCCCGGTGCTGTGGCTCGGCTTCGTCCAGATCCGCCGACCGGCGCGCGCGGCTGCGGTCGTCTGGCGGGCCGGTCTGGCCCTGCTCGCCACGGCCGGGTTCGCCTGGCTGGCCCTGGCCGCCGGATTCGGTCCGCTGGCGGGCCCGCTGCCCCTGCTCTGGCTCCTGGCCTGGCTGGTCGCTCAGACCGCGTGGCTCATCGTCCGCCGCTCCCACTGACCCGAAGGGACCCCCTGATGGCAACCGCCTACGCCGCGCCCGGTGCCGGAGCCAACGGCTCACAGGCCAAGCGCGCGATGAACACCAAGAACTTCGGCGCGACGTTCTCGCCCGGGTTCACCATCAACGTCAACGCCAACAAGACCAACAACGGCGTGCCCGCCGTCACCGGCGGCTCCGGCACCAACGGCCGCAGCAGGGCGGAAGCGCTGCTCCCGGCTCCGGAGTTCACCTCTCCGGCGCAGGTGCGGAACTACTGCAACAGCCTGCGCGCGGCGGCCGTGACGCTGTCCATCGAGGTGGCCATGGGCGCCGAGATCATGAAGGGCGTGCTGGCCGCGGTCCCGGACCCGGAGGGACGTCCGTTCGGCTCCCGGGTCCGCGCGGCGAAGGTGGCACGCAAGCTGCAGAAGTCCGCCGACGCGCTGCGGGACGCTGCGAAGAACGCCGCCGCTACGTACTCGACGTTCCAGCAGCAGTACGAGGAAGAGATCAACCGCGTCCGCCACCGCGCCCGCAGGCCGCAGCAGCCGGTCATGAACTGGGCACAGCAGTAAGGAGGTTCATCGATGGCTGAGCGCGACGCACAGCACCAGCTCGCCGAGCTGCTGGAACTTCAGCTCAAGGGCGGCTCGGACGCCGGCGGGGTGGGCAAGTACCTGCTCCACCGGGCCAAGCCCCACATCCCGCCGTGGCTCGGCTGGGCCGGGACCGGCCTGACCGGGGTCCTCGGTCACCTGCGGTGGGCCGACAGCGCCCCGGCGGCCGTGGGCCTCACCCTGGGCTCGGTGGTGCTGACCGGCGCCACCTGGCTGATCGGCAAGAACACCAGCCAGCAGCGGCGCCTGCACTCAGCCATCACCGTGGCGGCAGGCTCCGCTTGGCTGACCGCCGCCTGCCTGGCGGGTCCGACCGCGAACCCGGTCGGGGACCTGTACCTGATGGGCGGTCCTGCCCTGGCCCTGTCCTGGAACGTGCGCCTGGTCCTGCGGCACACCCCCGACGCGTCCGGCGAGAGCTCGGACAAGGGGCTGTTGGAGAAGGTGGGGCTGGCCAGGGCGCAGATCGGCAACGCGAAGGTTGAGCCGAACCGCGTCACGGCGCCGGTCGCGCTCGAGGCAGGGACGCAGACCAACGACGACATGACCAAGGCACTCGGCAACATCGCCTCCGCCCTGGACCTGCCGAAGTCGGCCGTCCGCTACACCCCGGATCCGGGTTCCGCCCGGCGCGGGGACCTGGTCATCGTGCCCGAGGACATGCTGGCCGAAGTCGTCGAGTGGGAAGGGCCCTCCAACCTGGGCGGCTCGATCGCTGAGCCGCTGGTCATCGGCCGCTACGACGACGGCGCCCCGCTGGTGATCTGGCTTCCGGGCGACCCCGAAGCGGGCCGCAACTCCACCCACGTCCTGGTGGCCGGCGGCACCGGCTCCGGCAAGGGCGACACCGCCCTGAACCTGCTCACCGAGGTCGTCTCCCGCCGGGACGTGATCGTGTGGTTCTCCGACCCGAAAGCGTTCCAGGACTTCGCCGCCCTGCGCCCCGGCCTGGACTGGGCTGTCGAGGGCGGCACCCAGACCGAAGTCCTGGTGGCTGCCGTCGAGGCCGCGATTCCGGCGCGTACGCGCTGGCTGGGTGCCCACGGCTACCGCCAGTGGGTTCCTGAAGCGGCACAGGCGCAGAACAGTCCGGAGCACACCTGCCGGACGGACGGGCGGCCGTGCGGCTGTGAGGGGATGCCGTTCCTGGTGGCCTGGTTCGAGGAGGCCGCCAACACCCTGCGCGCCATGGGCGACGATGCGTTCACCGGCATCGCGCAGGAAGCCCGGTCCGCGGGTATCTCGCTGATCGTGTCGCTTCAGCGGCCGTCCTACGACCAGATGTCCACCTCCACCCGTGCTTCGCTGCCGTCGGTGATCGCGCTGGGCTGCGACGCGCGCGACGAGGGGTTCTCGCTGCCGGACGAGGTCCTGGCCGCGGGCGCCCACCCCGGGGCGTGGGGCAACCGGCGTCCGGGCTACTGCTACGTCGTCTCCCCGGGCATTCCGGAAGACCGCTACCCGTCCCCGGGCCGGACCCGGCGCTTCACGCACCGGGCCGTGCCGGTCATGGAACTGCTCGCCACCTGGGCACAGCGCAACGGCGCCCACGCGGACCCTGTCACCGTCGGCGCCGCTTCCAGCGTCGCCGGACGCGCCTACACCGGCCGGGCCACGTCCGGCACCGAGCAGCCGACCGGCCTGCGGGCCGTCGAACAGGAGGACGACGACATGGAACAGGGCGGCTTGCTGGTGGACTCCGAAGACCAGGACATCGACCCGGAGGCCGACCTTCCCGCACCGGAGGACGGCGACGACGCCCCGATCTTCGGGCAGGAGACGGGCCGCAAGCCGTCACCGGAGGAAGCGCGCCGGCTGTTCGCGGACGCGCTGGCGGAGTTCGAGAGCGAGGGCCGGATGATCGTGGGCCCGAAGGACTTCACCGACTGGTGCGACCGGCACAACCTGTCTCGCTCTTGGGTGTCCCTGCGGCTGAAGGAGGCGGCGCAGAAGGGCCGGTTGGAGGCGACGAACGCCACCGGCCGGTGGCGCATCGTCCCCGCCCTCACGGCCGCCTGACACCCGTAACGCGTTACGCCCGCCTAACACCCAAACCCCTAGGCAGGCACGCGCGTTACCCGCCCTAACAGCGGCCGGTCACACGGCCTAACACCTGCTCGTAACACCCACCCGCGGGCCCGCGCACCCCGGTGCGCGGGCCCGCGGCCGTACCGAAAGGAACCGCCGTGACCCACCCCGAGCGGCCCACGGCCGTCGAACTCCACCACCCCCAGCCGATCACCGTCCCGACCGCCACGCCCCTCGTGCCGGTACAGCCGGGCCCGCCGCCGACGGTGCAGAGCATCGTCCTGCCCGACGGCCGGATCGTCACCGGCTACGCCCTCACCCCCGCTCCCGCCCCGGCACCGGTCGCCACGCGGCCGACCGTCTCCCGCACCGCAGTGAACATCGCGCTCGGAGGCATCGGGTTCGGCGCGGTCTGCGGCGGCCTGGTCCTGCTCACCTCGTTCATCGCCGCCCTGACCGCCTTCATCACCCAGCTCATCATCCTGGCCGCGGTCATCTTCGGCGGCTGGATCGCCGTCCAGATCTTCGGCGCCACCGGCCACCACGACCGTGGCGGGACCACGGTCAACATCCGCAAGGCCGTCATCAAGCGCAGCCACTTCCACGGCTGAACACGCCGAGAGGAGCGCCGTGTTCGAGATCCGCGTGATCTGCGAGCCGGACGACACCGACCGCATCAGCCGGGCCCTGGCTGACGCGTTCGAAACCGGCCCGGCACGCCAGTACCCCACCCGCGACCGCAGGCACACCCGCCTGTACTTCACCGCCGACCACCGGCCCACCACATCCGAAAGCGAGTGATCCCATGTCGTTCGGAGAGACCCCGATCACCCTCGTCGGCAACCTGACCGACGACCCGGAACTGAAGTTCACCGACTCCGGAACGGCGCTGGCGAAGTTCACGATCGCCGTCACCCCGCGCAGCTTCGACCGCACCTCGAACCAGTGGAAGGACGGCACCACCGCCTTCTATCGCTGCGCCGCCTGGCGCACCCTCGCCGAACACGTCGCCGAGTCCATGGGCAAGGGCTCCCGCGTCGTGGCCATGGGCCGGATGCGTCAGCACGACTGGACCACCGACCAGGGCGAGAAGCGCTCGATGCTCGCCGTCGAGGTCGACGACATCGGCGCCTCCGTCCGCTTCACCACCGTCCAGATCAACGCCCGGCGCACGAACGGCGCCGCCCCGGCCGGCGACCCGTGGAACACCGGGAACAACCGCCCGGAGCCGGGCGACGAGCCTCCGTTCTAGCTGTGCCCGGGGCGACCGTCTCTCTCGCCAAAGACACGCGGTCGCCCCGGCAGTCCAGTCCC
Organism: Streptomyces sp. NPDC013455; assembly: GCF_040632975.1. Lineage (NCBI taxonomy): Bacteria > Bacillati > Actinomycetota > Actinomycetes > Kitasatosporales > Streptomycetaceae > Streptomyces > Streptomyces sp. NPDC013455. Next base: position 873,880 of record NZ_JBEYCX010000001.1, on the reverse strand, counting down.
ATCCAAGAGATCTGGAGACCTACAGCATGACCCATCCCGTCGCGCCGTCGCAGGGCGGCAACATCAGCCTGTGCACCGGGTCCGGTGCGCTGGATTTGGCCGTGGAAGCCGTCACCGGTCTGCCCACGGTCATGGTCGGTGAGAAGGACCCGGCCGCGTCCCGGCTGCTGGCCGTCCGCCTGCCCCATGCCCGCAACCTCGGGGACATCACGGCCGTGGACTGGGCGGACCTGTCCGCCTCGATGCCGCGTCCGGCGGCGCTGACCGCCGGCTTTCCCTGCCAGGACATCTCCAACGCCGGACCTCGGGGAGGGATTGCCGGTGACCGCTCGGGACTGTGGAAAACGATCGCCCACGCCATTCGCCATCTTCGACCACGACTCGTCTTCCTGGAAAACGTCGCCGCCATCCGAAGCCGGGGGCTCGACGTCGTCGCCGCGGACCTGGCCGCGTGCGGGTATGACGCGCGGTGGATGTGCCTACGCGCTGGAGATCCCGAAGTCGGAGCCTGCCACCGGCGAGACCGCTGGTTCGCCCTCGCGTATCCCGCTGCTGAAGACCCCCACCTCCCAGCTCGGGCGCAACGGCGGGCCGCAGCACCCGGACAAGCGCAAGGCGGGTGGGCACGGGCCCACGCTGGAGGACGAAGTGGTGTTCTTGCTGCCGCCGACGGATGCCTGAGCTTGCTGCCCACCCCGGCCGCCGCGGACGGAACCGGCGGGCCGGGTACGTCCCCGAAGCGCAAGGGCGGGATGAACCTGCGCACCGCCGTGACCCTGCTACCCACTCCGGCGGCGCGTGACTGGAAGTCCGGCGCGTCCAACCTGCTGGGAACCAACTCCCGCCCGCTGAATGAAGTCGTGGTCAACCTGCTACCGACGCCCACGGTGGCGGACTCCCGGAACACCGCGAACTTCCGGCCTGACGGGACGCCCTACGGGAGCGGATACGGCCCGACCCTCATTGATGCCGCGCGACTCCTGTCCACACCGGAAGCGTCGGACGGGCCGCACGGCGGCCCGAACCAGTGCGACAGGAACGGGAACCACTACCTGCCCGGCCAGGCCGTCCGCTTGGACGGGCGGTGGGTGGCCACCAACGGCACCGACTACGGCCCCGCCATCCGCCGATGGGAAGCCGCCCTCGGACGCCCCGCCCCGGAGCCGACCGAACCGGGCACCAAGGGCAACCGCCGTCTGTCGCCGGCGTTCGTGGAATGGATGATGGGCGCCGATCCGGGCTGGGTGACGGATGCGGACCTGGGCCTGTCCCGCTCCGACCAGCTCAAAATCCTCGGCAACGGCGTGGTCATCCACCAGGCCGCCCATGCCTACCGCGCGCTGCTCGCCTCCCTCGCCGCCGAAGCCGCGGCTCCCGCCGTCCCGTCCCAGCTCGCCCTGGACATCGCCTAGACGCGCCCGGGGTGACCGCCTCTCTCGCCAAAGACACGCGGTCACCCCGGCAATCCAGTCCCATCTAAGAGACCTGGAGACCTACAGCATGACCCATCCCACGGGGGTGACGGTATGACCCTCATCAACGTCACCGACATGCCACTGGTTGACCTTGCCAACCTGCACCTACTGGCCTCCGCCCTCAGCGCCGCAGAGCAGGGCTGGCCGGTCATCCCTCTGCACCCCGGCAGTAAACGCCCGGCCGGGCACCCGGAACGCTCCTGCCCTGGCACCGGACGGTGCGAGGGTGGGCACCGCACCCCCGAGCAGCGCGCCACCACGGACCCGGAACTGATCCAGGCCGCATGGGCGCGCACCCCGTACAACGTGGGGATCGCCACCGGCCCGGCCGGGCTGCTGGTGATCGATCTGGACGTGTCCAAGTCGGGAGAGAAGAAGGGAGCGCCTGACGGCGCCGCTTCTTTGCAGGCGCTCTGCGAGCGCGCCGGCGAGCAGCTTCCGCCCACCTACCAGGTGCGGACCCCGAGCGGGGGTCGACACCTGTACTTCACCGCCCCGGCCGGAGGGAAGCTGCCCAGCAGCGTCAACCGGCTCGGACAGCACATCGACACCCGCGCATGGGGCGGCTACGTCGTCGCCCCCGGCAGCACCACTCCCGACGGTGCCTACGAGGTACTGGACGACGCCCCCGTCGCAGCGCTCCCGCACTGGCTCGCCCCGCTGCTTACCGAGCCGTCCCGGCCCGACGTGGCGCCCGCTCCGCTGCTCATCCACGAGTCGGTCACCCGGCGAGCCCGGGCGGCACTGGAGCGCGAGACGGACGCGGTGGCCAGGAGAACCGAAGGGAGCCGGAACAACCGGCTGTTGGAGGGCGCCCGCGCGTTGGGGCGGTTCGTCGCATGGGGCGAGATCCCCCGGAACGTGGTGGAGGAGGCTTTTCAGGCGGGGGGAGAGACAGCCGGCCTGTCCGCGTCCGAGTGCCGGGCCACCATCCGCAGCGCGTTGGAGTGGTCGATTCGCACATGCCGTCCCAGGGACGTCGCATGACCCCCCGCCCTGAAAAGCCCACCCAACCCAAGCCCGAGCGTTCGCGCCCGGAGGGTGGCGGCGCCAAAGCGGGCCGTGGCACGAAGAGCGACGGCCGTCAGGCCGTCCTTTCAGCTCTTCGTTCTGGCCCGCACTGGACCGGCAACGCCCGCCAGGACGGCGAGGACCCGACGCCGGACCGGCCGGGGATTCGCATCTTCGCCCCGCCGGTCTACCGCCACCACTACGACGGCGCCCGCTGGTCCAAGCGCTACGGGGCCACCCCCACCGCCGCCTACGCCTGCCCCTGCGGCCAAACCGGCATCGCCAAGGGGCAAGACGCCGTGGCTGCCCTGGTCACCGAGTACGAGGCCCACAAGCACTTCTGCAACGGCACACCCACGCCCCGCACCGAAAGGAGGAACGTCGCATGACCAGCCCCAACGTGTCCGCCCCGTCCATCGACGGCGCCGCACTGCTCGATGAGGTCGAAGCGTTCCACCGCCGCTTCAACATCTTCCCCACCGAGTCCGCGTACGTGGCCGTGGCGCTGTGGGACGCGCACGCGCACCTGATCGACGCATTCGACGGCACGGCCCGGCTCGCGTTCCTCTCGCCCGAGCCGGGATCGGGCAAGTCCCGTGCGCTGGAGATCGTGGAGACACTCACCCCGCGAGCGGTCACCACGGTCAACGCGTCCGCCAACGCCCTGTTCCGGCTGGTGGAGGCCGACGGGGGAACCCCGACACTGCTCTTCGATGAGATCGACACCGTGTTCGGGCCCAAAGCCGGGGGCAACGAAGAGGTCCGCGGCTTCCTGAACTCCGGTTACCGGCGCGGCGCCAAGTCCCTGCGCTGCGTCGGGGACGGCTCGAACCAGTCCACCGAGTGGTTCTCCTCGTTCTGCGCCGTCGCCATGGCCGGACTCGGCTCCCTGCCGGACACGATCCTGACCCGCTCGGTCATCATCCGGATGCGGAAGAAGGCCCCTAACGAGAAGGCAGAGCCCTACCGCCGGCGCGTCCACGAGAAGCAGGGCCACGCCCTGCGTGACCGGCTCGCCGAATGGGCCACCACCGTGCACGACCAGGTCGCCGAAGCCTGGCCCGAGATGCCCGAGGGCGTCACCGACCGGCCCGCCGACGTCTGGGAACCCCTGCTCGCCGTCGCCGACGCGGCCGGCGGCCACTGGCCCGAGCGCGCCCGCGCCGCCTGCGTCGAACTCATCAAGGCCGCGGGCGAGGGCAACGAAGCCTCCCTCGGGGTCCGCCTGCTGACCGACCTGCGCGACAAGGTGTTCTGCGGCGCCGACCGCATGCCCACCGCCGCCATCCTCGAAGTCCTCCACGGGCTCGATGACGCCCCCTGGGCCGACCTGAACGACGACGGCAAACCGCTCACCGCACGCGGCCTGTCCAAGCTGCTCAGCCAGTACGTCCGCCCCGACAACACCCCCATCCGGCCCCGCGGCATCCGCGTCGGCAGCGGCACCCCGAAGGGCTACTACGCCGAAGACCTGACCGACGCCTGGGCACGCTACTGCCCCCCTCCCCCCGAGAAGTCCGCAACATCCGCAACATCCGCAACACCGCAGGTCAACGAAGGTGAATCCGTGGCGGAAGACCCCGACGAAAGCCGCCACATGCTCGCCGAAACCGGCACACGCCCGCTACGCGCCGTCGGCTGACGGCTCCCGCCACAGCGCCGCGGACACAGCCTGCGCTCTGTGATAAAAGGACAGCGGCCCCCACCCCGCCGACATCGGGGTGGGGGCCGCATGCTGGCCGGGTTAGAACTACTCGACGATGCCGCGGATCTTCCGACCGAGTTCCGTGGACGGGTAGAGGATCGCGTCGGCGACCCGGCCACCGGAGTCCTTCGCACCACCGGCGAACGACACCCCGGTCACCTGCCCGTCCTTGATCAATGCCTTGCCGCCGACACCATCCCAGTACTGCGCCGACCGGTCCCACTTGACGGACGTCACCATGTTCATGAGCGACTCCTCCGTGATCCGGTCGGTCTCCGCCCACTCGGTTGCGTGGTGCACTGCGACGCCGAGCCCGGTGAGGATCGCCGGCGCGTTCAGCGCTGTCCCCTTCGGGCCCTTGGCCAGCTCCGGGGCAAGCTGCGTGAGGACGCCCGAGAGCAGCAACACCACCCGCTCCTTCTGCTCCTCCGCCGACACCTTCTCCGTGTTGATCAGCGTGGATTCCGTCACCGTCGCCGACGTCTTCGCGATCCCGGACTTACCGAGGAGCGCGGTGGTGACCAGCGCCCGCAGCCCGGACAAGGTGATCAGCTTGTCGTCCGACGCGGCGAGCTGCCGCCGCTGCGACTGCAGCAGCGAGGCGAGGGGGACGACGCCGTCGGCGGTGGAGATCTTGACTCGCTCGGCGATCTTGTGGGCGAGCTGTGTCCCCAGGTCACGCTGGTCCATGGACATGGCCAGGTTCTTGTCCACAGTGATGCCCTTGACGTTCCGGTCGTGGAAAACCTGTCGGGCCTCCTCAACGCTCAGATCCCAGTACAGCTCCACCGGGACCCGGACGTCGCGGAGCTGCTCGATCGTCAGCCCATACTCTTCGGGATCGGCAACGATCTGGTGCAGCGCCGTGCACTGCGTCTCGCCGTCGATCGGTACCTCGTGTGCGCCAACCGGGATGAAGACCTCGTACAGTCCCGAGCCTGCCGCCTCCGCCACCTCCTTCGCCTTGGCGGTCGGCGTCCCATCCGGCTGGGAGGGAATCCAGATGGTCACCGGCGGCGTCGACCAGCCGTTGAAGAGGTCACCACGCAGGCCCGCGGCGATGTAATCGGCGTACTCGTTCGCGTTCTTGCCCTTCGCCCCGGCGAGGGTGCGCTGAACGAGAAGCCGAATCTCAGCGTGCGCCTTGAGCAGGGCGCTCGCCTGCGCCAGGTTCTTCTTCCCCTCCTCCTTCCGCGGGTCGGGCACCGTCTGGACGAGGGAGAACAGTTCGACGGTGGTGACGGCGACGCCAGGCCGCACGATCATCGCGGGCACCGTGATGCCCTGTCGTCCGAACGCGGACAGGCTCATCTGACCTCCAGAGTCAGGAAGTTGCCGCGGCACCACTTCGGTGCCGCCTCGCCTTGAAGGTAGAGCATCGCGACCTTCCGCGGAAGCGAAATTCGCAGAATTTAGCTCCTCGAACTGGCAATCGCCCTGCCGCGGCACCGCACTGACGGGTCATCACTGTGAGTTGAGACAGTGGAGTCCAAAAGTGACTGACCGTTACGAGATCGGCCCTCACGTTGGCGTCTATGCCCACTAGTTGTCCCGGGACAGGTCCCGAGGTGCACCGTGCCGCCGCACGACCGCGCGGCGGCACCTATCCGCAACACAACCGGCATCCGCAACAGATCCAAGTCCCTGACCTGCGGTGTTGCGGCGTGGCGGATGTTGCGGATTTCCCAGAAGGCCCCCAGACGTTGATCAAAACAGAAGAGAGGACGGCGGTATGAGCGCCGGCGCGCGAGACGACAAGCTCACGCTCGCGGAGATCTGCAGGGACCTGAAAGTCTCCCGCTCCACCTTCTACGACTGGCGAGCGAAAGGGCGCGCCCCTCGCTGTATCAAGCTGCCCAACGGTGACATCCGGGTCCGGCGCAGCGACTACGAACACTGGTTGGACGCGCGGGAGGACGCCGCCTGATGGACGGCACGACGTACAACGTCAAGATCTGGAAGACGGCGGTCTATAAGGGTAAGCGCAAGACCACCCACACCGTCCGATGGGAGTTGGAGGGCAAGGAGTGGCGAGCGCCGTTCGACACGAAGGCACTGGCGGACGCCTTCCGCTCCGAGCTGGTCAGCGCGACGCGCCGTGGTGAGGCGTTCAGCCTCGCCACGGGGCGCCCCGTCTCGCATCAGTCCGGCGCGAGCGCGGTGAACTGGTACGACTTCGCCGTACAGTTCGCGGACGCTCAGTGGCACCGGACGGGCGGGAACAACCGCAAAAACACGTCCAAGGCGCTCATGGCGACCACCGTTGCTTTGCTGCGCACACCGCCGACCGCGTTCCGGCCGGTCGACGTGCGCACGGCACTGCGGGAGTTCGCGTTCAACACACGGCGCCGGGAGGACGCCCCACCCGAGGTGGCCACCATCCTGAAGTGGGTGGAGCGCAACACCCTGACCATGGCGGCATGGGAGGACCCCGCCAAGGTTGACGAGGTACTCCGGGCCGTCGACTCGAAGTTGGACGGCACGCGTGCCGCGGCAAGCTCAGTCAAACGCAACCGGCGGATCCTGAACGTGGCCATGGAGTACGCCGTCAAGCACCGGATTCTGCGGGCGAACCCCTTGCCGAAGGGGAGAGGGGCGGCGCCCAAGACGTCATCTGCGGTCGACAAGAGGTCTCTGCTAAACCCGGAACAGGCGGCGCGTCTGCTGGGCTGGGTACGCTGGCGTCCCCGCGGCGGCGATCGGCTCCACGCCTTCTTTGCCACGATGTACTACGCCGGGCCACGCCCGGAGGAAGTTGTGGCGATGGGCGTTGCGGACGTCCGCCTGCCCGCCGAGGACGCCGAAGACCAGTGGTGCGAGTTGCTGTTCCACACCGCTCAGCCGGAGGTCGGGAAGAACTGGACAGATGACGGCGAGATCCATGAAGAGCGCGGGCTGAAGGGACGTGCTTCGGATGACACGCGAGTCGTACCAGGGCACCCGTCGCTGACGAGGATCCTGCGTGAGCACATCAAGGCGGAGAGCCTGAAGCCGGGAGATCTCCTGTTCCAGGGCGAGAGGGGCGGCATGCTCGCGGGCTCGGTCATCCGCCGAGCGTGGCGGACCGCTCGCGCGGAAGTGCTCTCTCCGGACGAATTCGCCTCGCCGCTCGGCAGGCGGGTGTACGACCTCCGGCACACCTGTCTGACCAACTGGCTCAACGACGGCATCCCGCCGGCGCAGGTAGCCGAGTGGGCGGGCAACAGCGTCCCCGTACTGCTGGCCATCTATGCCCGATGCATCTCGGGGCAGCTCGGTGACCTCAAACAGCGGATTTTGGCTCGCGGGGACCTCCCCGACCTGCCCGAGACCGGCTGACGGCCACCCGGAGAACTTCTCCGCGTATTCACCGCAGCCACCCGCAGAAACCCGGTGACAGCCGGACAGCGCCGGACCTTCCCGCGAGCACCGGGGAACGGTCCGGCGCTCTTCTGCTCGTGGCTGTACCCGCCCTGACCAGCAAAAACGCCCTCCCGAAGGAGGGCGGTGCAGGGGCGCCCCCGGCAGGACTCGAACCTGCGGCCAAGCGCTTAGAAGGCGCCTGCTCTATCCACTGAGCTACGGGGGCCGGATGGGTGGCCTCGTATCCGGTGCCCTGGTGCGGGCTGATCCGTGACGTTGCCGGGGACAAGGATAGGGCTCCCGGTTCCTTGACCCTGTCGCTTCGCCTCCGTGGCTCGATGTGGAGGTTCGGTGAAGCGGTCCTGATAATCGCAGGCAGGTACGAATCGTGCACCGCTTTTGGCGCTTGGCGCACCGGGTGTTGTGCACTCGTTATGCCTGGCCTGTGACCGTGTCCCGGTCATCCCTTCTGCCCGTTCTGTTCCGTCGGCACGCAGACATGTCCATATGCTTCAGAATTCCCCTAAAATTGGGCATTCTTCGCATGTGGTGACCTTGGACGTACGGCCTCAGCTGCTCGACACACTTTCCGCTCTGCGCGACCGTGTCGCCGCCGCACGCTTTCCGCTGCCCCTCGCGGGGGCCCCACGCGCGCGTGCCAACCGCGACGAACTCCTCGCGCAGCTCGACGACTATCTCGTACCCCGGCTACGGCAACCCGAGGCCCCGCTGCTGGCCGTCGTCGGCGGCTCCACCGGCGCGGGCAAGTCGACGCTGGTCAACTCCCTCGTCGGCCGACGGGTGAGCGAGGCCGGCGTGCTGCGCCCGACCACCCGGACACCGGTGCTCGTCTGCCATCCGGAGGATCATCACTGGTTCAGCGGCATGCGTGTGCTCCCCGACCTGACCCGCGTGTGGGCGCCCAAACGTGACGTCGGCGACGATTTCCTGCTCGCCGACGAGGATCCCGGGCGCGTGCTGCGCATCGAGACCGCCGACACCCTCCCCCGCGGGCTCGCCCTCCTGGACGCCCCCGACGTCGACTCCCTCGTCGCCGACAACCGCGTCCTCGCCGCCGAGCTGATCTGCGCCGCGGACATCTGGATCATGGTCACGACGGCCGCCCGCTACGCCGACGCCGTCCCCTGGCACCTGCTGCGCACCGCCAAGGAGTACGACGCGACGCTCGTCACCGTCCTGGACCGGGTGCCCCACCAGGTGGTCTCCGAGGTCTCCCGGCAGTACGGCGCCCTGCTCACCAAGGCCGGGCTCGGCGACGTACCCCGCTTCACCGTGCCCGAGCTGCCCGAGTCCGCCTGGGGAGCGGGGCTGCTGCCCGCCACCGCCGTCGCACCCCTGAAGAGCTGGCTCGTCCACCACGCCCAGGACCCCGCCGCCCGGCAGCAGGCCGTGACCCGTACCGCCTACGGCGTCCTCACCTCGCTCAAGTCCCGGATGCCCGAGCTGGCCGCCGCGGCCGCCGCCCAGTACGCGGCGGCCCTCCGGCTCACCTCCGCCGTGGAGACCGCCTACGACAAAGAGCACGCGCGCGTACGGGGACGCCTCCAGGCCGGTGCGGTCCTCTCCGGGGACGCCCTCAAACGCTGGCGCGCCTTCCCCCTGGACTGCACCGCCGGGGAACTCCTCGACGCCCTCGTCGAGAGCCTCGCCGCCCTGCTGCTGTGCTCCGTAACCGCCGCCGACGAGCGCGTCGACGACGCCTGGCGGCGCGAACCCGCCGCGGACGCCCCGCAGCTCGCCGGCCGGGAGACCTCCCTGGAGCGCGCCGAGCACCGCATCGGCCTCGCGGCCCGGCGCTGGCGGCGCGAGCTGGAGGAGTACGCCGAGGACGAGGTACGTCACCTCGAACGCACCGGCGCCCCCGACCCGGAGGCCGTCGCCGCCCTCGTCGCCACGGCGGTACTGGGCGGTCGCCGGGCGCGCAACGCGGGCGAGGGGATCGCCGAGCGGCTCGGTGCCCACGGCGCGCTGCGGCTGCGCGACCGGGCCGGGCGGCTGCTCATCGAGCACGTGGACCGCGTCATGCACGCCGAACGGGAGCGGCGCCTCGCCCCGCTCGACGCCCTGGACGTCCGGGCCGAGCCGCAGGCCGACCTCATCGCCGCGCTGTCCGTACTGCTGAAGGAGAGGTGACCGGTGACCGCCGTCACTGACCACGACCACATGGATCACACCGACCACATGACGCGCACCGAACGCGGCAGCGACAGGGGCGACACCGGATCCATGGACGGCGGCGCTCGTCACGACGCCGGGGGCGCCCGCCGTGACGCCCCGGACGCCCGGCCTGGCGCCACCGGCGTCCGCGGCGCCGTGGACGGGACGGGGGCCGCGGGCACCGCCGGGCCCGCCGCGGGGGTGGGCAGAGCCAGGAGGGACGGGGACAGCACGAGGAGTGAGGGCGGGGGTGCTAACGGGGGCGCCCGCCCCGGCGGCGACGTGGACGACGGCCGTACGGGTGGCGGCACGGGCGGGGACGCCGGTGACGCTCCTCACGCGCGCGTGACGGACACCGGGGATGCTCCTCGCACGCGCGGGACAGAGACCGACGACGCTCCTCGCACGCGCGGGACAGAGACCGACGACGCTCCTCGCACGCGCGGGACAGGGACAGCCGACGCTCCACGCACGCGCGGGACGGACGCCGGCCCGGATCCGGACGGTCCCGCCCGTGGGAAGGGCGAGAGCGACGGAGGCCAGGACCGCCCCGCCCGTGCGGAGGACGACCCCGGCAGCCGGGACCGTGCCGCCCGTGGCAAGGACGAGGGCGACGCTCATGGCCGTCCGGTCCGGGCGGATCAGGAGCGCGACGGCCGGAACCGCCCGGCCCCGGGGAAGGACGAGACCGACCGCCGGGGCCGTCCCGCCGCCCGCGCAGAGGACGTCGAGGACGCCGAGGACGACACAGGTGCCAAGGGTGCCGAGGACGCCAAGGACGACACGGGTGCCAAGGACGCCCAGCACGCCAAGGGCGCCAAGGGCGGCGAAGCCGTCTCCGTACCCCGTCCGCACGGCCCCGCGTCCCAGACCGCCGCGGCCCACACCCCCGCGCCCCAGGCGCCCACCTCGCCGAAACCGCGCGCCGCGGCGGACGGCACGCCTCCGCCCAAGGCCGCCGCCGACGCTGGGAGCGACGCCGACTCCCAGGAAGCCTGGGACGACGGCCTCATCGCGCGCCGCGTCACCGAGGCGAACGCCGCCGCCCTCGCCGCCGAGCGCGCCTCCGCGACGGAGCCCGCACACCGCGGACCGGGCAGCCACACCCCCGCCCCGCTGGCGTACGACGGACCACTGCGCTCCCGCCTGGACGCCCTGCGCGAGCTCGTCGGACTCTCCCGCACGCGTCTGGACGGCCGGACCCTCGCCGAGGCCGGCCGCGTGCTGGACGAGGCCGCCGCGCGCCGCAGACTCTCCGGCCGGCACACCGTCGTCGCCCTCGCCGGAGCGACCGGCAGCGGCAAGTCACAGCTGTTCAACGCGCTCGCCGGGGTCGCCATCTCGGAGACCGGGGTACGGCGTCCGACCACGGCCGCGCCCATCGCGTGCAGCTGGAGCGACGGTGCGGCCAGCCTCATCGACCGGCTGGGCATCCCGGGCCGGCTGCGCCGCCGCCCGCTGCACAGCGCGGACACCGAGGGGCAGCTGCGCGGCCTCGTCCTGGTCGACCTGCCCGACCACGACTCCGCCGCCCTACAGCACCGCGAACAGGTCGACCGGATCCTGAAGCTGGTCGACGCGGTCATCTGGGTGGTCGACCCCGAGAAGTACGCCGACGCGATCCTGCACGAGCGCTATCTGCGGCCGATGGCCGGCCACGCGGAGGTCATGTTCATCGTCCTCAACCAGGTGGACCGGCTGCCCGGGGACGCCGCCGACCAGGTCCTGGACGACCTGCGGCGGCTGCTGGACGACGACGGCATCGCGCTCGGCGAGCACGGCGAGCCCGGCGCGACCGTGCTCGCCCTGTCCGCGCTGACCGGCGACGGCGTCGGTGACCTGCGCGAGGCGCTCGGCGAGTTCGTGGCGGAGCGCGGCGCGGCGGCCCGCCGGGTGGCGGCCGACGTGGACGCCGCCGCGGCCGAGCTGCGGCCCATGTACGCCACCGGGCGGCGGGTCGGCCTGAGCGAGGAGGCGCGCGAGGAGTTCGCCGCGCGGCTCGCCGACGCGGTGGGTGCCACGGCGGCGGGCGAGGCCGCCGAACGCGCCTGGCTGCGCAACGCCAACCGGGCCTGCGGCACCCCCTGGCTGCGGCTGTGGCGCTGGTACCAGGGCCGGGGCGAGTCCACGACGGGACGGCTCCCGGTACGCGCCCAGGCGGACGAGGAGGCCACGGCCCGCCAGCGGGTCGAGCAGGCGGTCCGCACGGTCTGCGACCGGGCTTCGGCCGGGCTGCCCACGCCCTGGGCGCAGGCGGTGCGGGAGGCGGCCGTACGCGGCTCCCACGGGCTGTCCGAGGCGCTGGACGAGCTGGCGGCGCGGGCCGGGCTCCCTCCGGGCCGCCCGCCGCGGCCGGGCTGGTGGCCGGTGGCCGTGCTGGTGCAGGCGGCGATGACGCTGCTGCAGGTCGTGGGCGGCGCCTGGCTGGCGGGGCAGATCGCCGGGGTGATGGCGCCCAACCTGGGCGTCCCCGTGCTGCTGATGGTGTGCGGGATCGTCGGCGGGCCGCTGGTGGAGTGGGCGTGCCGGATGGCGGCACGGGGGCCCGCCCGGCGCTACGGCCAGGAGGCGGAACGGCGGCTGCGGGAGGCGGCGGCGAGCTGCGGCCGGGCCCGGGTGCTCGATCCGGTGGCGTCGGAGCTGCTGCGCTACCGGGAGGTGCGGGAGCAGTACGGCAGGGTCGCGCGCTCCGGGGCCGGGGCGGGGGTGGGCTGAGCCCGGGCCGGGATTGGGGCCGGGGTGGGCTGGGCCTGGGCTGGGATTCGGGCTGGCGTGGGCTGGGCGCGCGCCGGGGCCGGGGTGGGTTTGGCGCGCGGACCGGTGCGCAGCTGCCGTCGGCGGCCTGCGGCCTGCGGCCTGCGGCCTGCGGCAGGGGGCTCCGGCGTGACGGGGCCCGGCGCACCCGGGCGGGTGACGGGGTTGTCCACAGGCGCCGGGCCGTCCACAGCGCTCGGCGGGCCCGGCCCGGCGCGGGCAGTCTGAGGCCACGGCGATCGCCCGGCGGGCCCGGCCCCGGACACGGAGGGCACTGCGGGCGGTCGGCGTGCGGTGCGGGCGGTCACGGCAGGCGTGGGGCCCGCACGGCGGACGCGGCCGCACGGCACATGGTCGTGCGGCGGACGCGGCCGCATGGCACATGGTCGTGCGGCGGACGCGGCCGCACGGCACATGGTCGTGCGGCGCGCGCAGCCGTACGGGACAGGGGCGTGCGGTGGACGCGGCCGTACGGGACGGGCCCGTACGGGTGTCCGGCCGGCCGGAGGGGCCGGGCGGGGGAGGGGAGCGAGATCGTGAACGAGACCATCGTGTGTGTGGTGGGCAACGTGGCGACCCAGCCGGTGTACCGCGAGGCGGTGACGGGGCCGTCGGCCCGGTTCCGGCTGGCGGTGACCGCGCGTTACTGGGACCGGGAGAAGAGCGTCTGGACGGACGGGCACACCAACTTCTTCACGGTGTGGGCCAACCGCCAGCTGGCGGTGAACGTGGCGGCCAGCGTGGAGGTGGGCCAGCCGGTCGTCGTCCAGGGCCGGCTGAAGGTGCGCACGGAGGCACGGGACGGACAGCAGCAGTGGGCCTCCGCCGACATCGACGCCGTGACGATCGGTCACGACCTGTCGCGCGGCACGGCGGTCTTCCACCGCGCGGCCAAACCGGAGGCGCCGCCGACGGCGGCCCGGCCGGAGCCGGACTGGGAGACGCCACGGCCGGTGGACCCGCAGGAGCCGGAGACGGCACAACAACCCTGCGACAGCGCAGCGGTGACGTAACGTCAGCCGGGCACGGCCGCGCGGACTGCCGGTGATCCGCCCCGCACGAGCTGTCCGTACCGTCCAACACGCCGTGCGCAGCGGTGGATTTGTCGATACGGGCAGCTCATGGACGGTCCGGGCGATAACGATTACAGATCGGATCGGCCATCGGATGATCCGACCGGCGGGTCGGGCTCCGGCTGATCCATAGGATGCCGGGCGTGCCCCTAGGGGCTGCCGATTCTGCAGGTGGGACCGTCCCCCACGTCCAACGGGTCCTGCTCGAAGGGGAATTCTGTGCTTGCTGCGCTCTCTGGGTTCTGCCGGTCCACCGGAACGGCCCGCCTGGCCGCCGCCACCACGGTGTCCGGCCTGGTGACGGCCGGCGTGCTGTCCGGCGCCGGTACGGCCGCGGCCGAGGGGACACCGCAGACCGAGGGCGGGGCCACGGCCACGATCAACGGCCTGAAGACCTACGGCGAGGCCGTGGTCCACGAGGACGGCGGCGAGCAGCGGGTGTCCGCGGGCCTGTTCGAGATGTCCGTGGACGGCGGCGGCACCCTCCAGACGTACTGCGTCGATCTCCACAACCCGACCCAGCGGGACGCCCGGTACCAGGAGACTTCCTGGAGCGGCACCTCGCTGGGCACCAACAAGGACGCGGGCCGGATCCACTGGATCCTCCAGCACTCCTACCCCCAGGTCAACGACCTCGCCGCGCTCGCGCGGAAGGCGGGCGTCAGCGGGCTGACGGAGCAGGACGCGGCGGCGGGCACCCAGGTGGCCATCTGGCGCTACTCCGACGGCGCGAAGGTCGACGCCGCCGACCCGCAGGCCGAGAAGCTCGCCGACTACCTGGAGAAGAGCGCCCGCAGCGTCGCCGAACCGCAGGCCTCGCTCACCCTGGACCCGCCCGCGGTCTCCGGCCGGCCGGGCGACCTGCTCGGACCGGTGACCGTGCACACCAACGCCGGCGCGGTCACGGTGAGTCCGCCGGCGGACGCGGCGACCAGCGGGGTGCGGATCATCGACAAGACCGGCAAGGTGATCACCTCGGCGAAGGACGGCAGCCGGCTGTTCTTCGACGTTCCCGAGGACGCGGCGGACGGCACCGCGCAGCTGACCGTGCAGGCGTCGACGACCGTGCCGGTGGGCCGGGCCTTCGCCGCCGAGAGCCGCAGCCAGACCCAGATCCTGGCCGGCTCCAGCGAGTCCACCGTCTCCGCCACGGTGACGGCCGGCTGGGCGGCCGAAGGGGCCGTGCCGGCGGTGTCGGCCCGGGAGAACTGCGCCGAGGGCGGCCTGGACATCAGCGCGGCCAACAAGGGCGACAAGCCGTTCACCTTCCGGCTGATGGGCACCGAGCACACCATCCCGGCGGGTGCCTCCCGCACGGTGACCGTCCCGCTCCAGGAGGACCAGGCCTACGACGTCACGATCACCGGCCCGCACGGCTTCAGCCACCGCTTCACCGGCGTACTGGACTGCAAGACCCAGGGAGCGATCACGACGGAGACGGCCCGGCTCCCCAACGAGCCGAGCCCCGCGACGGTGGGCGGCAACACGGTTCCCGACACCAACCTGGCCGAGACGGGCGGCTCCGAGATCACGCCGATGATCGCGGGTGTGGCCATCGGCCTGGTGGTGATCGGCGGCGGGGTCCTGCTCGTGCTGCGCCGGAAGGAGACGCCTCCCGGCGCCTGAGCCGGCGGCGGCCACCGAAGGCGGCGGCCACCGAAGGCGGCGGCCACCGAAGGCGGCGGCCACCGAAGGCGGCGGCCACCGAAGGCGGCCGTCACCGAAGGCGGCCGCGCGGCCGGTCAGCAGCCGATCGGTGCGGAGCCGACGGCGACGTCGTCGAACCAGAGGGTGTCGTCGCCGGTGCCGTAGCTCTCCCAGCCGAGCCGCAGAGCCGTCGGCCGGGGCGGCGTGGTCCGGGCGAGCCACTGCTGGTCGACGTCCTGGGTCGGTACCCCGTCGGCGTGCAGTCCGGGCACCTGCTCGGCGCCCAGCCAGGTGTCCAGCCCGGGCTTCGAGGTGTCGACCGCGAAGCGCAGGCACTGCCAGCTGCCGGTCGGGAGCGGCCTGCTCAGCGCCACCCCGGCCGGGCTCTGGGCGGGGAGCGTGGCGTCGTCGCTCTCCCGGTTCCACTGCAGGGCGCCGTTCTGGCCGCCGACCCGCAGCGCGCGGCCGCCCTGGGCGGTGTCCGGCATCGACACGAAGGTGACGTGGGCGGAGGGCAGGGCGGTGGTGTGCCGGACCCACAGACGGACGTACATCACCGGGCCGACCGACGACAGGTCGGCGGTGGCGGCGACGAAGGCGTGGTTGCAGTAGCCGGCCCGTCCGTCCACCCGCAGTGACCTGGTGCCGCTGTGTGCGACAGCCGTGTCGACGGCGGCCGTGCCCGTCCCCTGGCAGTCGGGCGCCGTGAAGCGCCAGCCGCCGGAGGGGGAGGTGCCGGTCTGGTCCTCGAAGTCGCTGCAGAGGGCGGCGCCACCGCAGCCGGCCGGTGGCTGTGTGGGGTCGGGGGTGCCGGGCGGGGTGGTCGGCGGAACGGTGCCGTCGTCCGAGCAGGAGACACCGTTGAGGCTGAAGTCGGTGGGCGCGGGAGCGGCGGACTGCCAGGTTCCCTGGAGGCCGAACTCGGCGGCGGCACCGCTGGGCAGGGCGGAGTTCCAGTCCGTACCGGTGGCGGTGACCGCGTGGCCGGTCTGGGTGACGGTGGCGTTCCAGGCGGAGGTGACGTGCTGGTCGCCGCCGTAGGTCCAGGTCAGCCGCCAGCCGTTCAGCGCGGGGCCGAGGTTGGTGACGCGGATCTGGGCGGTGTAGCCGCCGGTCCACTGGTTGGCGGTGTAGTCGACGCGGCATCCGGCGGCGGTCGCGCCGGCGCCGCTTGCGGGCGCTGCGACCAGGAGGGAGGCCAGGAGGGACACCGCCAGTGCGAGTATCGCCGCGGCCGCCGTCAGGGGTCTGCGCAGCCGGCGCGGGCACTGCGCGGGCAGGGGGGACATGTGCGCCTCCTGGGGAGGGGAGCGGGCGGGGGAGGGGGTGCGGCAGGGGAGCGCCGGATTGGGAGCGCTCCCAATCGCGGTCGGACGGGCGCGGCCCGGCCCTGGGGCCAGACCGCGCCCGGCGGGGTGGTGGCCGGTGGGTGACGGCCGGTGGCGTGGGGATCAGCGGAAGTTCACGTCACTGCACAGGAAGTACGTCTGGTCCATGTGCGAGGCCTGCCAGATCGTGTAGACGACGTGACGGCCGGTGTAGCCGGAGGTGCTCACGGGGATCGAGTAGTTCTGGCTGGGGGCGTACCGGCCGGTCCGGGTGACCAGCTGGAGGTCGTTCCAGGTCAGCGGCTGGGTGGTGGGGTCGAAGCCCTGCCGGGTGACGTAGACGAGGAAGTAGTCCGCGCCGTGGCTGGCCTGGTCGTACAGCTTCACGGTGAAGTTGGCGCCGATGTCCGTGGTCTTCCAGGGGCCGACGGCGTCCAGGGCGTTGTAGCGGCCGCCTTCGGTCCGGCCGCCGCTGCACAGCTGTCCGTTGGGCACGACGGCCTGGAAGTTGCCGGCGGAGCCGTTGCGGTACAGGCCGTTCCAGTTCCACATGGCGTTGGGGTTGGCCTGCCACGCCTGCCAGCACATGGGGTCCTGCTGGGCCATCGCCGGATTCTGGAAGTCGCTGCCCCAGCGCAGCCAGCAGCCGTAGTTGCGCGAGGCCGGGTCGACCACCGATCCATGGGCGGAGGCCGTGCCGCCCCAGGTGATCAGGCTGACGAGTACCGCGACGAGGGTGCTCAGCACGAGCGCCACGCGCCGGCCCGTGTGATGTACATGCTCATGACAATGCATGTCGGAGTTCTTCCTGTGGGGGAACCGGTTCACTGTGGGGTTGCGGCGGAAGGCCGTGGGAGCGCTCCCGCGCCCTCCAGGCTGCGCGGCGCGGGACGAGGCGGCAACGGCTTGTTTCCGCCAAACCTGAACGCGGCGGCCCGACGGCGGCCGACGGCGACGCGGGAGCCCCCGCCGCCCCCCTTCGAAACCCCAGGTCGCGGACCGCCGGCCCGACGGGTTTCCCTCCAGAGGTGGCGGTCAGGCAAGATGGGGTGTATCTGCCCACTGCCAGATTTCAAGTTGCCGGACGGTTTCTCTTGGCTGAGTACATCTACACCATGCGCAAGGCGCGCAAAGCGCACGGCGACAAGGTGATCCTCGACGACGTCACCCTGAGCTTCCTGCCGGGGGCGAAGATCGGCGTCGTCGGGCCGAACGGTGCCGGAAAGTCGACCGTCCTGCAGATCATGGCCGGACTGCAGCAGCCGTCGAACGGCGACGCCTTCCTGTCGCCGGGCTACAGCGTGGGCATCCTGCTCCAGGAGCCGCCGCTGAACGAGGCGAAGACCGTCCTGGAGAACGTCCAGGAGGGTGTCGCCGAGATCAAGGGCAAGCTCGACCGGTTCAACGAGATCGCCGAGCTCATGGCCACCGACTACTCGGACGCGCTGCTCGACGAGATGGGCAAGCTCCAGGAGGAGCTCGACCACGCCAACGCCTGGGACCTCGACGCCCAGCTCGAGCAGGCCATGGACGCCCTCGGCTGCCCGCCCGGCGACTGGCCCGTCACCAACCTCTCCGGTGGTGAGAAGCGCCGCGTCGCGCTGTGCAAGCTGCTGCTGGAGCAGCCCGACCTGCTGCTCCTCGACGAGCCCACCAACCACCTCGACGCCGAGTCGGTGAACTGGCTGGAGCAGCACCTGGCCAAGTACCCGGGCACCGTCGTGGCCATCACCCACGACCGGTACTTCCTGGACAACGTCGCCGAGTGGATCCTCGAGCTCGACCGCGGCCGCGCCTACCCGTACCAGGGCAACTACTCCACCTACCTGGAGACCAAGGCCACCCGTCTGAAGGTCGAGGGCCAGAAGGACGCCAAGCGGCAGAAGCGCCTCAAGGAGGAGCTGGAGTGGGTCCGCTCCAACGCCAAGGGGCGGCAGGCCAAGTCCAAGGCCCGTCTCGCGCGGTACGAGGAGATGGCCGCCGAGGCCGAGAAGATGCGGAAGCTGGACTTCGAAGAGATCCAGATCCCGCCGGGCCCGCGGCTGGGCAACGTCGTGGTCGAGGTCAACAAGATCAACAAGGCCTTCGGTGAGAAGATCCTGGTCGACGGCCTGAGCTTCACGCTGCCGCGCAACGGCATCGTCGGCGTCATCGGCCCCAACGGCGCCGGCAAGACCACGCTGTTCAAGATGATCCAGGGTCTGGAGACCCCGGACGCCGGTGACATCAAGGTCGGCGAGACCGTCAAGATCTCCTACGTCGACCAGAGCCGCGAGAACATCGACCCGAAGAAGACGCTGTGGGAGGTCGTGTCCGACGGACTCGACTACATCAACGTCGGCCAGGTCGAGATGCCGAGCCGGGCGTACGTGTCGGCCTTCGGCTTCAAGGGCCCGGACCAGCAGAAGCCGGCCGGCGTGCTCTCCGGTGGTGAGCGCAACCGGCTCAACCTGGCGCTGACCCTGAAGCAGGGCGGCAACCTGCTGCTCCTCGACGAGCCCACCAACGACCTCGACGTCGAGACGCTGTCCAGCCTGGAGAACGCCCTGCTGGACTTCCCCGGCTGCGCCGTCGTCGTCTCCCACGACCGGTGGTTCCTCGACCGTGTCGCCACGCACATCCTCGCCTACGAGGGCGAGTCGAAGTGGTTCTGGTTCGAGGGCAACTTCGAGTCGTACGAGAAGAACAAGATCGAGCGGCTCGGCCCGGACGCCGCGCGTCCGCACCGCGCCACCTACAAGAAGCTGACCCGGGGCTGATCGAACCTTGCGGCACATCTACCGCTGCCCGCTGCGCTGGGCGGACATGGACGCGTACGGCCACGTCAACAACGTGGTCTTCCTCCGCTACCTGGAGGAAGCCCGTATCGACTTCCTGTTCCGCCCGGACAAGGAGTTCAAGCAGGGGTCCGTGGTGGCGCGTCACGAGATCGACTACAAGCGGCAGCTCGTCCACCGGCACCACCCCGTGGACATCGAGCTGTGGGTCACCGAGATCCGCGCCGCGTCCTTCACCATCGCCTACGAGGTGAAGGACGGCGACGTGGTCTACGTACGGGCCTCCACGGTGATCGTGCCGTTCGACTTCGAGACGCAGCGGCCGCGCCGGATCACCGAGGAGGAGCGCGAGTTCCTCCGGGAGTACACGGACGACGCCGAGAAGGAGGCCGTCGCCGCATGACGGTGCTCCACCTGGCCGACGAGACGGAGGCGGCGGACCTCGCCGCCTTCCTCTCCCGGCTGCTCCACTACGACCGTGGAGCCGCGGTGCGCCTGCAGGCGGCCGGCACCGCCCTCGCCGTCTTCGGGCGGCCGCCGTCCTTCGAGGTGCTGGCGGTCCGCGCGGTGCGGCTGGCCAAGCCGTACGAGGACGGGCTCGACGCCACCCTCGACGTGACCGTCTCCGCCGGTGAGCTGCTGGAGTCCGTGGACGAGCGGGCGGCCACCGCGGTCGTCCCCGCACCCGTCACCGGACCCCCGTGGGCCGGTGTGCTGCCACCGCGCGCCGGCTGGCGGCCCGAGCCCGGACTGCCCGCCCCGGACGCGCTGCGCGCCACGGTCGCCGCCGCGGTGGCCGAGTTCCGCTCGCGCACCGAGGAACTGGGTCCCGACGGGCGGACCCGCGCGGAGCTGGACCGGATCGGACGGGACATCTGGTCCCGGCAGATCAAGGGGACCCGACTGCCGGTGCGGGCCGTGCACGCGGCCCAGTCGCTGGGCTTCCTGCGGCCGGGGACCGGTCCCGGGGACACCGGGCTGTACTCCTCGGGGACATGGCTGCGGCTGCGGACGCCGTACGGATCGGTGGCCGTACGGCAGGCCGGGCTCGGGTCCTTCGGACTCAGCGTGCGCTGAGCCCGACGGACCCAGCGTGCGCTGAGCCGCGCGTCCCCTCCGCTCCGGCTGCCTGTCCGGGCCTTCCGGGTCCCGTCAGTCCGGGGTGTTCACCATCGACGCGGCGGCGTAGGTGAGGTAGTTCCACAGCGTCCGCTCGTGCTCCTCGGACAGGCCCAGCTCGTCGACGGCCGTCCGCATGTGCCGCAGCCAGGCGTCGTGGGCCGCCCGGTCCACGGTGAACGGGGCGTGCCGCATCCGCAGCCGGGGGTGGCCGCGGTTCTCGCTGTAGGTGGTGGGGCCGCCCCAGTACTGCATCAGGAACAGGACCAGCCGCTCCTCGGCCGGACCCAGGTCCTCCTCCGGGTACATCGGCCGCAGGAGCGGGTCCGCCGCGACCCCCTCGTAGAAACGGTGGACGAGCCGGCGGAAGGTCTCCTCCCCGCCGACCTGCTCGTAGAAGGTCTGCTCCTGAAGCGTGCCGCGCCGAATCTCATTCACCCGTCCATCGTCTCAGACCCGGTGACCCAGGTCTTCAGGCCTAGGACCCGGACCGCCGGCCCCTACTGTGGACGCATGGGTGCCTACGACACCGAGACCGAGCAACTCGCCGCCGTGGCGCGGGCCGCGCTGGTGCGGGAGATCGACGCCGAGGGGGCCTGGGACGAGGATCCGGTGTGGCGGGAGGCGTTCGCCGCGGTGCCCCGGCACCTCTTCGTGCCGTACTACTACGTCGCCGGGCCGCGCGGCTACGAGCGCCGCTGGGGTGAGAGCCCCGAGCCGGAGGCCCGCGAGCGCTGGGTGCGCGGGGCCTACGCGGACGTACCGCTGGCCACCCGGCTGCGCGACGGCGAGCTGGTCTCCTCCAGCAGCCAGCCCTCCCTGATGGCCCGGATGCTGGTCGCCCTGGGCGTCGAGGACGGCGACCGGGTCCTGGAGGTGGGCGCCGGCACCGGCTACAACGCGGCCCTGCTCGCCCACCGGCTGGGCGCCGACGACCTGGTCACCACCATCGACCTGGAGCCGGAGATCACCGAGTCGGCGCGCCGGCACCTGGCGGCGGCCGGCCACCGCCCGGCCGTCGTCACCGGCGACGGGGCGCGCGGGGTGCCCGAACGCGCCCCCTTCGACCGGATCATCGCCACCTGCGAGCTGCCGACCGTCCCGCGCGCCTGGCTCGCCCAGTGCCGCCCCGGCGCCCGCGTCCTCACCCCGCTCGCCACCGGCCTGCTCGCCCTGACCGTGCGGGACGCCGGACACGCCGAGGGCCGCTTCCTGCCCACGGCCGCCTTCTTCGTGCCCCTGCGCGGCGTGGGCAGGGCGGAGCCGGAGCCCGTCCCGCCGGCCGGGCTGCCCGGCCGGACCCGCGAGCAGGAGCCGTTCCGCTTCCTGCTCGCGCTGACCCGGGGCACCCTCGACCCGTGGGAGGCGTACGCGCTGTGGGAGCGCGAGGACGAACCGGACCGCGCCCGGTACGGCGTCACGGTCGACGGCCGGTACACCTGGGCGTGGCTGGACGACCCGCAGGGGCCGTACGCCTGGCCCCTGCCGTAACCGTCCGGCCGCCCGCGGCGCTCAGCCCCGGCGGACGGTGATCGTCGTCCAGGCCCCCACGTGCACCCGGTCGCCGTCCTGGAGCGGCACCGGCACGAACGGCTGGATCGGCTCCTCCGACATGTTGACCGTGGTGCCGTTCGTCGAGTTCTGGTCGACGACCGCCCAGCCGCCGTCCGGCTGCTGCACCAGCACCGCGTGCTGGTGCGAGACGCCCGGGTCCTCCGGCGGCACCGACAGGTCGATGTCGGGGGTGTCGCCGGTGGAGTGCCGGCGGCGGCCGATGGTGACCTGGTTGCCGGTGAGCGTGCGCTGCTGCTCCGGCGAGTACGCGGGCAGGTTGAGGCCCGCGGCCTCGGGGCCGGAGCGCTGCATCATCGCCATGAAGTACTCGCGGTCCGGGCCGATGGTCGCCGTCCACGTGGCCGGCTGCGGCGCCTGCGGTGCCTGCGGGAAACCGCCCGGTCCGGCAGGGGCCTGGGTGGCACCGGCCTGCGGGTAGCCGTACCCGCCGCCCTGGCCGCCCTGGCCGCCGTGACCGTGGCCCTGGCCTTGGCCCTGACCCGGGCCGGAGCCCGACGGCGGGGACAGCACCCAGTCGTCGTCTCCGCCGCCGAAGGAGGGGCCGCCGGGGGGCGGACCGCCGGCCGGGGGCCGGCCGTTCTCCCGCGGGAACGCCGGCGGCGCCGACGGTCCGGACTGCTGGAACGCCTGCGGGGCTCCGCCGGGGCCGCCGGGCGGCGTCGGGCCGGGCGGTGGCGGCACCGGACGGGACGGGTCGCCGCCGAAGCCGCCGGGACCGGGTCCCGCGGGCGCGCCGGGACGGGAGGGCTCACGCCCGAAGGCCGCCGGGCCGGAGGCGTTGCCGGGGCCCTGGCCCTGACCGCCGCCGAAGCCGGACCGGTCACCGGCACCCGGACCCTGCCCCTGACCGCCGCCGAAGCCGGACCGGTCACCGGCGCCGGGACCCTGCCCGGGACCGCCGCCGAAGCCGGACCGGTCACCGGCGCCGGGACCCTGCCCGGGACCGCCGCCGAAGCCGGAGGGGCCGCCCGGACCGCCGGCACCCGGACCCTGCCCGGGACCGCCGCCGAAGCCGGACCGGTCACCGGCGCCGGGACCCTGCCCGGGACCGCCGCCGAAGCCGGAGGGGCCGCCGGGACCACCAGGGCCACCGGGACCCCGGCCCTGGCCCGGACCGCCGCCGAAGCCGGACGGACCGCCCGGACCGCCGGACCCCGGGCCCTGCCCCGGGCCATGGCCTTGCCCTGGGCCATGGCCTTGCCCCGGGCCTTGGCCGTGTCCCTGTCCCTGACCCTGGCCTGCACCCGGGCCCTGGCCGTGACCCTGACCCGGTCCCTGGCCGTGACCCTGGCCAGGGCCCTGGCCGAAGCCGGAGGGCGGGCCCGGCGGGCGCTGGCCGCCCGCCCCGAAGGGGGGCGCACCCGCGGGACCGGGAGAGGTCGGCGGGCCGGACGGGGCGCGTTCGCCGCCGAACGGCGTCGGCCCCGACGGCTCGCTGCCGAAGGACGGGATCGGCTCGGCCGGCCGGTTCACCTGCGAGGGCCGGGAGCCCTGGTACTCGTACCCGTCACCGCCGCCGTACGTCGCGCTCGGCGGCTGGAACCGCGGCTGCGCCGAGCGCGGGGCGGCCGGGGTGTAGGAGGTCGCCGTGTTGGTCAGGAAGTTCCACCGGCACTCCTCGCAGAACGGCGCGCCGCCCTCGCGGGGCGTACGGCACTGCGGGCACAGCTCCGGCTCGGGGGCGGACCCGGGGGCCGGGTGCGGCCGTCCCCCGCCGGCCTGTCCGCCGGGACCGCCGGAACCGGCGGGCGGCGGGAAGCCGTAGCCGCCGGCCGGGGGCGGCGGAGGGGGCGGAGGTACGGCACCGGCCATGCGGTGACCGCAGACCTCGCACCAGTCGTCGGAACCCGACTGGTGTCCGTTCGGGCAGGTCGGCATGTCGGTGCTTCCCCTTCTCCTGAGGGTCCGTCTCGATGTCCGCTGGCTTGTGGCAGCGTCACTTCTTTACACGAACAGTCTTTGTGGACCGGGTCTCCAGAGTCATCTCATCGGCCTCCGCGACCCTCGTCTTCAACCGCACAGTACCTGTCGCGGCGTCGACCACGTCCACCACCTTCGCAAGCAGTTTCGCAGTATCCGCGTTCCCCGAGGTGCTCGCGAGCTGAACAGCGCGCCCCAGTTTGGCCGTTGCTCCATCGAAATCGCCCGCTTTGCGAAGATCCAGCCCCTGCTGGATGACTTGGGCCAGTTCGGCCTGCCCGGTGTAGTGGGCGACTTGGGGGCTGATCGAGGTGGAGGCGGCCATGTCGTCGGTCCACACGGCGCGTACGAGCCCTTGCGCGCCCAGGTTTTGTGCCGTTCCGTCCGCTTGTGGCACGACCAGGGAGACACGCGCGGCGAGCATCTCCCGGCCGACCCCGGCCGGCGGGACGTGGACGCACAGGTGGTAGTCGCGGGACTCGTCACCCCAGGACCCGGTCGGGTAGTCCCCGGCACGCGGCCCGGCCTCGGTGCGGCGGGCGGTCAAGTCCTCCACGCTCGGGGCGACTTGCTTGACGAAACGGATGGTCGTGCCGACCGGCGTCCACACCCGCAGGGCGACGTCGGCGACCTCCTTGCCCATCGCCGTCTCCATCATCCGCGTGAAATCGGCGGCGAGTCCCGCCGGGTCGGCGACGATGTCGGCGGTGCCGAGCAGCGCGGAGGCAATCCCTGTGACTTCTTTCACTTCCCAGTCGGTACCCACGCCCCGCGCGTCACAGGTGAACCGCCCGGCGCACTCCTCCAGCGCGGCCCGCAGATCCTCCGGTGACTCGTGCTCGTTGCGGCCGTCGGTGAGCAGGATGCCGTGCCGGATGGTGACGTCCGCGGCGGACAGCAGCCGGTCGGCGAGCCGCAGCCAGGTGCCGATGGCCGTACCGCCGCCCGCGCTCAGCCGGCGCAGCGCCTGCTTGGCCTGCTCGCGGGTGGTGGCACCGGCGACCGCGAGCCGTCCGCCGCCCGGATACACCTCCTGGGCGACGTGCGTGCCGCCGATCACCGCGAAGCGGGTGCCGTCGCGCAGGGTGTCGATCGCCGCCGCCGTGGCGTCCCGGGCGTTGCGCATCTTGTCCGGCGGGTAGTCCATGGACCCCGAGCAGTCCACCATGAGCGCCACCGCGGCGGCCGGCCGCCGTCCCGGCGGGTACACGGGCGCGGAGACCGCGCTCCCGATGGTGCCGCCGCCGGTCGCGGTCACCGTGACGATGGCGTTGACCTCGCTGCCGCCCTCGGGCAGGTACTCGTTCTGGTACACGTCCACCGAGAACCGCGGCACGTTCGACTTCGCGAAATTGGCCATGCTCGATCGCATCCCCCTCGGACCCCTCGCTGACGCGAGGCGATGACTGTGAGCGGACCGGTCCCCTCCGGTCCGCCCCGGCTTCCCCGTGCCGTACCCCCGTGCCGTACGGCCCTCAGGCCGATCCTGCCCCCTGCGGCGGCGCCGGGAACGGCAGGACCGCCACTGTTACGTTGTCGTGGCCCCCGCCGTCCAGGGCGTGCCCCACCAGGACCCGGGCGCCGTGCAGCGGGCGCACCGCCGCGTCCGGCGGGACGACCTCGGACATCTCCTCGGCCGTCTCGGCGTAGTTCCACAGACCGTCGGTGCAGACCACCACGGCACCGGGCCGGTCCGGCTTGAAGGAGGCGGTGTGCGGCTCCAGTTCGTAGGCGTCCGCGCCGAGCCAGCCGGTGATCGCGTGCGCCCGCTCGTCGGCGTACGCCTCGGCCTCGCTCATCAGGCCGGCGGCGACCATCTGCGCGGCCCAGGAGTCGTCCTCGGTCAGCCGGGCGGGGGGCGCGCCGCGGTCGGTGGGCACCCAGTAGGCGCGGCTGTCGCCGACCCACCCGACGACCAGCAGCCCGGAGGTGACGATCGCGCCGACGATCGTGCAGGCCGGGGCGTTCTGGTGCGGGGCGTGCTCGCGGGCCGTGGCGGGCTCCTCGGCGAGCGCGTTGACGGCCTGCGCGGCGGCGACGATCGCCTCGTGCATCGCCTGCTGCGGGTGGGTGCCGCGCGGCAGCGCGGCCAGCAGCAGGTCCCCGGCCACCCGGGAGGCGGCCAGCGAGGCGTCGTCGGGGCGGGTCGCGGAGGACACGCCGTCGCAGACCACGGCCAGCGCCGCCGGGGTGCCGTCGGGCAGCGTGGTGTGGCCGACGGCGAAGGCGTCCTCGTTGCGGTGGTGGCGCAGCCCGCGGTCGCTGACGGCGGCCACCGGGCCCGACTCCCGCTCGACGTGGTCGCGTTCGCGCGGCTGGGCGTGCCCGCAGTTCTCGCAGTAGCCGTCGCCGTCCACCCGGCCCGCCCGGCAGGCCACGCACAGCTGGGCGGACCCGGCCGGCGCGGCGGTGCCGGCGGCCAGCCGCGGATCGGGTGCCTGCAGCGGGTACTCCTCGGGCTCCGGCGCCCGGTCGAACCGCACCCCGGCGCCGGCGGACCCTTCCGGGTCCGGCTCGTGCCCGGGCAGCGGTGTGTCACCCGAGTCGGTACCGGGCAGGTCCGACGGCAGGTGCGCCGCGGACGGCCCGCCGGAGCCGGCCGGGCCCGGGTCGGGCCAGGCGACACCGTCTCCTGGCGCGGCGGAGCCGGTCATGGTGAGCGTCGGATGGTCCTGCGGCGGTCCGGGCAGCACCGAGAGGTCCTGTCCGCACGCTCCGCAGAAAAGATCACCCGACTCCACGGGCTCCGCGCAGCTCGGGCACTTCGGCAGTGCGGCCTGCCGGGGCATCTGCGACATCGACTACACCCACGTCCGGGGGCGGTAACGGTTGGCCCGTTCCACCAGCTCGATCCTCTCTTGGCCGCCGGGCGCCAGCCGGGCCAGCGTGCGGTAGGCGCGCTCCAGGCCGAAGCGCAGGTCCCGCTCGTCCAGACCGCTGCCCAGCAGCACCCGGGCTCCGGCGGCGGAGCCGGTGCCCCGGCCCCCGGAGAGTATCCAGTCCAGCGCGCAGCCGAGCACTTCCGTCGCCAGCCGCTCGCGCCGTGCCGGGTCCAGGCCGTACGCCTGGAGCGCCTCGACCTGCCCGGCGGCGGCCGTCAGGTCGTCCAGGAACGGTACGTCACCGGCGCCGGCCGTGCGCTGTCTGAGCCGGGCCCGGACGGCGGCGACCCGGGCGGCCGTGTAGTGGATGGAGGACTCCGGCACCGACTCCAGCGTCCGTACGGCGCCCTGCCGGTCCCCGGCCGCGAGCCGCACCCGGGCCAGGGCGAACGCGGCGCTCACGAAGCTCGGGTCGGTCGTCCACACCAGGCGGTAGTACTCGGCCGCGTTGTCCGGCTGGCCCAGCACCTCCGCGCACAGGCCGAGCGCCAGCTTGGGCGCGGCCTCGCCGGGGAAGGCGTCGTAGACCGCGTCGAAGGCGAGCGCGGCGCCCTCGTAGTCGCCGGTGACCAGGGCGGCCACGCCCCGGTACCACACCACCCGCCAGTCGTCGGGCCGCTGCTCCTCCAGCTCGGCCAGGCTGCTCAGCGCGCCCGGCCGGTCACCGCTCTCCAGCCGGGCGCGGATCCGCCGCAGCCGGGACTCCACGCTCTGGGTGGGCGCCGCGGCCAGCGCGGTCATCAGCTCGGCCGGCGCGGAGCCCATGAGGCCCGCCAGGAAACCGGCGTCGGGGTCGTTCGGGTCGACCAGCGGCACCGGCAGGGCGAGCGCGGCGGCCGGGGCGTCGACCGCCGTCACGAGGGCCGCCGGGGCGGGTGCGGCGGCGGTGGTCCCGGCCTTGCGCACCGGCCGCGCGCCCAGCCGGGACACGTCTCCGTCCAGGCGCGGGAACAACTCCGTGTCCACGACCTTCACCTCGGGCGCGAACAGCGTCGACAGCGCGGGCCGCGGCTGCCCGCTCTGGAGCGCGACGACCTCCCGCAGCACGCCCGTCAGCTGCTCGGCCATCTCCTGCGCGGAGGCGAACCTGCGGGCCGGGTCGGGGTCGGTGGCGCGCACCAGGAGCCGGTGGAAGGACTCGTAGCGGCGGAAGACCTCGATGGTGTCGGGGTCGGGCAGGGAGTCGGCGTAGACGTTGGTGTAGCCCTGGAAGTCGAAGGTGAGGACGGCGAGCGTACGGCCCACCGTGTACAGGTCGCTCGCCACCGACGGGCCGACCTCGGCCACCTCCGGCGCCTGGTAGCCGACCGTGCCGTAGATGGCCGACTCGTCGTCGTCCATCCTGCGGACCGCGCCCATGTCGATCAGCTTGAGCTGGTCCTCGGTCTGGATGGCGTTGTCGACCTTGAAGTCGCAGTACAGCAGGTTCCGGCTGTGCAGGTGGCCGAGCGCCTCCAGCGCCTCGATGCCGTACGCGCACGCCTGCTCCACCGGCAGCGGGTCGCGCCGGCCGTCGGGCGCCCGGCGGGCGTTGGCGATCTCCTTCAGCGACTTGCCGCCGACGTACTCCATGACGATGTAGCCGTCGAGGGAGCCGGTGCGCGGGTCCAGGTGCTCCACGAAGTTGTAGATCCGCACGATGTTGGCGTGCTCGATCTCCGCGAGGAACCGCCGCTCGGAGATGGCCGCCGCCATCGCGTCCTGGTCGCCGGTGTCCAGCAGGCCCTTGAGCACCACCCAGCGGTCGGCGACGGCCCGGTCCACCGCGAGGTAGATCCAGCCCAGCCCGCCGTGCGCGAGGCAGCCCGCGACCTCGTACTGGCCGCGCACGATGTCCCCGGCCCGCAGCTTGGGCACGAAGGAGTACGGGTGCCCGCACTTGGTGCAGAAACCCTCCGTGCGGCCCGGCCGGTCGCCCCTGGCCCGGCCCACCGGCGCCCCGCAGTCCGACCGCGAGCAGAACCGCTTGCGCTCGGGCACCTCCGGGTTCTCCAGCACCATCGAGCGCGGGTCGGGCCGCGGCACCTGCGGTACGGCGACCAGTCCGGCGCCCAGCCGTCCGCGCGTGGAGGGGCCGGAGGAGGAGCCCGAGCTGCGCACCGACACCGAGCGGCCGGTGGACCGCCCCGACAGCGACCGCGACAGCCGCCCGGACACCGACCGCCGTGACCTCGACGACTGCGAGGACGAACGGGAACCGCCGCTGTCGGCCGAGCCCTTGGTGATCCCGGTGGCCGGCGAGCCCACCATGCCGGTCGCCGACACGACCGGCGCGAGACCGCAGGTGTCGCAGTACAGCTCGCCGCCGCCGACGTCCTCGTACGCCCCGCCGCAGTCCGGCCGCTGGCAGGTCCCCCCCGGCTGACTCATGACCGGTCCCCCTTACCGTCCTCCGGCGCGCCCGCGCCGCCGAGCAGTTCGGCCGCCGCGCGCTGGTAGCGCAGCACGGCCTGTTCGGCCACGCGCAGGTCGCAGGGCGCGCTCCACAGCATGCGGCGGGCCGCGTCGTACCGCTCGACCAGCAGCGGGTCCTCCGCGAGCCCGTGCCGGGCGACCTTCGCCTTGTAGGCGTCGAGCCTGCCGCGCAGCTCGGCGCGGACCGCGAGCGGCGCGGTGACCGCGGTCAACGACTCGCGGGCGCGCAGCAGTTCGTCCTCCGCCTTGCGCTCCAGCGACTCCAGCAGCGGGGAGAGCCGGTGCCACTGTGCCTGCCTGCGGTACTCCGCGGCGGCCGCCAGCTGCTCCTGGAGCACGGTCGGCGGTCCGCTCACCACCGGCACCTCGGTCGCGGCGATCTTCGCCAGCACCTCGCCGCGCGCGGCACGGGCCTCGGCGAGGGTGCGGTCCGCGCGCGAGAGCACGTCGCGCAGCCGGATCAGCCGGGCCTCCGCGTCCTGGCGCACGGTCAGCACGGCGTCGATCTCCCGCCGCACGTCCTCCAGGGCGCGCGCCTCACGGTCGTACACCGTCGTGTCCGGGCGGCCGCCGCCGGGCGCCGAACCGCCGCCGGCCGGCACCCAGAAGGCGAGCGGGTCGGTGACGGCGTCCTGGCGCAGCCTGGTCAGCGTGTGCGTGATCCGCTCCAGGTCGTCGCCGGCCGGGTGCTCGCCGGGGCGCACGCCGACGGAGTGCGCGAGCGAGCGGGTGCGCTGGAGCTCCGCGGCGAGCAGATCGATCCGCGCGGGCAGCGCCGACCACACCGCGTCGGCGGCGACGATCACGTCCAGGCTCGTCGCGTACAGCTCGTTCATCCGGTCGACCAGGGCGGACAGCGAGAACGTCTCGCTCAGCCGGCCGTTGCCGCCGCCGGGGACCGTCACCGACGGGCCGCGCAGCAGTTCGGTCAGTTCCGCCAGGTCCTCCCGGCTCGACCAGCGGCGCCGGGCGCGGATCTCCCGCGCACCGCGCAGCGTGGCCGTGTACGCGTCGAAGTACGCCCACAGCAGGGTGATCTGCGCCTCCGTGGCCTGCCAGCGCTCCTTGGTGACGCCGGTCAGTTCGGCACCCTCGAGGAGTCTGCGGCCCGCGTGGTCCTGGAGGGCCAGCAGCGAGGTTTCGATCGCCTCGTGCTCCTGGCCGAGCCGCGCC
This sequence comes from Streptomyces sp. NPDC013455, assembly GCF_040632975.1. NCBI lineage: Bacteria > Bacillati > Actinomycetota > Actinomycetes > Kitasatosporales > Streptomycetaceae > Streptomyces > Streptomyces sp. NPDC013455. Next base: position 843,506 of record NZ_JBEYCX010000001.1, on the reverse strand, counting down.
AGCGCACGGTCCACCTCGTCCCGGTCCATCACCGGCCCGGCGGGGTCCGTGACGCCCATCGATCACCTCTCGCTCGCTGTCTGTTCCGGTCGGGTGCTGCTCAACTCGTGCGCAGGTACTGCGGCGCCGGCGGCTTCGACGCGGCGGAATCCTTGCCCAGTGTCGCCGACAGCCAGTCGTCGTACGACGACTGCCAGCCGTGCGCGCGGTAGTCCACCAGAACGCGGTTGACCCGGCGTACCAGATCGGTGGCGTCCTTCTTCATCGCCACGCCGTAGTACTCGGTCGTGAACGCCTCGCCCTTCAGTTCGACGGCCGGGTCCTGGGCTGCCTGGCTCGCGGCGAGCGCGCCGTCGGTGACCACCGCGTCCACCTCCCCGAGCTGGAGCCTGACCAGGCAGTCGAGCTGGTTGGGAACGGTGGTGGACAGGTCGGTGGAGGCGGGCAGCCGGCCGGCCTTCCGGTCGGCTGCCAGCTTGGCGTACGCGGTCGAACCGGCGGCCGTGCAGACCTTCTTGCCCGCCAGCGAGTCGTCGTAGCCGGTCACCGGGGACGACTTGGGCGCCAGCACCTGCTGCCCGGTCTTGAAGTAGGGCGTGGAGAAGGCGACCTGACGCAGCCGGTCACAGGTGATCGTCATGGTGCGCACGACCATGTCGACGCGCCCGTCCTCGATCGCCGGGATGCGCCGGTTGGTCGGGATCGCCTTGAACTGCACCGCCTCGGGGTCGCCGAGGATGTCCTCGGCGATCCGGTGGACGAGGTCGATGTCGAAGCCCTCCAGCCGGGCGCCCTCGGTGTTCGGGTTGCGGTAGCCCCAGCGGTAGCTGTTCTGGTCGACGCCGACGACCAGTTTGCGCTTGGCGCCCGTACGGGCCTTGATGGCGTCGATGGTCGGGCCGTCCGCGCCGGACGGGGCCGGCGTCCGCTGGTGCGCCGTGGCGTCCTCGCAGTCGTCGGCGCGGACCCGGCTGCCGGTGGCGATCTTCTGCCCGCTCCGCTCAGCGGCGGCCGGCGCCTCCTGGGTGCGCGGCAGCAGCAGGACGAACGCCAGTGCCAGCGCGCACAGCACCGCCATCGCGGCGACCCCGCCCCAGCCCCTCAGGGAGGCCCGTGCACGGCTCACGTCCATCGCCTCGTCCTTCGTCACCGGTACTCCGAAAGTCTGCGCCCGATGCCGGCGACGCCGGCGGCCGCGCCCAGCACGGCGAGGACGGCGACGCCCACCGGCAGCCCGGTCATGGCGTCCCGGCCGTCACCGGCCGCCTGCCGGAACTCGGCCTGCTCGTGGTCGATGGCCCGGGCGAGGTTGCGGTCGACGCTGTCGAAGCACTCGCCGGTCGCGCCCTTCGCGCCGATCACCTTGTCCAGCGCCTGCTGGTAGTTGCCGTTCTCGTCCTCGGTCCGGGCGGCGGCGTGGCGTTGCTTCCACACCGCCATGTTGCCCTGCGCCGCCTCGACCGGTGCGCTGCCCCCCTGGTCGTCGGCGAGCGCCGCCGCCTCGGTCAGTCCCTTGCCGAGCACGGCCATGTCCTGGTCGAAGTCGTGGTGGTAGGCGTCGTACGTCTCGCCGTCGACCGTGATGGTCTCCGCGCCGCGCGCCACCAGGCTCAGGTTCTCGTTCCCGCGCGCCTTCAGGGAGGCGATCCGGGCGTCGTGCAGGACGTTGAGCGAGCGGACCCCGTGCTCGTAGGAGCCGTCGAGCCCCGAGCGGGCGACCGCGTGGCCCACGACCAGCCACAGCAGGGCCACCGTGGTCGCGGCGGTGGCGGCGGCCAAGCCGTGGTTGAGCACGCGGTTGGTGCGCCGGTACACGCGGTGCTGGGCCCAGCCGAGCGCGGCCAGCGCGAGCAGCCCGAGCCCGATCGCCACCCACGGGTACGGCGTTGCGTCCCCGTAGTCGGCGTCCAGCCGGCGGTTCTCCGTCGTGTACAGGTCCTCCGCCGCCGGGAGCATCTCCTTCTGCATCTTCTCGTTGGCGTAGCGCAGGTAGGCGCCGCCCACCGGGTAGCCCTGGCGGTTGTAGGTCCGGGCGCGCTCGATGAGGCCCTTGTACTCGGGCAGCAGCCGGTTCAGCCGGGCGATGGTCGCCTCGGCGGCCGAGCCGGGACGGGCGTTGGCGGCGGCGGTGACGAGTCCGGTGGCGGCGGTCCGTACGTCCTTCTCGTAGCGGTCCCGGGCGGGGGCGTTCTCCTGCCCGCCCGCCAGGAAGCCGCTGGAGGCGGCGGTGTTGGCGTCGGCCAGCGACCGGTAGATGCCGGCCGCGCCGGAGCTGAGCGGCTGACTGCGGTGCAGTACGTCGTCGGCGGCGGCCGAACGCGCGCTGGTCTGCCAGGCGGTGGCCGCCCCGAACGCGACGACGAGCAGCGCCAGCACGGCACCGATGATCCGCAGCCGTCCCGGCTCGGTCGTCGCGGCGGCCCGCAGCCGGTCGACGCCCTCGGCGAAGGCGGTCCGCCGGGCGGGCGGCACCGGCGGCACGGCGGCGGCCGGCGGACGGGGCTGAGCGGGGATGCCGGGGGCACCGGCGGGGCCGGGGGCACCGGCGGGACCGGCCGGCGGTGGTGCCGCACTGCTCATCGGCGGGTGTGTCACTCGACCTCCCCCATGGTCATCCGTTCGCCGCCCAGTATCACCGCCCGCACCGGCATTTAGCACCGGCCTTCACTGGATCTTGCTCGGATCGCAGTGCGCCCGGGGGCGCGCGCCGACGGACGCACCACCCTCACCGAGGAACACGCCGGGTACGGCGAATCGGTTCCCCGGCCTCCGGCCGTCCGGTCCCGGCCGTCCGGTGCCCTGCGAAGATCGCGGCATGCACGACATACGCTTCCGCCTCGCCGGCGATGCCGACCTCGCCTCCCTCGTCCGCCTGCGCGACGACGCCGCGCGCTGGATGCTGGCCCAGGGCATCACCGGCCAGTGGCGGCCGGGCGAACTGGACGAGGGCCACTTCCGCCGGGTCACGGAGAGCGGCGAGGTCTGGCTCGCGGAGTCCGGCGGCCGCCTGGCCGGGGCCTGGGAACTGTGGTGGGAGGACGAGGACGCCTGGGGACCGCAGCCGCCGGTGGCCGGTTACGTCCATCGTCTGATGGTGAACCGCGGCAGCGCCCCGCCCGGCACCGGGCGACTGCTCCTGCGCGCCGCGGAGCGCCGGGTGGCCGAGGCGGGGCGGACCCGGGCGCGCCTGGACTGCCTGGCCGGCAACGCGCCCCTGACCGCCTACTACCTGGACGCCGGCTACCGGGTCGTCGGCCACAAGACGGGCAAGCCGCAGCCGAGCGGCCCGCCCAAGTCGTTCACCCTCCTCGAGAAGCCCGTGCGCGCCGACGGCGGACCGTGATCACCCGTTCTCCGTCGGACACACGGCGGTCGTCCGGTGCCACGGGGAGAACGGGCCGCCGCCGCTGCCTACGGTCCGTTCTCCCAGTGGGACCGCGCCCGCTCCCGGGCCGGTGGTCCGGCCGCCAGGTGGTCCAGGCCCAGCAGGGCGGCGCCCAGGACCGGGCTCGCCGTCACCACGCGGACGTCGGCCTTGGGGGCACGGGCCGCCAGCAGGTCGCGCACGGTGTCGTTCAGCAGGGGGTGGCCGGCGGTGAGGACACTGCCGCCGAGCAGGACCGGCGTCTCCTCGGTGAGCAGGTCCAGGCGGGTCAGGGCGACCGTCGCCATCACCGCGACCTCCTCCGCCAGCCGGGTCACGAGGCCACGGGCCACCGGGTCGCCGTCCGCGGCCGTGGCGAACAGGACCGGGGTCAGTTCCTGCCGCCGCTCCTTGCCGACGTGCTCCAGGTGCAGGGCCTCGATGAGGGCGTACATGGTCGGCAGGCCGAAGTGCGCGGGCAGGGTGCGGGACAGGGCCGTCGGCCCGCCCCGCCCGTCCTCCGCGCGCGCCGCGTGCCACAGCGCCTCCTCCGCCAGGCCCCAGCCCCCGCCCCAGTCCCCGGAGATGCGGCCGATGGCCGGGAAGCGGGCGGTACGGCCGTCGGGTCGCATGCCCACGCAGTTGATGCCGGCGCCGCACACCACCGCCACCCCGCGGGGCTCGTCGACGCCCGCGCGCAGGATGGCGAAGGTGTCGTTGCGGACCGTCACCGACGCGCCCCACGCGCGCGCGTGCAGCGCGGCCGTCAGCCGCTCCTCCTCCACCGGCAGGTCGGCGTTGGCCAGGCAGGCCGAGACATGGGTGACGCCGGTGACGCCGGCGGCGGCGAACGCCCGGGCCACCGGATCCGCCAGCGCCTCCAGTGCGGCCGCCACGCCCACCGCCGGTGGGCGGAAGCCGCCTCCGCGGGCCGTGGCCAGCACCTCGCCGACGGCGGTGACCACGGCCACGTCGGTCTTGCTGTTGCCCGCGTCGACGGCGAGGACCGTCAGGGGGCCGGATGCGGTCAGGCCCACGCGAGGTGCTCCCGGTTGTGTGCGACGAGGCTGTCGGTGAGGGTTTCGGCGTACGCGTACTGGCCGATCAGCGGGTGGGCGAGCAGCGCGCGGAAGACGCGGTCCCGGCCGCCGCGCAGGGCCGCCTCCAGGGCCAGCTCCTCGTAGGCCGTGACGTTCGCGATCAGGCCGGAGAAGAGCGGGTCCAGCCCGGTCACGGGGAGCGGGGCCGGGCCGGCCGGGCCGACCGCCGCCTGCACCTCGACCACCGCGTCGTCCGGGAGGAAGGGCAGCGTGCCCCGGTTGAGGGTGTTGACCACCTGGTAGGGGTTCCCGCCGCCGCCCAGCAGGGCCGCCGCCAGGTCCACGGCCGCCTCCGAGTAGTAGGCGCCGCCCCGCTTGGCCAGCAGGGCCGGTTTCTCGTCCAGGGCCGGGTCGCCGTACATCGTCAGCAGCTCGCGCTCCATGGCGGCGACCTCCGAGGCGCGGGAGGGCCTGGTGCGCAGGTCCCGGACGACCTCGTCGTGCGCGTAGTAGTAGCGCAGGTAGTAGGAGGGGACGACGCCGAGGCGGTCCAGCAGGGGGCGGGGCAGGCGCAGGTCCTCGGCGATGGCCCCGCCGTGTCCGGCCAGCAGTTTCGGCAGGACGTCCGCACCCTCGGGGCCGCCAAGGCGCACACCTGTCTCCCAGGTGAGGTGGTTGAGGCCCACGTGGTCCAGGTGCACGTCCGCCGGTGTCACCCCGAGCAGGCCCGCGAACTTCCGCTGGAGACCGATCGCCACGTTGCACAGCCCGACCGCCCGGTGCCCGGCCCGGAGCAGGGCGCGGGTGACGATGCCGACCGGGTTGGTGAAGTCGATGATCCAGGCGCCGGGGTTGGCGCGGCGGACCCGTTCGGCGATGTCCAGCACGACCGGAACCGTGCGCAGGGCCTTGGCCAGGCCGCCCGCGCCCGTGGTCTCCTGCCCGATGCAGCCGCACTCCAGCGGCCAGGTCTCGTCCTGCTCCCGGGCCGCCTGGCCGCCCACGCGCAACTGGAGGAGCACGGCGTCGGCGCCGTCGACCGCCGCGTCCAGGTCGGACGTCGTGACGATCCGGCCGGGGTGGCCCTGCCGGGCGAAGATACGGCGGGCCAGGCCGCCGACCAGTTCCAGGCGGTCCTCGGCCGGGTCCATGAGGACCAGCTCCCCGACGGGCAGGGTGTCGCGCAGGCGGGCGAAGCCGTCGACGAGTTCGGGGGTGTACGTCGAGCCGCCGCCGATCACGGTGAGTTTCATATCCAGATCAACCCTTTACTCCGGTGAGGGTGACGCCCTCGACGAACGCCTTCTGGGCGAAGAAGAAGACGAGGATCACGGGGGCCATGACCAGCACCGTCGCGGCCATGGTGAGGTTCCAGTCGGTGTGGTGGGCGCCCTTGAAGGACTCCAGGCCGTAGGAGAGGGTCCAGGCGCCGGGGCTCTCGGACGCGTAGATCTGCGGGCCGAAGTAGTCGTTCCAGGCGTAGAAGAACTGGAAGAGGGCCACCGCGGCGATGCCCGGCCGGGCCATGGGCAGCACGACCCGCAGCAGGGTCCTCAGATCGCCGCAGCCGTCGACCTTCGCCGCGTCCAGGTACTCGTCCGGGATCGTCGTCAGGAACTGGCGCAGCAGGAAGACGGAGAACGCGTCGCCGAACGCCATCGGGACGATCAGCGGCCACAGGGTGCCGGACAGGTCCAGCTGCTTCGCCCAGAACAGGTACATCGGGATGACCACCACCTGCGGCGGCAGCATCATCATCGAGACCACCAGCAGGAGCGACAGGCTGCGCCCGCGGAAGCGGAACTTGGCGAGGGCGTACGCCACCGGGACCGAGGACACCACGGTCAGGGCGGTGCCCAGGCCGGCGTAGAGCAGGGTGTTCCGCCACCAGGTGAGAAAGCCGGGCGTGTCGAGGACCGTGCGGTAGTTGCCCCACTCCCAGGTGTGCGGGACCAGGTCCCGGCCGAGGGCCTGGCTGTCGCTCATCAGCGAGGTGAGGAACACGAACACGAACGGCAGCGTGAAGAACAGGGCGGCGGCGACGCCGAGCGAGTGGACCGCGATCCACTCCAGCACCGCCTTGCGGCGGGCGGCACGTCCGGCGGGGGAGAGGGGCGGCGCCGGTGCCACCGGCTGGACCGGTACGCGGGTCACGGTCGGTCACCTGCCTGGATCAGGCCGCCCCGGCGCCGCATGAGCAGCGCGGTGAACGCCATCGACAGGGCGAACAGCACCAGTGCCACCACGCAGGCGGATCCGTAGTCGAAACGCTGGAAGCCGAGGTTGTAGACGAGCTGGGGGAGGGTGAGCGTGGACTTGTCCGGGTAGCCGGGCTCGAACTGGGTGCCCGCGCCCTGGATCACACCGGAGGCGACCTTTCCCGCGATCAGCGGCTGCGTGTAGTACTGCATGGTCTGGATCACCCCGGTGACGACCGCGAACAGCACGATCGGGGAGATGTTCGGCAGGGTGACGTACCGGAAGCGCTGCCAGGCCGAGGCGCCGTCCAGCTGCGCCGCCTCGTACTGCTCCGCCGGCACGTCGAGCAGCGCGGCCATGAAGACGACCATCAGGTCGCCGACCCCCCACAGCGCCAGCAGGGTCAGCGCCGGCTTGGACCAGGCGGGGTCGCCGAACCAGCCCGGTGCCGGCAGCCCGGCCCGCTCCAGCAGGGAGTCGACCGGGCCGGTGCCGGGGTTGAGCAGGAACGCGAAGGCCATGGTCGCCGCCACCGGCGGGGCGAGGTACGGCAGGTAGAACAGGGTGCGGAAGAGTCCCGTACCGGTCTTGATCCTCGTGATGAGCAGCCCGACGCCGAGCCCGAAGACCACCCGCAGGCCCACCATGACCACCACCAGCCACAGGGTGTTGCGCAGGGCGGGCCAGACCAGCGGGTAGTGCGCGAAGACGTACGTCCAGTTCTTCCCGCCGCTCCACGTCGGCGGCCGGAAGCCGTCGTAGTGCATGAAGGAGAAGTAGACCGTGGACAGCAGCGGGTAGGCGAAGAAGACCGCGAAGCCGATCAGCCACGGCGACATGAAGGCGAGCGTGCGCAGGGCCGAGCGCCGGCGTTTCGACGCGAGGGTGACGGCGCTCATCCGCGGGCCTGCGCGATGTCCGTGTCGATCTGCGCGGCCGTCTTCCTCAGCCCGGCCCGCAGGTCGGTGACCTTGCCGCTCTCGTAGTCGTAGCCGAACTGCTGGATCGTCACCAGGTACACACCGCCGTTGACCGAGGCGGGGGCGGTGGTCGAGTCGGGGTGCGCGGCGATGTCCAGGAAGGTCTTGAACCGCGGGTCGTAGGTCAGCTCCGGGGACTCGAGCGCGGCGAACGTGGAGGGCACGTTGTGGATGGCGTTGGCGAAGCCGACCACCGCGCCGGTGTCCGTGCTGATGTACTCGACGAACTCCCAAGCCGCGTTCTGCTTGCGGCTGGTGGCGGAGATGCCCGCGATGGTGCCGGTGATGTAGCCCTTGCCGTACTGGTCGGCCTGGTCGTCGGGGACGGGCAGCGGGGCCACCCCGATCTCGAAGTCCGGGTCCGCCTCCTCGGCCATGCCGAGCCGCCACTCGCCGTCCAGCTGCATGGCGACCTGGCCGGTGTGGAAGGGATGCTTGGGGCCCCACTCGTCGCCGAGGGTGGCCCGGAACCTCTCCAGCCGCCGGAAGCCGCCGAGTTCGTCCACGAGCCGCTTCTGGAGCGTGAAGCCCCGCACGAAAGCGGGATCCCGGGCGAGGTTCGACTCGCCGCTTTCGGTGAAGTAGGCCGGGGAGAACTGGCCGAGGTAGTGCTCGGTGGTGGATTCCCAGCCGTGGTAGTTCGGCATGAAACCGAGCTGCCGGTAGCCGTCGCCCTGGCGGACGGTCAGCTTCCGGGCGTCGTCCTCGAACTCCGACCAGGTCTTCGGGGGGCGCCGGAGGCCGGCCTTCTCGAACGCCGTCTTGTTGTAGTAGAGCCCGTACGCGTCACCGAGCAGCGGGACCGAGCAGCGGTTGCCCTCGAAGCGCGTGTACTCGTTCATCGGCTTCGGGAACGTCTTCCCCGGGTCGATCCCGGACTTCTCGAAGAAGGGGTCCAGATCCACCAGCGCGCCCGAGGAGCAGAACTTGCCCACGTTGTTGGTGGTGAAGGAGGAGATCACGTCGGGGGTCTTCGAGCCGCCGGAGCGCAGCGCCTGGTTGATCTTGTCGTCGGTCATGTTGCCGACGACGTCCACATGGATGCGGGGGTGCGCCTTCTCGAAGCCGGCGACCAGCGCTCCGACCGCTTCCACCTCCTTCGGCGCGCTCCAGGCGTGCCAGAAGGTGATGGTCGTGTCCTTCGCCGGGTCGTCGGTGGCGCCCGCGCCGGACGGGCCGGTACACGCGGCGGTGAGCAGCACGGCGGAAGCAGTCAGGGCGAAAGCCGCTTTTCGGGCGAGTGCGGGTATGGCTGTGGGCATGGCGAGGTCTCCCGGGGACGGGTGGACGGAAGAGAGGAAAAAGGGGAGGAGGAGAGGAGGAGAGGGGGAGAGGGGGAGAGGGGGAGAGGGGTGCGGGGGCTCAGCGCGAGGTGTCGAAGACCTCGTCGCGGGTGGCGGCGAGCGCGGACTCCAGGGCGCCGCGCAGCACGGGGTGGTCGCGCACGTCCCCGACGACCAGCCGGGGCCGGGCCGCGGCCAGGTCCTCCAGCTCGGCCTGAACCAGGGCGCGCAGCACCTCGCCGCCGGCCGTCAGGGCGGAGCCGCTGAGGACGACGAGTTCGGGGTCGAGGACGGAGACGAGCGCGGCCAGACCGGTGGCCAGCCGGGTGGCGTAGACCCGGAGCAGCTCCCGGTGGGGACCGCTCGCGTGGTCGGCGGCGCGGGCGACGAGGGCGGCGGCCGCCTCGGCGTACGGCCCCGGCGGCAGGTCGGGGACACCGAGTTCCCGGGCCAGCTCCGGCAGGGCCTGCGAGCCGGCCAGCTCCTGGTAGCCGCCGCTGTTGGCCTTGGTGACCTGGCGGACCAGCGGTGCGCCCGGCACCGGCAGGAACCCGACCTCGCCGGCGCCGCCGGTCCAGCCGCGGTGCAGCCGGCCGCCGAGGACCAGGGCCGCGCCGAGGCCCTCCTCGTTCCACAGCAGGACGAAGTCACGGTGGCCGCGGGCCGCGCCGAGCCGCTGCTCGGCTATGGCGACGAGGTTGACGTCGTTCTCGTACTCGACCGGCATCGGCAGCGCGGCGGCGAGGTCGTCGAGGAGCGTGGGGGAGTGCCAGCCGGGCAGGTGGGAGGCGTAGCGCAGCCGCCCGGTGTTGGGGTCGAAGGCGCCGGGCGTGCCGATGACCAGCCGGTGCACGTCGGACCGGGTGAGCCCGGCGGCCTTGACGGCGCCGTCGAGCGCGTCGGTGACCTGCCGGACGACCGCGTGCGCCGGCCGCCGGCCGGGGGTGGGCAGCTCGTACTCGCCGACCGTGCGGCCGGTGATGTCGGCGACCGCGGCCCGGATGCGGTCCGGGGTGACGTCGAGCCCGGCGGCGTGGGCGGCGGTGGGGTTGACCGCGTACAGCTGGGCGTTGGGGCCCGGCCGGCCCTCGCTGGTGCCGGTGAGCCGGACCAGCCCGGCCGCCTCCAGGCGGGCCAGCAGCTGGGAGGCGGTGGGCTTGGACAGGCCGGTGAGCTTGCCGATCCGGGTGCGCGACAGCGGCCCGTGCTCCAGCAGCAGGTCCAGGGCGGCACGGTCGTTCATGGCGCGCAGGACGCGCGGGGTGCCCGGCGTACCGGCGGTTCCTGCCATGGGGTCGACACCTGCCTTTCCAGCCGCCCAGCTTTTCAGTGACCCGGGCGTGGCGTCCAGTCTTGATCTCCGGTCGCCGGGAGCCACTGTTAGGAAACTTTCCTGTTCGAGTGGGAGGAACGTAAGCCCGGCGGGAAGCGGGCGTCAATACACGGCGCCCCCGAGGCGACGGAGTCGTTACCTCGGGGGCGCGGTGGTACGGGCGTGGTGGGTACCGGGCCGCCCGGCCCGGCCGGCTACTTCGCCGGGGGCGCCGGGCGCTGGGCGGCGATCGGGGACGCCGCCGCCGATTGCGGGGAGTCCGCGTTGGCGTACACCGACGGGGCCGCGACCGTCGCCGTCGGGTCGGGGGCGTCCGCCTGGTCCTCGACCGCGGTCGCACCGCCCACGATCCGGATGCTCGCCGCGTCGAACGCCCGCTTGATCCGCCAGCGCAGCTCCCGCTCCACCGTCACCGACTTGCCCGGCATCGTCTTCGCCGACACGCGTACGACCATGGAGTCGATCAGCACCGAGTCCAGACCGAGGACCTGCACCGGCCCCCACAGCAGCTCGTTCCAGGGCTCTTCCTTGCCCATCTTCTCGGCGACCTCGTCCAGCGTGGCCCTGACCCGCTCCAGGTCCTCGCTCGCCCGCACGGTCACGTCCACCCCGGCCGTCGCCCAGCCCTGCGAGAGGTTGCCGATCCGCTTCACCTCGCCGTTGCGGACGTACCAGATCTCGCCGTTCTCACCGCGCAGCTTCGTCACGCGCAGCCCGACCTCGATCACCTCGCCGGACGCCACGCCCGCGTCGATCGTGTCGCCGACGCCGTACTGGTCCTCCAGGATCATGAACACGCCGGACAGGAAGTCCGTGACCAGGTTCCGGGCGCCGAAGCCGATCGCGACGCCCGCGACACCGGCGGACGCCAGCAGCGGCGCCAGGTCGATCTTGAAGGTGGACAGCACCATCAGCGCCGCCGTCCCGAGGATCACGAAGCTCGCCACCGAGCGCAGCACCGAGCCGATCGCCGCCGCCCGCTGCCGCCGCCGCTCGGCGTTGACCAGCAGCCCGCCCAGCGCGGTGCCGTCCACGGCCTGCGCGGTGCGGTTCATCCGGTCGATCAGCTTGGTGATCGCCCGCCGCACCACCGCTCTGAGCGCCACCGCCACCGCCAGGACCAGCAGGATCTGCAGGCCCATCGCGAGCCAGGTCTGCCAGTTCTGCTCGACCCAGCTCGCCGCGTTCGTCGCGCTCTCCTGGGCGTCCTGGAGCGTCGGCACGGCCGGGGCCGACCCGGAGGGCGACGGCGACGGGGACGGCGATGCACCGGCGGCCGTCAAGGCGGCGGGCAGGGACGACACGGCAGGTACCTCCAAGGTGCTGCGCGGTCCGTACCGGTGGGCGGTCAAGGTCACGAAAAGGTCACCGGACGGACAGGTTCACCACACTAACGGGGCATTGTGGGTGCCTCGGGCCGATCCGCGCAGGAGGCGTGCAGGAGAGACAGGACTCACGCGGGCTTGAACAGGCCATGATCCGGGGGATGAATCGGATGTGGTCGAAAACACTCCCAGCCCGTTACCGGGACATGGTGGCGCTTCCGCCAGGCGTGAGGGGAGACTGGCCACAGTTCGTCCCGGCGCGAGCCACGCGCCGCCGACGCCCAAGGAGGCACCCGTGCCGCATGTCCTGGTCCTCAACGCGTCGTACGAGCCGCTCGGCGTCGTACCGCTCCGCCGCGCGCTCGTCCTCGTCCTGGAGAACAAGGCCGTCTCCCTCGAGGAATCCGGCGCCTATATGCACAGCGCAACCGTGACCCTCCCCGCACCCAGCGTGGTCCGGCTCAAGCGATTCGTCCGGGTCCCCTATCGGGGGCCCGTTCCTCTCACCCGGCGGGCGCTCTTCGCGCGCGACGGGGGCCGGTGCATGTACTGCGGTGGCGTCGCAACCAGCGTCGACCACGTCATCCCGCGCAGCCGCGGGGGCAAGCACGTCTGGGACAACGTGGTGGCCTCCTGCCGCCGCTGCAACCACGTCAAGGCCGACCGCCACCTCGTCGAGCTGGGCTGGCGGCTGCGGCACAAACCGGCTCCGCCGACCGGACTGGCCTGGCGGATCATCGGTACCGGGCACCGGGACCCGCGGTGGCTGCCGTACCTGCAGCCCTACGGCGCGGACGACGCACTGGCCCGGATCGACGGGGTCTCCGCCTAGGGCGTGTCCGGCCATTGCCGTCGTCGCCCGGAGGGCGGCCGCGCGCGCATGGTCGGACAGGCCCCTGATCCGGTCCGCCGTGTCCGCGCCCGTGACAGGTGGGCGCCCGGTCGGCCGACAGGGGGCGGCGCCTAGCCGGCACCCCCCTCGGGGCGGGCGCCCCGTACCGCGTACAGGGCAGCGCCCAGTACGAACGCCGTCACCGCCGTCGCCCACGCGCCCCCCTGGGCGCCCGGCTGCACCGGCCACGCCCACACCGTGGCAGCGCGTCCGCGGGCCATGCCGGAGGCCAGGTAGACGGCGCTCACGTAGGCGAAGGCGGGCAGCCAGCTGAGGCGGGCGCCCAGCAGCACGGCCGCCGCCGCGGTGAGCCCCGTGCAGCCCAGGGTGTTGCGCAGCACGGCGGGCGGACCGAAGGTCTCCGCGTGGCCGAGCACGGCCGGCGCCACCAGCAGGGCGGCCAGCACGGTCAGCCCGGCCAGCTGCACCAGCCGGCGCGGCCACCACGGCCGGACGGCCGTGCGGTCCAGCTCGTCGCAGGCGCTGTACAGGCTCGTCCCGATCACCGCCGACGCCAGCAGCGGTGCCAGCGCGACGACCGGCACCCGGCGGTCGGGGTCCAGGTAGGCGTCCAGCCGGCCGGCCGCCCACACCGCGAAGAGGGCCGTACCGACGAGCGCCGCGAGCGTGAGCGGCAGCGCCCGCGAGCGGGCGTACAGCAGCAGGCCGGGGGGCGGGGGCAGGGGCGTGCGGGCTGTCGGGACGGGGGTGCGGGGCGGCGGCGCGGGATGGTGCGCCACCGGCACCGGGCCGTGGGGCGTCATCACGGGGCCGTGGGGCGCCGGGGCAGGGCCGTGGGCCGGCGGTACGGGGTCGTGGGGCGTCATCAGGGGGCCGTGGGGCGCCGGGGCAGGGCCGTGGGCCGGCGGTACGGGGTCGTGGAACGGTGGTACGGGGCCGTGGGCCGGCGGTACGGGGTCGTGGAACGGTGGTACGGGGCCGTGGGCCGGCGGCGCTGGGTCGTGGAACGGTGGCGCTGGGTCGTGGAACGGTGGTACGGGGCCGTGGGCCGGCGGCGCTGGGTCGTGGAACGGTGGCACGGGGCCGTGGGCCGGCGGCGCTGGGTCGTGGAACGGTGGCACGGGGCCGTGGGGCGTGGTCACAGTGCGGGGACCTCCTCCGGGTGGCAGCCCGCCCGGGCCGCGAAGTACGCCGACAGCCACTCCCGGCGCTCGTGTCCGTCCATGCGGGTGAGCCGCGCGCGGGCCTCGCGCAGCGCCGCCCGCTCCGGGTCGAAGCGGTCCAGGTCGTCCCGGGCCGCGTGCGGCGCCAGATAGCCCCGCACCGCGTCGTCCGTCGTCTGCACCCGCTCGCTCAGCTGCTCCTCCGGGCAGTCGCCGCGCAGCGAAAGCGCGCCGGCGGCCTCCCAGGCGAACCGCTCCGGATCGGTCAGCCGCCCCCGTACGGCCGACCAGCCCAGCGGGATGAGGCCCGGCAACTCGGCCTCGCCGGCGCGCGGCGCGCCGCCGTGGTCGGCCCACCGCACCGGCAGGTTCCGCACCCCCTCCAGCCGGCCCGTGACCCCCGCCAGCGCATCGCCGACCTGCGGCAGCATCCCCGCGTACCGGGCGTTCACGCACACCGCCGGAGTCGTGGAGGTGTCGCACACCTGGCGGCGGGTCAGGGGGTCGGCGTGCCACAGACCCTCCCCGCTCTGTGCGAGCAGCACGCCGGCGGCCAGCGCCAGCGCCAGCGGCGGCAGCGCCGTCACCCGGCGCCGCGCCGCGTACGCCAGCGCGCAGGCACAGGCGAGCCCGCCGGTCCAGACCGCCATCGCCCACGGCTGCCACCACACCGGCAGCTCACCGACCGCGACCAGGGCGGCCGGGTTGAGCGGCCGGGCGGCGGCCGGACCATCCAGGGCCACGACCGCCAGCCCCACGTAGCCGGCCATCGCCAGCAGCGGCGCCGCCAGCCGCGTGGACACCACCCGGCCCAGCACGTGCCCGGCCAGCGCGCCGGCCGCCATCGCGACCGCGTCCCCCGGCAGCAGGGCCGGGTGCGGCCGGTCGCCCCGGGCGTAGGGCCAGGTGGCGAGCATGGCCGAGGCGCCCGCGACGAGATAGCCGACGGCCACCCACAGCGCGACGGGCAGCGCCGCCACCAGCAGCCGGGCCAGCGGCGGCCGTACGGTCGTCGCCCACAGCTCCTCGGTACGGCGCCGCCGCTCCCGGCCGCCCTGCCAGCAGCCCGCCGCCGCGGCGAGCGGCAGCGTGATCACCATGGCCGTGTGCACCTGGACGGCGGTCTCCGACCAGCCGCCCTGCCAGCGGTCCGCCGTCCCGCCCAGCAGCGCGCCGGACGTCAGCACGACCGCGGCGCCGGCCCCGGGCGCGAAACCCCGTAGCCACTCCGCCCGCAGCGGATGCGGCGCCCGCCCCCGCCTCGAACGCGGCCCCGAATGCGACCCCGCACGCGGCCCCGACGGCGGCCCCGGCTCGGACGTCGGCCGCGGCACGGCCTCCGGCACCGAGTCCGGCGCCGGCACCGGCCCTGTCCCCCGCTGTCCGGTGGCGCGGCCCATCACACCGCCTCCCGGGCACCCGGAGCGCGGTGCGCCCTCAGCGCCGCCGTGTACCCGCGCTCGATCGGATGGTCGCCCGGCCCGCCGGACGCCTCCCCGAGCCGGCTGAGCGCCCCGGGCGTGCCCCGGTACGCGATCCGCCCCCGGTCCAGCAGGGTGACCTCGGTACAGGCGGCCGCCACGTCCTCCACCAGGTGGGTGGAGACCACCACGGTCGCCGTGGCCCCGAGCTCCCGCAGCAGCTCCCGGAACTGCACCCGCTGCTCGGGATCCAGACCGGCGGTCGGCTCGTCCAGCAGCAGTACGGCCGGGTCGTTGACGATCGCCTGCGCGATGCCCACCCGGCGGACCATGCCGCCCGACAGCGTCCGCACCTTCGCGTCGATACGGTCCCCGAGGCCGGCCCGGGCCACCGCCCGCTCCACGGCGGCCGGCACCCGCGCCGCCGGCACCTCCTTCAGCCAGGCCACGTACGCGACGAACTCCCGCACCGTGAAACCCGGGTAGTAGCCGAACTCCTGCGGCAGATAGCCGAGCCGCCGCCGCACCCCGGCCAGCCCGCGGTGGCCGGCGGTGTCCTCGCCGAGCAGCTCCACCCGGCCGGCGTCCGGCCGCGCCACCGTGGCCAGCACCCGGATCAGCGAGGTCTTCCCGGCCCCGTTCGGCCCGAGCAGTCCGTGCACACCGGTGCCGAGCGCCAGGTCGAGCGAGTCGAGGGCGAGGGTCTTGCGATGCCGGACCCGCAGGCCGGACACACGTAGGGAACTCATGTCTCTCCAGGACAGGGCGCGGGGCCGCGACAGCCGGTCGGGTCCCGCGGATCGGCCGGGCACGGGACCGTGACGGCCGGCCGCTCCGCGAAACGGGTCGCGCGCGGGGCCGGCGACGGTCGGCCGGGTGCCGGGTGTCGGTCGGGTGCGGGGCCGCGACGTACGGTCGGGCCCCGGAGTCGGTCGGGGGGGGGGCGGCTCGACGCCGCGGACAGGTGGGGGACGCCCTTCAGCGCCGCAGCGGGCGGTCGTACGCGGGGCGGCGGCCGGTCAGCAGGACGGCGCTCAGCACGGCCGCCGCCGCCCAGCCGCTCTGCGCGGCGGCACCGTCCAGACAGCGGGACAGCTGCTCGGCCAGCCGGCCGGTCACCGCACCGCCCGGCGCGACGGCCACCGGCCCCAGCACCGCGCACAGCCAGCCGCCCCCGGTCACCCCGGCCGCCGCCCGGCACCCCACGAAGGGGGCCAGCACCAGGGTGGCCAGCGCCAGCACCAGCGCCGGCAGCAGCCAGGCCGCCGCGGCCGGGGCCCCCGAGGCGGGCAGCAGCAGCCCGGTCAGGGTCAGCAGCGGCAGGCTCACCGCCAGGACGGCGACCGTACGGGTGAGCGCCAGCCGCAGCCCGCCGCCGGGCGTGGCCGCGGCCACCTCGTGCAGCGGATCGGCGTGCGGGCCGTAGGAGAGGGCGACCCCGGCGACCGGCACCACCGGAGCGATCGCCAGCAGCAGCGCCCGCGCCCCCGGCAGCCCGGCCCCGTACGACAGGGCCGGCGCGCCCATGGCCACGCCCAGCACGGCCGGCAGCCACGCCCCGCGCACCGCGGGCCCGGCAGCCCACAGCAGCCGTACCCACCGGGACAGCCCCACCGCCGGCCCGGCCGCCCCGACGGCCGGCGCCCCCGCCGCCACGGCACCCTGCGGTACGGCACCCGGCGCCGACGGCCCGGCGACGGGCCCCGGCAGCGCCGGCGCTCCGGCCGGCCCCGGCACCGCGGGCACGGCACCCTCCGGCAGCGGAGCGGACTCCAGCACCGCGGCCCGTACCCGGGCGAGCACCGCGTCCGCCGCCGTACCGCGTACCGCGGCCGACACCCGGGACGCGCACCGGGCGCAGTCCTCCACGTGCTTCTCCAGGGACCAGGCGTCCGGCTCCGGCAGGACGCCCTCGGCATAGCGGGCGACCAGGTCGTCGGAGGCGTGCCAGTGCCGCCTGTCGGGACGCGTCATGCCGTACCTCCCAGCGGGGACGGGTTCAGCTGGGCGAGGGCCTCGCGCAGCTCGGCGCGGGCGCGGCGGGCCCGGGACTTGACCGTGCCCTCCGGTATGCCGAGCAGCCGGGCGGCCTCGCGGGTGCTCAGCCCGTCGACGACCGTCGCCCGCAGCACCTCGCGCAGCTCGGGCGAGATCCGGTCGAGCGCCGTACCGACGTCGCCGTACTCCAGGGCGGCCAGCACCCGGTCCTCGGCGGACGGCGCGGCGGCGGCCTCGTACCGCCCCGCGGACTCCGGCTCCGGCAGCGGCGCCGCGACCCGCGCGGACCGCTCCTGCGCCCGCCGCGCGTCGACCAGCCGGCGGGCCGCGATCGTCCACAGCCAGCCGCCCGCCTCCTGCCCGCGGTGCCCGGCCGCCGACCGCCACACCGTGACGAACGTGTCCTGCAGCACTTCCCGCACCAGCTCCGGATCGGCGCACCGCCGGGTCAGCCGCGCGTGCAGCCACCCGGCGTGCCGGTCGTACAGGGCGGCCATCGCCGCCGCGTCCCCCCGGGCGACGGCCCGCAACAGCGCCGCGTCCCCGCCGCCGTCGTCCTTCTCCCGCTGGCCCCCCATGGGGCGGAACAGTCTCACACCCCCTCTATCGATCACGGGACCGGCGGCGGATCACCCCGGCCGCCGGTTTTTGCCGCGCGTGGCGTCGGCGTCTCTGGGTAGGCCTGCCGTAACCCGTCCATAGCCACAGCATCCGGCACACCGACAAGGAGGCCCTCCGTGGGCGCACCCGCTCGACTCACGCTCCCGGCCCCGTTCAAACCCGTGGCGGACCCGTCCGCCGCCCCCCACGACGCGTCGCTGTGCGTCTTCAGCGCGGAGAGCGCGTGCGCGCAGACACCGCTGACCAGCGAACCCCCGCTGCCCGACGCCGAGCCCCTGACCAGCGAGCCCCCGCTCGCCGAGGCCGCACCGCTGACCAGCGAGTCGGACCCGGTCCCGGACTCCTTCGCGCCGGGACTGTAGATGGCCGCGGCGCACGACGAGCACCTCGCGGAGGACCTCGCCCGGCTCGCCGAGCTGCACGGGGTCGCCACCTCCTACCGCCCCGCCCCGGACCGCACCGTCAAGGTCCCCGCCGCCGCCGTGACCGCCGCCCTCGCCGCCCTCGGCGTCGACGCGACCGGCCCGGACGCCGTCCGCACCGCCCTCGCCGCCCGGGAACGGGAACTGCGCGAGCGCCTGCTGCCGCCCACGGTGGTCCACTGGACCGGCGCCGAACCGCCCGCCGCCCTCACCGCCCTGCCCGCCGGCACCCGGCTGCACGTCGAGCCCGAGGAGCCGCCGACGGCGGCCAGGTCCGAGGGAGCGGTGGAGAACCCCGGCACATCCCGGACGCAGCAGACCTCCGAGGCAGGTGCGGCTCGCGAGGCCGAGGAGACCGCCGGGTCCGTCCGCCCGGCGCACGCGGTCCTCGCCGGCCTCCCGCCCGGTGTCCACCGGCTGACCGCCACCGCCCCCGACGGGCGCACCGGCCAGGCGTACCTCGTCGTCGCCCCCGACCGGCTGCCGGCCCCGCCCGGCCGCGGCCACGGCCTCCTCGTCCAGCTCTACTCCCTGCTCTCCCACCGCTCCTGGGGCATGGGCGACCTCGCCGACCTCGCCGAACTGGCCGGCTGGGCCGGGCGCACCGCCGGCACCGGCTTCGTGCAGGTCAACCCGCTGCACGCCGCGGTACCCGGCGCCCCCACCGACCCCTCCCCCTACCGCCCCTCCTCCCGCCGCTTCCCCGACCCCGTCCACCTGCGCGTCGAGGACGTCCCCGAGTTCGCCTACGTCGAGGACCGCGAGCGGCTCAACGGCCTGCTCGCCCAGGCCGAACGGCTGCGCGCCGCCGTCCTCGACAAGGGCGCCCTCATCGACCGCGACGCCGTGTGGGACCTGAAGCGGCAGGCGCTGGAACTGGTCCTCGCCGTCCCGCTGGGCCCCGGGCGGCAGGCCGCCTACGACGCCTTCCGCGCCGCCCACGGCCAGGCCCTCGAGGACCACGCCACCTGGTGCGCCCTCGCCGAGATCCACGGCTCCGACTGGCACTGCTGGCCGGACGGGCTGCGCGACCCCCGCTCGGCGGACACCGCCCGCGCCCGCACCGAGCTCGCCGGCCGCGTCGCCTTCCACGCCCGCCTCGCCTGGCTCACCGACGGCCAGCTCAGGGCCGCCCAGCGCGCCGCACGCGAGGCCGGCATGCCCGTCGGGATCGTGCACGACCTCGCCGTCGGCGTGCACCCGGCCGGCGCCGACGCCTGGGCCCAGCAGGACGTGTATGCCGCCGGCATGTCCGTCGGCGCCCCGCCCGACGCCTTCAACGCCCGCGGCCAGGACTGGGGCCTGCCGCCCTGGCGGCCCGACCGGCTCGCCGCCTGCGGCCACGCCCCCTACCGCGAGCTCCTGCGCGCCCTCTTCCGCTACGCCGGCGCCCTGCGCATCGACCACGTCATGGGCCTGTTCCGGCTCTGGTGGGTCCCCGAGGGCAGCCCGCCCACCGACGGCACCTACGTCCACTACGACGCCGAGGCCATGCTCGCCGTCCTCGCCCTGGAGGCCACCCGCGCCGGGGCCCTCGTGATCGGCGAGGACCTCGGCACCGTCGAACCCGGCGTACGCGAGGCACTCCAGCGCCGCGGGGTGCTCGGCACCTCCGTGCTCTGGTTCGAACGGGACTGGGACGGCGACGGCCGCCCGCTGCCGCCCGAACGCTGGCGCCCCGACTGCCTGGCCACCGCCACCACCCACGACCTGCCGCCCACCGCGGCCCGCCTCATCGGCGACCACGTCGGCCTGCGCGACCGGCTCGGCCTGCTCACCCGTTCGGCGGCCGAGGAACGCGCCGAGGCCACCGCCGACGCCGCGGAGTGGCTCGCGCTGCTCGGCAGCCTCGGCCTGCTGGACAGCCCGGCGGCCGGACCGCCCGGCTCGGACGAGGAGGAGGAGATCCGCGCCGTCCACCGCTTCCTGCTGCGCACGCCGGCCCGCCTGGTCGGGGTCTGGCTCCCGGACGGCGTCGGCGACCGCCGCCCGCAGAACCTGCCGGGCACCTGGGACGAGTATCCCAACTGGCGGCTGCCGATCGCGGACCGGGAGGGCAGGCCGGTGCCGCTGGAGGAACTGGTGGCCTCCGGGCGGCTCAGGGCACTGCTGGAGGTGCTGCGCGACGGCACCGACCCGCACCGGTAAGGCACCCCCGGGCGCGCGGCCCCCACGACGGTTCGCTAACTTGATTTCCGTGGACAAGAAGAACGCCCTGCGCGCCGGCGCCCTGGCCGCCGGTACGACGCTGATGATGCTGCTCATGTCGTCCCCCGCGCTCGCGCTGGCCCGCGACGACGGCGACGACCCCGGCAAGGGCCTGAGCGTCGTCGAGACGCTGGGGCTGTACGTCGTCCTCCCCCTGGTGCTGTTCGCGGTCATCACCGGCCTGGTCATGGCGCTCGACAAGTCCCGGGCCAAGAAGGACACCACCTCGTCCAACATCAACGTGAAGTCCGGGGCCGGGGCCAAGGCCTGAGCCGCACACCGGTCCGTTCGCCGGGGGCGCCGTCCTCCCGTCGGTACGCGCGTACGCCGTACCCGGGGCGGGACCGGCGCCCCCGGCGTTTTCCCGTGGTCCCGGTGTCCCGCCCGCCCGGCACGCCTTCCGGCGCCGGGTGATCGCACCGGTCGCCGTCGCCCCCTTCGGCGCACGCGCGGCCCCGGCGGCATCGGCGGCGACCCGTCGTCGCAGGTCACAGCCGTCCGAGATGCTGAGCCACCGATGGGCGGCTAGCGTGATGGAGGAGGGCCGCGATCGGGCGGTGTGCCCGCCGTCGGCGAGGGCCCTGCCCAACGGGGCCGATCAGCCCCGGCGCGCAGGCCGTGCTCTCGCCCCCCGCGGCAACCCACGACCGTGCCGTGTTCGCATCCACCACGGCCGCGGCCATCGCCCCCGTACCGGAAACCCCCACGAGGGCGTGGAAGGAAGGTAGGCCCAATGAAAGCACAACGCGTGAGGCGTCTCTTCGCAGCATCCGCGGCCGGGCTCGTCCTGGCCGGCGGCGCCGCGATCGGTGCCGCGGGTACGGCCTCGGCGGCCACCCCGGACCAGGTGTCCACCAACCGCGGCTGCTTCGACCGAGGCGGCTGGTGGTACGGCGACTGCAACCGCTTCGGCCGAGGCGACTTCTACCGCAACGGCTTCGTCGACAGCGGTGTCGTGGTGATCGTGGTGAGCTGACCGCGGAGGCGAGCCGCCGCACCACTCGCTGCCGGACGGGCCCCGAACGCCCGTCCGGCAGCGCTTTTCTGCCCGGCGGCGCTCCTGCCCGGCGCCCGCGCCGGCGTCCCGCGCCGTCGCCGCGCCCACCGGCGGCAACGGGACATCGCCTTCCCCGTCGATCCCATGGAAGGATGGCGCAACCGACACATAACGAGGAGATGACCGCGTGCCTGGCACAAACCTGACTCGCGAAGAGGCGCAGCAGCGGGCCGAGCTGCTCACCGTTGACTCGTACGAGATCGATCTCGACCTCTCCGGCGCGCAGGAGGGCGGTACCTACCGGTCCGTGACCACGGTGCGCTTCGACGTGGCCCGGGGCGGTGCCGAGTCCTTCATCGACCTGGTGGCCCCGACCGTCCATGAGGTTGTCCTCAACGGCGACCAGCTGGACCCCGCCGAGGTCTTCAAGGACTCGCGGATCGCCCTGCCCGCCCTGCTGGAGGGGCGCAACATCCTGCGGGTCGTCGCGGACTGCGCCTACACCAACAGCGGTGAGGGACTGCACCGCTTCGTCGACCCGGTGGACCAGCAGGCGTACCTGTACACCCAGTTCGAGGTCCCGGACGCCCGCCGCGTGTTCGCCTCCTTCGAGCAGCCGGACCTGAAGGCCACCTTCCAGTTCACCGTGAAGGCGCCCGAGGGCTGGACCGTCATCTCGAACTCGCCGACGCCCGAGCCGAAGGACAACGTCTGGTCCTTCGAGCCGACCCCGCGCATCTCGACGTACATCACGGCGCTGATCGTCGGCCCCTACCACTCGGTGCACAGCGTGTACGAGAAGGACGGGCAGAGCGTGCCGCTGGGCATCTACTGCCGTCCCTCGCTCGCCGAGTTCCTTGACTCGGACGCGATCTTCGAGGTCACCCGGCAGGGCTTCGACTGGTTCCAGGAAAAGTTCGACTACGCCTACCCGTTCGAGAAGTACGACCAGCTCTTCGTGCCCGAGTTCAACGCGGGCGCCATGGAGAACGCGGGCGCGGTGACCATCCGCGACCAGTACGTCTTCCGGTCCAAGGTGACCGACGCGGCGTACGAGGTGCGCGCGGAGACCATCCTGCACGAGCTGGCCCACATGTGGTTCGGCGACCTGGTCACCATGGAGTGGTGGAACGACCTGTGGCTGAACGAGTCGTTCGCCACCTACACCTCCATCGCCTGCCAGGCCGCCGCCCCCGGCTCGCGCTGGCCGCACTCGTGGACCACGTTCGCCAACTCCATGAAGACCTGGGCGTACCGGCAGGACCAGCTGCCGTCCACGCACCCGATCATGGCGGACATCCGCGACCTGGACGACGTGCTCGTCAACTTCGACGGCATCACCTACGCCAAGGGCGCCTCCGTCCTCAAGCAGCTCGTCGCGTACGTCGGCGAGGACGAGTTCTTCAAGGGCGTGCAGGCCTACTTCAAGCGGCACGCGTTCGGCAACACCCGCCTGTCCGACCTGCTGGGCGCCCTGGAGGAGACCTCCGGCCGCGACCTGAAGACCTGGTCGAAGAAGTGGCTGGAGACAGCGGGCATCAACATCCTCCGCCCGGAGGTGGAGACCGACGCCGATGGCGTCGTCACCTCCTTCGCCGTCCGCCAGGAGGCCCCGGCCCTGCCGTCCGGCGCCAAGGGTGAGCCCACCCTGCGCCCGCACCGCATCGCCATCGGCCTGTACGACCTCTCCGACGCCGGCAAGCTGGTCCGCACCGACCGGATCGAACTGGACGTCGACGGCGAGCTGACGGCCGTACCGCAGCTGACCGGCACCCGTCGCCCGGCCGTGATCCTGCTCAACGACGACGACCTGTCCTACGCCAAGGTCCGCCTGGACGAGCAGTCGCTGAGGACCGTCACCGAGCACCTCGGCGACTTCGCGGAGTCCCTGCCGCGCGCCCTGTGCTGGGCCTCCGCCTGGGACATGACGCGGGACGCCGAGCTGGCCACCCGCGACTACCTCTCCCTGGTGCTGTCCGGCATCGGCAAGGAGTCCGACATCGGCGTCGTGCAGTCCCTGCACCGCCAGGTCAAGCTGGCCATCGACCTGTACGCCGACCCGGCCGCCCGCGAGTCCCTGCTGACCCGCTGGACCGACGCCACCCTGGCCCACCTGCGCACGGCCGAGCCGGCGAGCGACCACCAGCTGGCCTGGGCCCGCGCCTTCGCGGCCACCGCCCGCACCCCGGAGCAGCTGGACCTGCTGGAGGCGCTGCTCGACGGCACGCAGACCGTCGAGGGCCTGGCCGTCGACACCGAGCTGCGCTGGGCGTTCGTGCAGCGGCTCGCGGCCGTCGGCCGGTACGACGAGACGGAGATCGCCGGCGAGTACGAGCGGGACAAGACGGCGGCGGGCGAGCGGCACGCGGCCACCGCCCGCGCGTCCCGGCCGACGCCGGAGGCGAAGGCGGAGGCGTGGTCCTCGGTCATCGACTCCGACAAGCTGCCGAACGCGGTGCAGGAAGCCGTGATCGGCGGCTTCGTCCAGACCGACCAGCGGGAGCTGCTCGCGCCGTACGCGGACACCTACTTCGAGGTGCTCAAGGGCGTCTGGGAGTCCCGTTCGCACGAGATGGCCCAGCAGATCGCCATCGGCCTGTACCCGGCCATCCAGGTCTCGGCGGAGACCCTGGCCAAGACGGACGCCTGGCTGGCCGCGGCCGAGCCGAGCGCGGCCCTGCGCCGCCTCGTCTCGGAGTCCCGCTCGGGCATCGAGCGCGCCCTGAAGGCCCAGGCGGCGGACGCGGCGGCGGGCTCCGCCGCCTAGCCACAGCCCGCGCACAGGGGCGCCCGGCATCCGTGCCGGGCGCCCCTTCGCACGCGTGCACTCCCGCGGTCCCGCTGCCGCCCCGCCGGCACCCGGGCGAGCACCCGCACGCACTCCGGCGCCCGCAGCCGCGGCCCGGAGACGCGGACCCCTCCCACGCGCGCGGTGTCGACGGCTTCCGCTCATGCCCCGGTGAGCGGTTCGCCGTTGTTCCCCGGCCGGGTGGGGAAAAGGCTGTCGTCCATGGTTTCCACCCCGCTCGCCCCGGCCGCGGGCCGCCCCGTGCCCGCCCGCCCGTGGGCCGCCGTGCTCGCCCTCGCCGCCGCCACGTTCAGCGTCGTCACCACCGAGATGCTGCCCGTCGGCCTGCTCCCCTCCCTCGCCCGCGACCTGGGCGTCTCGGCCGGCACCGCCGGGCTCGCGCTCACCCTGCCCGGGCTGGCCGCCGCCGCTGCCGCCCCGCTGCTGCCGGTCGCCGTGCGCCGCGCCGACCGGCGTACCGTGCTGTGCGCGCTGCTGCTCCTGCTGACCGCCGCCAACCTGCTCACCGCCTGTGCCCCCGCCTTCCCGGTGCTGCTCGCCGCCCGTGTGCTGGTCGGGGTGGGCATCGGCGGGGTGTGGGCGGTGGCCGCCGGGCTCGGTGGCCGGCTGCTGCCCGGGCCGGCCGCCGGACGGGCCACCGCCGTCATCTTCAGCGGCATCGCCCTCGCCTCGGTGCTCGGGGTACCGGCCGGCACCCTGCTCGGCTCGGTCGCGGGCCGCTCCTGGGCGTTCACCGCGATGGCCGGCTGCGCCTGCGCCGTCGCCGTCGCCCTGGCCGCCCTGCTGCCGCCGCTGCCCGCCGAACGGCCGGTCCGCCTCGCCGCCTTCCCCGCCCTGCTGCGCCGCCCGCCCGTCCGCCGGGCCCTGGCCACCGCGGCCCTGCTGGTCACCGGTCACTTCGCGGCCTACACCTACGTCCGGCCCGTGCTGCAGCGCACCCCCGGCACCGGCCCGGCCCTGGTCAGCGCACTGCTCCTCGGCTACGGCCTGGCGGGCGTCGCCGGGAACTTCGCGGGCGGCGCGCTCGCGGCCCGCGACCCGCGCCGCGCCCTGCGGCTGATCGCCGCGCTCCTCGGCACCGCCGTCCTGCTGCTGGTCCCGGCCACCGGCTCGGCGGCCCTCGCCGGGGCGCTGCTCATCGTGTGGGGGGTGGCGTACGGCGGGGTGTCCGTCAGCGCCCAGAACCTGCTCTCGGCGGCCGCCCCGCAGGCCCCGGAAGCGGTCTCCGCGCTGTTCGCCGGGGTCTTCAACACGGCCATCGCGCTCGGCGCCCTGGCCGGCGGCCGGCTCGCGGACGGTCCGGGGCTGACCGCCGTCCTGGTCACGGGGGCGTCCCTGGCCCTGCTGGCGGCCCTGGTCGGCGGGCGGCGCGGGTGACGGGCGGCGCGGGTGACGGCCCCGGCATGGAGAAGGGGCGGCCGCCGGGGCCGCCCCTCGTCGTCGCGGGGTGGGTTACCTCGCCGACAGCTCCGCCGCCACCAGCTCCGCGAGCTGCACCGCGTTCAGCGCGGCGCCCTTGCGGAGGTTGTCGTTGGAGATGAACAGGGCGAGGCCGTTGTCCACCGTCTCGTCGCGGCGGATGCGGCCGACGTACGACGGGTCCTGCCCGGCCGCCTGGAGCGGGGTCGGGATGTCGGAGAGGGCGACACCCGGCGCCTTGGCCAGCAGCTCGGTGGCGCGCTCGGGAGAGATCGGGCGGGCGAACCGGGCGTTGACCTGGAGCGAGTGGCCGGAGAAGACCGGGACGCGCACGCAGGTGCCGGAGACCTTCAGACCGGGGATCTCCAGGATCTTCCGGGACTCGTTGCGCAGCTTCTGCTCCTCGTCGGTCTCGTTCAGACCGTCCTCGACGATGGAGCCCGCCAGCGGGAGCACGTTGAAGGCGATGCTGCGCTTGTAGACCTGCGGCTCGGGGAAGTCGACCGCCGCGCCGTCGTGGGTCAGCTTGTCGGCCTCGGCGGCCACCTTCTGCACCTGGCCGTGCAGCTCCGCCACGCCCGCGAGACCCGAGCCGGACACCGCCTGGTAGGTGGCGACGACCAGCGCCTGGAGGCCCGCCTCCTCGTGCAGCGGCTTCAGCACCGGCATCGCGGCCATCGTGGTGCAGTTCGGGTTGGCGATGATGCCCTTGGGGCGGTCGGCGATCGCGTGCGGGTTCACCTCCGAGACCACCAGCGGGACCTCCGGGTCCTTGCGCCAGGCCGAGGAGTTGTCGATCACGACCGCGCCCTGGGAGGCCACCTTTTCGGCCAGCGCCCGGGAGGTCGCGCCGCCCGCGGAGAACAGCACGATGTCCAGGCCGGTGTAGTCGGCGCTCGCCGCGTCCTCCACCGTCACACCGTCCAGCACCGTCCCGGCGGACCGGGCCGAGGCGAACAGGCGCAGCTGGGTGACCGGGAAGTTCCGTTCCGTGAGGATCCCGCGCATGACCGTGCCGACCTGACCGGTGGCTCCGACGATTCCGACCCTCACAGCGACTCCCTTTACGTGTCTCTAACCTGACCGGGGCTTTTCCATCATGCGGCCGACCCCGGTCCACCTGTCCAATTCTTTGCCCAGCCTGCCCGAAGAGTGGGACACGATCATCCGGCGAACGGTTGCGTATGTCCGCCCGACACCCGGCTGAGCTGGAGATCCTTCCTCCGCTGCGGCCCCGCGCCGGAAGCTGTGCTGTCCCGCCCCTGCCCGTCCGGGCCCCGGCCACACGACGGTGTGACGTACGCCTCGGCGGCCGTCCGCGGCGGGCCGAACGTTCCGGCCCGCCGCCGCGTCGTAGGAGCAAACGCGTGAGGGGGTGGCTTGTGCTGCGCGGAAAGGCGCGCCGCGGTCAGGGGGCCCGGGCAGGCGGTGGTGACCGCACCGCCGGTGATCCGCTGGACGCGGCCCAGGAACGCCGGGTGCGGGCGGTGCTCGCGCTCGGCGGGGTGCCGCAGTCGGACCTGCCGGACGGGGTGCAGCAGGTCCGGCTGCGGCTGCTGGAGCGGGCCGCGAGCGGTCGCGAGGCGCCGCGGGACGTGTCGGCGTGGGCGGCGGTGGTCGCCTCCAACCTGGCCATGGACTGGCACCGGGCCAAACGGCGCCGGGAACGGCTGGGCGAGCGGCTGGCCGCGCTGCGCGAGCCCGCGCACCCGTCGGGCGAGGAGACCAGCCTGCTGTCCCTCGCCGTCGCCCGGGGCCTGGACGAGCTGCCGGCCGCCCAGCGGCAGGTGGTCGTGCTGCGCTTCTTCGCGGACCTGCCCGTGCGGGCCATCGCGCAGGAGCTGGGCGTCCCGGAGGGCACGGTGAAGAGCAGGCTGCACACGGCGGTCCGCGCACTGCGCGACCGGCTGCACGAGGACGAGGTGGTGTGACGTGACCGCCGGACACGAGGACGCGCCGGGAGCCGGGGGAGCCGGGGGAGCCGGGGGAGCCTGGGGGGCCGGGGGAGCCGGGGGAGCCGGGGAGTACGCCGGCATGGACGCCCTGATGACGGCCATCACCGGCGCCCGTCCGCCGGAGGAGGCCCGCCGGGACCCCGCCTTCCTCGCCGAGCACCGGGCGGCCGAGGCCGACCTGAGGGTGCTGCGGGAGCACCTGGCCCGGCTCGCGGAGACACTGACCGGGGAGGCCGGAGAAGCCGCAGAAGCCGCAGAAGCCGCAGAGGCCCCAGAGGCCGCAGAGGCCGCAGAGACCGCAGAGGCCGTTGAGGCCGGGGATGCCCGGGAGACGGGGGCGGCGCCCGTTCCGGGGGCGCGCCGCCCCAGGAGCCGTACCCGCCCCGCCGGGCCCGCCCGGCCGCCGCGCCCCGGGCGTCCCGCGGGACTCCGCCGGGCCGTGCGGATCGCGCTCGGCGCGCTCGCCGGCACCGCGGCCTTCTCGCTGGCGCTGGGCTTCGGACTGCTGGTGACGCGGGCCGCGGGCGGTGCGGACGACAACGGCGGCTCGTCGGCCAAGAGCGCCGCCGACGCCGCGGGCCGGGAGACCGGGACCGGCTGGCAGTCCGCGGACCCGGAACGCGCACTGGCCTGCTCCCGGCTGGTGGTGGAGGGCACCGTGGCCCGGGTGGACCGGCGGGAGGGCACCGCCCGGAGCCGGGTCAGGCTCACCGTGACCCGTTCCTACAAGCCCGCGCACGGCCCGGCCGAGGTCGGTTTCCTGCTCGGCGCGGACGCGCGGCCGGCGCCGGCCGTGGGGCAGCACGTGCTCGTGGGGGTGGCGCGGGACGGGCGGCACGCGAGCCTGTGGGCCGTCGGGGACGCCCGGGTGGCCGCCGAGCGCGCCTGGATCACCGAGGCCCTGCCCGGCTCCCGCCACACGGCGTGCCCCTCCGGCGGCGCACCGTGAGCGGAGCCGGGCAGCGGGGGCCGGTCCGGCGAGGGCGGCCAGCGGGAACCGTCACGGCCGAGGGGCGGGCGGTCGGAGCGGGTGCGCGAGAGGGGCGGGCGTCCCTCCGGACACCCGCCCCTCCCGTGCGCGTCACCTCGTTACGGCGTGACCTTCTCGATCTTCACGTTGGCGATGCCCGCGACCGTGCCGCGCGCGTTCACCAGCTGCACCCGGCCGAAGAACTCACGGCCGGCCGGAGCCTCGGCGGCGGCCGTGACCTGGCCGGTCACCGTCGTCGAGTCGCCCGTGCCGAGCGTGACCGGGCCGGAGCCGTCGACCGTGACGGAACCGAGCGAGGAGGAGAAGAACACGTCCCGGTAGTCGTAGTCGGTCGAGCCGGACGGCACCGAGTAGCCGACGACCTCGATGGTGTAGGTGCCGGCGGCCGGGGAGGGCACGGAGACCGACTCCTCCGAGTCGCCGTCGGCGGACTGCGCGACCTGGTCGCCGTTCGCGTCGTACACCGTCAGGTCGAGGTCGGCGGCGGTGTCCGAGACCCCGCCGATCGCCACGTCCAGGGACTTCGCGCCGGCCGGGACCTGCACCGTGCTGGTCTGCGTCTCACCCTGCTTGATGGCCGGGCGGGTCGCCTTGGCGGAGCCGAGCGGACCGCCGACCAGCTTGCCGTCCAGCGCCGCGTAGGTGTTGGTCACCTTCCAGGAGGCGGTGGCCGGCGTGCCGACCTTGGCCTCGGGGACGGTCACCGTCTCGGGGTCGAAGGCCGCGCCGAGGACGGCGACGTCCAGCTGGTACGGGTTGTCGAGCAGCGGGGAGGTGCGCCGGGACTCGACCTCGATCTCCCAGACGCCGGGCTGCGGGTCGGCGTACGCGCGCACGCCGGGCTTGCAGCCGTTGCCGTCCAGGTAGTTGTTGTAGCAGTACGGGGTGCCCGTGGTGTCGGACGGGACGCCGTACGGGTGGATGGCGATGAACCGGGTCTGGCTCTTGTCCTTCAGCCCGCCGATCGCGACCTCCAGCGACTTCGCGCCCTCGGGCACGGTCACGAAGTACGACCGCGTGCTGTTGCGCTGCACCGAACCCGCCGCGGAGAAGGTGTACTTCACCGGGGCCGCGACCACGACCGTGGAGAGGATCTGCTTGTCGACGCCCTCGGTCCTCGGGTCGTCGACCTCCAGGATCGCGCTCTTGATGCCCGCCGACCCGGGGGCCGCCTGGACCTTGACCGTGACCGGCTTGTTCAGCGGCAGCCGCACCACGTCGTCGCCGACGATGCGGAAGGTGCGCCCGGCGTTGTTCTCGAAGTGCAGCTCGTGCCGGACCGCCTTGTCCGGGCCGGAGGTACGGGTGATGGTCACCTCGTACGTCTTCTTCTCGCCCGCCTTCAGACCGCCCTCGCGGTCGTACAGGCCGGTGCCGAAGCCCGGGGTCTTCAGGGCGTGGTCGATCGCGGTGTCGACCGGCGCCTTGACGGTGTAGTCGTGCGCGGTGGCGTCGTCCTTGATCGCCTCCCACGCGTCCACGATGTTGATGAGGCCCGCGCCCTCCTCGTACGCCTGCACACCCGTGATGTGGTCGGCGGTGGAGGTCAGGGCGGTGCGCAGCTTGGCGGGCGGGAGGTCGAGGCCCTTCTGCTTCGCGGCGCTCAGCAGCAGCGCGGAGGCGCCGGCGGCCTGCGGGGAGGCCATCGAGGTGCCCTGGAGCATCGAGTAGCCGGCCGGCAGCGAGTAGCCCGCCTCGGCGACCGGGGAGCCCGGCAGCCAGGTCTGGGTGGTGTTGATGGCGGCACCGGGCGCGCTCAGGGTCGGCGTGAAGCCGCCGTCCTCACGCGGACCGCGCGAGGAGAAGGGCATCATCGCGTACTTCTTCTCCACCGCGGAGCCGTAGTTGGCGGCCCAGGTCTCCTTGGAGATCGCCGCGCCGACCGAGATCACCTTGTCGGCGAGGCCGGGGTCGCCGATGGTGTTGGCGCCGGGGCCGGAGTTGCCGGCGGAGATCACCAGCTGGACGCCGTAGGTGTCGATGAGCCGGGTGTACAGCTCGGCGCGCGCGTTGTTGCCGTCGTTCAGGGCCGGCAGGCCGCCGATCGACATGTTGACGATGTCGACCCCGCGCTTGGTGACGAGGTCGATCATGCCCTCGGTGAGGGCGACGTTGGTGCAGCCGCCGGTCCAGGTGCAGGCGCGGGAGGAGACGAGCTTCGCGCCGGGGGCCGCGCCGTTCATCTCGCCGCCGAACAGGCCGTTGGCGGCGGTGATGCCGGCGACGTGGGTGCCGTGCTCGGACTCGATGACGCCGATGTTGACGTAGTCGGCCTTGGCGCCGGAGGCGTTGTAGACGACGTCCTTGCGGGTCTCGACCACGAACGGGACGCGCTCGGCGACGTCCGTCGCCGGGTCGTCGGTACCGAAGTAGCCGACCTGGTAGGCGTCCTTGTACGGCTTCATCGGCGTGTCGTCGGTGAAGTCCAGGTTGTCGTTGGTGTCGACGCGGACCGTGCCGGCGGCCGGGTCGTACAGCACGCCCCAGGCGTCGGTGGTGTCGCCGTCGCGGTTGAGGTCGCCCTTCTCGTCACCGCCGGCGGTGGCGGACTCGTACATGTAGTTGTACTTGTACGAGCCTTCGGGCGCCGTGAACTTCTCCGTGCCCTGCGAGGCGGTGGTGATGGAGAAGGACGGGCCGCTCACGCCGGTGGTCATCCGCCGCCAGGTGCCGTCGCCGTCGGAGACGGGGTCGGTGGCGGTCACCCAGTCGACGATCTTCCGCTCGCCGGTGGTGGTCTTCTGGAGCGCCGGGTGGCCGAGGTCGATGCCGGAGTCCAGGATGCCGATGGTGATGCCGCGGCCGTCGGCCTTCGGGTGGTCCTCGACGAAGTCGACGGCGCCGGTCTCGAAGGACGGGTTGTACGGGTTCTCCGCCGGGGTGTCCTTGCCCGGCGCGCCGTAGGTGCCCTGCGCCGCGGCGGACTTGGTGCCGTTCGGCGTCGGGTCGTCGAGCGCGATCTCCTGCTTGAGGTCGATCGCCCGCACGGAGGACAGCTTCGCGGCGGCGGCGATGGCCGAGTCCGCCTCGGCGGTCGGGACGGTGGCCCGGACGTACCCGAGCTTGTCGTCGGTACGGCCCACCAGGCCGCCCTCGACCGCGTCCAGCTCCCCGGCGACCTGCTCGGTCCGGCCGGGAGAGGTCGCGATCATCATCGTGACGGTCTTGTCGCCGTCGGCCTTGGCCTCGGCGAGCAGGGCGGCGTCGTCGGAACCGAGCTTGGCGTCGGCGGACTTGACGCCGGGGTCGGCGGCCGGGGCGGCCGGGGCGTCCGCGGCGAGGGCCAGGGGTATCGGCCCGGCCGCGGAGAGAGCGGCCACGATGCCCACGGCCACGGCTATGCGGGCCAGGCGTCTCGGACCGGGTATGGGATCACGCTCGGGCGTGTGGGTCATCGGCATCCCTCAGGTGAAGAAACGAGCGGACGAGAGCGCTCAGCCTTACCCAAGGGTCCGGATTTCGGGGACCGTTGACCGAATCGATATGAATGTATGGGGAAAACCCGCGATGTGATGTGTGCGGATCCGGCCTGTTCGGTCCGGAATCCGCTCAGTTCTCCTTGGCGCGGGCGTAATGCCGGGAAGCCTTGGCCCGGTTGCCGCACGCAGCCATCGAGCACCAGCGGCGGGTGCCGTTCCGGGACGTGTCGAAGAAGTACAGGATGCAGTGGGCGCCCGAGCAGGCGCGGATCCGGTCCGGGCCCCGGGTGAGCAGCTCCAGGTAGTTCCGGGCGGCGAGCCAGGCCGGGCCCCAGGCGGGGTCGGCGAACTCGGGTTCCTCCGCCGGGTGGCCCCCGGC
Organism: Streptomyces sp. NPDC013455; assembly: GCF_040632975.1. Classification (NCBI taxonomy): domain Bacteria; kingdom Bacillati; phylum Actinomycetota; class Actinomycetes; order Kitasatosporales; family Streptomycetaceae; genus Streptomyces; species Streptomyces sp. NPDC013455. The sequence continues at coordinate 811,327 of NZ_JBEYCX010000001.1, read as the reverse complement.
GGTCAGCCGGGCCCGGATCCTGCCGTGCGCAAGGACGGCGTCCACGAGCGGCGCGGCCTGCGCGGGGGAGCCGTCCACCGCGGCCTTGACGGCGTCCCGGGCCGTGCGCAGCCGGCGCAGCACCTCGGCGTCGGCCGGGTGGGCCCCGGCCAGCCCGTTGCTCGCGAGCCACACCGCGAGCCCGTCCGTGTCCGCGAGCAGGTCCTGGACGACACCGGTGTTCCACCGGGTGTTGAGCAGGTCGAGCGCGAGCGGTTCACCGGTGAGCGGGCGGGGGTCGCGGGTGGCGGACATCGGGCACTCCTTGTCGACTAACCCCTCAAGCCTACGTGACCGGTTGACTCGGTCGGTTCTAACCCTCTAATGTGACTGACGACGGTTAGATAGTTCGAAGGGGAGAGCCATGACCTTGCGCACCGCGCACATCGGCCTGAACGTCACCGACCTCGACCGCTCGCTCGCCTTCTACCGGGACGTGCTCGGCTTCGCCCTGCTCGCGGAGGGCAAGGAGGACGACCGGCGCTTCGCGTTCCTCGGCGACGGCAGCGGCGTGCCCGTCGTCACCCTCTGGCAGCAGGCCCAGGGGGCGTACGACCGCGGCCGGGCCGGCCTGCACCACCTCGCCTTCTGGGCCGACTCCGTGGACCGGCTCCGGGAGTACGAGACGGCGCTGAGGGCCGCCGGGGTGGAGTTCGCCCACGACGGTGTGGTCGCCCACCGGGAGGGCGCGTCCTCCGGCGGGATCTTCTTCCACGACCCGGACGGCACCCGGCTGGAGATCTCCGTACCGCACGGCCTCGATGGTGCCCCGGCCCCGCACGCCTCCGCACCAACGTGCGGCTTCTTCTAGCCATGAGCGGGTACCACGCCGGCTCGCGGGCCGTGCAGGACCTGGTCGGCGTGCGCGAGCGCGCCGACCACGTCGGCCGCTCGCTCGGCCAGGACATCAAGGCCGTCGCGGCGGCCTTCCTGGAGCTCCAGCCCCTGCTCGTCGTCGGTGCCGCGGACCCGGTGACGGGCGGGGTGTGGGCCGCCCCGCTCGCCGGAACGCCCGGGTTCGTCCGCGCCACCGGCCCCCGGCGGATGTCGGTCGCCCTCGGGCGGCCGGGGCCCGCCCCGGCCGGCCCCGACGCGGGCGACGGCCCGGTCGGCCCCCTCGCCCCGCCCGGCCCGGACGCGGGGTACGGCCCGGCCGGCCCCCTCGCCGCGGCCCTGCGGATCCCCGGCACGCCCGTCGGCACCATCGCCCTCGATCCCCGCACACGCCGCCGGATGCGGCTGAACGGCCGGCTCCGGCCCACGGCGCGCGGCTTCGCGGTCGACGCCGACCAGGTGTTCTCCAACTGCCCCAAGTACATCCAGCGCAGGGAGGGCTACGAGACGGTCGCCGGCCGCACCCCCGGCCCGGCCCGCCGGTCGCAGCGGCTGGGCCCCGAGGAGACGGCGTTCGTCCGGGCCGCCGACACCTTCTTCCTCGCCACCGTGCACGCCTCCGGCGCCGACGCCAGCCACCGCGGCGGCGGCCCCGGCTTCGTCCGGGTCGTCTCACCGCGCGAACTGTGCTGGCCGGACTACCCCGGCAACGCCATGTTCCTCAGCCTCGGCAACCTGCGCGCCGACCCGCGCGCCGGAATGCTCTTCCTCGACTGGGACACGGGCAGCACGCTCCAGCTCACCGGCGAGGCCCGCACCGGCTTCTCGGCCGACGGCGAGCGGACGGTCCGCTTCACCCTCACCGAGGCGCTGTGGACCCCGGCCGCGGTGCCGCTGCGCTGGTCGCCACCGGAGTACTCGCCCGCCAACCCGCCCGCTAACGTCGGGGAATGCGACGAAAGCTGAGGGTGGCGGCCTACGCCGTGTGCGTCCGCGACGGACGGATCCTGCTCGCCCGGTCTCCGGGACCCGACGGCACCCCCGAGTGGGTGCTGCCCGGCGGCGGCGCCGAGCACGGCGAGGACCCGTACGACACCGTCCGCCGCGAGGTCACCGAGGAGACCGGCTACCGCATCGAGGTGACCGGTCTCCTCGGCATCGACTCCTCGCACCGGGTCTTCCCCAGCGGGCGCCCGCGCCGGCGCACCGACCACCACGGGGTGCGGATCGTCTACGAGGGCGAGGTCGTCGGCGGTGAACTCCGCCACGAGGTCGGCGGTTCCACCGACTTCGCCGCCTGGCAGGACCTGGACGCCGTACCCGGGCTCACCCGCGTACGACTGGTCGACGTGGCCCTGCGGCTGTGGCGCGAACGCCCGGCCCACGGACACCTGGAGGACCTGCCCCTGCCCCATCAGATGAACGAGGAGTGACCGGCCCCCGGCTGCCCGCGATCCACTCCATGACCGCCTCCGGTACCCCGTGATCCACGTACGGTGATCGGCGCTGCGCGTTGCGGCCGCGTTCACGCACAGGTCATCCCCGGTGCCAACGATCCACGGTGAGCGGGGCGTTCGCGTCCGCGACGGCCCGCGACCACTGCCGACGCGTTCGCACTCGGGGAGATCGCGCCATGTCGCGCACACGCTCTGTCGCCGCCTCCGTCCCGGGGGCCAGCCGCCGTACCGTCCTCGCCGCCGCCGGAGCGGTCTCGCTCTCCGCGGGCGTCGGCTACGCCCTCCGTCCCGCCGACGGCCGGGCCGCCACGACCGGAGCCGAGGCGCCCGTCGCCCACTCCCGGCAGGCGGCCGCGGCGGCCCCGCTCGCGCCCTACACCAAGGGCACCACGCTGGCTTCCGTCGCCGCCCCGCGGGCCGGCTCCAACTACCGCCGTCTGGGCGACGGGCCCGGCTGGAAGCGGGTGGTGCGCGAGGACCTGGCGGCGGCCGCGTCCGGCCGCGCCGGCCGCCGTACGGCGCTCGCCGCCTTCGTGCAGTTCACCGACCTGCACCTGATGGACGTCCAGCACCCGCTGCGCCTGGAGTACCTGCGCGCCCACGACGTGCACGCCTGGCGTCCGCACGAGGCGCTCACCGTGCCCGGTGCCATCTCCCTGGTGGAGCGGGTCAACGCGCTGCGCGGCGCCCCGGTCACCGGCACCCCGCTGCACTTCGTGATGACCACCGGCGACAACACCGACAACAACGCCCACTCCGAACTGGAGTGGTTCATGAAGGTGATGAGCGGCGGCCGTATCACGCCGGACTCCGGGGACCCCAGGCACTACGAGGGCGTGCAGAACAGCGGCCTGAAGCTGTACTGGCAGCCGGGCTCCACCGTCCGCGACGACGACAAGGCGCTCGGGTTCCCGTACCTGAAGGGCTTCCTGGCCGCCGCGACCCGCGAGGTGCGCAGCCCCGGCCTGAAGCTGCCCTGGTACTCCACCGTCGGCAACCACGACTCCCTCCCGCTCGGCTGCTACGGCTCCCACGGCGACCCCTACCTCGCCGAGGCGGCCATCGGCGGGAAGAAGCTGATGAGCGTCCCCGCCGCCGACGCCCGGAAGCTGCAGGAGGCCATCAAGAAGGCCAAGGACCCCAAGGGCACCGGTTACCGCGACTTCCTCAAGGCCCACGCCCGCTCGATGCGTTCGGTCACCCCCGACGAGAAGCGGGCCCCGTACACCCAGGCCGACTACCTGAAGGCCCACCTCGACCCCGCCCACCAGGGCCTCGGCCCGGTCGGCCACGGTTACTCCTCGGCCAACCTGGACGCGGGCACCCAGTACTACGCCTTCCGGATATCCGACGACGTCATCGGCATCAGCCTCGACACCACCGATGCCGGCGGCCACTACGAGGGCTCCCTCGGCACCGCCCAGCTGGAGTGGCTCGACCGGACGCTGAAGGCCAACAAGGACTCCTACGCCGTCGTCTTCAGCCACCACACCAGCAAGACCATGACCAACACCCGCCCCGACCCGGCCCGCCCGGGGGAGAAGCGGCACGACGGCGCCGCGGTGGTCGCGCTGCTCGCCTCCCACGCCAACGTCCTGGCCTGGGTCAACGGCCACATCCACCGGAACGTCATCACCCCGCACCAGGGCTCCGGCGGACGCTCCTTCTGGGAGATCTCCACCGCCTCGCACGTCGATTTCCCCCAGCTCGCCCGCATCATCGAGCTGGTCGACAACAAGGACGGCACCGTCTCCCTGTTCACCACCCTGGTCGAGTCCGCCGCCCCGCACCGCACCGACTACGCCGACCTCTCCCAGACCGGCCTCGCCGCGCTCTACCGCGAGCTGTCCTACAACGCCCCCGGCGCCAACAAGGCCCTCGCCGGCAGCGCGGCCGACCGGAACACCGAACTGGTGCTCAAGAAGGGCCGATAGTCACTCAACCGGCCTACACCGGGCAACCCGCGCGCACCGCTCACGGTCCCTTCCCCCGACCTGGCACCTTCAGAGACTGGGGAAGACATGCGCGCACGTACGACCGCGGTGGCCGCCACCGCCCTGCTCCTGACGGCGGCCCTGGCCGCCCCGGCCGTCGCCGCCTCCGAGGGCGGTCCCGGAAGCGGCCACCCGGCCACCCGCAAGGCGATCGAGGCGGCGGTCGAGGCCGGTGTGCCCGGGGTGACCGCCACCGCGCGGGACGCCCGGGGCACCTGGTCCGCGACCGCCGGCGTCGGCGACACCCGCACGGGCGCGCCGCGCTCGGCCGCCGACCGCTACCGCGTCGGCAGCATCACCAAGACCTTCGTCGCCACGGTCCTGCTCCAGCTGGCGGCGGAGGGCCGGCTGTCCCTGGACGACACGGTCGACAGATGGCTGCCCGGCGTCGTCCGCGGCCACGGCCACGACGGCCGCCGCATCACGGTCCGCCGGCTGCTGAACCACACCAGCGGCGTCTACAGCTACACGGAGGACGAGGAGTTCGCCCGCACCTACTTCACGAAGGACGGCTTCTTCGAGCACCGCTACGACACCCGCACCCCGCGCGAGCTGGTGGCGATCGCGATGCGGCACCGCCCGGACTTCGCACCGGGCGCGTCCTGGAACTACTCCAACACCAACTACGTCCTCGCCGGCATGGTCATCGAGAAGGTGACGGGCCGCTCCTACGCCACCGAGATCCGGCACCGCGTCATCGAGCCGCTGCACCTGACGGCCACCTCCCTGCCCGGCACGGAGGTCACCGTGCCGCGGCCCAGCAGCCGGGCCTACTCCACCCTCGCCGAGAAGACGGCGGGCACCGTCCACGACGTCACGTACCTCAACCCCTCCATCGCCTCGGCGGCCGGCGAGATGATCTCCGATTCGGCCGACCTCGACCGCTTCTACGGCGCCCTGCTGCGCGGAGACCTCCTTCCGCCGAAGCAGCTGAAGGAGATGAAGACCACCGTGAGCAACGATCAGGTCCCGAACGTCGGCTACGGCCTCGGCCTCATCGAGACCACGCTGAGCTGCGGCGTCCACGTCTGGGGCCACGAGGGCGGCATCCACGGCTCCGCGTCCACCGCCGTGACGACGGCGGACGGACGCCACTCCCTGGCCCTCAACTTCAACGGGGACTGGACGGGCGACATGGGGGCGGTCGTCGAAGGGGAGTTCTGCTAGGCGGCGGTCAGGCGACGCCGGCGAGGACCGGCAGGTAGCCGAGGGACTGTCCCGGGGCCGTGGGGTGGTACGACTCGGTGATCGCCAGGACGTCGACGCCGTGCAGCCAGGGGTGGGACGAGCAGATCTCGTGGCCGGCGAAGGCGGTGGCGACGTCGGCGAAGGTGAACCCGTGGTCGGCGGCGCGCTTGGCGATCACCGCGTTGAGGTGGTCGACGCCCTCGTTCAGCGCGGCGCGGGCCGTGTCGGGCAGGCCCACCGAGCAGCCGCCCCGGAGCCGGTACAGGTGCGGGTAGCCGAGCACCACCACATGGGCGGCGGGCGCCCGCTCCCGGATGGCCGTGTAGAGGCGGTCCAGGTCGTACGTCAGGGTCCCGTCCATCCTGGCCCGGGAGCGGGAGACGGCGGACAGGCACCCCTTGCCACCGCCCAGCGCGCAGCTCGCGATGACACCGACGAAGCCGGAGTCGCTGCCGCCCACGGTGAGCGTGACCAGGCCGGTGCGGGCGTTGAGGTGGCCGAGCTGCTCGGTCAGGACCTCGGCCGCGCCGGCGCCGTTGCACGCCGCGAAGCTGAACGACGACGGCGCGTGGGCCTCCGCCCACAGCACGGGGTAGGCCCGGCTGCTGCGCTTGCACTCCCTGCCGTCTTCCAGGTAGTCGCCGGCTCCGACACCGGAGGAGTAGGAGTCGCCGAGGGCCACGTAGCCGGTGGCCGCGGTCCGGGGCGCCGGCTGTGCCGTCGCGGGGTCGGCGAAGGCGCAGGCCGCCGCCAGGAGGAGGGAGGCCGCACCTGCCGCTATTCGGGACTGGCTCATGACTCTCCTCTACCGCGGGCGCGCCCGGTGCCGCCCGCGGTCCTGGTCCGTCCGGGTGAACCGTCACCCGGACGGACCAGCACAAGTGGCCGCGGCGGCCCGCACGAGGAGGGGCCGCCGGTACCCGGCCTGGCGGCCCCTCCTCTCCCCTCCCGCCGGCCGGCTCCCCTCCCGCCGGCCCGGCTCCCCTCCCGCCGGCCCGGCTCCCCTCCTGCCAGGCCGGGCCTACCGGGGCAGCACCACGACGTACGCGGCGGGGTCGCGGTCGCCGGCCGCCATCAGCGCCGTACGCACCACCGCCGCCTGCTGCTCCGGGCAGTCCCGCAGCTTCCTCGGCGTGATGTGCACGACCGTGATGCCGAGGCGCTCCAGGTGCTCGCGCTTGCGGGCGTACTCCGACCACAGCGCGTCGTCGTCCTGCCGGGGTGCGCGGGTGTCGAGCTCGACGGCGACCGCCTGGTCCGGCCAGTAGGCGTCCAGCCCGCCCAGGTCCGGGCCGCCGGGCAGGCGCAGGTCGACGTTCCAGACCGGGTCGGGCAGGCCGTACTCGCCGACCATCCGGTAGAGGCGGTCCTCGGCGACCGAGCGGCCCTCGGCGAGCAGGGCGTCCACCGCGTCCACCACGTGCGGCCGGTTCAGCAGCCTGGCCCGGGTCAGCTCCCGCACCACGGCCGCCGGTTCGCAGTGCCCCGCGCGCACCGCCTCGGTGAGCAGCCGGCGTACCGCCTCGGCGTCCGTCACCCGAGCCACCGCGTCCGCCAGCGCCCGCGGGACCGGCGCCACCGGCAGGCCCGTCACGACCTGCGGGTCGGGCAGCGCGGCGGTGCGCACGACGCGCACGTAACCCGTGGAGCGCAGCCGGCGCAGGCGCGGGACCAGGACGTCCACCCGGTCCAGGGAGAGCAGCGGCGGGGTGGACGAGAAGCCGTGCAGGGTCAGTGCCACCAGGCCGGTGATGACCGCCTCCGCGTACAGCGGCCGGTGCGGACTCCCGGCCGTCGGCTGGACCGGAACGCCGGACTCCGCCGCGCGGGCCGCGTACAGCAGTGCCCCGTGCAGCCGCTCCTCGCTCGTGGGCGGGCCGGGGTGGAGCAGGACGACCTGCGGGAGCAGCTCCCGCCAGGGCCCGCCGGGCCGGCAGTGCTCGGCCAGGTCGGCCTGCGTCACGCCGTGGGCGCGCAGCTGGGCCGCCGTCAGGACGCGGCGGTGGACCTCGGAGAGGTGGCGGAGGGGGCGCGGGGAGAGCGGGGTGTTGTGGGTCATGGCCTCGGGATTCCCGCGCCCGGACCCGCCCGTAACCGCTGTTACACGCCCGTCGAGAACTGCGGACAAGACGGGACTAAAGGTCAGGTGTTCGGGTGCCGAGCAGGGACCGGAAACCCCTGGTCCGATCGGGTGCGGACCAGGGGTTACGGCTGCGCTTGCCCGGATTTCGTAACGGTCACCGGCCGGGCGAGCTCAGGCCAAGGCTCACCGGACGGCGGCCGCCGCGTCGCACGCCTGTGCGCGCAGCGCCCGCGCCAGGTCGTCCCGGGACTCCAGCACCAGCCGGCGCAGCGCGGGCGCCGCGTCCTGGTGCGCCCGCAGCCAGGCGTCCGTCGCGTCGAGGGTCTCCTGGCGGTCCTGGTACGCCGGGAACAGCCCCCGGACCACGTCCATCCCGATCTGGATCGACCGCTCCCGCCACACCCGCTCGATCGCCGCGAAGTACTTCTCCGCGTACGGCGCGGTCAGCTCCCGCTGCGACGGCCGGCCGAAGCCCGAGATCGTCGCCTCCACCAGCGCGTTCGACAGCGTGTCGGACTCCACCACCTGCGCCCACGCCTGTGCCTTGACCGCCGCCGACGGGCGGGCCGCCAGACAGCGCACCTGGTGCCGCTTGCCGGAGGCCGTGTCGTCCCGGGCCAGCTCCGCCGCCAGCACCGCCTCGTCGGCCGCCCCGTGCGCGGCCAGCGGCTCCAGGAACGCCCAGCGCAGCTCCTGGTCCACCTCCAGACCGTCGACCGAGGTGGTCCCGTCCAGCAGTTCCCGCAGCAGCGCCAGATCCGGCTCGGCGGCGGCCACGGCCGCGAAGAACCGCGCCCATGCCAGCTGGTGCTCACTGCCCGGCGCGGCCGCCCGCAGCTCCCGCAGCGCGCCCTCCGCCAGCAGCTCGCCGCCGGCCGCCCGCCAGTCGGGCGCCGCGTAGTGCACCAGCGCCGAGTCCGCCCAGGCGTGCAGCATCTGCAGCACACCGATGTCCGACTCCCGGCCCGCGAACCGCAGCACCAGGTCGATGAAGTCCCGCGCCGGCAGCAGCCCGTCCCGGGTCATGTTCCACAGCGCCGACCAGCCGAGCGCCCGGGCCAGCGGGTCGGACAGCGCGCCCAGGTGCGTGCGCAGGGTGGCCAGCGAGGTCTCGTCGAAGCGGATCTTGCAGTAGGTCAGGTCGTCGTCGTTGACCAGCACCAGCTCCGGCGCCTGGGCGCCCGCAAGTTCCGCCACGACCGTGCGCGGCTCGTGCACGTCCGTCTCCACACGCGCGTACCGCTCCAGGGCGCCGTCGGGCGTACGGCGGTACAGGCCCACCGCGATCCGGTGCGGGCGCAGTTCCGGGTGCGACTCCGGAGCCTCCTGGACGATGGCCAGCTCGGCGATCCGGCCGCCCTCGGTGTCCAGCAGCACCTGCGGGGTCAGCGAGTTCACCCCGGCCGTCTGGAGCCAGGACCGCGCCCACCCCGACATGTCCCGGCCGCTGGTCTCCGCCAGCACCGCCAGCAGGTCGCCGAGGCGCGTGTTGCCGTAGGCGTTGCGCTTGAAGTAGCGCCGGGCGCCCTCCAGGAACGCGTCCTGGCCGACGTACGCCACCAGCTGCTTGAGCACCGAGGCGCCCTTGGCGTAGGTGATGCCGTCGAAGTTGAGCTTGGCGTCCTCCAGGTCACGGATGTCCGCCGTGATCGGGTGCGTGGACGGCAGCTGGTCCGCGCGGTACGCCCAGGCCTTGCGGCGGTTGGCGAACGTGATCCACGCGTCCTTGAAGCGGGTCGCGCCCACGTTCGCGAACGTGCCCATGAAGTCCGCGAAGGACTCCTTCAGCCACAGGTCGTCCCACCACTCCATGGTGACCAGGTCGCCGAACCACATGTGCGCCATCTCGTGCAGGATGACGTTGGCCCGCGCCTCGTACGACGCCTGCGTCACCTTGCCGCGGAAGATGTACTCCTCGCGGAAGGTCACCAGGCCCGGGTTCTCCATCGCGCCCAGGTTGTACTCGGGCACGAACGCCTGGTCGTACTTCCCGAACGGGTACGGGTAGTCGAAGTGGTCGTGGAAGAAGTCCAGGCCCTGCCTGGTCACCAGGAACACGTCGTCCGCGTCGAAGTGCGGCGCCAGACCCTTGCGGCACATCGCGCCGAGCGGGATCTCCAGCTTGGTGCCGTCCTCGAAGGTGCGGGTGTAGGAGTCCGTCACGTAGTGGTACGGGCCCGCCACCACGCACGTGATGTACGTCGAGATCGGCTTGGTCTCCGCGAACCGCCAGACCCCGTCGACGAGTTCACCGGCACCGTTGCTCCACACCGTCCAGCCCTCGGGCGCCCGCACCTCGAAGCGGTACGGCGCCTTCAGGTCCGGCTGCTCGAAGTTGGCGAACACCCGGCGGGCGTCGGCCGGCTCGTACTGCGTGTACAGGTAGACCTCGCCGTCCTCGGGGTCGACGAAGCGGTGCATTCCCTCGCCGGTGCGCGAATAGGCGCACCGGGCGTCCACCACCAGCTCGTTCTCCGCGGCCAGGTCCTCCAGCGCGATCCGCGAGCCGTCGAAGACCTCGCCCGGGTCCAGGTCCCGGCCGTTGAGCGTCACCGAGGTCACGCCGGGGGCGATCAGGTCGGCGAAGCTCGACGCGCCCGGCTCGGCGCACCGGAAGCGGATGGTGGTCACCGAGCGGAACGTGCGCGGCTCCCCGTTCCCGTCACCGACGGCGGACCTCAGGTCCAGGGACACCTCGTAACCGTCGACGGACAGCAGGGCGGCCCGCTCCCGGGCCTCGTCGCGGGACAGATTCTCACCGGGCACGGACGGCACTCCCTTGTGAACGCGTGGGTGATGGCGGCTGAACAGGACCGATCCTGCCATGTGCTCCTGACGGCGGGCAGCAGGGAATGCGGATGGCGGCGACCTCGTTGAGGTTTCAAAAGACGTTTCTGCGAGGAGACCCATGTCCGAGACCACCCCCTCGTCCGGCAAGACCCCCGTCGACTTCTGGTTCGACCCGCTGTGCCCCTGGGCCTGGATGACCTCCCGCTGGGTGCTGGAGGTGGAGAAGCTCCGCGACATCGAGGTCCGCTGGCACATCATGAGCCTCGCGGTCCTGAACGAGAACCGGCTGGACGAGCTGCCCGCCGAGTACCGGGAGATGCTCGCCACCAAGGCGTGGCAGCCGGTCCGCGTGGTCACCGCGGCCTGGCAGAAGCACGGCGAGGACGTCCTCGGCCCGCTCTACACCGCGCTCGGCACCCGCATCCACAACAACGGCGAGGGCCCGACCCGCGAGGCCGTCGCCGGCGCGCTCGCGGACGTCGGCCTGCCCGCCGAGCTGATCGACTACGCCGACCAGGAGGACTTCGAGTTCGACGCCGAGCTGCGCGCCTCCCACAAGGAGGGCATCGAGAAGGTCGGCCAGGACGTCGGCACGCCGGTCATCGCGCTGCCCGGCCCCGACGGCGAGCAGATCGCCTTCTTCGGCCCGGTCGTCACCCCCGCCCCGAAGGGCGAGGAGGCGGCCCGCCTGTGGGACGGCACGATCGCCGTGGCCTCGGTACCGGGCTTCTACGAGATCAAGCGCACCCGCACCAAGGGCCCGGACTTCGGCAACCTCTGAGTCCGCTCGGTACCGCGGCCCCGCGGGGCCGCGGTACCGCGGCGGTGTGCGGGCGACCGGCCGCGCCGCCACGGCCGGTTCCCCGTCCGGCCCGGCCGGAGGCGGCGGCCTGCACCGGCAATACGGGCCCGCGTCGGTGACGACGAACGTGCCGAGCCTCCCGGGCCCTCAGGTCAGACAGTGCGCGAGCGGCTCCCCGCGCAGCCAGCGGCCCACCTCGGCGGCGGCGATCCGGGCGGCCTTCTCCGCCACCGCCCGGCTGGCCCCGCCCAGATGCGGGGTGAGCACCACCCGGCCGGCCATCGCCTGCAGCCGCGAGCCCGGCGGCAGCGGTTCGCGGGCGTAGGTGTCCAGGGCCGCCGCGGACAGCCGCCCCGCGGCCAGCGCGTCGCACAGCGCCTCCTCGTCCAGCAGCGGGCCCCGCGCCGCGTTCACCACCACCGCGCCCGGCGGCAGCAGCGCCAGCTCGCGGGCGCCGATGAGGCCGCGGGTCTCGGCGGTGAGCCGGGCGTGCAGGGTGAGCACCGCCGAGCGGCGCAGCAGGTCGTCCAGGGCCGACAGGCGCAGCCCGTGCACCTCGCCGCGGACGTACGGGTCGTACACCATCACCCGCGCCCCGAACGCGCACAGCACCCGGGCGACCCGGCTGCCGACCGCGCCGTAGCCGACGAGTCCGACGGGCAGGTCCTCCAGCTCCAGGCCGCCGTGCTCGTAGGTGTAGTACGACGAGCCCGCCCAGCTGCCCTGCCGGGCGAGGAGGTCGTGGGCCTGCGGGATGCGGCGCAGGGCGGCGAGCAGCAGGCCCACGGTGAACTCGGCGGTGGCGGCGGCGTTGCGGCCGGGCGCGAAGCACACCCGCACGCCGTGCCGCTCGGCCGCCTCCAGGTTGACGTTCACCGGTCCGCCCCGGCAGACGACGACCAGCCGCAGCGCGGGGCAGGCCGCGAGGACCCGCTCGGTGACCGGGCCCATCTGGGTGACGAGCACCTCGGCGCCGGCGAGGGCCGCGATCAGCTCGTCCTCGGCGTCGCTCGCCTCGCTCACCTCGGCCACCGGCCCGAACGGCTCCAGCGGCCAGCCCAGCATCACCTCCCGCACCGCGCAGCCGCTCTCCTTGGCGAGCGCGGCGGTGATGAGGGACGGCAGGACGAAGTGGTCGCCGGCGGCCACCACGCGCACACCACTGGAGGTCATCGCAGGGAGTCTCCCGTCTCGGCGTCGAAGACATGGGTGAGCCCGGCCGCCACCCGGACCCGCTCGTCGTGGGCGAGCCGTACCCCGGGCCCGGTGAGGACCACCAGGTGCCGCTCCACCCCGTCCAGGGCGAGGGTGGCGATACCGGACTCCAGCAGGGGTTCGTGGGCGACGACCCGGGCGGGGATGCCGTCGGCGCCGGTGAGGCTCAGGTCCTCGGGCCGGATGCCGACCACCACCGCACGGCCGTCCGGCACCGGCACCGGCAGCGGCACGCGCACCCCGGCGGACAGCCGGGCGTGGCCGTCGGCGCCGGCGACACCGGGCAGCAGGTTGATCGCGGGCTCGCCGACGAAGTCGGCCACGAAGACGGTGGCCGGGTGGTCGTAGATCTCGTACGGGGTGCCGAGCTGCTGGATCACGCCGTCCCGCATGACGGCGATCCGGTCGGCCAGCGACAGGGCCTCCTCCTGGTCGTGGGTGACGAGGATCGTGGTGTGGCCCGCGTCCCGCTGGATGCGCTTGAGCTCGCGACGGGTGGTGTCGCGCTGGGCCGCGTCCAGGTGGGACAGCGGCTCGTCCAGCAGCAGCACGTCCGGTTCCCGGATCAGGGCGCGGGCCAGGGACACCCGCTGCTTCTGCCCGCTGGACAGACCGGCCGGGCGGGCGTCGAGGACGTCGGTCAGCCCCACCCGCCCGGCGATCTCGGCGACCTTGCGCGAGACGTCCTTCCCGCGGCGGCCGCCCCGGGCCCGCAGCCCGAACGCCAGGTTCTCCGCGACCGTCAGCGGCGGATACAGCGCGTAGTTCTCGAAGGCCACGCCGATGTTGCGCCGCCGCGCCGGCCGGTCCGTCACCGAGGCGCCGCCGACCAGGATGTCCCCGCCGGTCACCGTCTCCAGGCCCGCGATCATCCGCAGGGTGGTGGACTTCCCGCAGCCCGACGGGCCGAGCAGCCCCAGCAGTTCACCCGAGTCCAGGCTCAGGTCCAGGCCGCGGACCGCCTCCACCGCCGGTCGGCCCCGCGACCGGTAGGTCTTGCGCAGCTCACGCAACTCCAGCGTGGTCATCGCCCTCCCTCAAGCCGGTGGCGCACACCTCGTAACGCACCTTGTGCTCGTCCAGGTCGCGCAGCGCCTCGGCGGAGGCCCCGTCGTCCACCAGCAGCAGGTCGAAGCGGGACAGGGGCGCCACCCGGTGCAGGGCGACCCGGCCCAGCTTGGTGTGGTCGGCCAGCAGCACGTTGCGGGCGGCCACGTCGAGCATCGCCCGCTTCACGGAGACGATGTGCTGCTCCTGGTGGTAGGCGTAGCCGCCGTGCACGCCCGAGGTGGACACGAAGCCGACGTCCACGCGCAGCTGGCCGACGGCCTCCACGCAGGACACCCCGAGGAAGGAGGAGTGCAGCCGGTCGTAGTCGCCGCCGAGCGCCATCAGATGGATGCCCCGCCGGCCGGCGAGCAGGTTGATCGCCTCCAGGAAGTTGGTGACGACGGTGAGCGGGGTGATCTCGCCGAGGGACAGCCGGCGGGCGATCTCCAGGGTGGAGGTGGAGTCGTCCAGCAGGATGGCCATGCCCGGTTCCATCCGCCGCATCGCCCGCTCGGCCAGCGCGGCCTTCTGCGGGCGCATGGTCTTCAGCCGGTACTGCACGTTCGACTCGAACACGCCGGACGGCTGCGCGGTCACCCCGCCCCGGGACTTCCGTACCACGCCCTGCCGTTCGAGTTCGTCCAGATCGCGGTGGATGGTCATCAGGCTCACCCCGAACCGCTCGGCCAGTTCGGCCGCGGTCGCCGAGCCCTCGGCGAGGACCAGTTCGGCCACGGCGGCCTGGCGGGCCGCGGGTCCCCGCCGCGCACCGGTGCCGCTCATCGCCGCGCCATCCGCCGGCCCGGGAGCCCGGGCCGGTCGGCCTCGAACACCAGCAGGTCCTCGGGCCGGACGACCGGGCGGACCGGGTCGTCGGGGCGCAGTCCGGCCGCCTCGCCGCGGGACGTCACGAGCGACAGATGCCGGGCGCCGATCCGCACGGTCACCTCCACTGACCGGCCGAGTACCTCGGTGACGTACACCGTCCCGGCCAGCCGGTGCCCCTCGCCGGTCAGCGACACGTCCCGGGGGCGCACGCCCACCAGCACCTCGGTGCCGGCGGCCACCCGGACGGGAAGGGGCAGTTCCAGCGCTCCGTCCGGGGACCGGAAGGTGCCGTCCCCGGTCACCGCCCCGGGCAGCAGGTTGATCCGGGGCCGCCCGAAGGCCCGCGCGACCTCGGTGTCGTGGGGCCGGTACCAGATGTCCTCCCGGGTGCCGGTCTGCACGATCCGGCCCTGACGGATCACCCCGATCCGGTCGCCGAGCGCCAGCGCCTCCACCGAGTCGTGGGTGACGTACAGGGTGGTCGTGCGCCGGACGGCCCCGATCGCCTTCAGCTCGGCCCGCATCTGCTGGCGCAGCTTGGCGTCGAGGTGGGACAGCGGCTCGTCCAGCAGGAAGGCGCGGGCCGGGCGGACCAGCACCCGGCCGAGGGCGACCCGCTGCCGCTGCCCGTTGGACAGCTGCCCCGGCATCCGGTCCAGCAGGCCGCCGATGCCGAGGAGCCCGGCGACCGCGCGGACCCGGTCGCGGGCCTCGGCGGCGGGCAGCCTGTGGCGCGGGGAGCGCAGGGGTGAGACCAGGTTGTCGTACACCGACCGGTGCGGGTACAGGGCGTAGCTCTCGAAGCACATGGCCAGGCCCCGGTCGTACGGCTCCACGCCCCGCATGTCCCGGCCGTCGATCTCGACCGTGCCGGCGTCGGGCCGCTCCAGCCCGGCGACGGTCTTCAGGGCGGTCGTCTTGCCGGCCCCCGACGGCCCGAGCAGACAGAAGAACTCCCCGTCCCGGACGTCGAGTTCCAGTCCGTCCAGGGCGGTCGTGCGGCCGTAGGACTTGTGTACGCCCCGCAGCGCGATGCTCATGACTTCACCGCCCCGAAGGACAGCCCGCGCACCAGGTAGCGCTGGATGGTCAGCGCGAGCAGCAGCGGCGGGACGACCGAGACGAGCGCGGCGGCGGCCGTGAGGTGGTACTTGGGCCGGTCGCCGCCGAGGAAGGACAGGGCGCCCACGGTCACCGTCTGGGCCTCGTTGGAGGTGAGGATCAGCGGGAAGACGAAGTTGTTCCAGGCGAAGATGAAGGCCAGCAGCGACACGGCGGCGACACCGGGCCTGACCAGCGGCAGGACCACCCGGAAGAACGCCTGGGTGCGGGTGTAGCCGTCCAGGAGGGCCGCCTGCTCCAGCTCCGGGGGCAGATCGGCGAAGTACGACCGCATGATCCACACCACCAGCGGCAGGGTGACCAGCTGGAGCACCCACACCATGCCCACGTAGGTGTCGAACAGGCCCAGCTTCCGGTACAGCACGAACAGCGGGATGATCACGGTGAGTTCGGGCGCGAACCGGAACGACAGCAGCGTGAACATCAGGTTCTCCGAGCCCCTGAACCGCCAGCGCGCCGAGGCGTACGCGGCCGGCAGCCCGACCACGAGGGACAGCGCGACCGCGCCCACGGACACCACCAGGCTGTTGACGAAGAAGCGGACGAACGGGATGCCCTCGCTGTCCCCGAGCACCGTGCGGTAGGCGCCCAGGGTCGGGGTGAAGGAGAAGTAGGTGCTGAAGAGCTGGTCGGCCGGCTTGAGGGAGAGGATCAGCATCCAGGCGACCGGGAACAGCGCGAAGACGAAGTACAGGAGCAGGGCGGCGTCCGCCAGCCACCCCCACAGCCGCCCCTTCACCCGGACACCTCCGCCGCCTTCCGCTGGATCCGGCCCAGGTGCCGGACCAGCACCATCGCGGCCAGGTACACCACGGCCCACAGCACGATCGTGTAGCTGATCCCGAAGGAGTACCGCTGGAACCGGATGGCCTCCAGGTACGCCCGGATCTGGAGCACCACGGTGGAGTCGCCGGGCCCGCCCTCGGTCAGCGCGTAGATGACGTCGAAGACCTTCAGCGAGTCCATGAACCGGAAGATCAGCGCGACCATGACGTACGGCCACAGCATCGGCAGGGTCAGCCGCCGGAAGGTGTACCACCGGCCGGCGCCGTCCACGGCCGCCGCCTCGAACGGGGAGACGGGCAGCGACCGCAGCCCGGCCAGGGCGAGGATCGCCACGAACGGGGTGTACACCCACACGTCGACGGCGATCGACGACAGCAGCGCGCCCGTCGGGGTGTCCGTCCACTGCACCCCGCCGAGCCCGACGGGTTCCAGCAGGTGGTTGACCACCCCCACCGACGGCTGGAGCATCAGCTTCCAGATGATCGCCGCGATGACCGGGGCGATCATCAGCGGCAGGATCAGGATCTTCTCCAGGACCCGGCCCACCGGCGACGAACGGTGCAGCAGCAGGGCGACGGCGACCCCGAGCACGGTCTCCACGCCGGCCGCGCCGACCGCGTACAGCACGGTCACCCAGGCCGAGTGCCAGAAGGCGTCCTGCGAGAAGACCGTCGCGTAGTTGTCCAGCCCGACCATGTCGGGCCGCGGCTCGGCCGCCGAGAAGTCGAACAGCGTGTAGTACAGGCCGAGTCCGAACGGGTAGAGGATCCCGCAGGTCAGCAGCAGCGCCGGGAGGATCAGCAGGTACGGCCGCAGCGCCGGGCGCGACCGCATCAGCCGACCTTCGGGCCCAGGTCGTCCGCCAGCCGGTCCAGCACGGACCGCGCGCTCTTCCCGCCGTAGATCTCCTGGAGGGCCGCGGCCCAGCTGGTGGTGGCGTCGAAGAACTGGGCCTGCGGGGTGAACTGGATCTCCGTCTGGCCGACGACCGTCTCGAAGGTCTCCAGGAAGCCGGGCAGGTGCCGCATCCTGTCCCGGTAGGCGCCGTCCTGGCTGACCGACCTGCGCACCGGGTCGATGTGGTTGTGCCGGAGCGCGGCGCGGCGCAGGTGTTCCTTGCCCGTGGCCCACTGGAGGAACAGCCAGCCGGCGCTCTTGCGGGTGCTCCGGGCGTTCATGCCCAGCGACCAGATCCACATGTTGGTGGCGAGCGAGCCGTCCGGTCCCTTGGGACCCGGATGGAAGGCGATCTTCCCGGAGGCGGGCGAGGCCCCTTCGACGGCCTGGAAGTAGGCGGCGGTGTCGGCGTCGAAGAGCATCCCCGCCTTCCGCGCGCCGAGGTCGGCGGAGCACTGGTACCAGGTGTACGACGTCCAGGACGGCGGCCCGCCCTGCCGGACCATGGCCGCCCAGTCCTCGGTGAACGCCACGGCCTCGGGGGAGTTCATGGCGGGGGTGAGCTTCCCGCCGTCGACCGTGAAGTCGCGCAGCCCGTTGCGGGCGTACATCGTCATGAACCCGGGGTGGATGGTGGCCCAGCTCCGCGA
This sequence comes from Streptomyces sp. NPDC013455, assembly GCF_040632975.1. Classification (NCBI taxonomy): domain Bacteria; kingdom Bacillati; phylum Actinomycetota; class Actinomycetes; order Kitasatosporales; family Streptomycetaceae; genus Streptomyces; species Streptomyces sp. NPDC013455. The sequence continues at coordinate 793,592 of NZ_JBEYCX010000001.1, read as the reverse complement.
CCCGCGCACGGCGATCCCGTACATCCCGTCGAACCCGGCGCCGGGCGCCTTCTTCTTGATCACCCCGGCCAGCTCGCGCAGTTCCCCGAAGGATTCGGCCGGTTTCAGTCCCAGCTTGCGGAACACCTCGGTGTTGTAGGCGACCACGTTGGTCTCCCAGCCCCAGGGCAGCGCGTACTGCCCGCCCCGGCCCAGCGGCGCGCCCGCCTTCAGCGACCACTGGTCGGCCTGGAGGAGGTTGGGGAAGAAGTCCGCCTGGTCCCATTCGGCGGCGGTGGCCGAGGAGTTGCGCATCCAGGGCCCCAGGTCCTCCAGCCAGCCCGGCGGCCCGTACTGCCACACCATGTAGGCGCCGAGCATGAACACGTCGTAGGAGGCGCGCCCGCCGGCCAGGTCGACGGTGAGCTTGTCGAAGTAGTTGTCCTCGGGGAAGACGTCGTACTTCACCTCGATGCCGGTCCTGTCGGTGAAGGACTTCAGGTCCGCGATCAGGGCGTCGGTGTACGGGTGCTTGTTCAGCAGCGCCCTGACGGTGCCGCCCTTCTCCCGCTTCCAGTCGAAGGCGCCGGTGACGTCGTCCGCGGCCGAACCGCCGCCCTCGCCCCGGTCGTCGCCGCCGAAGCCGGTGCCGCAGCCGGAGAGCAGCGGGGCCGCGGCGGCACCGGCGGCGAGGGCCCCGGTGAGCGTGAGGAAGCGTCGGCGGTCGTGCACGTGCCTGTCCATCCGGGACCTCCGTCGGTGGGGCGGTGGGGTCGGGCGGGTTCACCGTGCGAGTCGACTCGACAACAGAGGGTGTAACGGCACGGGATGACCGTCAATCCCTCGCGCGCGGGGAGACGAGGGGGAAATCCCGGACGGCGGTGGGAAGTTCACAGGGCCGGTCGCGATGGGCGGAGGTTCGGCACGCCCATGGGAAGACCCCCGTGAGTCACGTCCTCACGGGGGTCTCCTCTCATCCGCCTGCCGCCGTGAAGGGTGAGAAGACGATCACGAGGCAGGACGACCGAGGGGGCTCAGGGAGCCGTCGGCAGCACGTCCGCGCGGGACGTGGCGGCCGCGTACCGGCGGGCGACGTCCTGCCAGTTGACGACCTGCCACATCGCCTCGATGAAGTCCACCTTCTGGTTGCGGTACTGGAGGTAGAAGGCGTGCTCCCAGGCGTCGAAGACCAGCAGCGGGGTGGAGCCCTGGCCGACGTTGCCCTGGTGGTCGTAGACCTGCTCCACGATCAGCCGCCCGCTCAGCGGCTCGTGGGCGAGCACGCCCCAGCCCGAGCCCTGGGTGGTGGCCGCGGCCTTGGAGAGCTGGGTCCGGAAGGCGGCGAAGGAGCCGAAGGACTCCTTGATCGCCTCGGCCAGCTCGCCCACGCCGTCGGCGGCCAGCGGCTCGCCGCCGCCGTCCTTCGGGCCGGTCATGTTCTGCCAGTACACCGAGTGCAGGATGTGCCCGGACAGGTGGAAGGCCAGGTTCTTCTCCAGGCCGTTGATCGTGCCCCACGCCTCCTTGTCCCGGGCCTCGGCGAGCTGCTCCAGGGTGTCGTTGGCGCCCTTCACGTAGGCCGCGTGGTGCTTGTCGTGGTGCAGTTCGATGATCTCGGGGCTGATCACGGGCGCCAGCGCGGAGTAGTCGTAGGGCAGGTCGGGCAGCGTGTAGACGGGCATGGGTGATCCCCTCCGGAACCTTATTGCAAGTCTCTTGCAAGTACACGCTAGCAACAAGAAGATCCGGACAACAGAAAGGCCCCCACGTGTCCGTGGGGGCCTCGCCGGGGAGCGCCGGTTCAGTCGCGGGCGCGCACCCGCTGCCACACGTAACCGAGGGCCGCCAGGGCCAGCGTCATCCCGCCCGTCGAGTACAGCTGGACGCGGGTGTCCGGCTCACGGGCCATCAGCACGAAGATCGCCGCCATGCCGGCCAGCGCCAGCCAGGTCAGCCACGGGAACGCCCACATCCGCACGACCAGCTTCCCGGGCGCCTCGCGCTCCAGCCGGCGGCGCAGCAGCAGCTGGGAGACCGCGATGAAGATCCAGACGACCAGGATCACCGCGCCGATCATGTTCAGCAGCCAGGGGAAGACCTCGTCCGGGCTCCAGTAGCTGAGCAGCACGCACAGGAAGCCCACGACGCAGGAGGTGAGCACCGCGAGCCGGGGCACACCGCCGGAGAGCCGCGCCAGCGCCTTCGGCCCCTGACCGCGCCCGACCAGCGAGTAGGCGATGCGCGAGGAGCCGTAGATGTTGGCGTTCATCGCCGACAGCAGGGCCACCAGGACGATCACCTTCATCAGCTGCCCGGCGCCCGGGATGCCGATGTGCTCCAGCGCGGCGACGTACGGGCCCTTGTCCGGGTCGACGATGTCCTTCGAGTCCCAGGGGACCAGCGTCACCACGACCGCCATGGAGCCGATGTAGAAGAGGGCGATGCGCCACATCGCCGTGCGGACCGCGGAGGCCACGCCCCGCACCGGGTCCTCCGACTCGGCGGCCGCGATCGTGACCGTCTCCAGACCGCCGTAGGCGAAGACCGACGCGAGCAGCCCGATGATCAGGCCGTCGCTGCCGTTCGGCAGGAAGTCCGTCAGGTTCGACGCACCGGGGGCCTGGGTGCCGGGCAGGACCCCGGTGATGGCCAGCAGCCCGAGGATCAGGAACAGGCTGATCGCACCGACCTTCAGGGCCGCGAACCAGAACTCGAACTCGCCGAAGTTCTTCACGGCGGCCAGGTTCGCCCCGCAGAACACCACCATGAACAGGGCCACCCACATCCACTGCGGGGTCCCCGGCACCCAGCTCTGGACGATCTTCGCGGCGCCGATGCCCTCCAGCCCGACCGCCGTGCACAGCAGCACCCAGAACGACCAGCCGGCGGCGAAGCCGGCCCAGGGGCCCATGGCCCGCTCGGCGTGCGCGGAGAAGGAGCCCGACGACGGGTAGGCGGCCGACATCTCGCCGAGCATCCGCATCACCAGCATCACCAGCAGGCCGGAGAGGGTGTAGGCGACCACGATGGACGGGCCGGCGGCGGCGATGCCCGCACCCGAACCGACGAACAGGCCCGCGCCGATGACCCCGCCGAGGGCGATCATCGACAGATGGCGCTGCTTGAGGCCGTGGGAGAGGGAGGAGCCGTCCTGCTGCGGAGGCGTCTCGGTGGTGGTGCTGTGGGGCATGGGCGCGGCTCTCCCGGTGCAATGGACGGGACAAAAACCCCGCCAGTCTGGGCGGCCCGTCCGCTCACGGGGAGGGGCTGCCCACTATCCGGACACCTGCCCTACGCACGGCGAGCGTACGGTTACGCTGCCACCGGGGTGTAGTGCGAGGCGTCGCCCTCGACCGAGTAGCTCTCCTTGCCCCCGACACCGGCCGGGACGTCACCGGCCACGGTCACCCGGTGCAGGCGGCGCGGCCGCCCGTCGTAGTTGTCGACGGCGTAGTGCTGCGTGATGCGGTTGTCGAAGAGCACCAGCTGGTTCTCCGACCAGCGGTGGCGCAGCACGTTCTCCGGGCGGGTGACGTACGCCTGCAGCAGCTCCAGGACCCGGCGGGACTCCCCGCGCGACAGCCCGGTGATCCGCTGCGCGAACCCCCCGATGAACAGGCCGCGCTCGCCGGTCAGCGGATGCACCCGGACCACCGGGTGCACGGTGCGGTAGGTGAGGGACGTGAACTCGGCGCGCTGCGCGGCCCGGTCCGCGTCGATCTCCTCCTCCGGCACCGCGTAGTCGTAGTCGTTGGTGTGCTCGGCCCACAGGGTGTCGGCGAAGCGGCGCAGCGGCTCGGGCAGGTCGCGGTAGGCGCCCGCCGCGTCGGCGATCAGCGTCTCCCCGCCGTACGGCGGGACGGTCAGGCTGCGCAGGGTGCTGGCCTGCGGCGGGTTGAGGACGAAGGTGACGTCGGTGTGCCAGTGGTTGGCGCGGCCCCGCTCGCTGTCGACCGGCAGCACGTTCGGGGCGCCCGGCACGGCACCGACCGTCGGGTGCGCGGTGGTCAGCTCGCCGAAGTGCCGGGCGAAGGCCTGCTGGCCCGCGTCGTCCAGGCGCACGTCGTCGAAGACGAGCGCCTTGTGCGCGTTCAGCGCCTCCCGCAGCGAGGCGACCTGCGCCGCGTCCAGCGGCCGGGAGATGTCGACGCCCCGGACGCGGGCGCCGATCCGTGCGGTGATCTTCGTGATCTCGAGGGGCATGGCGGTTCCTTTCAGGCGAACGCGGGGCTGAGGTACTGGTTGGCGGGGCGGGGCAGGCCGTAGCGGTCCCGCAGGGTGCGGCGGGGGCCGTATTCGGCGCGGAACAGCTTCCGGGCGCGCAGGATCGGTACGACGTGCTCCACGAAGGCGTCCAGGCCGGAGGGCAGCACCGCCGGCATGATGTTGAAGCCGTCGGCGGCCCCTTGCGTGAACCAGGTCTCGATGCGGTCGGCGACCTGCTCGGGCGTCCCGGCGAAGGTGAGGTGCCCGCGCCCGCCGCCGAGCCGGCCGATCAGCCGCCGCACGGTCAGCCGCTCCCGCCGGGCCAGCTCGACCACGAGCGTGTAGCGGCTCTTGGCGCCCTCGACGGCGGACTCGGGCGGCAGGCCGGCGGGCAGCGGGGCGTCCAGCTCCAGGGTGCCGGGCTCCAGCCGGAGCAGGCTCTCCAGGCGCCTCACCCCGTGCTCGTACACGATGTGGTCCTCCAGCACCTGCTCGTTCGCCCGCGCCTCGGCCTCCGTCGACCCGAGGACGGGCACGATCCCGGGCAGCACCTTGACGTGGTCGGGGTCGCGTCCGGCCCGCCGGGTACGGGCCTTGAGGTCGGCGTAGAAGGACCGGGCACCGGTCAGCGTCTGCTGGGCGGTGAACACCGCCTCCGCGTAGCGGGCGGCGAACGCCCTGCCGTCCGCCGAGGAGCCGGCCTGCACCAGCAGCGGGTAGCCCTGCGGGCTGCGGGGCACGTTGAGGGCGCCCTCGACACCGAAGTACGTGCCCCGGTGCCGGGGCGGGTGAATCTTGCCGTCGTCGCCCCAGACGCCCGCCGCCTTGTCGGCGACGACCGCGTCGTCCTCCCAGCTGTCCCACAGCTTGAGGGACACGTCGAGGAACTCGGCGGCGCGGGCGTACCGCTCGGCGTGCGGGGGCTCGTCGGCGAGCCCGAAGTTGCGGGCCGCCTCGGCCCCCGCGGTGGTGACGATGTTCCAGCCGGCCCGGCCGCCGCTGACGATGTCCAGCGAGGCGAACCTGCGGGCCAGGTTGTAGGGGGAGTTGTAGGAGGTGGAGGCGGTGGCGATCAGGCCGATGTGCTCGGTGGCCGTGGCCAGCGCGGTCAGCAGGGTGAGCGGTTCCAGGGCGCCGGCCGGCCGCTGCGCCAGGCTGCCCCACAGCTGCGGACCGTCGGCGAGGAAGAGGGAGTCGAAGGCGCCGCGCTCGGCGATCCGGGCGAGGTGCACGTGGTGCCGGAGGTCGACGTGCGCGTACGGGTCGCTCTCCGGCAGCCGCCAGGACGCCTCGTGGTGGCCGGTGTCCATCAGGAACGCGTTCAGGTGGAGCTCTCTCGTGGTCACCGGTGGTCCTCCGTGACGCCCAGGGCGGCCAGCAGCCGCTCGCGGTACTCGCCCAGCACCGGCTCCCGGTAGGAGCGCGGATGGGGGTGGTCGATGGTCAGGTCCAGGCCGATCCGGCCCCGCTCCAGGACCAGGACCCGGTCGGCGAGCACGATCGCCTCGTCGACGTCGTGGGTGACGAGCAGGACGGAGGGCCGGTGGCGCCTCCACAGCTCGCGCAGCAGGTGGTGCATCCGGATCCGGGTCAGCGCGTCCAGGGCGCCGAACGGCTCGTCCGCCAGCAGCAGCTCGGGCTCGCGGACCAGGGAGCGGGCGAGTGCGGCGCGCTGGGCCTCGCCGCCGGACAGCTCTCCCGGCCAGGACCGCTCGCGGCCCTCCAGGCCGACCTCGGCCAGCGCCGCCCGGCCGCGTTCCCGGGCGTCCTTGCCGTCCAGCCCGAGCAGGACGTTGTCCAGCACCCGGCGCCAGGGCAGCAGCCGGGAGTCCTGGAACACCACCGAGACCCGCTCGGGCGCGGCCAGCCGCCCGCCGCCCGCCACCCCGTGGTCCAGGCCCGCCACCGCCCGCAGCAGGGTGGACTTGCCGGAGCCGCTGTGCCCGAGCAGCGCCGTGAACTGTCCGGCGGGCAGCTCCAGATCGATGCCGTCGAGGACCGTGCGGCCCCCGAAGGACCGGGTCAGGCCGTCCAGCCGCACGGCGGGCCGGGTCAGTTGCCGAGTGTGCGGCGCCACGACAGCACCCTCCGTTCGATCAGACGGACCACGCTGTCGGAGACCAGGCCGAAGACGCCGTAGATCAGCAGGCCGACCAGGATGACGTCGCTCTGGCCGTAGTTCTGCGCCTGGAACATCAGGTAGCCGAGACCGCTGGTGGCGTTGATCTGCTCCAGGACCACCAGGCCGAGCCAGGAGCCGGTCACGCCGAGCCGGAGCCCCACGAAGAATCCGGGCAGCGCGCCGGGGATCACCACCTGGCGGACGAAGGCGAACCGCGACAGCCCCTGCACCTCGGCGAGTTCGACGAAGCGGCCGTCGATGCCGGACAGCGCGGCGTGCGTGTTCAGGTAGACGGGGATGTAGACGACGATCGCGATGATGGCGATCTTGAAGGTCTCCCCGATGCCCAGCCAGAGGATGAACAGCGGGATCAGACCGAGGGTCGGGATCGCCCGGTTGAGCTGCACGGTCCCGTCGATCAGCGCCTCCCCGACCCGGCTGAGCCCGGAGGCGAGGGCCAGCAGCACCCCGGCGGTCAGGCCGATCGCGAAGCCGTAGCCGGCGCGTTCCAGGGACGTCAGCACATCGGTGGGCAGCGTCCCGTCGGCCCACAGGCGCCCGGCGGTCCGCAGCACGGTCCAGGGCGCCGGGACGGCCCCCGGGTCCAGGGTGCCGGCGGCGGAGGCGGCCGCCCACAGGGCGAGCAGCACCAGCGGGCCGGCCAGCCGGGCGGCGGGCAGCCGGCGGCCGGGGGAGAGGCGGCGGCGCCGGCGGACCTGGCGGTGTTCCGCGGCCCCCGCCGCCGCGACGGCGGTCGTCGTCGTGGTCACGGCGGTCACTTCCGGTACTCCTCGGGTACGGCCCGGGCGGCGATCGCCTCGAAGCGGTGGTCGAAGAGCGAGGACACGTCGAACTTCTTCACGAACCCGCCTTCGGCGAGCAGGTCGGCGGTCTCCTGCTCCCACCGGATCGCCTCGTCCCAGCTGGGCGGGAACAGCGGTTTGTTGGCCAGCTCGGAGATGCCCCGGGCCTGTTCCGGGGTCAGGTTCTGCGTCCCGACGTAGAACTCCTCGTTCCACACGTCCGGGTGCTCGTACTGCCAGACCTGGCCCTCGGCCCACCGGGGGATGTAGGCGGCGATCGCGGCGGCCTTCGCCGGGTCGTTCAGCACGTACTGCGGCGCCCACAGCAGGTTGAGCAGGTCGACGACGTCGGTCCGGACGACGTGGGCGCCCTTCCCGCCGTACTGCTTCAGGTACGCCGGCGCCTGGCTGTTGGCGAGCGGGGCGATGTCCACCTGCCCGGACTGCAGCGCGGTGAGGAACTGGTTGCTGGTCAGCGGGACCAGCTGGACCTCGTCGTACGACAGCCCGGCCCGCTTCAGCGCCCGGAGCAGGACCACACCCTGCGCCTGGCCCTGCGAGAACGCGAGCTTCCTGCCCTTGAAGTCCGCGACCGTGCGGATGTCGCTGCCCGGCCTGGTGGCGAAGAGGTAGTTGGGCCTGCGGGTGATGCCGATCGCCACGATCCTGGCGTCGAAGCCCTGGTAGTGCGCCTGGATCGGCGGGATGCCCGCGTTGTTGGCCAGGTCCAGGGACTTGGCGCGGAAGGCGTTGATCACATCCGGGCCGGCCCCGATGTTCACCCAGCTCGACACCCGGAAGGGCAGCTCGGGCAGCTTGGCCAGCCGGAACAGCAGCTGCTGCTGGTCCTGGTAGGAGGCGATTCTCAGGCTGGTGCCGGCCGGGACCTCGGCGGCGAGGGGCTCGGTCGCGGCGCCCTTCGCCGCGGCGGACGCGTCGCCCGTGGCGCAGCCGCTCAGGCCCGTGACGGCGGCGGAGGCGCCGAGCAGGGAGGCGAGAAAGACACGACGGTGCATGGGAGGACTCCCGGGAGAAAAGGAGAGGAAAAGCCGGAGACATTCCGGGAAGAGAAGCCGGAGGAAGAAGAACTCACACAGCGGGAAACACGCGCTTCATGCGCGGCAATGTGTCAGCAACAGAAGGTGCGACAGCTGGTGAGAGAGCTCATGACCAGGATGTTCCTGGCCATGAGCGAAATCTGTCAACATTCCGAGGTTCTGAATTAAATAGCCTCAGGTGACGCGCCCAGCGGATCCCGGAACAGCACGTCGAGAATCACGGAGCCGCCCGCGACCGCCAGCACGGAATCCGGGAAACTCGTCGGGAGGACGGCCGTGCGGCGCGCCGTGCCGGCCGCGTCCCGCAGCGCGGCCAGGCAGTCCGGGAAGTGCAGCGAGCCGACCTCGGTGACGACCACCGTCTCCGGGTTGAGCACGTCCAGCAGCAGTCCGACGGCCCGCCCGGTCGTCCGGGCCCGCTCCAGCAGCAGCCGCCGGGCCACCGCGTCGCCGGCCGCCGCCGCGGCCACCACGTGCATCGGATTGGCCGAGTCGACCACCCCGGCCGCCCGCGCCCGCCGGCACAGCGTCCGCTCGCCCAGCTCCGCCTGGAGGCAGCCGGTACGGCCGCACGGGCACGGCTCGGCGCCGCCCGGCACCGGCAGGTGGGCGATCGCACCGGCGGCCGAACGCGGGCCGTGGTGCACCTCGTCGTTGGTGGCGAAGGCCGCGTCGACCACGTTGCCCACGAAGAGGTGCAGCACGCTGCGGCTGCCCCGGGCCCGCCCGAACAGCCGCTCCCCGTTCACCAGCGCCCGCGCGTGCCCGTCCACGTGCACCGGCAGACCCGTGCGGACGCCCAGCAGCTCCCGCACCGGCACGTCCCGCCAGCCCAGCAGCTCGTGCTCGACCACGGTGCCCGTCTCCCGGTCCACCCAGCCGCCCACCGCCACCCCGACGCCCAGCGGGCGGCGGCCCGGTACCTCGGCGCACAGCGCCGCCAGCCCCTCGGCGGCCCGCGCCAGCACCCGGCCCGGCTCGGTCCGTTCGTGCCGCAGTTCCCGCCGCGCCACGACCCGGCCGCGCAGATCGAGCAGCGCGACCGTGGTGTACGGCACGGCCACATGGATCCCGGCGACCAGGAAGCGGGTGTCGTCCAGGTCGACGGGTACGTGCGGCCGGCCGACGCCGTTGGAGCGGCGGGGCGCGGCGGACTCCCGGATCAGGCCGAGCCCGGCGAGCAGCGCGCAGTGCCCGGTCACCGACGCGGGCGACAGCCCGGTCAGCCGGGCGATGGTGCTGCGCGCCACCGGTCCGTGCTCCAGCACGGAGCGCAGGACGACGCTGGCGCTGGTGCGCCGCCGGTCGCTGTCGGCGGCACGCGGAACGGGTGAGACAAGGGTGGATGCCGCGGTACGGGGCATGGAGAACCGTCCTCGGGAACGGGGCCGTCACGTCTCGACAGGTCTCGGAGGACGAAGGCGCGCCGGAGCCCGCCCCCTATCCGGGGCGGCGACAGGTGGCCGTGCCCTGGCGTCGCAGGTCCACATAGCGACGCGAGGTGAGGTACCGGGCCTGGGCAACCATGGCTGGAAGGGTAGGGCAGGAACGGTGAATCCGACCAGACGAGCAGGGTTCGATTGGCGAGATTCCACAGTCACGTCGACGCGCTGTCACGTGAGCGAAACGTCTCTGCCTCCGTGATCAGTGTCACGCGCCGATGGGTGTCACCCACACCCTTTGTACGGAGCCCACCAAGCTGGCGCTCCGCGCTTTGTCGAGCGCTGACGGTGATCGGCTTCGCGCGGCTGGGATAGCGTCACGGTGTCCCAGCCTCTCCCGTCACCCGCGGAGTCCCCATGAGCACCGCTGCCGCCACCGTCCGCCCCCGCGAGGTACTCGCCGACCTGCTGCCCGCGTCCCGCGTCCGCGACGCCGCGCTCGTGCTCGGCGGCGCCGCGCTCACCGGCCTCGCCGCCCAGATCGCGGTGCCCGTCCCGGGCTCCCCGGTGCCGGTGACCGGCCAGACCTTCGCCGCCCTGCTGGTCGGCACGGCGCTCGGCGCGAGCCGCGGCCTGGCCGCGCTCGCCGTGTACGCGCTCGCCGGGCTCGCCGGCGTTCCGTGGTTCGCCCACGGCACCTCCGGCGTCTCCGTCTCCTTCGGTTACATCCTCGGCATGCTGCTCGCGTCCACCGTCGTGGGCGCCCTGGCGCGCCGCGGCGCCGACCGCTCCGTGCCGCGCATGGCGGGCACGATGCTGCTGGGCGAGGCGATCATCTACGCGATCGGCGTCCCGTACCTGGCCTACGCCGCCGACCTCTCCGCCTCCCAGGCCGTCGCCGCCGGCCTCACCCCGTTCCTGATCGGCGACGCCCTGAAGGCGGCCCTGGCGATGGGCCTGCTGCCCGCCGCCTGGAAGCTGGCCGGCAAGCGCTGAGGCGCTCCGCCCCGGGCGTCCTCCACCCGGCGCGGCCGGATGCGACAAGGCCGTACGCCCCGACGATTCCCGTCGGGGCGTACGGCCTTGCTGCGTCCTGGAACCGGATCAGCCGACGGACACCTTGTCGGCCGGGGACTCGGCCGCGGCGGCCGGGCGGTTCGCCGACATCCGCTCCTTCACCACCGCGATCACCAGCACGACCGCCGCGACCAGCACCGACAGCAGCACGGTCTCCCGGCCGTCGTGCTCGGTGTCGGTCAGCATGTAGCCGAGGACGAAGACGATCATCGCGGCCGTCGCCCAGGTCAGGTACGGGTACAGCCACATCTTCACGACGAGCTTCTCCGGCGCCTCCTGCTGGAGGATCTTCCGCATCCGCAGCTGCGAGAAGCAGATGACCAGCCACACGAACAGGGCCACCGCACCCGAGGAGTTGACGAGGAACAGGAAGATCGTGTCCGGGGACAGGTAGTTGAAGAAGACGGCGACGAAGCCGAAGACGACCGAGGAGAGGATCGCCGCCATCGGCACGCCCCGGCTGTTGACCCGCGCGAAAGCCTTGGGCGCGTCACCGCGCTCGCCGAGCGAGAAGGCCATGCGGGAGGCCGTGTAGAGACCCGAGTTCAGGCAGGACAGCACCGACGTCAGCACGATGAAGTTCATGAGCTGGCCGGCGTGCGCGATGCCCAGCGAGTCCAGGGCGGCGACGTAGGAGCCGTCCTTCGCGATGGACGCGTCGTCCCACGGCAGCAGCGAGACCACGACCAGGATCGAGCCCAGGTAGAAGACGCCGATCCGCCAGATGATGCTGTTGGTGGACTTGGTGACCGCACGCTGCGGGTCCTCGGACTCGCCGGCCGCCAGCGTGGCGATCTCGCTGCCCATGAAGGAGAAGACGACCAGCAGCACACCGGTGAGGATCGCTCCCGGACCGTGCGGCAGGAATCCGCCGTGCGAGGTCAGGTTGCCGAAGGACGCCTTCTCGGCGTCCACCCCCGGCAGCACGCCGAACACGGCCAGCAGGCCGACGACGATGAACGCGCCGATCGCCACGACCTTGATACCGGCGAACCAGAACTCGAATTCGCCGTAGGAGCTGACGGAGACCAGGTTGGTCGCGGTGAGCACGACCATCACGATGAGTGCCCAGCCCCATTGCGGGACGTCGGGGACCCACCCGTTGAGGATCTTGGCGCCGGCGGTCGCCTCGACGGCGAGCACGACGACCCAGAAGAACCAGTACAGCCAGCCGATCGAGAAGCCGGCCCAGCGGCCCAGCGCACGGTCGGCGTGCGCGGAGAACGAGCCGGACGTCGGATTGGCGGCGGACATTTCGCCGAGCATGCGCATCACCAGCACGACGAGCGTGCCGACGAGTGCGTAGGACAGGAGGATGCCCGGTCCCGCGGTGGCGATACCGGAGCTGGAGCCGACGAAGAGTCCGGCTCCGATGACGCCACCGATCGCGATCATCGACAGGTGGCGGTTCTTCAGTCCTGCTTGAAGGCCCGAACCAGGGGTCATGGACGGATTTCCTTTGCGCCAGGTGGAGCTGCCCGTACGAGCGGTGTACGAGTCGGTCCAGTGAATCCGAGGTGAACGAATTCGGGAACCTCTGAATCCGGATCGTTACTTGAGGATTACTTGAGGATCTATGGCTTCGCTCACAGATTTCTCCACGGACCGACGGCCGGCACCCTGGGGCTGCTGCCCGTGAACGGGCGTGTCACACTCGTGGCATGCGCGTGTATCTCGGCTCCGACCATGCGGGCTACGAACTCAAGAACCACCTCGTCGAGTGGCTGAAGGCCGCCGGCCACGAGCCCGTCGACTGCGGGCCGCACATCTATGACGCCCAGGACGACTACCCGCCGTTCTGCCTGCGCGCCGCGGAGCGGACGGCCGCGGACCCGCAGGCCCTCGGCATCGTGATCGGCGGCTCGGGCAACGGTGAGCAGATCGCCGCCAACAAGGTGAAGGGCGTGCGCGCTGCGCTGGCCTGGAGCGAGGAGACCGCGGCGCTCGGCCGTCAGCACAACGACGCCAACGTGGTGGCCGTGGGCGCGCGCATGCACAGCACGCAGGAGGCAACCAAGTTCGTCGAGGTCTTCCTCGGCACCCCGTTCTCCGGCGACGAGCGGCACATCCGCCGTATCGACATGCTCGCGGCCTACGAGACCACGGGCGACCTCCCGCCGATCCCGGCCCACCACCCCCAGCAGTAGTCGAGGCCCGGTCCGGGGGCCGAGCCCCCCGACCGCGTCCGCCCGCCCGGCCGCCCCGGACCGGCGGGCGGGCGGGAAAGACGGAAAGGACACGGCAGCCTTGCCGGAAGGGCACACGATTCACCGGCTGGCCCAGGACTACGCCGAGCGCTTCCGTGGCACGGCCCCCCGCGTCACCAGCCCCCAGGGCAAGTTCTCCGACGCCGCCGCCCTCCTGGACCGCACCGAGCTCACCGCCACCGAAGCCCACGGCAAGCACCTCTTCCTGCGCTTCCGGGACGCCGACTGGGTCCACATCCACCTCGGCCTCTTCGGCAAGGTCGGCTTCGGCGACGCGCCCGCGCCCCCGCCGACGGACACCGTCCGGCTCCGGCTGGCGAACGACACCTCGTACGTCGACCTGCGCGGCCCCACCACCTGCGCCCTGATCACGGACGGCGAGAAGGAGGCGATCCACCACCGGCTCGGCCCCGACCCGCTGCGCGCGGACGCCGACCCCGCCACCGCCTACCGGCGGATCTCCCGCAGCCGTACGACGATCGCCGCACTGCTCATGGACCAGAAGACCGTGGCCGGCGTCGGCAACGTCTACCGCGCCGAGGTCCTCTTCCGGCACGGCATCGACCCCTACCGCACGGGCCGGGACATCACCCCGGCCGAGTGGCACGCGATCTGGACCGACCTGGCCGAGCTGATGCGCGAGGGCGTGCGGAACAACCGGATCGACACCGTCCGCCCGGAGCACACCCCGGAGGCGATGGGCCGCCCGCCCCGCGTGGACGACCACGGCGGCGAGGTGTACGTCTACCGCCGCGCGAACCTGCCCTGCCACGTCTGCGGCGGCGAGATCCGCACCGCGGACCTCGCCGCCCGCAACCTCTTCTGGTGCCCGGCCTGCCAGAAACGGTGACCCGGGCGGTGCCCCGCCCCAGGGGGTGTCTCACCCCCTAGAAACCGTGCGACAGCCACGGGGCCACCGGTGAGCCGAACGCCACCGACGTCTCCGCCAGCGCCCCCGGCCGCAGCTCCCGCACCCGCCCGGCGGCGGCCAGCGACAGCAGGCTCACCCCGCCCAGGTAGGCCGCGCCCAGCTCCCGCACGGACACGGCGAGGTCGGCCGCGTCGGCCGTGCGCTCGCAGGAGGCGCCCTTCTGGTCGCCCGTCAGCCGCCAACGCCCCGCGTTCCAGGGGCAGAAGGCGTCCTCGACCTCGAACACGACGTCGACGGGCGTCAGATACGTCCGGGCCGACAGGGCCGCTCCCACGTCCACGAGGCGGACGTACCCGGCGTCCCGCGACCGCGGCAGACAGCGGCGGGTGTCGGAGACCAGGTGCTGCCAGGCGTCGTCGACCGGCCGGCTCCGCACCTTCAGCGTCGTCATCAGGTCGATGCCGAACAGGAAGCGCCACAGCGCGGCCTCGCTCGCGGGATCCAGCGCTGCCAGGTCCTCCAGGGTCACCGTGCCGTCGTGGCCGCTCGGCCCCCACCCCATCTTGGTGCGGAACCGGGCGTACCCGGTGATCACACCGCCCCGTTCGGCGACCACGCACTGCAGGGCGGACGCCCCCTCGCGCTCGCTCTCCGGGTCGAGCAGGGCGGTCCGCTCCCAGCCGGGCTGCCGCGCCAGCATGCCGGGGCGGCGGGGCACCAGGGCCGCGTACACCGTCTCGCAGTGCTCCAGGACATCGGCGGGCGGCGCGTAGCGCACGCGCACCTCGTCGGTGCCCGCGGGCAGCGCCAGCGTCACCCGGCCGGTGTCGATCTCGGCGTCGAGCTGGAAGGTCGCCGCGCCGTACCCGAAGCGGCCGTAGATCGCCGGCTCGGAGGCGAACAGCGCGGCCAGCGGTTCACCCTTGGCGCGGGCGTCGTCCAGCAGCCGGCGCATCATCGACGTCAGCACCCCGCGCCGCCGGTGCGTCGCGGCCACGCTGACCATCGTCACGCCCGCGGTGGGCACCACCGCCCCGCCCGGCACGGTCATCCGGAAGCTGAAGGCCCCGGACGTGCCGACGAGGGTCTCCCCGTCCCACACGGCCAGGGAGCGATCGAACTCGGTGAGCGATTTGTCCAGTTCGCGTTCTTCGGTGGAGGTCGGTCCGCCGCCGAACGCGCGGATCAGGTGCTCCCACCACCCATCGAACTCCTCCGGGCGCAGCGTCTTCAACTCGGTCCCGTGGTCAGTCCCCATGGGCCATGCCTATCAGGGCGAAGCGGGACCAGCCACCGAATTTCTCCCGCCGGGAACCCACCGGAAACCCGGCCGCAGCAGGCGGACGGACGGCGAAGCGGAATCTCGCAGGGGGGACAAGTGGGACCTCCCGTGCCAAGCGGCCGGTCCGCTGGATAGGGTCCCGGACTAATGGCAGCAGGACGACAGCGGCGCGCGAAGGCCGAGACGTTCACGGCACGGTGGCGGAAGCAGTGGCACCGGGCCCGCGTCGGCCTGCGCAGAAGCGCGGTGGACTACTTCCGCGGCGACGGTTCGGACTGGGTCGCCTTCGCCGGACTGCTGCTGGCCATCCCCTTCCTCGCGGCCATGACCCTGGCCGACGCGGTCTGGTGCTCCCCGGCCACCCTGGTGCTGCCGATCGTCGCGGGTGGCCTGCTGCTGCGCCCGGCGAGCCTGCTCGGGCTGTACGCGGCGGCGGCCACCGCGCTGATCGTGGAATCCGTGCGGCTCGGCCCGTACACCGAAGGCCCCTCCCGGGTCACCCCGGGCATCGTCCTGGTGGTCGCCGCGTGCGGCTTCTTCGGGCTGCTGACCGCGCAGTTCCGCAGCCGGGTCGGCGTGCCCTGGCGGCGCGGCGGCACCATGCTGTTCGACCTGCGCGAGCGGATCCGGGTGCAGAGCAAGCTGCCGAAACTGCCGCAGGGCTGGCACCACGAGATGGCGCTGCGCCCGGCGGGCGGGCAGTCCTTCTCCGGCGACTTCGTCGTCGCGGCCCGGACGAACGGCGGCCGCACGCTGGAGGTCGTGCTGACCGACGTCTCCGGCAAGGGCATGGACGCGGGCTCGCGGGCCCTGCTGCTGTCCGGCGCCTTCGGCGGCCTGCTCGGCTCGCTGCCCCCGCACGCCTTCCTGCCGGCCGCCAACGGCTATCTGCTCCGCCAGGACTGGGACGAGGGCTTCGCCACCTCCATCCACCTCGTCCTCGACCTGGACTCCGGGGACTACGAGCTGTACTCCGCCGGCCACCCGCCGGGGCTCCAGCTCAGCGCCGGCAGCGGGCGCTGGGAGGAGAAGGCGGCCGAGGGCCCGCTGCTCGGCGTGTACGACGGCGCCCAGTTCGACTCCGTGAAGGGCTCGCTGCGCCCCGGCGACGTGCTGATGCTGTTCACGGACGGCCTGGTGGAAACCTCCGACCGGGACATCGTGGAGGGCATCGACCGGCTCACCGGCGAGGCCGACCGCTATGTGGCCGGCGGTTTCCACGGCGCCGCCTGGCACCTCATCGAGGCGGTCGCCAAGGACGTCAACGACGACCGGGCCCTGCTGCTGATCTGCCGAGAGGCCTCGGCGAACACCCGCTGAACACACCCCGCACGGGAGACAACCGGTGACCCACCTCACCCTGGCCGAGGTCGAGGCCCTCGCCCGCGCCGCCCACGAGGGCCGGACCGACAAGGCCGGACGCCCGTACGCGGAGCACCTCGCCGCCGTCGCCGACGGCGTCCGCGCCCGCGGCGGGGACGCCGAGCAGATCGCCGCGGCCTGGCTGCACGACGCGCTGGAGGACGCCGCGCTGAGCGAGGAGTGGCTGGCGGCGGCCGCCCTCTCGGAGCGGACCAAGGCCGTCGTGCGCGCCCTCACCAAGCGGCCGGGGGAGCCGCCCGAGGCGTACGCGCGCCGGATCCTCGCCACCCCGGGGGCGCGCCTGGTGAAGGAGGCCGACCTGGCGCACAACGCCGACCCGGCCCGCCTCGCGGCACTGGACGGGCCGACCCGGGACCGGCTGACCGAGAAGTACGCCCGGATGCGCGCGCTCCTCGGCCTGGACCCGCGGGCCGGTGCCGGGGCGCGCTAGACGCCGACCTTCTCCCGCTCCTTCTGCCGCTCGCGGGCGAGCGCGGCGGCGTCCTGCCGGAAGGCCCACTCCATCTTCGGCTCCATCGCGAAGCGGAAGACCCGCTGCACGGGCCGGGTGCACAGCACCGTGACGGCCGCCGCCGCGGCCAGGGTCACCAGGATCTCGCCGAGCGGCCGGTGCAGCCAGGGGTGCTCGAACCAGCCGCGGTAGTCGCCGAGCTTCACCAGGAAGCCGTGCAGCAGATAGCCGTAGAGCGTGCCCGCGCCGAGCGCGGTGAACCACATGTGCCGGCGCGGCACCCAGGCGAAGAAGCAGGCCGTCAGCACCAGCGAGCAGCCCATCATGGCGAGCGTCATCACCGGGCCGGACCACCACGGGGCGCCCAGCTCCTGCGCGGAGTCGCGGTGGTAGAACCACGCGGTGTTCATGCGCGGCACCGCCCACCAGCCGACCGCCAGCGCCGCCGCGAACACCGGCACCGAGGCGATCCGCACCGAGCGGCGGCGCACCAGCTGGAAGTGCTCCGGCTTCATGCACAGGCCGAGCACGAAGTACGGCAGGAACTGCAGGACCCGCTGGAGGTCGAGGTCGTCACCGATGTTCGGGGTGACGGTCGCCAGCATCGCCAGGCCCAGGGCCAGCGGCACCGGCCAGCGCACCAGCTTCCAGACGGGGGTCGTCAGCCGCCACACGAACAGCGCGACCAGGAACCAGGTGAGATACCAGGGATCGAGGAGGCTGATCTCCTCGTGGGAGCCGGTGACGGCGTTCTTGAAGAGCGGGTACGCCGTCTCGAACAGGACGTACGGCACGGCGACGCCGGTGATCAGCCGCTTGAGCCGGTCGGGCCGCATGTCGAAACTGCGCGAGAAGAAACCGGAGATGAGGATGAACGCCGGCATGTGGAAGCTGTACACGACGGTGTACACGCCTTCCAGGATCCGGCTGTCGCCCTTCAGCGGTTCCCACGCGTGCCCCATCGCGACCAGCACGATGGCCAGGTACTTGGCGTTGTCGAAGAACGCGTCGCGCTGCCCGCCGCCGGGTCTGTCCGCCGCCCGCCCGGGGCGCGGCTGCTGCGCGCTCACGGGGGTACGCGGAGTGGGCACTCCGTCCGCCGGCGACTGTGCCGGGGGGAGCGGCCTGCGGTTCTGGCCGGGGGACGAGGCGGCGTCAAACATCTCAGGCACCCTAGCGTCGTCTGCGGGATTTCGTAAAACTCCCGCAGTCATTCCTGGTTATCGACTTCGGGTACCCGGTTATTTACCGAACTTGCCACCCCTGTCCACGTGATGGTGGGCACACCCGAGTCGCTGGTTCACCCAGGATGTCCCGATTCATCATGACTAATTAGGGCATACGTCGTCTCTATGGGTCTCTGTGGCATCAATTCGAATTACCTGCGCAGGGGATGTGTGGGCGCGGAAACGAAGTCGGGGTAATTCTTGGCGCGCCGGCGGCGGCCGGCCGGTCGAATTGCAGTGCGGGACATCGCCCGCGGCGGGCGGGCGTCCGACGTTGCGTCACGGGCCGCATGAGGCGGCCGGGTTGGTGGCACGATGGTTCTGGCGGGGGTGCGCGGGCCGTACCTCCGGGCCGGGAGAGCGGACCGACCGAGGGTGTGATCAGTGTGGCCATTTCACTGTCTGTGGTGCTGCTGTTGGCGATCATCCTGGTGGTCCTCATCCGAGGGGGGAACATCAAGGCCGGCCCCGCCATCGTCGCGATCCTCTTCGGCTTCTTCCTCGCCTCGACCGGCATGGCACCATCGATCAACCGCTTCCTCAACTCGATAGCGGACTCGATCAACGCGATCAGGTTCTGACCCGGCGGGGGAGCCGGACGGACCGGTCGAACGGGACGGCGGGGAGCCGGACGGCACAGCGGGCCGGACGGCTGGAACAACGGGGGGACGTACGGGAATGGCGCTGCGCGATTCCGACCCGAGGGAGGTCGGCGGCTACCGGATCGAGGACCGCCTGGGCAGCGGCGGCATGGGCGTGGTCTACCTCGCCCGCTCCGCCTCCGGCCGCCGGCTCGCCGTCAAGGTCGTCCACGGCCAGTACGCCGACGACGACGAGTTCCGCATCCGGTTCCGCCGCGAGCTGGCCGCCGCCCGGCAGGTCAGCGGCGCCTTCACGGCCCCCGTGGTGGACGCCGACGCCGATGCCGCACGCCCCTGGATGGCCACGCTCTACATCCCCGGCGAGGACCTCGGCAGCCACGTCCGCCGGCACGGCCCGCTGCCGCCCGCCCGGCTGCGCGACCTCGCCGCCGGCCTCGCCGAGGCACTGCGCGACATCCACCGCGCCGGAGTGGTCCACCGGGACCTGAAACCGGCCAACGTCATGCTCGCCGAGGACGGCCCCCGGGTCATCGACTTCGGCATCTCCCGGGCCGCCGAGGCCGCCGGCATGGACGCCCTCACCCAGACCGGCCGGGTGATGGGCACCCCGCCCTTCATGTCCCCCGAGCAGTTCGCCTCCCCGCACGAGGTGGGTCCGGCCACCGACATCTTCTCCCTCGGCGCGGTCCTGGTGTACGCCGCCACCCGGCGCGGCCCCTTCGACAGCCCGAGCCCCTGGGAGACGGCGACCCGGGTCGTCGAGGGCGACGCCGACCTGACCGGCGTCCCCGGCGACCTGCTCCCCTTCGTCCGCCTCTGCCTGGAGAAGCACCCCAAGTCACGCCCCGGCCCCGGCGAGCTCCTGCACCTGCTGCGCGAGGGGCGGCTGCCCGACCCGCGCCCCGAGCCCGACCCGCCCGTCGCCGAGCCCGGCCGTCCGCGCCGGCGCCGCTGGTGGCCCGCCGCCGTGGCCGCCACCGCCGTACTGGCCGCCGTGGCCGCCACCACCACCGTCCTCGCCCGCGACGGCGGGAGCGCCCCGCACGACCTGCCGGCCGGCTGGCATGCCTGGCACCGGCAGGCCGTGGACCCCACGGCCGGGAACGAACAGTCCGTGGGGCCGAGCGAACCGTTCAGCCACTGCGCCGTGGCGGACCGGGCGCTGCTGTGCGCCGGCGACGGGATCATGGCCGCCCGCTTCACCCTGGCGAGCGGCCGCAACACCTGGACCCGGCCCATGGACCCCACCCCCGCCCAGACCTCCGCCAGCGGCGGCGGCGCGATCATCGGCACCCGCCCCGGCGCCGTCTACGTCTTCGGCGCCGACAGCACCGACATCGGATCCGGCGAGGACGGCGAGAGCCGCACCCGGTACACCGTGCAGGCCCTGGAGCCGGACACCGGCGAGCCGGTGTGGAGCACGGTCGTCTCCGAGAACGTGGACGGCTTCGGCCCGGAGTTCACGGGCGCCGTCGCCACCCCGGCCGGGGTCGTCACGGCCTACGGCGACGCCGCCGGCTCCTACGCCCTGCTCGACGCCGCGCACGGTGAGGTCCGCTGGCGGCACAAGCTGCCCGGCGGCGCGAACGGCGACTGCGGACTGACCGGCGCCGGCGGCGAGGCGTACCTGGTCTGCCGCACCGCCGACGACGACGGGGACAACGCCCGCACCACCGTCGCCCGGCTCGACCCCGCCACCGGCGAGGCCCGCTGGCGGATCACGGCGAAAGGCGCGCTGATTCCGTTCGGGCAGGCCCAGGGCCGTCTGGTGCTGGGCACCGACCCGCTCACGGACAAGCTGACCGGCCTGACCCTGATCGACGCCGACTCGCACGTCCTGACGACCGTACGGCTGTCCACCCCGCGCACCGCCTCGGGCGCCTCCGTCGTCCGCGGCACCCTCTACCTCACCCTCACCAGCGGCAGCGTCCGCGCCATCGACCCGCGGACCGGGCGGGAACTGTGGCAGAGCAACTCCACCGTCGAGCAGCCCGGCCCGCCCACCGCCTCCTCCACCCGTCTCTTCCTGGCCTCGCCCACCGGCCGGCTGGCCGCCCTGGACCTGCGCACCGGCGAGGTCACCGGCACCCTCCCCGGCCGGGACGACGGCGAGGGCAGCGGCTCCGGCATCACCCCGGCGGCCCCCGTCCTGTCCGGCGACGCGCTCTACGTCCCCTACGGCATGCGCTCGGTCTACAGCGTGGACGTCGGCGACCTGTGAGTCCGCCGTACCGGAAACGGCCCGGGGCCGGACGGAGGAAACATCCTGCGTCCGGCCCCGGGCCGAGTGGAGCGGGCGACGGGAATCGAACCCGCGTAGCTAGTTTGGAAGACTAGGGCTCTACCATTGAGCTACGCCCGCAGCAGCGAGCCGCAGGTCGGTGACCGCGGCGCTGAAGGCATCGTAGCGGGTCGCCCGCCGCCGAGGCCAACGAATGGGCCCCGGAGGCGCCGCGCGCGCCGCCCCCCGGAATGCGGCCGACGCGACCGGCCGGGGCATGTACCCTACGTGTCGCACCAGACGGGGTGTGGCGCAGCTTGGTAGCGCGTCCGCTTTGGGAGCGGAAGGCCGTGGGTTCAAATCCCGCCACCCCGACCACCGGCTCGCGACGTCGCGATGATCGCCTTTTGGGGCGCTGACCGGCTGCGGTTACTATGCAAGCTGCGCGCCCGTGTGTCCCGGCCCTCACGGCCTACGAACTCCTCCGGGCGGCTAAATCCGCCGGACCCGTCGGGTCCCGGCAGAACCCGAGAAGTCAGCCACAAGGAGACCGAACCGTGAAGAGCGCCGTGGAGACCCTGAACCCGACCCGGGTTCGGCTCACTGTCGAGGTGCCCTTCGAGGAGCTCAAGGACAGCCTCGACGCGGCGTACAAGAAGATCAACCAGCAGGTCACGGTGAAGGGCTTCCGCAAGGGCAAGATCCCGGCCCGCGTGATCGACCAGCGGTTCGGCCGCGGTGCGGTGCTGGAGGAGGCCGTCAACGACGCGCTGCCCAAGTTCTACACCGAGGCGGTCAACGAGGCCGAGCTGAGCCCGCTGGGCCAGCCCGAGGTCGACATCACCGAGCTGAAGGACGGCGAGACGCTGAACTTCACCGCCGAGGTCGACGTCCGCCCGGCCCTGGAGATCCCGGACTACTCCGGCATCGAGGTCGAGGTCGACGCCGTCGAGGTCACCGACGAGGACGTCGAGAAGTCGATCGAGCAGCTCCGTGAGCGCTTCGCCTCGACCTCCCCGGTCGAGCGCGCCGCCGAGGACGGCGACGTCGTCACCATCGACCTGGAGGCCAAGGTCGACGGCGAGGTGCTGGAGGACGGCATCGCCAACGGCGTCTCCTACACGATCGGCTCCGGCGAGCTGCTGGACGGCATCGACGACGCCGTCAAGGGCAAGTCGGCCGGCGAGGAGGCCACCTTCACCTCCGAGCTGAAGGGCGGCTCCGCCGCGGGCAAGGAGGCCGAGGTCACCGTCAAGGTCACCCAGGTCGCCGCCCGTGAACTGCCCGAGCTGGACGACGAGTTCGCGCAGCTCGCCTCCGAGTTCGACACCCTGGACGAGCTGAAGGCCGACAGCCGCAAGCGTCTGGCCAACATGAAGCAGTTCGACCAGGCCACCCAGGCCCAGGAGCGCGTCCTGGAGAAGCTGCTGGAGCTGGTCGAGGTCCCGGTCCCCGAGAAGCTGCTCGAGGACGAGATCAACACCCGCAAGCACAACCTGGAGCACCACCAGCTCGGCCAGATGGGCCTCACCCTCGACAAGTACCTGGAGATCCAGGGCAAGACCGCCGAGGAGTTCGAGACCGAGACCCGCGAGGCCGCGGTCAAGGGCATCAAGACCCAGTTCGTCCTCGACGAGCTGGTCAAGAAGGAGCAGCTGAACGTCAACCAGGAGGAGCTCACCGAGCACCTCATGCGGCGTGCGGCCTCCTCCGGCATGTCCCCCGACCAGTTCGCCCAGGCCGTCGTCGAGGGTGGCCAGGTGCCGCTCCTGGTCGGCGAGGTCGCCCGCGGCAAGGCCCTGGCCGTCGTGGTCGAGGCCGCCACGGTGAAGGACACCAACGGCGAGATCGTCGACCTGGACGACGAGGAGGAGGAGACCGAGGCCGCCGAGGCGTCGGAGACCTCCGAGGAGAAGGCCGAGGGCTGAGCGGTCCCGCGGCGCCTCCGAAGCGCGTACGACGGGCCCTGGGGAGTTTCCCCGGGGCCCGTCGCCGTACCGGCGGACGGCGGGCCCGCAGGGGCGCCGGGGCGGCGCCACGGCCCGCCGGGGCCCCGCGGGGCGCGGCGGGCCCCGCACACCACCGGCGCACCGCCCCGTCCCCCGTGGCACCGCACCGGCCCCCCGCGCCGGCGCTACGCCCCCGGCGAACACCGTCATCTCCGGGATTCCCCGAAGGGGCCTGAGCGTTAGGGTCCATGAATACGAGGGCAGGGGAGTCTCCTGAACCCCCCGCTAAGCCCCGGCAGGAACACGTGAAGACGGCCCGGCGCCGTCGTAAGACGAGCAGGTGGATACGTGACGAATCTGATGCCCTCCGCCGCCGGCGAGCCTTCCATCGGTGGTGGCCTCGGCGACCAGGTCTACAACCGGCTGCTCAACGAGCGGATCATCTTCCTCGGTCAGCAGGTCGACGACGACATCGCCAACAAGATCACCGCACAGCTGCTGCTCCTCGCCGCCGACCCGGACAAGGACGTCTACCTCTACATCAACAGCCCCGGCGGCTCGGTGACGGCCGGCATGGCGATCTACGACACCATGCAGTACATCCCGAACGACGTGGTCACGATCGCCATGGGCATGGCGGCCTCGATGGGCCAGTTCCTGCTCACCGGCGGCGCCGCCGGCAAGCGCTTCGCCCTGCCGCACGCGGACATCATGATGCACCAGGGCTCCGCCGGCCTCGGCGGTACGGTCTCGGACATCAAGATCCAGGCCGAGTACCTGCTGCGCACCAAGAAGCGCATGGCCGAGCTGACCGCGCGGCACTCGGGCCAGTCGGTCGAGGCGATCATCCGCGACGGCGACCGCGACCGCTGGTTCACCCCGGAAGAGGCCAAGGAGTACGGTCTCATTGACGAGATCATCACGCACGCCTCGGGTGTTCCGGGAGGCGGCGGCACCGGTGCCTGACCGGCCCGGCCACGCCACGCACCGCCGAGACCGAAGCCCCCAGAACGCCACCAGGACGGTGAACACCCCATGAGCAACTTCCCCGGCGCCGCCAACGGCATGTACGAAGGGCCCCGCCCCGACAGCCGCTACGTCATCCCGCGCTTCGTCGAGCGCACCTCCCAGGGCATCCGCGAGTACGACCCGTACGCGAAGCTCTTCGAGGAGCGCGTGATCTTCCTGGGCGTCCAGATCGACGACGCCTCCGCCAACGACGTCATGGCGCAGCTGCTGTGCCTGGAGTCGATGGACCCCGACCGGGACATCTCGATCTACATCAACAGCCCCGGTGGCGACATGACCGCTCTGACGGCGATCTACGACACGATGCAGTTCGTGAAGCCCGACATCCAGACGGTCTGCATGGGCCAGGCGGCCTCCGCCGCGGCCATCCTGCTCGCCGCCGGTACGCCGGGCAAGCGCATGGCGCTGCCGAACTCGCGCGTGCTGATCCACCAGCCGGCGGGCTCCACCGGCCGCGGTCAGCTCTCCGACCTGGAGATCATCGCCAACGAGTTCACCCGGATGCGTGAGCAGCTGGAGAACATGCTGGCCAAGCACACCAACCGGCCGATCGAGAAGATCCGCGAGGACATCGAGCGCGACAAGATCCTCACGGCCGAGGAGGCGCTGGAGTACGGCCTCGTCGACCAGATCATCTCCACCCGCAAGCTGAACAACGCAGCGGTCCGCTGACGCGGAACGCGGCACTCCGGGCCCCTCTCGGCACGGCTCAGGTCAAAGTGAACCCTGCCAAGAGGGGCCCGAACACCGGGCCCGGCAAGGTACCGTCGGACATAAGGCAGCACCAGGAGTCTGCTGGACTCGTTACGTCCAGGCGTCTCCCAGGCGAAGGGGAAGCACACCGTGGCACGCATCGGTGACGGCGGCGATCTGCTCAAGTGCTCGTTCTGCGGCAAGAGCCAGAAGCAGGTCAAGAAGCTCATCGCAGGGCCCGGTGTGTACATCTGCGACGAGTGCATCGATCTCTGCAACGAGATCATCGAGGAAGAGCTCGCGGAGACCAGCGAGGTCCGCTGGGAGGAACTGCCCAAGCCGCGCGAGATCTACGAGTTCCTCGAGGGCTACGTGGTCGGCCAGGAGGCCGCCAAGAAGGCGCTCTCCGTCGCGGTGTACAACCACTACAAGCGGGTCCAGGCGGGCGAGAACGGCGGCGCGAGCGGCCGTGACGACGCGATCGAGCTGGCAAAGTCCAACATCCTGCTGCTGGGCCCCACCGGCTCCGGCAAGACCCTGCTCGCCCAGACGCTGGCACGCATGCTGAACGTGCCGTTCGCCATCGCCGACGCCACGGCGCTGACCGAGGCGGGCTACGTGGGCGAGGACGTCGAGAACATCCTGCTCAAGCTCATCCAGGCGGCCGACTACGACGTCAAGAAGGCCGAGACCGGGATCATCTACATCGACGAGATCGACAAGGTCGCCCGGAAGAGCGAGAACCCGTCGATCACGCGTGACGTCTCCGGCGAGGGCGTCCAGCAGGCCCTGCTGAAGATCCTCGAAGGGACCACGGCCTCGGTCCCGCCGCAGGGCGGACGCAAGCACCCGCACCAGGAGTTCATCCAGATCGACACGACGAACGTCCTGTTCATCGTGGGCGGCGCCTTCGCGGGCCTGGAGAAGATCATCGAGGCCCGGGCCGGCGCCAAGGGCATCGGCTTCGGCGCGACGATCCTGTCCAAGCGCGAGCTGGAGTCCAAGGACGTCTTCGAGGACGTCATGCCGGAGGACCTGGTCAAGTTCGGCATGATCCCCGAGTTCATCGGCCGCCTCCCGGTCATCACGTCGGTCCACAACCTGGACCGCGAGGCCCTGCTCAAGATCCTCGTCGAGCCGCGCAACGCGCTCGTCAAGCAGTACCAGCGCCTGTTCGAACTCGACGGCGTCGAGCTGGACTTCGAGCGCGAGGCCCTGGAGGCCATCGCCGACCAGGCCATCCTCCGCCAGACCGGCGCCCGCGGCCTGCGCGCCATCATGGAGGAGGTCCTCCAGGGCGTGATGTACGAGGTCCCGTCCCGCAAGGACGTCGCCCGCGTCGTCATCACCGCCGACGTGGTCCTCTCCAACGTCAACCCGACCCTGATCCCGCGCGACGCCCGCGGCCGGGGCTCGGGCGAGCAGAAGACGGCGTAACGCGCGAGGAGCGCACGAAGGGGCCCCGGTCAGCCGACCGGGGCCCCTTCGCCGTCACCGCGGGACGCGTCAGAGCTTGACGCGGACCTCCTTGCGGAACTTCGCGGTCAGCTCGGCGTCGGTCTGCGGGTCGCTGCTCCGGCCCGCCGCCAGGTTGGCGATGTCCATCGGCATGACCAGGCCGAGGGTGCTGTGGTCGCCCCAGATGCAGATGGTCATCGTCACGTCCTTCGGGCCGCCGCTGCTGGCGCCGGTGGGGGCGCTGGCCTGCTGGCACTTGAGGATCGCGCCGTCGAGCCCGGACGGCTCGTACGCCTTCGGCTCACCCTTCAGGGTGACTTCGCTGTCGCTTTCCTTCTGCGACTCGGTCTTCATGTAGTCGAACATCGCGTCGACGGCCTTCTCGGGGTCGTCGATCGTGCCGTACACGCCGCCGAAGTTGATGCCCTTCTGGCTGAGCGGGTTGTCCTCGTCACCGGACTGGTACTTCGCGCTGACGTCCTTCGGATCGTGCACGCCCCACTTCTCGGCGTCCTTCAGATCGTCCTCCGTCATCGTGTCGCCGTTGCCGTCCTTCTTCTTGTACTCGGACAGCACCGTCGACGGAGTCGTGAGCTTGTGCGGGCCGTCGTCCGCGACATCGCTGCCGCCGCTGCCGCCCAGCACGAAGTACGCGGCCACGCCCAGGGCGGCGACCACGGCCACCGCGCCGATGATCAGACCCGTCTTCTTCTTCCCCCCGGCCGGCTGCGGCGCCTGCGGCATGCCGAACGGCTGCTGCTGGCCGTAGGCGGGCTGCTGGCCGTACGCGCCCGGCTGCTGCGGGGCACCCTGCTGCGGGTAGCCGTACCCAGGCTGCGGCGCCTGCGGGGCCTGCTGGGGATAGCCGTAGCCGGGCTGGGGAGCCTGCGGCTGCTGGCCGTAGGGGCCCGGCTGACCGTACGGCCCAGGCTGCCCCTGCTGGCCGTACGGACCCGGCTGCTGGGGCGGCTGGCCGTACGGACCCGGCTGGTTGTTGCTCATTCCTGGGTTCCCCTCCAGATGCTTATGTGTTCCTGACATCCTGGCCCAGGCCCGGGAAACCGACGTCACCGGGGGCCGCACCGTTACAGAACAAACGCGTTTCGGGACCACCCCGTGACACCTCTAAACTGACCCCCGTGACCGAGAACGCTCAGCAGCAGCCACCCGCGCCCGACACCGAACTGCCGACCCAGTACGCGCCGGCCGACGTAGAGGGGCCGCTGTACGAGCGCTGGGTGGAGCGGGGCTACTTCGAGGCGGACGCGAAGAGCGACAAGCCGCCGTACACCGTCGTCATCCCGCCCCCGAACGTCACCGGCAGCCTGCACCTCGGGCACGCCTTCGAGCACACCCTCATCGACGCCCTCACCCGCCGCAAGCGCATGCAGGGCCACGAGACGCTGTGGCAGCCGGGCATGGACCACGCCGGCATCGCCACGCAGAACGTGGTCGAGCGCGAGCTGGGCAAGGAGGGCAAGTCCCGCCACGACCTGGGCCGTGAGGCGTTCGTCGAGCGCGTCTGGCAGTGGAAGGCCGAGTCCGGCGGCCAGATCAGCGGCCAGATGCGCCGCCTCGGCGACGGCGTCGCCTGGTCGCGTGAGCGCTTCACCATGGACGAGGGCCTGTCCCAGGCCGTCCAGACCATCTTCAAGAAGCTCTACGACGACGAGCTGATCTACCGCGCCGAGCGCATCATCAACTGGTGCCCGCGCTGTCTGACGGCGATCTCCGACATCGAGGTCGAGTACCAGGACGACGACGGCGAGCTGGTCTCGATGCGCTACGGCGACGGGGACGACTCCATCGTCGTCGCCACCACCCGCGCCGAGACGATGCTCGGTGACACCGCCGTCGCCGTCCACCCCGACGACGAGCGGTACCAGCACCTCGTCGGCAAGCTCATCAGGCTGCCGCTCACCGAGCGCTCCATCCCGGTCGTCGCGGACACGCACGTCGACCCGGAGTTCGGCACCGGCGCCGTCAAGGTCACCCCGGCCCACGACCCGAACGACTTCGAGATCGGCCAGCGGCACGACCTGCCGTCCATCACCGTGATGGACGAGCACGCCGTCATCACCGTCCACGGCCCCTTCCAGGGCATGGACCGCCTGGAGGCCCGCTCGGCGATCGTCGCCGCGCTGCGCGCCGAGGGCCGGATCGTCGCCGAGAAGCGGCCCTACGTCCACTCCGTCGGCCACTGCTCGCGCTGCAAGACCACCATCGAGCCGCGCCTGTCCATGCAGTGGTGGGTCAAGGTCGGCCCGCTGGCCAAGGCCGCCGGCGACGCCGTCCGCGACGGCCGCGTCAAGATTCACCCGCAGGAGATGGAGAAGCGGTACTTCGACTGGGTCGACAACCTCCACGACTGGTGCATCTCGCGCCAGCTGTGGTGGGGCCACCGCATCCCCGTCTGGTACGGCCCGAACGGCGAGGTCGTCTGCGTCGGCCCGGACGAGGAGCCGCCGGCCGGCGAGGGCTGGCACCAGGACACCGACGTCCTCGACACCTGGTTCTCCTCCGGCCTGTGGCCGTTCTCCACGCTCGGCTGGCCCGAACAGACCGAGTCGCTCGCGAAGTTCTACCCGAACTCCGTCCTGGTCACCGGCTACGACATCC
This sequence comes from Streptomyces sp. NPDC013455, assembly GCF_040632975.1. Classification (NCBI taxonomy): domain Bacteria; kingdom Bacillati; phylum Actinomycetota; class Actinomycetes; order Kitasatosporales; family Streptomycetaceae; genus Streptomyces; species Streptomyces sp. NPDC013455. The sequence goes on along the minus strand of NZ_JBEYCX010000001.1, from coordinate 764,974 downwards.
TCTTCTTCTGGGTCGCCCGGATGATGATGTTCGGCCTGTACGCGATGGACGGCACCCCGCCGTTCCACACCATCGCCCTGCACGGCATGGTCCGCGACCAGTTCGGCAAGAAGATGTCGAAGTCCTTCGGCAACGCGGTCAACCCGCTGGACTGGATGGACAAGTACGGCTCCGACGCCCTGCGCTTCACCCTGGCCCGCGGCGCCAACCCGGGCGTCGACGTGCCGATCGGCGAGGACTGGGTCCAGGGCTCGCGCAACTTCGCCAACAAGATCTGGAACGCCACCCGCTTCGCGCTCATGAACGGCGCGACGGTCGAGGGCCCGCTGCCGGACGCGTCGCGGATGTCGGCGACCGACCGCTGGATCCTCTCCCGGCTCAACTCCGTCGTCGCCGAAGTCGACGCCCACTACGACGACTTCCAGTTCGCCAAGCTCTCCGACGCCCTCTTCCACTTCGCGTGGGACGAGGTCTTCGACTGGTACGTCGAGCTGTCCAAGACGACGTTCCAGGCGGGCGGCGAGCCGGCCGAGGTCAGCAAGCGCGTCCTCGGCGAGGTCCTGGACGTCACCCTGAGGCTGCTGCACCCGGTGGTCCCCTTCGTCACGGAGACCCTCTGGACGACGCTGACGGGCGGCGAGTCGGTGGTGATCGCCGACTGGCCGACGGACAGCGGCTTCCGCGACGCCGACGCCGAGCGGGAGATCGGGACGCTCCAGTCCGTCATCACCGAGGTCCGCCGCTTCCGCGCCGACCAGGGCCTCCAGCCCGGCCAGCGGGTCCCGGCCCGCCTGACGCTGGACGGCACGGCGCTCGCCCCGCACGAGGCGGCCATCCGCCAGCTGCTGCGCCTCCAGCCGGAGGGCGACTCCTTCACGGCCACGGCGACCCTGCCGGTGGCGGGTGCCGAGGTGGCCCTCGACCTGTCCGGCACGATCGACGTCGCCGCCGAGCGCAAGCGCCTGGCGAAGGACCTGGCCGCCGCCGAGAAGGAGAAGGCCCAGGCCACGGCCAAGCTCGGCAACGAGGCCTTCCTGGCGAAGGCCCCGGAGAACGTCGTGGACAAGATCCGCACGCGCCTGGCCAAGGCCGAGGAGGACATCGCCCGCATCACCGCCCAGCTGGAGCGGCTGCCGCAGGCGTGAGTCGCTCACGCCGGCGAGCGTCGAACGTGTGACGTTGCCGAAGGCCCCGGCGCCGACGAGGCGCCGGGGCCTTCGGCGTGCCCCGTCAAGGGCGGCGGGGAACCGCGCGATCAGCCACGACGCACCCGCGGCCGGCCGGCGAGACAAGCCACCCCATACCGGCGCCGCGCCGCAGGCATCCGCTCCGTAGACTGGGCCTCGTGAGCGAAGCGCCCGGCACCAGCGACACCCCCGACCCCCTCGACTCCTTCGACGAGATCATCGAAGCCGAGACCACCCGCGACCCCGACCTGGCGGCCATCGAGGCCGGCAGCCGCACCCTGCGCACCCAGGGCGGCCCCTTGCAGGCGGACGTGCCCGCCCGCCCCGAGGACCCCGAGGTCGACAAGGCGCTGCGCGAGGTCGAGGCGGAGCTGGCCACCCGCTGGGGCGAGACCAAGCTGGAGCCCTCGGTCACCCGCATCGCCGCGCTGATGGACGTCCTGGGCGAGCCCCAGCGCTCGTACCCCTCGATCCACATCACGGGCACGAACGGCAAGACGTCCACGGCCCGCATGATCGAGGCCCTGCTCGGCGCCTTCGAACTGCGCACCGGCCGCTACACCAGCCCGCACGTGCAGTCGATCACCGAGCGCATCAGCCTGGACGGCGCCCCGATCTCCGCCGAGCGGTTCATCGAGACGTACCAGGACATCAAGCCCTACGTCGAGATGGTCGACGGGCAGCAGGAGTACCGCCTGTCCTTCTTCGAGGTGCTCACCGGCATGGCGTACGCGGCCTTCGCGGACGCCCCGGTGGACGTCGCCGTCGTCGAGGTCGGCATGGGCGGCTCCTGGGACGCCACGAACGTGATCGACGGCGATGTCGCCGTCGTGACCCCCATCGACCTCGACCACACCGACCGGCTCGGTGGGACGCCCGCGGAGATCGCCGTCGAGAAGAGCGGCATCATCAAGCAGGACGCCACCGTCATCCTGGCGCAGCAGCCGGTGGACGCGGCGCAGGTGCTGCTGAAGAAGGCCGTCGAGGTGGACGCCACGGTCGCCCGCGAGGGGCTGGAGTTCGGCGTCGTCGCCCGCCAGGTCGCCGTCGGCGGGCAGCTGCTCACGCTGCGCGGCCTCGGCGGCGAGTACACCGAGGTCTACCTCCCGCTGCACGGCGCCCACCAGGCGCACAACGCGGCCGTCGCCCTCGCCGCGGTGGAGGCGTTCTTCGGCGTCGGCGCGCAGCGCGCGGAGTCGCTGGACATCGACACCGTGCGCAAGGCGTTCGCGGCCGTTTCCTCGCCGGGCCGCCTGGAGGTCGTACGGCGCTCCCCGACGGTCGTGCTGGACGCCGCACACAACCCGGCCGGTGCCGAGGCCACCGCCGAAGCCGTGCGGGAGGCGTTCGACTTCACCCGGCTGATCGGCGTCGTCGGCGCGAGCGGCGACAAGAACGTGCGGGGGCTGCTGGAGGCCTTCGAGCCGATCTTCGCCGAGGTCGTCGTCACCCAGAACTCCAGCCACCGCGCCATGGACGCGGACGAGCTGGCCGCGATCGCCGTCGAGGTGTTCGGCGACGACCGCGTGCAGGTCGAGCCGCGGCTTCCGGACGCCCTGGAGGCCGCGATCACGCTGGCCGAGGAGGAGGGCGAGTTCGCCGGCGGCGGTGTACTGGTCACCGGTTCCGTCATCACGGTCGGCGAGGCCCGGCTGCTGCTGGGGAAGGGCTGAGACTCACGTGCGTACGCTCTGTTCATCGACCCTGATCGGCGAGTTCTTCGTCATCGGCTTCGCCGGGCTCGTCGCCATGAAGGAGCCGGACCTGGCCACGTCGACGGTGTGGCTGGTCTGCGGGATCGCCATGCTGCTGTGCCTGCTGCTGTGCGGGATGGTGACCCGCCCCGGCGGAGTGGCCCTCGGCTGGGCCCTGCAGATCGCCCTGATCGCCTCCGGCGTCGTCGTGCCGATCATGTACTTCCTGGGCGCGGTGTTCGCGGCCCTGTGGTGGGCGTCGGTGCACTTCGGCAGAAAGGTGGACGAGGCGAAGGCCGCGTTCGCGGCCCGCTCCCAGTCCGCCTCCTCCACGGCTGACGCTGCGTAACAGGTGCCCCGACACGCCCTGTAACCTCGTCCCACCGCACCAGCAAGCCGTGTAAGGAGCCCCTCGTGAGCCAGCGCACCCTCGTCCTCCTCAAGCCCGACGCCGTCCGTCGCGGTTTGACCGGCGAGATCATCAGCCGTATCGAGCGCAAGGCCGGCTGGCAGATCACCGCGCTGGAGCTGCGCACCCTGGACCAGGAGACGCTGGAGCAGCACTACGGCGAGCACAAGGGCAAGCCCTTCTACGAGCCGCTGGTCGCGTTCATGTCCTCCGGCCCGGTCGTCGCGCTGATCGTGGAGGGTGAGCGGGTCATCGAGGGCGTGCGCCAGCTGGCCGGCCCCACCGACCCGATCGCCGCCGCGCCCGGCTCGATCCGTGGTGACTACGGCGTCATCGTCCGCGAGAACCTGATCCACGCCTCCGACTCCGAGGAGTCCGCCGAGCGCGAGGTGAAGATCTTCTTCCCCGGCCGCGCGTGACGCGAGGCGGCCGACGGAAAGGTCCGGGCCCGGTCCCGGACCTTTCCGGCATGGCCCGGGCATTTGAGGGAACGAGCGCCCCCGAACGCCCGTCTCCACAAGCGGGGCGGCACGCCATCTGGTGACAATGGCGGAGACCCTCGCGCAGTGTTCGTGCAGGCGCGTTTACGATGGAAGCCTTCACGTCACAGCACCCGCCTCGCCTACCTGACATGCCCTCAAAAGCGCAGGAAGGCCAGATGAATCCGGATGGGGAACTCAATGTCGTTCATCGGCCGTGACATGGCTGTCGACCTCGGGACCGCCAACACGCTGGTGTACGTCAGGGGTCGCGGGATCGTACTGAACGAGCCGTCCGTCGTGGCGATCAACACCAACACGGGTGGAATCCTCGCGGTCGGTGCCGAAGCGAAGAAGATGATCGGCCGGACGCCGGGCAACATCGTGGCCGTGCGCCCCCTGAAGGACGGCGTGATCGCCGACTTCGAGATCACCGAGCGGATGCTCCGCTACTTCATCCTGAAGATCCACAAGCGGCGGTATCTGGCCCGTCCGCGGGTCGTGGTCTGCGTGCCCTCGGGCATCACGGGCGTCGAGCGCCGCGCGGTCATCGAGGCGTCCTCCCAGGCCGGCGCCCGCCAGGTGCACATCATCGAGGAGCCCATGGCGGCCGCCATCGGCTCCGGCCTGCCGGTCCACGAGGCCACGGGCAACATGGTGGTGGACATCGGCGGCGGCACCACGGAGGTGGCGGTCATCTCGCTCGGCGGCATCGTCACCGCCCAGTCCATCCGCGTCGCCGGCGACGAGCTGGACAACGCGATCATCCAGTACATCAAGAAGGAGTACAGCCTTCTGCTGGGCGAGCGCACGGCCGAACAGATCAAGATCACCATCGGTTCGGCGTACGACCTCGACACCGACGAGCACACCGAAGTCCGCGGCCGGGACCTGGTGTCCGGGCTGCCGAAGACCGTCGTCATCTCGGCCGCCGAGGTCCGCAAGGCGATCGAGGAGCCGGTCAACGCCATCGTGGACGCGGTCAAGACCACCCTCGACAAGTGCCCGCCGGAGCTCTCCGGCGACATCATGGACCGAGGAATCGTTCTGACCGGCGGCGGAGCCCTGCTGCGCGGACTCGACGAGCGGCTGCGGCGGGAGACCGGCATGCCGATCCACATCGCCGAGGACCCGCTGGACAGCGTCGCGCTCGGTTCCGGGAAGTGCGTCGAGGAGTTCGAGGCGCTCCAGCAGGTCCTCGACGCCCAGCCGCGCAGATGAGCCACTGCTCGATTCCGCCGTACGAGACGTACTCCTCTCGTGCGGCGGATCGTTGATATAGAGGCATGAGCTCCCCCTGATGGGCCCTTTGGGTTCGCGCCGCAGCGGCGCGTTTCTCGAGGGATCCCGAATTCCTACTTGAGGAAAGGCACGGCCGCCGCACGTGAGGGACACGAAAGAGAGCCGGCTGCTCCTGGTCCTGCTGGTCGCCATCGCGTTCGCGCTGATCACGGTGGACATCCGCGGAGGCCGCAACTCCCCGGTCGACGGTGCCCGGCAGGCCGCCGCCGCGGTGTTCGGCCCGGTCGAGGACGGCCTGTCCTCCGCGGTCGACCCGGTCGGCAACGCCGTCTCGGCGATCCGTGACTCCGGCAGCCGGCACGACCGGCTCGCCGCGCTGGAGAAGGAGAACGCGGCCCTCAAGGCGAAGCTCGGCAGCGACGACCGCAACCGCAGCCGCCTCAAGCAGCTCGACAAGGTGCTCAAAATCGCCGGCGAGGGGCAGTACGGCATCAAGGGAGCCCAGGTCATCGCCATAGGGTCGGCCCAGGGCTTCTCCTGGACCATCACCATCGACGTCGGCGCCGACGACGGCATCCGGCGGGACATGACCGTCCTGAACGGCGACGGCCTGGTCGGACGGGTCACCACCGTCGGCCCGAGCACCTCCACCGTGCTGCTCGCCAACGACCCCGACTTCACCGTCGGCACCCGCATGGAGGCGGGCGACGAACTCGGCTTCGCCTCCGGGCAGGGCGACCGCCCGCTGCGCGTGGAACTCCTCAACGGCAAGGCTGAGGTGAAGAAGGGCGACCGGCTCGTCACCTTCGGCTCGCACGCCGACAAGCCGTTCGTGCCCGGCGTCCCGGTCGGCGTGGTCTCCCGCGTCGACCCCTCCGGCGGCGGCCTCACCCGCACCCTCTACGTCACCCCGTACGTCAGCTTCACCAAGCTCGACATCGTCGGCGTGGTCGTGCAGCCCCCGAAGAAGGACCCGCGGGACACCGTGCTCCCGGCCGCGCCCAAGCCGGTCCCGACACCGACGGTGACCGTCACGGTCACCCCGTCGGCCGACGACGCCCCCGCCACCGACGAGCAGCAGTAGGAGCCGTATCCCCATGCGTGTCAACCGGATCGTGCTCTCCAGCGCGCTGGTCGTCGTGGCCCTGGTCGTCCAGGTGAGCGTCCTCGCCCGCCTGCACCTGCCGGGCGCCGTCCCCGACCTGCTGCTGCTCACCGTCCTCGGCCTCGCGCTGGTCTACGGCCACGTCGGCGGCGCCCTGGTCGGCTTCGGCGCCGGCCTGCTCGCCGACCTCGCCCCGCCCGCCGACCACGCGGCCGGCCGGTACGCCCTCGTGCTGTGCGTCATCGGTTACTTCGCCGGACTCGTCAAGCCGGAGAACGGCCGGCTGAAGTCGGCGACCGGCCCCATGGCCGTCGTGGTCGCCGCCGCCCTCGGCTCCACACTGCTGTACGCCGGGGTGGGTGCCCTGGTCGGCGACACCGCCGCCCGGCACGTCGGCCTGACCGGGCTGCTGTTCTCGGCCGCCCTCTACGACCTGCTGCTCGCCCCGTTCGTCGTGCCCGGCGTCATGTGGCTGGCCCGCCGCTCCGACAACGACCCGCTCACCGAGACCGGCCCCGCGGCCAAGGCCGGCGACATCTCCTCCGGATGGCTCTCCTCCGGCACCGGCCTGCGCATCGGCGGCCAGCGCGGCGGCCTCGGCGCCCTGAAGGCCAAGGCCCGCACCCGCTCCGCCCGGGTCGGCCGCATCAAGGGGGTCAAGCGGCTGTGAACGCCCGGGAATTCACCCGAACGGGTCAGCTCTCCCGGAACGCGGGCGCACAGGCCGGCCGTTCATCATGCGAACGGGCGGGGGCGGACCGCACACCCGCGCCCCGTGCACACCCGCTGCGCGTGCATCCGCACCGCGCACACCCGCACCGCGCACACCCGCACCGCGCACACCCGCACCGCGCGCATCCGCACTGTGCACATCCGCACCGCGCGCATCCGCACTGTGCACATCCGCACCGCGCGCATCAACACCGTGCACACCCGCTGCGCGCGCATCCGTACCGCGCACTGACGTCCACGCACTGAGAGGGGGAGACAGCCGCAGTGACCAACATTCCCGAGACCGGTCGGACCCCACGGGTCCAGATCCGGCTCGTCGTGATCCAGATCCTCGTCCTCTCCCTGCTCGGCACCCTCGGCGGCCGGTTGTGGTACCTCCAGATCCGCGAGGGCGCGGAGTACCAGAAGGAGGCGTCCGGCAACCACGTCCAGCAGGTGGTCGACCCCGCCGTGCGCGGCGACATCCTGGACGCCCGCGGCGTTCCCCTCGCGGACAACGAGACCCGGCTGGTGGTCTCCGCTTCCCGCACCGACCTGCTGAAGCAGGAGGACGGCGGCGAGGCCGTCCTCACCAAGCTGGCCGGCGTCCTCGGCATGAGCCCCCGGGACGTCAAGCAGAAGGTCCGGCTGTGCGACGCCAAGACCCCCCAGCCCTGCTGGAACGGCTCGCCCTACCAGCCGATCCCCATCACCGACGAGGCCACGGCCAAGCAGGCCCTCCAGATCCGCGAGCGCTCCGAGGACTTCCCCGGCATCACCGCCGAGCCCGAGGCCGTCCGCCGCTACCCGGGCCCGGGCAAGTCCAACACCTCCCAGGTGCTCGGCTACCTCTCGCCCGTCACCGACGCCGAGATCCAGAAGGCCAAGAACACCGACTCGCCCTACCTGCGCTCCGACATGGTCGGCCGCTCCGGCCTGGAGCGGACCTACGACAAGGTGCTGCGCGGCAAGGCCGGCGTCACCCGCTACGAGGTCGACAACCTCGGCCGGGTCATCGGCAAGGCCGAGTCGGACGCGGCCGAGCCCGGTTCCAACCTGGTCACCAGCATCGACTCCCGCGTCCAGCGCGTCGCCGAGTACGAACTGGACAAGGCGATGAAGATCGCCCGCCAGCAGTTCGACAAGATCACCGGCGAGAACTACAAGGCCGACTCCGGCGCCGTCGTGGTGATGGAGGCCAAGACCGGCCGGATCGTCGCCATGGCCTCGGCGCCGACGTACGACCCGAACGTCTGGGTCGGCGGCATCTCCGCGAAGGACTACAAGGCCCTCACCGGCAAGGACTCGAACTACCCGCTGCTCAACCGGGCCATACAGGGTCAGGCCGCACCCGGCTCGACCTTCAAGGTGATCTCCACGGCCGCCGCGGTCGAGGCCGGCTACGACTTCAACGGCCGCTACCCCTGCACCAGCTCCTACTCGGTCGGCGGCCAGGTCTTCAAGAACTTCGAGGGCGAGAGCTTCGGCCCGATCCCGCTGGGCCGCGCCCTGGAGGTCTCCTGCGACACCGTCTTCTACTACCTGGCCGACAGGGAGTGGAAGCGGGACGGCGGCATCAACCCCAAGAAGGGCCAGCCGAAGGACTACTTCTACAAGGCCGCCCACCAGTTCGGCCTCGGCAAGGAGACCGGCGTCGACCTGCCCAACGAGGTCACCGGCCGCGTCCCCGACCGCGAGTGGAAGCAGGCGTACTGGAAGGCCAACAAGGACGCCTGGTGCAAGACCGGCAAGAAGGACGGCTCCTACGTCGAGAAGATCGCCTACGAGAACTGCCTCGAAGGCAACAAGCTGCGCGAGGGCGACTCGATCAACTACTCCATCGGCCAGGGCGACACCCTCGTCACGCCGATCCAGGAGGCCGTGATCTACGGCGCCGTCGCCAACGGCGGCACGATGTACCAGCCGACCATCGGCAAGGCGATCATCAGCGCGGACGGCAAGACCGTCGAGGAGATCAAGCCCAGGAAGCGCGGCAGGCTGCCGGTCAGCCAGGCCACCCTCAAGGGCATGAACGACGCCTTCGCGGGCGTCATGACCCGCGGAACGGCCGCCTGGAAGTTCGGCGGCTGGCCACAGGACCAGATCCCGCTGCACGGCAAGACCGGTACCGCCGAGGTCTACGGCAAGCAGACCACCTCCTGGCTGGCCACCTACTCCGAGGACTACACGGTGATCATGACGATCGCCCAGGCCGGTACGGGTTCCGGCGCCTCCGGTGAGGCCGTGCGCAACATCTACAGCGCGCTCTACGGCGTCCAGGGCGACGGTTCCATCGACACCGGCAAGGCACTGCTCCCCAAGCCCCAGAAGGGCCTGCCGAAGGTCCGCACGGACGGCACCATCGTCGACCCCAAGGTCAAGGGCGACCCGGCCAAGGACGTCGAGGCCGCCCAGAAGGACAACGAGACCAACGGCGACGACGGACAGCAGCCGGCCACCACGCCCTCGCCCACCACGGGCAACCGCGACACCCGCAGGCGAGCCCGCGGGCGGGGAAGCCGGAGGATGCCCTCATGACCGGAGCGAACAGCTTCTCCGTCTCCGGGTACGGCCCGCAGCGGGCCGGCTGGACCAGGGTCTTCGCCCGCGACTCGCTGGCCCGCAGACTCGACTGGCCCATGCTGCTCGCGGCCACCGCCCTGTCCCTGCTGGGATCCCTGCTGGTCTACTCGGCGACCCGCAACCGCACCGAGCTCAACCAGGGCGACCCGTACTTCTTCCTGGTCCGGCACCTGATGAACCTCGGCATCGGGCTCGCCCTGCTGGTCGGCACGGTCTGGCTCGGCCACCGCGCCCTGCGCAACGCCGTCCCGATCCTCTACGGCCTGTCGGTGCTCCTCGCCCTGGTGGTCCTCACCCCGCTCGGCGCGACGATCAACGGCCAGCGCAACTGGCTGGTCATCGGAGGCTTCTCACTCCAGCCCGCCGAGTTCCTCAAGGTCACGATCATCCTGGGCATGGCCATGATGCTGGCCGCGCGGGTGGACGCCGGGGACAAGCCCTACCCGGACCACCGCACCGTCTTCCAGTCCCTGTGCCTGGCCGCCGTACCCGTCCTGATCCTGCTGCTCATGCCCGACCTCGGCTCGGTCCTCGCCATGGTGGCGATCGTCCTCGGCGTGCTGCTCGCCTCCGGCGCCTCCAACCGCTGGGTCTTCGGCCTGCTCACCGCCGGAGTCATCGGCTGCCTCGCCATCTGGCAGCTGCACGTCCTGGACGAGTACCAGATCAACCGGTTCGCGGCCTTCGCCAACCCCGACCTCGACCCCGCCGGCGTCGGCTACAACACCAACCAGGCCCGCATCGCCATCGGCTCCGGCGGGCTCACCGGAGCCGGCCTCTTCCACGGCTCCCAGACCACCGGCCAGTTCGTGCCCGAGCAGCAGACCGACTTCGTGTTCACGGTCGCGGGGGAGGAGCTCGGCTTCCTCGGCGCCGGCTTCATCATCTTCCTGCTCGGGGTCATCCTGTGGCGCGCCTGCCGGATAGCACGCGACTCGACCGAGCTGTACGGCACGATCGTCGCCGCCGGGATCGTCGCCTGGTTCGCCTTCCAGTCGTTCGAGAACATCGGCATGACCCTCGGCATCATGCCGGTCACCGGTCTGCCGCTGCCGTTCGTGTCGTACGGAGGCTCGTCGATGTTCGCCGTGTGGGTGGCCGTGGGACTCCTTCAGTCGATCAAGGTGCAGCGGCCCATGTCGGCGTGAGACTCCGCGACCGCACGGGGCGTCCACCGGGTGAGGGGGCGGGAGACCCGCGCCGCTCACCCGGTGGACGCCCCCGTGCGGCCCCAGGCCCACTGCCGCCCGGGCGCGGCGCCCGTTAGATTCGGTGCATGGCGGATGCGAAACGCGAGATCGAGCGCAAGTACGAATCCGACGAGAGCGGGCTGCCCGACCTGACCGGCGTCGCCGGCGTGGCCGCCGTCCTCGACAAGGGCCTGGTCGAACTGGACGCCACGTACTACGACACCGCCGACGAACGGCTCACCGCGGCCTCGCTCACCCTGCGCCGCCGCACCGGCGGCTCGGACGCCGGCTGGCACCTGAAATTCCCCGTCGCCCCCGGAGTCCGCGACGAGATCCAGGCCCCGCTCTCCGACACCGTCCCCGAGGAGATCACCGCCCTCGTCCGCTCCCGGATCCGCGACCGGGACCTCGTCCCCGTAGTCCGGCTGCGCTCCGCGCGCGACGTGCGGCACCTGGTCGACGCCGAGGGCACCCTGCTCGCCGAGGCGAGCGTCGACGCCGTGACCGCCGAGCGGCTCACCGGCGAGGGCCGCACCGCGCAGTGGACGGAGATCGAGGTGGAACTGGCCGACGGCGGCGACCCGGCCCTCCTCGACCAACTGGAGAAACGGCTGCGCCGGGCGGGCGTACGACCGTCCGCCGCACCCTCGAAACTCGCCCGCGCCCTCGCCCAGACCGCGCCGGGCCACCGGGGGGACCGCAAGGACCGCAAGGACCGCAAGAAGAAGAACGGCCCCGCCGCGCCGGTGACCGCGGGCGACCACGTCCTCGCCTACCTCCGCGCCCAGCGGGACGTACTGGTCGAGCTCGACCCCGCCGTCCGCCGCGGCCTGCCCGACTCCGTCCACCGCATGCGGGTCGCCACCCGCCGCGCCCGCAGCACCCTGCGCACCTTCCGGGCCCTCCTGGACCGCACCGTCACCGACCCCCTCGCCACCGAACTGAAATGGCTCGCCGGCGAGCTGGGCGTCGACCGGGACCAGGAGGTGCTGGCCGACCGCCTGAGCACCGCCCTGGACGCGCTCCCGCCCGCCCTGGTCGGCGGCCCCGTCCGGGAACGGCTCACGGCCTGGGCCCAGGCCCGGCACGGCGCGGCCCACGCCCGCCTCACCGGCGTCCTCGACTCCCGGCGCCACCTCGCCCTGCTGGACGGCCTCGATACCCTCCTCACCGACCCGCCGCTGCGGCCGGCCGCCGGCAAGAAACCGGAGAAGGCACTCGCCAAGGCCGTACGCAAGGACCTGGCACGGCTGACGGACGCACTGGACCACGCCCTGGCGCTGCCGCCCGGAGAGGACCGCGACCTCGCCCTGCACCAGGCCCGCAAGAAGGCCAAGCGCACCCGCTACGCGGCCGAGGCCACCACCGAGGCCCTCGGCGCCCCCTCCCGCTCCCTCACCAGCGCCATGAAATCCCTCACCACCCTGCTCGGCGACCACCAGGACAGCGTCATGGCCCGCCACGCCCTGCGCGAGCTGGCGGCCGTGGCCCACGCGGCGGGGGAAGGCGCCTTCACCTACGGGCTGCTGTACGGCAGGGAGGAGGCACGGGCGGCCGCGCTGGAGGCGGAGCTGCCCGCGCGGTGGGCCAAGATCAGGAGCGGGGCGACCGGCTGAGGGTTCGGGACAGGCCGCCGAGCGGGTTACGCTTGATGGTCACCCGCCCCCAGCCTCCGGCCGGGGGTACCCCCAGTCAGCTCATGAAGGTTCGCGAGATGCCTGTCGAGTCGGTTTTCCCGCAGCTCGAAGCTCTGCTCCCGCACGTGCAGAAGCCGATCCAGTACGTCGGCGGAGAGCTCAACTCCACGGTCAAGCCGTGGGACGAGTGCGACGTCCGCTGGGCGCTCATGTACCCGGACGCCTACGAGGTCGGTCTGCCCAACCAGGGCGTCATGATCCTCTACGAGGTCCTCAACGAGCAGGAGGGGGTCCTCGCCGAGCGCACCTACAGCGTGTGGCCGGACCTGGAGGCGCTGATGCGCGAGCACCGCGTCCCGCAGTTCACGGTCGACAGCCACCGCCCGGTGAAGGCCTTCGACGTGTTCGGCCTCAGCTTCTCCACGGAGCTGGGCTACACCAACATGCTCGCCGCCCTGGACCTGGCCGGCATCCCCCTGGAGTCCCGGGACCGGACGATCGACGACCCGATCGTCCTGGCCGGCGGCCACGCGGCCTTCAACCCCGAGCCGATCGCCGACTTCATCGACGCGGCGGTCATCGGCGACGGCGAGCAGGCCGTGCTCGACATGACGAGGATCATCCGCGAGTGGAAGGCGGAGGGCCGCCCCGGCGGCCGCGAGGAGGTCCTCCTCCGCCTCGCCAAGACGGGCGGGGTCTACATCCCGGCGTTCTACGACGTCGAGTACCTCCCCGACGGCCGTATCGCCCGCGTGGTCCCGAACCGGTCCGGCGTGCCGTGGCGCGTGTCCAAGCACACGGTCATGGACCTGGACGAGTGGCCGTACCCCAAGCAGCCCCTCGTGCCGCTCGCCGAGACGGTCCACGAGCGCATGTCGGTGGAGATCTTCCGCGGCTGCACGCGCGGCTGCCGCTTCTGCCAGGCAGGCATGATCACCCGCCCGGTGCGCGAACGCTCCATCACCGGCATCGGCGACATGGTCGACAAGGGCCTGAAGGCGACGGGCTTCGAGGAGGTCGGCCTCCTCTCCCTCTCCTCCGCGGACCACTCCGAGATCGGCGACATCGCCAAGGGCCTGGCGGACCGCTACGAGGACGACAAGATCGGCCTCTCCCTCCCCTCCACCCGCGTCGACGCCTTCAACATCGACCTGGCGAACGAGCTGACCCGCAACGGCCGCCGCTCCGGCCTGACCTTCGCCCCGGAGGGCGGCTCGGAGCGCATCCGCAAGGTCATCAACAAGATGGTCTCGGAGGAGGACCTGATCCGTACGGTCGCCACGGCCTACGGCAACGGCTGGCGCCAGGTGAAGCTGTACTTCATGTGCGGCCTGCCGACGGAGACGGACGACGACGTCCTCCAGATCGCGGACATGGCGACCAAGGTGATCGCGAAGGGCCGCGAGGTCTCGCGCTCGAACGACATCCGCTGCACGGTCTCGATCGGCGGCTTCGTCCCCAAGCCCCACACCCCCTTCCAGTGGGCCCCGCAGCTCTCGGCCGAGGAGACGGACGCCCGCCTGGAGAAGCTGCGCGACAAGATCCGCGGCGACAAGAAGTACGGCCGCTCGATCGGCTTCCGCTACCACGACGGCAAGCCCGGCATCGTCGAGGGCCTGCTCTCCCGCGGCGACCGCCGCATCGGTGCCGTCATCCGCGCGGTCTACGACGACGGCGGCCGCTTCGACGGCTGGCGCGAGCACTTCTCCTACGACCGCTGGATGGCCTGCGCCGACAAGGCCCTGGCCCCCTTCGGCGTGGACGTCGACTGGTACACCACCCGTGAGCGCACCTACGAGGAGGTCCTCCCCTGGGACCACCTCGACTCCGGCCTGGACAAGGACTGGCTCTGGGAGGACTGGCAGGACGCCCTCGACGAGACGGAGGTCGAGGACTGCCGCTGGACACCGTGCTTCGACTGCGGGGTGTGTCCGCAGATGGACACCCACATCCAGATCGGCCCCACGGGCAAGAAGCTCCTGCCCCTGACGGTCAAGAACGCCGGCCCGACGCCCGCGGCGAGCGGTCACGCGCACTGAGGACGCACTCGTCCAGGTGACCACCGAGCCCCCTTCGATCCGGAGGGGGCTCGGTGGCACGGCGATCGCCGGCATTTCTCCTGGGCCGTTTCTTCATGAGCCTCGGCTTCGTCGGAGGACGTAGGTGCTGCGGGAGTCGGGGTCGCCGAAGAAGAAGTACAGGTTCAGGGCCTTCCCGTCGTCGCGCCGCAGTTCGAAGGTCCAGGTGTAGGTCCGGGGTGTGCCGGTGGTGTTCACGGCCGGGCCGGGCGGGTCGTCCGGCTCCGGTGCGCGGGTGGCCACCGCGGTGCGCGAGGTGAGCGTCAGCAGGACGTGCCGGCCGTCGCTCCACCCGGCCCGCTCGCCGGTCAGTTTCCAGGTTCCCGTACCGGACAGACGCCACCTGTCGTCGAAGTCCCATTCCTGTCCGTCCAGGAGGCGGATGTCGGCCCTGCCGTCGGGCCGCAGGACGACCTTCGTCCGGTCGAGGCCGAGCCACGTCCCCGGCACCTCCGCGCGCCGTACGTCGTGCAGCCCGGGCACGTCGTCGTACATGTGGGGATTGCAGCCCGACAGGACGAACGCACAGGCGACGAGCACCGCGCGGGAGCAGCGTCGAAGGCGGTGGCCGTGGATCCACCGTTGACCGGTCATGGGGCCGCATGCTGGCACCTTTTTTGAACATGTTCAACTCGTGTCCGGCCAGGGAGTCGGGCCGGGGGATGTCAGGCGGGCTGGGGCCGGCGTGCGCCCATGGCCAGCTTGGTCCTGGCGAAGTCGCGGTTGGCGATGATCCGTTTGCGGTGGGCCTCGGGCAGCCGGCCGCCGTCCAGGAGCTGCTCGCAGCACTCCAGCGACTCCCGGTAGGAGCCCATCCAGTACGCCGACACCGCCAGCTCGTCCAGGGCCCGCCAGTCGTACCAGCCGTGCTCGACGAACAGGATGTCGTCGGGGCGCGGGATCTCCACGGCGCGTCGGGCGAACAGGTAGGCGAGCGGCCAGCGCTCGCCCCGGACGCGGCACAGGTGCGCGAGCTCGCCGAGCGGCTCGGCGCGGGTGGGGCGGTGGCTGTGGGCGTCCATGAAGCGGGCCATGACCTCGGCCGTCTTCCGCTTGAGCGTCACGGCGAGCCGGGCGGCGTAGAGCCGGGCGCAGAACACCTCCTCGGCGAAGCCGCCCATGGCCGCGCGGCGGTCGTAGGCGGCGAGCGCCTTCGCCGGTTCGCCGGCGTCGCGCCAGCTCTGCGCGAGGTAGAAGACGTACCGGGTGTTCTCCGGTTCCCTGGCGAGCCCGTCCTTCAGGACGGCGGCGTCGCGCAGGTACTTGGCGCGCTGGTCGCCCCGCTGGCGTCCGCCGCCGCCCAGGATGACCATGCGGGCGCCCGGCAGCGTCGCGCGGCTGAACCGGGTGTCGCACTCCAGGTACTCGTGCAGGACGCCGACGTACCGCCAGGGGAGGCGGGTCGACACCATCGTCGGGCGCCAGTGGACGACGGGGCCGTGGCGCACCTCGAAGTCGTAGCAGTCGTGGGTCAGTTCCGGCATGGTGAAGCCGGGGTCGGTCTCCAGCACGTCGTCGGCGTCGATGAACAGCAGGTACCGCGCGTGGTCCCGGGCCCGTTCGATCGCCTCCGTGCGGCTGAGGTCGAAGCCTTTCCACGGGCTCTCGTGGAGCGTGCCGGGCAGGTCGGCGAGGGTCTCGCGGATGACGTCCTGGGTGCCGTCGGTCGAGCCCGTGTCGAGGATCATCCAGGTGTCGACGAGGGGGCGGACGGACTCGAGGCAGCGGCGGATCACATGCGCCTCGTCCTTGACGATCATATTGAGACAGACCGTTTTCATGGGCTTTTTTCTTTTCCCCGAAAGAAAGGAACGGGCGGTGAATTTATCGACCCCCGGATGCCTGTACAAGCAGCCACGGGCGGGGCCGCGTGGCTTTTTCCGGGCAGTTCGCAAGGGGTGCCCGGCGGCCGCTCGCGACCTTCCGCCGGGCACCCCTTGTGCGGTGCCGGAGCGCCGCGGCCGCTAAACGATGGTCCCGCCGTTCACCGCGCCGGAGGCCGGCTGCCTGTTCACCAGGACCCAGGGGTTGTTGTCGCAGTTCAGGGTGCGGTTGCTGGGGACGACCTGGCAGCTGGTCTCGTAGACGGAGCCCGTGGTGGTGATGACGTCCACCCGCAGGTTGCCTTCCGTCGCCACGCCCAGGCTGTGCTGGGCGAGGGCGATGCCACACGCGTTCTGCGGGTAATTGGGATGGGTGCTGAGGTCGGTCCACAGGAAAGGACCGGGAGTGGCCGTCGTGAGGTCACGAATACCCGCGAACGCCCTGGCCGGGTCCGAGCCCGCCAGTGCGGCGCGCAGTTCGAAGTTGTTGCTGTCCTGACTGGCGTCGATGTCGGTGCACGGGCCGGTCGCACCGGTCGCGCCGGTGGCACCCGTGGCCCCCGTCGCGCCGGTGGGGCCGGTCGCACCCGTGGCACCCGTGGCCCCCGTCGCGCCACGACACTGGTCGTGGTCGCCGCCGGAGGGGCCGGCGGCCTTCTTCTTCGTCTTGTGGTCGCCGCGATCGCCATGGTCGCCACGGTTGTCGCAGTCGTGGCCGCCGCCCTGCTTGGCGGCCGGCGTCCGGTCGGTGACGGCGCGGCCCGCCGCCGCGGCCGGTGCGGCCACGGCGGCCGCCAGCACCAGGGTGAGGGAGGTCAGCATCCCGGCCTGCTTGAACCGTGCGCGGGCCACCGGCCCGAGCCGTGTGGCCCTGTACTCAGGACTCATGCAGTGCTCCTTGCCTAGAGGCGGTCCGGGCGGGGACCCGGACGGTGGTCCGGGGGTTCCCGGACTCCAGTGCGAGCGTGACCTGCGTGTGCGGGACCGGCCGAGCCGTACGAGCCAAACGGGGATATTTGTCCTCACATCAGAGCAATAGCCGCTGCCCGACAGGCGGCTTTCCCCCCACCGTCACCTGGTGACACCGCCGTGAACCGGCGGTACCCCCGTCGTCCGGTGACACCAACTGCGCGCCCGACGGGCCCGATTGGGGCGGCCCGGCGGTGATCCGGCCGCCGTGCGCCCGGCCCGCCGGGTGGCGTGCGGCCCGCGGTGGACGGCAGCACGATGGAAGGAGGCGCGGCCACGGGACCGTACGGGGAACCCGCGGCCACGGCACCCGACGGGAGACGTCCATGACGCGGCAGACGGAGACGAAGGCCCCGCCCGAGAAGCCCGCCGGCATGGGCGGTGTGTTCTTCTCGTTCGCTCCCTGGATCGTCTTCGGGGTGGTCGCCAGTCCCAGCACCTGGGAGTACGCGGCACTGGCGGCGCTCGTCGCCGCGATCGTGCTGTCGGGGAAGGACGTCGCCCGGCACAGGTTCTACCTCCTCGACATGGTCGGCATCGTGTTCTTCGCGGTGATCACGGTCCTCGCGCTCGCCCTGGACCGCTCGCGGCTGCTCTGGCTGGAGACCTACGCCCAGGTCGTCTCCAGCGGAGTCGTCGCCGTCGTCGCGCTGGCCTCGCTGCTCAAGGACCCCTTCACGGCGCAGTACGCCCGGCGGCAGACGCCCCGCGAGTGGTGGGACTCGCCCGTCTTCCTGCACGTCAACCGGGTGCTGACGGCCGCGTGGGGCGTGGTCTTCGTCCTGATCACCGTCTCCACCTGGCTGGCCGTCCGCGTCCCGTCCCTGGACGACTGGCTCGACTGGGTCGTCCCGGTGGTGCTGCTGGTGGCGGTCGTCAAGTTCACCGAGCGCTACCCCGAGGCGTACAAGGCGCGCGTGCCGTAGTGCATCCGGACGGCCGTTCGGAGCGTCTACGGGGGTATGGAGTTCGACAAGCCACCCGCACAGCCGCAGCAGCCCCAGGGCTGCCTCGTCGTCGCCGTCCGCCTCCCGGTGCGGATCGTCGTCCTGGTGCTGGTCGTGCCGGTGCGGATGGTGTGGGACCTGCTCGTCGTCACCGGGCGGTTCCTGCGGGACACCGTCTTCCGGCCGGTCGGCCGGGCGCTGCTGTGGACCGGCCGGGCCGTGTTCGTGTGGCCGTTCGTCGGCCTGTGGCGGTACGTCCTGGTGCCCGTCGGCATGGCGCTCGCCTGGCTCGGCAGGGTCCTCGTCGTCGTACCGGCCGTGTGGGTCTACCGGCACGTCCTCACCCCGGTCGGGCACGGCCTGGCCTGGCTGGCCCGCGGGGTGGGCGCCGGGTTCGCCTGGGTCTACGCGCGCGTGCTCACCCCGGTCGGGCATGCGCTGACCTGGGTGCTGAAGGGCGTCGGCGCGGCCCTGGCCGCCGTCGGGCTCGGCGTGTACACGGCCGTCGCCTGGCTGCTGCGGTACCTCGTCGTCGTCCCCGCGCGGTGGCTGTACGCCTGGGTCCTCGCGCCGGTCGGCCGGGGTGTCGCCTGGTGCGTACGGGGGCTCGGGTGGCTGCTGGGACTGCTCGTCACCGGCGTCGGCGCGGCCCTGTACTGGACCGCCCGCGTCCTGTTCGTCCTTCCGGCGCTGGCGCTGTGGCGCTGGATCCTCGCGCCCGTCGGCCGGTTCCTCGCCTTCGTCGCGCGCGAGGTGGGCGAGGCCCTCGGGCACGCCTGGCGGGTCGCCGGGCGCCTCTCGCGGGCCTTCGGGCGGGCGCTCGCGACCCTCTTCCGGTGGATCTTCGTGGAGCCGGTGCGCTGGGTGTACCGGACCGTCCTCACCCCGGTCGGGCACGCCGTACGGGACGCCGTGGTGCGGCCCGTCGCCGCGGGCCTGCGCGCGGTGGGCCGGGCCTCGCGCGAGGCGCTGGACTCGGCCCGCGCCACCGTGCGGCAGGCCCGTGCCGACGTCCGGCGGGCGCTGTTCGGCGAGCCCCGGCAGCCGGTCGCGGTGGACCGGCGGGAACCCTCGGGCGGCGCGGCACGTAGTCTTGGTAGCAGTACGACCGCTCTCACGAAGGACTAGGACACTGGGCAAGCGACAGCCCGAAGGCCCGCCGCCCGCACCCGCGGTGCAGCGCATCCGACTGCGCTACACCAAGCGCGGCCGCCTGAGGTTCACCAGCCACCGAGACTTCCAGCGCGCCTTCGAGCGCGCGCTGCGCCGTGCCGAGGTGCCCATGGCGTACTCGGCAGGGTTCACGCCGCACCCGAAGGTGTCGTACGCCAATGCCGCACCCACCGGCACGGGCAGCGAGGCGGAGTACCTGGAGATCGCGCTCACCGAAGCGCGTGACCCGGAGACCCTGCGCGTCCTCCTCGACGAGTCGCTGCCCGCCGGGCTCGACATCGTCGAGGCGGTGGAGGCGCGGACCTCGGGCCTCGCCGACCGGCTGACGGCTTCCGTCTGGGAGCTGCGGCTGGACGGTGTCGACCCGGCCGACGCCGAGCGCGCGGTCGCGGCCTTCAGCGGGGCCGGGGCCGTCGAGGTGCAGCGGATGACCAAGAACGGCGTCCGCACCTTCGACGCCCGCCCGGCCGTGGTGAGCCTGGAGACACGCGGTGCGCCGGCTGATAGGCCGAGCGACCAGCCCTGTGCGATACTGCGGCTGGTTGTTCGGCACGTGACGCCTGCCGTACGACCCGACGACGTCCTGTCCGGTCTCCGCGCCGTGGCCGACCTGGCGCCGCCGGTCCCCGCAGCGGTGACCAGGCTGGCGCAGGGGCTGTTCGATGAAGAGACCGGCACGGTGACCGACCCGCTCGCGCCCGACCGCGAGGCAGCCGAGGCCCTGACGGCCACGCCGGCTGCCGCCGCGACGGCAGCGACGCCGGAAGGTCCCGCGTAGGGACGGACGTCGTAGCGCCGCCCTCGTACTCGGGAGCCACCTGGGTCGGGCAGCGCACCGACCAGAAGACTTTCGCCAGGCCGTACCGACAAGGCGTACGGAACCGGCGAGACAGGACACAGAGTGCTCCCGTGCGGCGCCCGCGCCCCGGACGGCGGCCATCGCGCATCGCGCGGGCCGCGGACGTCAACGGCGGACGGTCCCTCGAGACCGGCGCCGGACCAGGTGCGGCGCCCGGGAGCCTGACGGGAGAACCGCCCGCATGCTCGAACCGACCGAACCCATCGAGGGTTCCGAACAGAACACTCCGAGCGACACCCTGCCGCCGCGCAGGCGTCGCCGTGCCGCCTCCCGCCCGGCGGGCCCGCCCTCCGCGGCCGCGGAGGCGCCCGCCGAGGTCACCGTGCCGGCCATACCGGTCGCCGATGCCGACGAGGTCACCGAGATCGTCGAGGACACCGAGGCCGCCGAGAGCGCCGAGGCCCTGACGGCCGGTGCCGAGGACGCCGCCGGGACCGAGGAGGCCGCGGAGACGGACACCGAGAAGGCCGCTGGGACCGAAGAGGCCGCCGTCGCGCAGGCGCCCGCAGCGCGTCCGCGCCGCCGCGCCACCCGCCGGGCGTCCGCGCCCGCCGGTTCGCCGGTGCCCGACGAGGCGGCCGAGGCCGCCGAAACCGTCGTCCCCGCCGCGTCCGCCGCCGAGCCCGAGAAGCCGGCCGTCGCCGAGGCCGGCGCCGTCGTCGTCGGCGAGGAGGCCGCGCCGCGCCGCGTCCGGCGCCGGGCCACGCGCACCGTCTCGGCACCCGCGGCCACCGCGCCCGAGACCGGTGCCGCCGCCGACGGCGGTACCGAGACCCCCGCGGCAGCCCAGGCCACCGCGGCCGAGGAGACCGCTGCTTCCGCGCCCGCCGAGGAGCCGGCCGGCCGTCCGCGTCGGCGTGCGACCCGTCGGTCGGCCGCGCCCGCGGGCGCTCCGGCGTCCGCGGAGGCCGCGGAGACGGTCGCACCGGTCGCGGAGGCGCCTGCTGCGCCCGCTGCCGCTGCTGCCGAGGGCCGGGCGGAGGCGCCTGCCGCCGCTGCTGCCGAGGGTGAGGCGGAGGCTGCTGCTCCGGCGGGTCGTCCGCGTCGCCGTGTGAGCCGTCGGGCGTCCGCGCCCGCGGGTGCTGCGGCGTCGGCCGAGGCTGCCGAGACCGTGGTGCCCGCCGTCGCGCCGGTCGCGGAGGCGCCTGCTGCGCCCGCTGCCGCTGCTGCCGAGGGCCGGGCGGAGGCGCCTGCCGCCGCTGCTGCCGAGGGTGAGGCGGAGGCTGCTGCTCCGGCGGGTCGTCCGCGTCGGCGTGTGAGCCGTCGGGCGTCCGCGCCCGCGGGTGCTGCGGCGTCGGCCGAGGCTGCCGAGACCGTGGTGCCCGCCGTCGCGCCGGTCGCGGAGGCGCCTGCTGCGCCTGTTGCGCCCGCTGCCCCTGCCGCTGCCGCCGAGGGTGAGGCGGAAGCTGCTGCTCCGGCCGGTCGTCCGCGTCGCCGCGCGACCCGCCGGGCGTCCGCGCCCGCCGGTGCGCCCCAGGCCGCCGCTGCCGAGGAGACCGCGCCCGCCGCCGAGGAGACCGCGCCCGCCGTCGAGGAAGCGCCCGCCGCCCAGCCGGCCGCCGCTGCCGAGCCCCTCGCCGGTACCCCGGCGGAGGAGCCCGCCGCCGAGGAAGCCGCCCCGCGCCGTACCCGGCGCCGGGCCACCCGCCGGGTCTCCGCGCCCGCCGGTGCCCCCCTGACCGAGGAGGCCGCCGTGCCCCAGGCCGAACAGGCGGAGGAGTCCGGCGTGCGCGCCCACACCCCCGAGGTCCCCGTGACCACCCACACCACCGAGCCCGCTCCGGCCACCGCCGAGGCGCCGCAGGCCCCGGCCGCCCAGGCGCCCGCCGAGGCCGGCGCCCCGCGTCGTACCCGGCGCCGGGCGGTGCGGCCCGCCTCCGGGTTCGCCGAGCCCGCACGGTCCGCCGCGCCGGCCAGGCCCGCCGCGGAGGCCGCCGAAGCGCCCGAGGCCGAGGCCCCGCGCCGGCCGGCCCGCCCCTCCGTCGCCGTCTTCCAGGCGCCGGTGTTCGCCGAGCCCAGGTTCCAGACCCCCGAGCGGGCCGCCGCCGAGGCCGCCGCCGAGGCCGCCGGGACGGAGCAGCCCGAGGAGTACGCGGAGTCCGCGGAGGAGCGCGCCGAGACCGGCACGCGCCGCCGCCGTCGCCGTCGCGGTGCCGCCGCGGAGGAGACCCGTCCGGTCGCGGCCGCCGCCGAGGACGAGGAGACGGAGCCGGCCGAGGAGGAGGCGGAGGAGGCCGAGGAGCCCCTGGAGGCCGCCGAGGACCTCTCCGAGAGCGACGAGGCCGAGGACGCCGAGGAGGCCGAGGGCTACGAGGAGTCCGGCTCGCGCCGCCGTCGCCGCCGTGGCGGACGCCGCCGCCGTCGCGGTGACGCCGCCGAGGGCGAGGGCGGGGACGCCGACGCCGGGGAACTCGCCGCCGAGCAGGCCGCCCAGGACGCCGAGGACACCGCCGAGCAGGAGGAGGAGGACGCCGAGGACGCCCGCGACGAGGCCGGCGGTTCCAGCTCCAGCACCCGCCGTCGCCGCCGTCGCCGTCGCCGGGCCGGTGACACCGGCGTCGACGCCGAGCCGTCCGCCGACGACCCGGAGCGCACGGTCGTCAAGCTCCGCGAGCCGCGCAAGCAGGCCGAGCCGTCCGACGAGGTGCAGTCCATCAAGGGCTCGACCCGTCTGGAGGCCAAGAAGCAGCGCCGCAGGGAAGGCCGGGAGCAGGGCCGCCGCCGCGTTCCGATCATCACCGAGGCCGAGTTCCTGGCCCGCCGCGAGGCCGTCGAGCGCGTGATGGTCGTCCGGCAGCACGGCGACCGTACGCAGATCGGCGTCCTGGAGGACGGCGTGCTCGTCGAGCACTACGTCAACAAGGAGCAGTCGACCTCGTACGTCGGCAACGTGTACCTGGGCAAGGTGCAGAACGTACTGCCCTCCATGGAGGCCGCGTTCATCGACATCGGCAAGGGCCGCAACGCGGTGCTCTACGCCGGTGAGGTCAACTTCGAGGCGCTCGGCATGGCCAACGGGCCGCGCCGCATCGAGTCCGCCCTGAAGTCGGGCCAGTCCGTCCTCGTGCAGGTCACCAAGGACCCGATCGGACACAAGGGCGCCCGCCTGACCAGCCAGGTCTCCCTCCCGGGCCGCTACCTCGTGTACGTCCCCGAGGGCTCGATGACCGGCATCAGCCGCAAGCTGCCCGACACCGAGCGGGCCCGGCTGAAGAGCATCCTCAAGAAGATCGTCCCCGAGGACGCGGGCGTCATCGTGCGCACCGCCGCCGAGGGCGCGAGCGAGGACGAGCTGCGCCGCGACGTCGAGCGGCTCCAGGCGCAGTGGGAGGAGATCCAGAAGAAGGCGAAGAGCGGCAACGCCCCGACGCTGCTGTACGGCGAGCCGGACATGACGGTCCGCGTCGTGCGCGACATCTTCAACGAGGACTTCACCAAGGTCATCGTCAGCGGTGACGACGCCTGGCAGACGATCCACGGGTACGTCTCGCACGTCGCCCCGGATCTGGCCGGCCGGCTGTCGAAGTGGACCTCCGAGGTCGACGTCTTCGCCACCTACCGGATCGACGAGCAGCTCGCCAAGGCGCTGGACCGCAAGGTCTGGCTGCCCAGCGGCGGTTCGCTGGTGATCGACCGGACCGAGGCGATGGTCGTCATCGACGTCAACACCGGCAAGTTCACCGGCCAGGGCGGCAACCTGGAGGAGACGGTCACCAGGAACAACCTGGAGGCGGCCGAGGAGATCGTGCGCCAGCTGCGGCTGCGCGACCTCGGCGGCATCATCGTGATCGACTTCATCGACATGGTCCTGGAGTCCAACCGCGACCTGGTGCTGCGCCGCCTGCTGGAGTGCCTGGGCCGGGACCGTACGAAGCACCAGGTGGCCGAGGTCACCTCGCTGGGCCTGGTCCAGATGACCCGCAAGCGGGTCGGCCAGGGCCTGCTGGAGTCCTTCTCGGAGACCTGCGTCCACTGCAACGGGCGCGGTGTGATCGTCCACCTGGACCAGGCGACCGTGAACGGTGGCGGCGGCAAGCGCAAGAAGCGCGGCCGGGGTGCCGAGGCGCCGGAGCCGGTGCACGAGCACGTGCACGAGACCGCGGCCGTGGCCGTGGAGTCCGGCGAGGCCGTGGAGCCCGAGGTGGAGACCGCCGCGGAGGTGGCCGCCGAGGCCGCCGAGCCGGTGGCCCTGCCCGCCCCGGACTTCGCGCCCGACGAGGAGCTGTACAGCAGCGTCGCCGAGGCGGAGGCGGCGGCCGGCCGTGGCCGTACGCGGCGCCGGGCGAGCCGCCGGGTGTCCGCTCCGGCGGGCGCGCCGAAGGCGGAGAAGACCGGCAGGTCCGCCAGGGCGGCGAGGGCCGCGGAGGCCGAGCAGGCCGAGCAGGCCGAGCAGGCCGAGCAGGCCGCCGAGGTGCCGACCGCGCAGGACGTCACCGCCGAAGAGGCGGCGGCGCGCCCGGTCCGGCCGGAGCCGGCCGCCGAGGCGCTGGCCGAGCCGGTGGCCGCCGAGGACCAGGTGGTCCCGGCGCCGCAGGCCGAGGCCCCGGCCGCCGAGGAGGCCGCGCCCAAGGGCCGTACGCGCCGTCGGGCGACCCGGAAGGTGTCGGCCCCGGCCGGTTCCCCCGCGGGCGCCGAGGCGGCCGTGGTGACGGTGCCGGAGACCGCACCCGCGGCACCGGCCGAGTCGCCGGCCGAGCAGCCCGCTCCGGCCGCCGAGGTCCCCGCCGCCGAGGTCCCGGCGGAGGAGGCCCCGGCGCCCGTCGAGGCCGCCGCGCCGGCCCGCCCGCGCCGCCGTGCGGTGCGCAAGGCCACCGCGCCGACCGCGTCCGAGGAGGCGGCCGTCGTGGTCGTCCCGTCGGCCGCGGCCGAGGAGGCACCGGCGCAGGAGGCTCCGGCCCCCGAGGCCCCCGCGGCCCCGGCCGGCACCGAGGCGGAGCCGCAGGCCCCGGCGGGCGAGGTGACGCCCGAGGAGGTGGCCGAGGTGACGGCTCCGGCCAAGAAGGCGGCCCGCAAGACCGCCGCCAAGAAGACCGCGGCGAAGAAGACGGCGGCCAAGAAGACCGCGGCCAAGAAGACGGCCGCCAAGAAGACGACGGCCAAGAAGGCGACGAAGACCGCCAAGACGGCCGCCGCGAAGTCGACGGCGAAGAAGACCACCACGGTCTCCACCGCCGGCGACGAGGGCTGACGCCTGAAGTGTGCGGCCGGTCCACGTGACCGGCCGCACACCCAGGGGGCCCGGTTTGACCCCCTCGGCCGTGGACCCGTACCCTTGACCGTCGGCGTGTCCACTGCACACGCCACATCCCCGTAAACCTAATTCCTCCCGGGCGCAAGGCGGGCCGGGAGAGGTCGTCCGTGTGTTCCTGGGCGACTGGCCTGCGGGGGTGCCGTTTCTTCGAGCGAAAGTGAGATCCGCGTGTACGCCATCGTGCGCAGCGGTGGTCGCCAGCACAAGGTTGCTGTCGGCGACATCGTTGAGGTTGACAAGATTTCCACTGCCAAGGTTGGCGACACGGTCGAGCTCTCGACCCTGCTCGTTGTCGACGGCGACTCCGTGACCAGCGACCCGTGGGTGCTGGCCGGCATCAAGGTCCAGGCCGAGGTCGTGGACCACCACAAGGGCCAGAAGATCGACATTCTGCGCTACAAGAACAAGACCGGCTACCGCCGTCGGCAGGGCCACCGCCAGCAGTACACGGCGATCAAGGTCACGTCGATCCCCACGGCTGCGAAGTAAGGGACTGAGGAGAAATGGCACACAAGAAGGGCGCATCGTCCACCCGGAACGGTCGCGACTCCAATGCCCAGCGGCTCGGCGTGAAGCGCTTCGGCGGTCAGGTCGTGAGCGCGGGTGAGATCCTGGTCCGCCAGCGCGGCACCCACTTCCACCCCGGCGCCGGTGTCGGCCGTGGCGGCGACGACACGCTGTTCGCCCTCCAGGCCGGTGCGGTGGAGTTCGGTACCCACCGTGGCCGCAAGGTCGTGAACATCGTTCCGGTCGCCTGAATCGCCTGATTCAGCACCGAACGCTTTCGCGAGGCGGACCTCACTTCCCGTTCGGGAAGGCGGGTCCGCCTTTCGCGTGTTAACACAGGTAAAACCCGTCATCTTTCTGGAGGCACCCCACCATGACCACCTTCGTGGACCGCGTCGAGCTGCATGTCGCCGCGGGTAACGGAGGCCACGGCTGTGCCTCCGTCCACCGTGAGAAGTTCAAGCCGCTCGGCGGCCCCGACGGCGGCAACGGCGGCCGTGGCGGTGACGTCATCCTGACCGTCGACCAGTCGGTCACGACGCTGCTCGACTACCACCACTCCCCGCACCGCAAGGCCACCAACGGCAAGCCCGGCGAGGGCGGCAACCGCTCCGGCAAGGACGGCCAGGACCTGATCCTGCCGGTGCCGGACGGCACGGTGGTGATGGACAAGGCGGGCAACGTGCTCGCCGACCTGGTCGGCCACGGCACCTCGTACATCGCCGCGCAGGGCGGCCGGGGCGGCCTCGGCAACGCGGCGCTGGCCTCCGCCCGCCGCAAGGCGCCCGGTTTCGCGCTGCTGGGCGAGCCCGGCGACCTGCAGGACATCGTCCTGGAGCTGAAGACCGTCGCCGACGTGGCCCTCGTGGGCTACCCGAGCGCCGGCAAGTCCTCGCTGATCTCCGTGCTCAGCGCGGCCAAGCCGAAGATCGCCGACTACCCGTTCACCACGCTGGTCCCGAACCTGGGCGTGGTGACCGCCGGTTCCACCGTCTACACCATCGCCGACGTGCCCGGTCTGATCCCCGGCGCCAGCCAGGGCCGCGGTCTCGGCCTGGAGTTCCTGCGCCACGTGGAGCGGTGCAGCGTGCTGGTGCACGTGCTGGACACCGCGACGCTGGAGTCCGACCGCGACCCGGTCTCCGACCTCGACGTCATCGAGGAGGAGCTGCGGCAGTACGGCGGCCTCGGCAACCGGCCCCGGATCGTCGTCCTGAACAAGGTCGACGTGCCGGACGGCAAGGACCTCGCCGAGATGGTCCGCCCCGACCTGGAGGCCCGTGGTTACCGGGTCTTCGAGGTGTCCGCCGTCGCCCACATCGGCCTGCGCGAGCTGTCCTTCGCGCTCGGCGACCTGGTCGGCAAGGCGCGGGCCGCGAAGCCCAAGGAGGAGGCGACCCGGATCGTCATCCGGCCCAAGGCCGTGGACGACGCGGGCTTCACCGTCACCCGTGAGGACGTCGGCGGCGAGCCGCTGTTCCGGGTGCGCGGCGAGAAGCCCGAACGCTGGGTCCGGCAGACCGACTTCAACAACGACGAGGCCGTCGGCTACCTCGCCGACCGGCTCAACCGCCTCGGCGTGGAAGAGGAGCTGATGAAGGCGGGCGCCCGCGCGGGCGACGGCGTCGCCATCGGCCCCGAGGAGAACGCGGTTGTCTTCGACTGGGAGCCGACGGTCATGTCCGGTGCCGAGATGCTCGGCCGCCGTGGCGAGGACCACCGCTTCGACGCCCCCCGGCCCGCCGCTCAGCGCCGCAAGGACAAGCAGGCGGAGCGGGACGATGCGCTGCGGGAGTACGACGACTTCGACCCGTTCGAGTAGGCGCGCCGTCGGCCCGTCCGCGTGCGCGCCGCGGGTGAGCGGACAACTGAAGAGGTGAACGTCGGGAGAACCGGTGGTGTCCGCGAGGGCAACCCCGGCCCGCCCTGGCGAGTCGAAGGGTGCGGCACGGAACGGATCTTGGTCTGTTCCGTGCCGCGTCCCTCTGTCGTCCGACTCCTGGAGCCGAAGTGCCTGACCAGCCTCGTTCCTTCTCCCGCCGCACCCTGACGCTCGCCACCGGCCTCGCCCTGGCCGCCGGTGCCGTACTGGCGGCCCCCGCGGCGGACGCGGCCCCGCGCCCCGCCCCGCAGGTGCGGGCGGACTTCAACGGCGACGGCTACGGTGACCTGGCCGTCGCCGCGCCCTCCGGCACGGTGGGCGGCAAGGCCCGGGCCGGCTATGTGGCGGTGATGTACGGATCGCCCAAGGGCCTCGCCGCGAAGAAGGTGTACACGCAGGCGTCGCCCGGCGTCCCCGGAGCCGTGGAGAAGGAGGACTTCTTCGGGTCGGGGCTGGCCACCGCGGACCTGGACGGCGACGGCTTCACCGACCTGCTGGCCGGGGCGGGCGGCGAGCAGTGGACGCGGGACGGCGTCGGCCGCTCGGGCAGCCGGACCGTGCTGTGGGGCGGTCCGAAGGGCTTCGTCTCCGGCACCCTGCTGCCCGCCGAGGGGACCGGCCGCCACCAGGACCCGCTCACGGTCGCCGGTGACTTCGACGGCGACGGGCATCAGGATCTGGCACGGGGCGGGCGGGTGCTGCTCGGTCCGTTCGGGCGGGACGGCCGCCCGGCGGGCGTCCAGGAGGGCGCCGAGTTCATCGACGGCGACCTCAGCACGGTCGCGGTGGCGGTCGGCGACACCGACGGCGACGGCACCGACGACGTCGTGACGCTGGCCCGGACCTACGACCCGGACGACGAGGGCGACTACGGGCACGGCGTCTTCTACGCGCGCGGCGGCCGCGACGGACTGCGCGCCCCGGCCGAACTGAAGGGCCTGTACGGGTCGGAGGGCGACGACCTGGCGCTCGGCGACCTCGACGGCGACGGCCGGGCGGACCTGGTCGTCGGTGGCCGGACCCTGCGCGTCCTGCACGCCGGCGCGCAGGGCCTGGGCGCGGGCGAGCCCCGGGTGATCACCCAGGACACGCCGGGCGTGCCCGGCGCCCAGGAGGCCGGGGACGGGTTCGGACACGCGCTGGCCCTCGGCGACGTGACGGGTGACGGCCGCGCCGACATCCTGGCGGGCATCCCCTTCGAGGACTTCGACGGGCTGCGCAGCCCCGGCGCCTTCGCCGTCGTACCCGGCGGCCCCTCGGGCGCCACCGGTGCCGGGACCAAGGTGTTCACCCAGAACAGCGCGGGCGTCCCCGGTACGGCGGAGAAGGACGACTGGTTCGGCGCCGCCGTGCACCTCGTGGACGGCGACGGCGACGGCAGGGCCGAGCCGGTGGTCGGCGCGCCCCTGGAGGACTCCCGCGCCGGTGCGTTCTGGGTGTTCCCGGGCCGGACGAGCGCCAAGGGGTCCTTCACCGTGGGTGCCCGCGTCCTCGGCACGGTCGCGTCCGGCGCCGAACTCGGCTTCGTGTTCCCCAACTGACCCGGCTTCACCCGAGATTTTCGGCCGGACCACGGCGCTGGCCGACGCGGACGCCGACGGCAGGGCCGGCCTGGTCGCCGGCGACCCGGAGGAGAACGCCGCAGACGGCGCGGTGCGGGTGTGCCCGGCGGCGTCCGGGGGCGTCACCCACGCCGCAGACGGCGTGGTGCGGGTGTGCCCGGCGGCGTCCGCGGGCGTCACCGCGGGTGGCGCCTTCTCGTACGGTCCGGCCGGACCCGGTCGGCCCGCCGCCAAGGCCCGGTTCGGCGTCTCGCCCGGCGACTGACCGGGCCGGCCGCCCGCAGGGCCGGTCAGCCGGGCCGGGCGCCCGCGGGCCGGTCCGCGGGCGGCCGTCGCCGACGACGGCGGTGGGGCGGATTCCGACCTACCGTCAGGCCCGTTGTGCCGCGAGGGTTTTCCCTGCCGCAACGGGTCTTCTGTTGTCTGCTCATTTGTCATGCTCGCGATGGGCTTCGTTCAGCAGGCGGACCGTCCGGCCGTGGGAACTTCCGAATGTCCGACAGACCAGCCCAAGTGGCCACTGTGGCAAGGGAGTCAGCGCATGACCGCACCATCGCCCGACCGCCGCCGCTTTCTGACCGCAGGGGCCGCCCTGCTCGGCGCCGCCGCCTCCGCGCAGCTGTGGCTGCCCGGCACCGCCCGCGCCGCCGACACCCCGCTGCCCGACGGGGTGTTCACCCTCGGCGTCACCTCCGGCGATCCACTGCCCGACGGCATCGTGCTGTGGACCAGACTCGCGCCGGACCCGCTGAACGGCGGCGGCATGCCCGACGCGGTCTTCCCCGTGGAGTGGGAGATCGCGGAGGACGAGCGGTTCCACCGGATCGCCCGCCGGGGCACCGCCCAGGCCCGCCCCGAACTCGGCCACAGCGTCCACGCCGACGTCCGTGGCCTGCGCCCGGACCGCCCGTACTGGTACCGCTTCCGGGCCGGCGGCCAGCTCTCGCCCACCGGCCGCACCCGCACCGCGCCCCACCCGCACCAGCGGGGCGGCTCGCTGCGCGTCGCCCTCGCCTCCTGCCAGAACTGGCAGCACGGCTACTTCACGCCGTACGCGGACATGCTCGCCCAGGACCCCGACGTCGTCCTGTTCGTCGGTGACTACATCTACGAGTCCGGACCGTCCGCCACCGCCGTCCGCCGGCACGAGGGCAAGGGCGAGCCGTACACCCTCGCGCAGTACCGCAACCGGTACGCCCAGTACCGCACCGACCCCGACCTCGCCGCGATGCACGCCAACGCCCCCTGGGTGGTGACCTTCGACGACCACGAGGTGGACAACGACTGGGCCGGCGAGATACCGCAGGACCCGGACAAGCAGCCGCACGACAAGTTCGTCACCCGGATGACAGCCGCCTTCCAGGCGTACTACGAGCACATGCCGGTGCGCGCCAGCGCGATCCCGAACGGCCCGCACATCCAGATGTACCGCCGGCTGGAGTTCGGCCGGCTCGCCCGGCTCAACGTCCTCGACACCCGGCAGTACCGCAGCGACCAGGCCACCACCCAGGAGGGCGCCGAGGCGCCCACGCAGACCATGCTCGGCGCCGGGCAGAAGCAGTGGCTGCTCGACGGGCTGTACGACTCCCCGGCCCGCTGGAACCTCATCGCCTCGCAGATCATGATGGCCGAGACCGACCTGCTGCCCGGCGACGGCAAGCTCTGGTACTACGACGCCTGGGACGGCTACCAGGCCGAGCGCAACGCCCTGCTGGAGGAGTTCGCCGACATCCGCAACCCGGTCGTGCTCAGCGGCGACCGCCACCTGACGATGATCAGCGACCTCAGGACGGACTACGCCGACCCGGACTCCGACGTCGTGGGCGCCGAGTTCGTCGGCACCTCCATCTCCAGCAGCGGCGACCAGGACCAGGACGCCTTCCACAAGCAGTGGGACCCGCTGAAGGCGGACAACCCGCACTGGAAGCTGATCGACGCCCACCGCGGCTACCACCTGTTCGACATCCGCCGCGACGGCATCGACGCCCGGGTCCGGGTCGTCGACACGGTGCTGAAGCCGCAGGCGACGGCGAGCACCCTGGCCCGGCTGCGGGTGGAGTCCGACGAGCCGGGCGTCCGGCTCGTGTGAGACCCGCGGGAGCCTGGGACTCATCCGGGTCCCAGGCTCCTCCCGGCCCCGTCTCGGGCAGGGCTCCTGCCGTCCGCTGGCGCAGCCCGGCGGGGACCGGGTGCACATCGTGGTCACGCCGCGCCCGCTCGCGAGGATCATGCCCTCGCCGTGGCAGCAGTAGGTGCAGAACGGGCTGCGCAGGGGCTACGCGGACCGGCTGGAGCACATGCTGCGCAAGCCGCCGTACGAGAAGCCCAGCCCCAGCTTGCGGTGGCGGCACCGGCACGGCCGGCTGGTCGGGCGCTGGGCCCGGGCGGTCGGCGCCGGGCGGGTCACCGTGGCCGTGGCGGACGACCGTGGCCGTGGCGGACGACCGCGACCGCGGCGGGCTGCCGCGCGCCTTCGAGGCGCTGCTCGGCCTGCCGGGCAATCTCCTCCAGCCGGTCCCGGACACCGCGAATCGGTCCCTCACCCTGGCCGAGACCGAAATGCTGCGGAATCTTAATGTGGAATTCCGTGGCAATGGTCTCCCGGACGCGCTGTATTCCCGTCTCGTGCGGGGCGGCGCGGTGCCGCATATGAAGAACACGTGCAGCCCCGCGGCCGGGGACGTGAAGATCCCCACGCCCCGCCGGGCGGCCGAGGCGGCGGCCGCGATCGGCGCCGGGGCGGCGGAGCGGATCACCGGGCCGGGCGTCCGCGTGCTTGGTGACCCGGCGCTGCTGTCCGCCGTACCCGAGGGGCCGGAGCGCGGGGTGCACCAGACGCCGTCGAAGGAGCTCGTGCGGGTGCTCGGGCACCGCCGTCTCAAGCGGCTGCGGCGGCGCTGACCCCGGTTCACCGGCGGCCTGTGGACTTACTCACAGCAAATTCACGGGGGTTCACACCGCCCGCCGCCAATCACCAGGAGTGCAAGGTGAATGACAGGTAGCGCGCACATATGCATGGGACGTCGCTCACCTTGCACTGCGGTTACCCGAAGTGGGACCATTTCACGGTTCCCTGTCGCCCCAAGGTAGGTCAGCCTGTGTCCCAGCACATAGCCAAGCCCCGAACCACCGCAGTGATCCTGGCCGGTGGCACCGGCCAGCGGGTGGGTCTGTCGATCCCCAAGCAGCTGCTGAAGATCGCCGGCAAGGCAGTCATCGAGCACACCCTGACGACCTTCGAGAAGGCCGACTCGATCGACGACATCATCGTGCTGATGGCCCCGGGCTACGTACCGGACGTCGAGAAGATCGTCGCCAAGGCCGGCTTCACCAAGGTGAAGAAGATCATCGAGGGCGGCTCGACCCGGAACGAGACCACCGAGCGCGCCATCTCCGCCCTCGGCGAGGGCCTGGCCGAGGGCGAGGACGTCAACGTCCTCTTCCACGACGCCGTGCGCCCGCTGCTCTCGCAGCGCGTCATCGACGACTGCGTGACCGCCCTGGAGCGCTACCAGGCCGTGGACGTCGCCATCCCGTCCGCGGACACCATCATCGTCACGCGCACGCACGGCGAGGACGGCGAGTTCATCACCGAGATCCCGGACCGCTCCCGCCTGCGCCGCGGCCAGACCCCGCAGGCCTTCAAGCTGTCCACGATCCGCCGCGCCTACGAGGTCGCCGCCGGCGACCCCAACTTCCAGGCCACGGACGACTGCTCGGTGGTCCTCAAGTACCTGCCGGACGTGCCGATCCACGTCGTCGCGGGCGACGAGTACAACATGAAGGTGACCCAGCCGGTCGACGTCTTCATCGCCGACAAGCTGTTCCAGCTCGCCTCCACCGCCGCGCCCGAACAGAAGGGCGAGGAGGTCTACCGCGAACTCCTCACCGGCAAGACCGTCGTCATCTTCGGCGGCTCCTACGGCATCGGCAAGGACATCGCCGAACTCGCCGGTTCCTACGGCGCGAACGTCTACGCGCTGGGCCGCTCCACCACCGGCACCCACGTGGAGAACCCGGAGGAGGTCGACGACGCGCTGTCCAAGGCGTACGCGGAGACCGGCCGGATCGACTACGTCGTCAACACCGCGGGCGTGCTGCGCATCGGCAAGCTCGCCGAGACCGACAACGCCACCATCGAGGAGGCGCTGAAGGTCAACTACCTCGCCCCGGTGCAGATCGCGCGCTCCTCCTACAAGTACCTGGCCGAGACCAAGGGCCAGCTGCTGCTCTACACCTCCAGCAGCTACACCCGCGGCCGCGCCGAGTACTCCCTGTACTCCTCCACCAAGGCCGCCATGGTGAACCTCACCCAGGCGCTGTCCGACGAGTGGGCCGGCGACGGCATCCGCGTCAACTGCATCAACCCGGAGCGCACCGCCACCCCGATGCGCACCAAGGCCTTCGGCCAGGAGCCCGCGGGCAGCCTGCTGTCCTCCGAGGCCGTGGCCCGCACCTCCCTCGACGTGCTGCTGTCGGAGCTGACCGGGCACGTCATCGACGTCCGCCAGCAGGACCCGACCGCCGGCGCGGCCAAGGCGTCCGGCTTCGAGCAGGCGCTGGCCACCGTGCTGGACCGTCAGGCCGACGTGTAATAATCGGAAGTAATCAAGGTTTTGGAATTCAGGCCTCTGTGGGTACTCGTTCACCGGGTATTCGCAGGGGCCTGAATCCGTACCCCGCCCTCTTTCCGGCCTCTCCCGGCATTTGTGTACAAAACCGGCAGTCCCCCCTCCCAGAGCAGGTTTCTCCGTGATATCCACCGCTATTCGCGTCGCCCGGGTGGGCAGCGCGGCCGAGCTGGCCGCGGCGGCCCTCGTGATGCTGGGCTTCCCGGCGCTCATGCTGGCCGCGCTCGTCCCGAGCATTCCCGCCTTCGCGGCCGTGGCCGCCGTGACGTACCTGGCGGACCACTATCTGCACCGCAAGGGCAGCTACCTGATCAACCGCCTCAGCAAGGTCCGGGCGGGTCTGTCGATACGCTTCCTGATCCGCCAGCTGCTGCTGATCCTGCTGCTCGCCCGCCTGTCCCTCTCGGACGACCTGATCTTCTACGGCGCGGTCGCCTGCTTCATCGCCTTCTACGGCCTCCAGGCCCCGCACGGCGCCCTGGTCACCCTGATCCGCAACCGCCGCCGGATGCCGGTCGCCACCCGCAACGTCGACCTCAAGTCCCGCATCCGGATCCCGGACTCCCCGCCGCGCCGGCTGCTGCACCGCTCCGCGGAGAAGATGCTCCACCTCGACCTGTTCGCGGTCGTCGGCATCCTCGTTGCCGCCCAGCTGGAGTCGGCCGGCTTCGGCTTCTTCGGCATCGGCCTCACCGTCGGCCTGGGCATCGGCTACGTCCTGCGCCTGCTGCCGTACGTCCGGGGCAAGAGGATCCCGCCGCGCGCCGACGTCGTCCTCGCCGCCGTGGACGACTGGCTCGCCGCCTACCGGCCCGAGACCGTGCTGTACTTCTCCGGCTCCAAGGACTCCGCCTACCAGGTCAACATGTGGCTGGAGACGATGGAGCAGCTGGAGACCCGGCCGCTGATCATCCTGCGCGAGCGCGCCATCCTGAACAACCTGGCGCCCACCACGGTCCCCGTCATCTGCGTGCCCGGAGGGGTGCACCTGATGAACATGGACCTGTCGACCGTGCGCGTGGCCCTGTACGCGGCCAACGTCGGCAAGAACATCCACATGCTGCGCGTGCCCACCATCAAGCACGTCTTCATCG
Organism: Streptomyces sp. NPDC013455; assembly: GCF_040632975.1. NCBI lineage: Bacteria > Bacillati > Actinomycetota > Actinomycetes > Kitasatosporales > Streptomycetaceae > Streptomyces > Streptomyces sp. NPDC013455. The sequence continues at coordinate 729,961 of NZ_JBEYCX010000001.1, read as the reverse complement.
GCCACGGCGACAGCGACAAGCTCGCCAGCGTCAACCCGTACAGCAAGGTCTACGACGAGGTGTGGACCGCCGGCCGCGCCGGCCGGGACCGCTACGCCATCGCCGACGTCGGCGTCCGCGACGACGACATCGTGGAGGTCGGCCGCCCGCAGCTCGCGCCCATCCAGACCTGGCAGGGCGTGCCCGAGGACCGCATCCCGACCGTCCTGTACGCGCCGACCTGGGAGGGCTGGGACGGCAACCCGGGCAACACCTCGATCGTCCTCGCCGGCGAGAACATCGTCACCCGCCTGGTGACGGCCGACCCGCCGGTCCGCGTCCTGTACAAGCCGCACCCGTTCACCGGCACCGTCAGCAAGGAGGCGGGCGCCGCCCACAAGCGGATCACCGCCCTGGTCGAGAAGGCCGCCGCCGAGCGCGCCGCCGACCCCCGCTTCACCGCCGACACCGCCGCCATGGACCAGGCCAGGGCCGAACTGGCCCGGATCGAGGCCCGGCTCGCCGAGCTGGCCGGCTCCGGCGGCACCAGGCGCGACGAGGCCGAGGCCACCCGCGACGGCATCGTGGACGTGCACAAGCACGAGGAGATCGCCCGGCTGCGCGCCGAGTGGAACGCCGCCTACTGGCGCTCCTTCCCGACGTACGAGCACCGCGTCATCAAGGGTGCCCAGCCGCGCCTGTACGACTGCTTCAATGTCTCGGACGCGATGGTCTCCGACATCTCCTCCGTGGTCTCCGACTTCATCGCCAGCGGCAAGCCGTACGCGGTCACCGACTCCGGCGAACTCGGTCACGAGGAGTTCAGGCGGCAGAACACCGCCGTGCGCGCCGCGGTGATCCTCTCCAACGACGCGGGTGAACTGGGCGGCCTGCTGGACGCCGTACGCGACCCGTCCGCCGACCCGCTCGCGGACGCCCGCAAGGAGCTCAAGCAGTACCTGCTCGGTCCGGACGAGCCGGCGTCGATCGACCAGTTCAACGCCGCGGTCGCCGACCTCGCCCTCAAGGCCGAGGCCCGCAACGTCGGCCAGGAGTCCCGGGTGGGCGCGGCCAACGCCGACCCCGCCGAGACGGCCGAGCTGACCAACGCGGTACCGGGCCAGCGCGCCGCGTCGGCCGGGGAGACGGACGGCGTGAGCGCGGGCTGACCGTCCCGCCGCGCGCCACGGGCCCCCGAGGAGCACCTCCTCGGGGGCCTTCGTCATGTTTTGCCCTACGGCGCCCCGCTCCCACCGTGCCCCGCTCCCACCATGCCCCGCTCCCGCCGTGCCCTGCTCCGTCCGTTGCCGGGCGGCTCCTGCCTCGTACGCGTACGGTTATGTGACGTGCACCACTCATTACCCAGGGTGAGGCAACCCCTTTCCCTGTGTACCCGTCTAACAAATTGCGATTGAGGCGATACGGGGGAAATATTCCGTGGCGAGGGGGAAGAGTGACCGTCGTGGCGCAGCCTGATGTCAGCGTGATCATCGGGGCGTACGAAGCGATGCCGTACCTGGTCGAATGCCTGGCATCCGTCGAGGCGCAGACCATCGACCCGGCACGCGTGGAGGTCATAGCGGTCGACGACGGCTCGACGGACGGCACGGGGGAGTGCCTGGAGGAGTTCGCGGCCCGCGCCGCCATGCCGGTCACCGTCGTCCGCCAGGAGAACTCCGGCGGCCCCAGCGGCCCCCGCAACGTGGGCCTCGGCAAGGCGTCCGGGCGGTACGTCTTCTTCCTCGACGCCGACGACCGGCTCGGCCCCGAGGCACTGGAGCGCATGGTCGCCATGGCCGACGAGAACGGCACGGACGTCGTCCTCGGCCGCGTCGAGGGCGTCAACCGCACCGCCCCCAAGTCCATGTGGGGCAAGACGCTCGGCCGGACCGACGTCTTCTCCTCCAACATCAAGTTCACGCTGAGTGCGCAGAAGCTGTTCCGCCGCGCCCTGCTGGAGCGGCACGGCATGCGGTTCGACGAGTCGCTCTTCACCGGCGAGGACGCCCTGTTCACGCTGGAGGCGTACCTGCGCGCGGACGGCGTCTCGGTGATCGCCGACTACACGTGCTACTACCTGGTCGGCCGCGACGACGGCAAGCACGTCACCAAGACCGGCTCCTACACCCTGCGCTTCGACTCCGCGCGGGCCCTGATGAAGCTGATCTCCGACATGGTCCCGGCCGGCGACAAGCGCGACCTGCTCATGGTCCGGCCCTTCCTCATCACGCTGCTGCCGCAGTTCGGGCCCAAGTTCCTCACCGACACCGAAGAGGTGCGGCGGCACAAGTTCGAGCTGGCCAAGCCGCTGATGGAGGCCTACTGGACGCCCGGCGTGGCCCGCCGCCTCAAGGTCCACGAGCGGCTGCGGCTGCACCTGGTGGCCATGCAGCGGGCCGATCTCCTGCTGGACGTCGTCAAGTTCGTCAAGGCGAAGAAGCAGGCCGCCGCCGTCCTGGAGAAGCGCGGAACCCGGCTCTACCTCGTCTACCCGCACTTCCGGTCCAAGACGGCCGGCATCCCCGACGAGATCTTCCTCGCCGAGGCCCGCGAGGCCCGCGTCTTCGAGGGCTACCGGGAGGCGGCCGCCAACTCCCTGCCGCGCCGCGCCCTGCGCAAGCTCCGGCGGATCCTGCGCACCAAGGGCTTCGGAACGGCGGCCACCTGAGGCGCCGGGCCGGCCGGTCCGTCCGGTCCGCTCGTCCGGCCCGGCGTCCGCGCTACTGCTTGCCCGACTGGAGCGCCCGCCGCAGCGGCCGGCCCACCACGCGCCGCGCGCGCCGGTAGACGGACGCGGCGGGGGCCGGCACCACCGCCGCCGCCTTCTGCTTGACCTTCTGCGTCTTCGCCAGCTCCCGCCGCAACCGGGCGTTGTCCTGGCTCAGTTCGGTCACCTGGCTGTGCAGCCAGCCGAAACGGGTGCTCAGCGACGTGAGATCGGTGTCGTTCCACGGCCGGATACCCGGCGGGAACGGAAGCGACCGCATCCTCTCGTCGAAGGCCGCACCCCCGTCCCCATGCGTGAAGGTGTTGCGCAGCCCGTTCTTGTCCAGGAAACCCACGAACCGGTCGAAGCGCTCCGCGTGGCCCCCGACCAGCCCGCTCAGATCCGTCTCCGCGTACAGCCGGGCCGGGTCCGCCGACTCCGGGTCCTTCGCGACCTGGTCCAGCCGGCGGTGCGGGATCTCGAAGTAGCGGCACAGCTCCAGCGTGCGCGAGTCCCCGCACAGCACCATGGCGGGCGTCCCGGCGAGCAGCGCCGCGATGTTGCCGTGGATGCGGGAGCCGAAGGAGAAGTCGAAGGACCGCAGGTCGTCGATCCAGGTGACCGGGTCGACGTACACCCGGACCTTGCCCTCCCGGTACATCGGGTGGTCCGGGTGCGTCGGCATCGCCGTCACGCGGGCGTTCGGGTCCGTGAGGTCCCGCCAGTGCAGCTGCCGCGCGTCGCTCAGGTTCTGCCCGACGAAGCACAGGTTCGGGTAGCGGGCGTGGGTGCGGGTGATGATCCGGTCCAGGCCCTGCTTCTGCACCGCGCTGTGCGAGCCGTTCACCGCGATCCGCGCGTCCGTCGTCAGCTCGGGCACCCGCTTGCGGACGTCGAGCTCACGGCCGTACAGGAACAGCGACGGGCAGCCGATGACCTCCACGTCGTTGAAGCCCATGTCCCGCAGGTACTGCTCGGTGAACTCACCGCGCACCCCGATCGAGGCGCTGCGCTCCAGCACCGCCGCGCAGAACTCGCGCACGGACTGCTCCATCGGCTTCAGCCGCGCCGGGTCGTAGCTCACTCCGGTCTGCGCGCCGACGCCCAGCACCACGACGGGGATCCGCAGCTTGCCGATCAGCCGGGTCAGCCGCTTGAGCCGGCCTTCGAAGGACGGCCGGAAGGCGTTGGCGAGCGGTACGACGAAGGCGTCGTACTCCTCGTTGATCCGGGCCGCCGCCGACAGGTCCGTACCGATGCCGTTGGAGACGACCTCGGTCTGTGGCGTCGACAGGATCTTGTGGGCGGCGTCGCTGAAGATCAGGTTGCCGGCGTTGGTGGCGATGACGTCCCGGTGGAGGGCTTCCTCGACGGAGAGCGCGTCGAACGGGCTCTTGCCGGAGCGCAGCAGAATGCGTTGAGCAGGGCGAACGGTAGATGACACAAAGTTCAACTTATGTTGGAAGAGGATTTAATTTCTACAAGCAACCGACACAACCTTTTTGCCGTATGCGAACAGTGAGCGAACGGCTACGGCCGCGCCGTCCGCGAGGTGGACCGGCGCGCACCGACCGATCCACTTCGCGTAGATTGCCGCAGAGGCAGCCGGAACGCGCGAGGGGACGGAAGGCACCGTGGCAAGGGCAAGGCAGGCCGTGGGCGAGGCCCGCAGGATCGTCGTCAAGGTGGGCTCCTCGTCCCTGACCACCGCCACCGGCGGCCTGGACGCCGACCGCGTCGACGCGCTCGTCGACGTCCTCGCCAAGCTCCGCAGCGGCGGGGAGAAGGAGATCGTCCTCGTCTCCTCCGGTGCCATCGCCGCCGGCCTCGCCCCGCTCGGCCTGCGCCGCCGCCCCAAGGACCTCGCCCGCCAGCAGGCCGCCGCCAGCGTCGGCCAGGGCCTGCTCGTGGCCCGCTACACCGCCTCCTTCGCCCGCTACGGCGTCCGCGTCGGCCAAGTCCTCCTCACCAGCGACGACATGAGCCGCCGCGCCCACCACCGCAACGCCTCCCGCACCCTCGACAAGCTGCTCGCGATGGGCGCGTTCCCGATCGTCAACGAGAACGACACCGTCGCCACGGACGAGATCCGCTTCGGCGACAACGACCGCCTCGCCGCCCTCGTCGCCCACCTCGTCCACGCCGATCTGCTCGTCCTGCTCTCCGACGTCGACGGCGTCTACGACGGCGACCCCAGCAGGCCCGGCACCTCCCGCATAGCGGAGGTGAGGGGCCCCGAGGACCTCGCCGACGTCGAGATCGGCAGCGCGGGCAAGGCCGGCGTGGGCACCGGCGGCATGGTCACCAAGGTGGAGGCCGCCCGGATCGCCGCCGCCGCCGGCATCCCGGTGGTGCTGACCAGCGCCGTCCACGCGGCCGAAGCCCTGGCCGGCGGCGACACCGGCACCTTCTTCCACCCCACCGGCAAGCGCTCCGCCGACCGGCTGCTCTGGCTCCAGCACGCCTCCACCCCGCAGGGCGCGCTGATCCTGGACGACGGCGCGGTGGACGCGGTCGTGCACCGGCGCACCTCGCTGCTGCCCGCCGGCATCGCCGCCGTGGAGGGCGAGTTCGCCGCCGGCGACCCCGTCGAGCTGCGGGACGCGGCGGGCCGCGCGGTGGCCCGCGGGCTCGTCAACTTCGACGCCAAGGAGATCCCCCGGCTGCTCGGCCGTTCCACCCGCGAGCTGGCGCGCGAGCTGGGGCCCGCCTACGAACGCGAGGTCGTACACAGGGACGACCTGGTGCTCCTGCACACCTGACTCTCGCAAAACCACTCGTAAAACAGGGCGTAAGGAACGCCCCCGGTGGGGGACGTTCCGTAAAACCCCCACGCGGAGCCCTGCGGCCTGCTCAACTTTGTGTCGGGGACAGTTGAAGGGACAGGTTCCGTCAAGGGGTCCTGCGAGCCATGCGTGAAGGAGGCCGTCGTGAGACGAGTGCGCCCTGGGGCGGCGTCCCGCGGTGCTCTGACGAGCGTCGCGGCCGGGGACACCTACGAGGAGCCGAAGGGCCTGCCCAGGCTGTGGCACGTCACCCTCAGCGTCTCCGGGAAGAAGGTCCCCCTGCCCGAGCTGCGGCGGGCGCTGGAACAGCTCGCCCACGACCACCCCTTCCTGCTGACCAGCAGATACGCGACCGACCACGCGGAGATCCGGTACTGGGAAGAGGCCCGCGACCTGCACGACGCGGCCGCCGTGGCGCTGCGCCTGTGGGGCGAGCACCGGCAGAGCGCCGGCCTGCCGCCCTGGGAGATCGTCGGTCTGGAGGTCATCGACCGCGAGACCTACCACCACCGCATCGCCGCGGGCTACGGCCCCGCCCCGGCGACACCGGTGGGAGTCCACCCCTTCTGACCCCCCGGACCACCCCGGCCGCGCTCCGGCGAGCCCGGGCTCGCGGCGGGCGGGGGTATCGGGAGTGGTGAGCCGGGCCTTGTGAGTGGCCGGCCGGGCCTCGGGGCGGGCGGGAGCTCGCGGCGGGCGTGCTCAGGGGTTGAGCCCCGGGAGGGGCCGGTGGACCCGGCCGCGGCAGTTCACCCCTTTTGAGGTGTCTCGGGGTGTGGGACGACCGCTGAACCGCCGCGCCCCGCGCACTACGCTTCCCTCATGACCACGCTCTCGCCGTACGACTCGATGTCCCCGGTCACCCAGGCCGCCTACCGGGCCAAGGCCGCCGCCGCCGACCTCGCGCCGCTCCCGCGCGCCGTGAAGGACGACGCGCTGCTCGCCATCGCCGACGCCCTGGAGGTCAGGACCGCCGAGATCGTCGAGGCCAACGCCAAGGACGTGGCGAAGGCCCGGGAGAACGGCACCAGCGAGGCCATCGTCGACCGGCTCACCCTCACCCCCGAGCGGGTCCGCGCCATCGCCTCCGACGTCCGCGACGTCGCGGGGCTGCCCGACCCGGTCGGCGAGGTCGTCCGCGGTTCCACCCTGCCCAACGGCATCGACCTGCGCCAGGTCCGCGTCCCGCTCGGTGTCGTCGGCATCATCTACGAGGCCCGCCCGAACGTCACCGCCGACGCCGCCGCCCTCTGCCTGAAGTCCGGCAACGCGGTCCTGCTGCGTGGATCCTCCTCCGCCTTCGAGTCCAACACCGCGCTCGTCCGGGTGATCCGGGACGCCGTCGGCGGCGCCGGGCTGCCCGCCGACGCCGTCCAGCTCGTCCCCGGCGAGAGCCGCGACTCCGTGCGCGAGCTGATGCGCGCCCGCGGCCTGGTCGACGTCCTCATCCCGCGCGGCGGCGCCTCCCTGATCCGGACCGTGGTCAACGAGTCCACGGTCCCCGTGATCGAGACCGGCACCGGCAACTGCCACGTCTACGTCGACGCCCAGGCCGACATCGACACGGCCATCGAGATCCTGATCAACTCCAAGGCCCAGCGGGTCAGCGTCTGCAACGCCGCCGAGACCCTCCTGGTCCACCAGGACATCGCCCCCGACTTCCTGCCGCGCGCCCTGGACGCCCTCGCCGAGGCCGGCGTCACCGTCCACGGCGACGAGCGGGTCATGGCCTACGGCAAGGACTCCAAGGCCACCGTGGTCGAGGCGACCCCCGAGGACTGGGAGACCGAGTACCTGTCCTACGACATCGCCGCCGCCGTCGTGGAATCCCTCGACAGGGCCGTCGAGCACATCCGGCTGTGGACCTCCGGCCACACCGAGGCCATCGTCACCACCTCCCAGCAGGCCGCCCGCCGCTTCACCCAGCTGGTCGACTCCACCACCGTCGCCGTGAACGCCTCCACCCGCTTCACCGACGGCGGCCAGTTCGGCTTCGGCGCGGAGATCGGCATCTCCACCCAGAAGCTGCACGCCCGCGGGCCGATGGGCCTGCCGGAGCTGACCAGCACGAAGTACATCGTCACCGGCGACGGGCACGTCCGCCGCTGAGGTTCACCCGTTCGGCGGTGTCTGCCCGCGCGGGGCGGAACGGCCGAAAGGCGTCTCACCAGGCAGACGAATTTCCGTACCGTCTGCCCAAATTGACCCCCCAGGTCTACTCTGGATCCGTGCCGGAGGACGTGGGGGGCACGCCGTTCCCGGACGGCTGGGAGCCCGACGACGACCACGACCGCGGGGTGTCGGACGAAGAGTTCGCCTCCGTGGTCTTCGACGAGGCCTTCATACGGGCGGCCACGGTCCACGAGCCGACCGCCGTCGAACGCCTCCTTGCCGCCGCCCAGGCCAGAGCCGAGGCATCCGAGGCGGAGGCCCGCCGCGCCCACGCCCGAGGCGAGCGCTACGACGACGGCTACGGCCCCGAGAGCGCCGCATTCGGCCAAGATCACGACGACGACGAACTGGACGACACCTACGTCCTCGGCGACCACCACGGGCCCTACGGCAGGCAGGTCCGCTGGCACCGGCCCGTGGCCTGGATCCTCGCCGTCGTGATGGGCATCGGCATGGTGGCCCTGGCCTTCGCCGCCGTCTACCGCGGCAGCTCCTCGGGCACCCGCGACCGGGTCCCCGCCCCCGCCTCGACCGGCCTCGGACAGGGCGGCGCGTCGTCTCCCGCCACCTCCGCCGAACACTCCCGGCCGGCCGTCTCGGCCATCCCGCCCTCCCCCTGAACACCGCCTCCCGTTCTTGGTGAGAACCTGTCAGAAGTTGTCGCCCGGCGGGGCGTTTACCCGGGGCTGCCGAGACCTACCCTGAAAGTATGGGCGGGCCTGGAGACCCACCGGAGGGGACACCCGAGGGCGGCCCCGGCGGTGCGGAGGACGAATACCGATCCGTCGTCTTCGACGAGTCGTTCGTCCGTGCTGCCCGCCTCCGGGAGTACTCCGCCGAGGAGCGGATGGCCGACCACGCCCCCGCCGTACGCCGCCGCCCGCCCCTGCACCGCGGGCTCACCCGGCAGGCCCTGATCCTCGCCGCGCTCATCGCCATCGCCTTCACCACCGCGATCTACATGGGCCTCCGCCAGCCCTACGACTCCCCGCAGGCCCGGCGCTCCGTCGAGCCGCTGCGCACGACGGTCATTCCACTCGCCCCCCAGGGCAAGGTGCCCGGCGCCACCGACGCCGAGCGGCTGTACGCACACAGCCCCGCCGCCCGGTTCGAGACCGGCGCCGAGGGCATACCCCTGCCGGCCTCCCGCAGCACCGCCCACTTCTCCGACAGCCAGGTCGTGACCGCCCTCACCACCGCCAAGGACTACATCGTCCGCTCCTCCCTCCACCCCGAGGTGCTCACCGGCCGCGACGTGCACCCCGCCCGCGCCCTGGTCGACCCGGACCAGCTCGACCAGTTCGACCGGAGCCTCGACCACCCGGCGGCGGACGGCCGGCACGCGCCCACCGGCTGGATGGTCCGTTTCGACCCCGCCCGTGCCGAGCTGGCCGACGACAGGATCCGCGTCTCCGGCGACCTGCGAGCCGCCGAGACCGACTCCGCGACGCTGGAGGTCACGGCCGACCACACCTTCGTCTACGCCCTGCGTCCCACCGGCGCCGCCTCCGACGCGCCCGCCTCCCTGTTCACGGTCCGCCGCGAGCTGACGTTCCGCTTCGACCACGCCGACCTGCGCACCCGCCAGGTCCAGCTGGCCACGTCCTACGTCCAGGCGGGCCCCCTCGCCTGCGCCGAGGACGCCACGGCCTACCTCCGCCCCCTCCTGGCCGGCCAGACGGCCAGGTCGGGCGGCCCCGCGGGCACCAACCCCTACGAGACCGACAGCGCCACGGCCCTGTGCGGAACCCTGTCCACCAGCGCCCAGCCGAAGGTGTGAGCGGCAGCCGGGCGGAGGGCTCCGGCGGCCGGCCGGCCGCGCGGGCGCCAGGCGGCGGGGTGGCCCTCCACCATCCGCTCCCGGTCGCCGGCCGGCCCCGGTCGCCGGCCGCGCGGAACGTCATCCGGCGACCCGGGGGCGGCGGTCACTGCGGTCACTCCCCGTCCGGGTCCCGACCGTCGCCCCCGGCCGGCGGCGCGCTCCTGAAGCCGTCGAAGCCCCGCCGCACCCGGCCGCCCAGGCCGCCCGCGCCGCCCGCCAGATCCGTGACCAGCTTCATCAGCGGGTCCTTGGACGTCTTCACATCGCTCGCGTAGCTCGCCGCCGACTCGCGGAAGGAGTCGCTGACGGAGGTGTCCCCGTCCTCGCTGCGCCGCGGGTAGTGGCCGTCCATCAGCCGCTGGTGGTCGCGGGACTCGGCCCACTTCTTCAGCTCGGCCGCCCGGATCGTGGCGAACGGGTGCGAACGCGGCAGCACGTTGAGGATCTTCAGCACGGAGTCGCGCAGATCCCCACCGGACTCGTACTCCTCGGCCTGCTCGAGGAAGGCGTCCACGTTCATCTCGTGCAGGTGGTTGCCACCCGCGATCTTCATCAGCCCCCGCATCGAGGCCTGGAGGTCCTGGCCCACCAGCAGCCCCGCCCGGTCCGCCGACAGCTCCGACTTGCGGAACCACTCCCGCAGCGCCGTCACGATCGCCATGATCGCGAAGTTGCCCAGCGGGATCCAGGCGACCTTCAGCGCCAGGCTCGTCAGGAAGAGCAGGATCGTGCGGTACACCGCGTGCCCGGACAGCGCGTGCCCCACCTCGTGCCCGACGACCGCCCGCATCTCCTCCTCGTCGAGCAGCTCCACCAGGCCCGTACTGACCACGATGACCGGCTCGTCCAGCCCGATGCACATCGCGCTCGGCTGCGGGTCCTGGGTGACGTACATCGGCGGGACCTTCTCCAGGTCCAGGATGTAACAGGCGTCCAGCAGCATGTCGTGCAGGTGCGGGAACTGCCGCTCGGAGACGCGCACCGAGTCGGACAGGAACAGCAGCCTGAGACTCCGCTCCGGCAGCAGCCCGCTGAGCGCCTTGAAGACGGTGTCGAACCCGCTCAGCCTGCGCAGCGCGACCAGGGCCGAGCGGTCGGCCGGGTGCTCGTAGGCACGCGAGGAGATCCCCGGGAAGCGCCTGCGCTGCCTGCTCGGCACCCGCTCGTGCCCCGTCTGCCGGTGGCCGTCGTCGGACATGTCTTCCCCCATGTGCGTGTGAGTGCCCACGTGTGCCCCCGAGGCGGGGCCCAGCCTAGGCGGAGATACCGTGGACGGGCAGTACACCCGAAGGAGTCCACGCCATGGAGCACCACCCCGCAGCCGCCCGGCTGACCGAGGCCGCCACACTGGCCGTCCAGCAGCACGGGTCGGGAAACCTGCTGCGTGTCGTCCTGATCGTGATGGTGCTCGGCTGTGTTCTGACCGCCTGGTTCCTGCTGCGCGGCTACAAGAAGGACGACTGACGGGCGGGGAAGGTTCCCCGCGCGCGGCCGGCGTCACGACACCCGCCGCGGCCGGCCCGCCGGGCCCCCTCCTCCCCAACGGCGGAGTCGGCGTGATAGCCGCGGACCCGCCCGCTTACGATGAGCCGACATCTTTATTCCGCCCACACGCGATAGGTCCTGCCGAAGATGAGCTTCCACAGCGCCGCAGCCCAGTTGGTCACCCTCGCCGCCGAGGGCGAGGAGCACGGCGGAAACCACAACAGCCTGAACCCGGCCGTCACCGGCGGCGGCGCCCTGATCATCCTCCTCCTCCTGCTGTGGATCACCACCCGCTTCAACCGCGACCGCTGAACGGGGACCCGTCCCCGGCCGGACGTCCGAAGCCGGGCCGGTAGGGTCTGCACGCATGGGAGAGCAGGACATGCCTACCGGTCCGGCGCACGAGGCGGCCGGCGACACGGCGAAGCACCCGCAGCACGGACCGGGCAACGGCCCCGCCCACACGGGCAAGCGGCGCCTGGGCGTCATGGGCGGAACCTTCGACCCGATCCACCACGGGCACCTCGTGGCGGCCAGTGAGGTCGCCGCGCAGTTCCAGCTGGACGAGGTGGTGTTCGTCCCCACCGGCCAGCCGTGGCAGAAGTCCCACCGCAAGGTCTCCCCGGCCGAGGACCGCTACCTGATGACGGTCATCGCGACCGCCGAGAACCCGCAGTTCTCCGTCAGCCGCATCGACATCGACCGCGGCGGCCCCACCTACACCGTGGACACCCTGCGCGATCTGCGCGCCCTCAACCCGGACACCGACCTCTTCTTCATCACCGGCGCCGACGCCCTCGCCCAGCTGCTGACCTGGCGCGACTCGGAGGAGCTGTTCTCCCTCGCGCACTTCATCGGCGTCACCCGTCCCGGCCACCACCTGACCGACCCGGGACTGCCCGAGGGCGGCGTCTCGCTCGTCGAGGTCCCGGCGCTCGCCATCTCCTCCACGGAGTGCCGCGCGAGAGTCGCCAAGGGGGACCCCATCTGGTACATGGTGCCGGACGGAGTCGTGCGCTACATCGACAAGCGCGAGCTGTACCGCGGCGAGTGAGCCGAGAGGGGCACCGGTGAACGACCGATACGACGCGGGGTACGGAACGGAACCGTACGAACTCGTCGGCTACGACGAGTACGGCCGGCCCATGTACCGGCAGATCCCGGCACAGCAGGCTCCGGCACAGCCGTCCGCGCAGGCCCAGCAGGCGGCCTACGACCCGTACGCCCAGCAGCAGGGCTACGGCTACGACCTCTACGCCACCGGCCAGCAGGCCCCGGCGCCCTCCTACGGCCCGGACCGGCAGCATCCCGCCCACGACCCCTACGGCTCCCCGGCCCCGTACGACCCCTACGGGACCGGCACCCAGGACGCCGCCGGCCACGACCCCTACGGGCAGGCGGCGACCAGCGCGCAGCAGCCCCGGGCCGCCGGGCAGACCGCCTACATCCCGCAGCAGGCGGGCCCCGCGGAGGACGCGCACACCCCCGAGGAGACCGAGCCCGCCCCGGGACGAGGGGAGTACCACACCGAGCAGTTCGCCTTCGTCGAGGAGCCGGACGGCGACTCCGAGGACGTCATCGACTGGCTGAAGTTCACCGAGAACCGCACCGAGCGCCGCGAGGAGGCCCGCCGTCGCGCCCGCGCCCGGATCACCGCCCTCCTCGTCGTCCTCGCCCTGGTCGCGGTCGGCAGTGTCGGCTACCTCTGGTTCGCCGGAAAGCTGCCCGGGCTGTCCTCCTCCGACGGCGAGAGCGGCACCGCCACACCGGTCGCCGCCCAGAAACGCGACGTGATCGTCGTCCACCTGCACAACACCGGCAAGGGCGGCACCTCCACGGCACTGCTGGTCGACAACACCACCACCGAGCAGGGCACCACGGTCCTGCTGCCCAACTCCCTCGCGCTGACCGGCGACGACGGCTCCACCACGACCCTCGCCAAGTCCGTGGACGACGACGGCGCCTCCGGCACCCGCGACCAGCTCGACACCGTCCTCGGCACCAGCATCCAGGGCACCTGGCGGCTGGACACCCCCTACCTGCAGAACCTGGTCGAACTCGTCGGCAACATCGAGGTCGACACCGACACCGACGTGCCCGACCCCGATGCCAAGACGAAGGGCACCACGCCGCTCGTCCACAAGGGCCGGGACCAGACCCTCAGCGGCAAGATGGCCGTCGCCTACGCCACCTACCGCGCGTCCGGCGAGTCCGAGAACGCGCAGCTGGAGCGGTTCGGCCAGGTCATGCAGGGCGTGCTGCGCAAGATCTCCTCCGACCCGTCGTCGGCCACCACCACCGTGCAGACCCTCGCGCAGATCCTCGACCCGCCGCTCACCGACAAGGACCTCGGCGCCTTCCTCGCCAAGCTCTCCGACCTCGCCAAGAGCGGCGACTACAAGACCGCCCTGCTGCCCGTACAGGCCGACGGCACGCTGAGCGCGCAGACCGGTGACAGCGTGGTCAAGGACATCCTGGGCGGCACCGCCAAGAGCCCCGACGCGGGCTCCGCGGTCCGGGTCTCCGTGCAGAACGCCACCGGGGCGAAGGACGACACCGAGAAGGCCCGGGTCGTACTCCTCAACGGCGGGTTCACCTTCCTGGAGGGCGGCAGTGCCTCCGGTACCCGGGCCGCCAGCGAGGTGATCTACGCGGACGCCGCCGACAAGGCGAACGCCTCCGAGGTCGCCAAGACCCTCGGCCTGCCCGCCGGCTCCGTGACCAAGGGCACCGTCTCCTCCGGCGCCGACGTCTCGGTGGTCCTCGGCCGCGACTACGAGCCGTCGTCCTCCTGACCACGGGCCGGCCGCCGGCCGCCTCCGCTTGCGGGGTGCGGCCGGGGGCCACCCCACGTGCCGCGGTAATCACGTGGGGTGCTCCGGGCCGTCCGTGAGACCCTTGAGGGCAAAAGTCCGCCGACGGAAAGCCATGTAGTGACCGCCACCGACCGTTCCCTTGAGCTCATCAACACCGCCGCCCAGGCGGCGGCCGACAAGCTCGCCCATGACGTCATCGCCTACGACGTGAGCGACGTGCTGTCGATCACGGACGCCTTCCTGCTGGCGTCCGCGCCGAACGACCGCCAGGTCAGGGCCATCGTCGACGAAATCGAAGAGCGCCTGCTGAAGGAACTCGGCGCCAAGCCGGTCCGCCGCGAGGGCGACCGCGAGTCCCGCTGGATCCTCCTCGACTACGTCGACATCGTCGTGCACGTGCAGCACAGCGAGGAGCGGGTCTTCTACGCCCTGGAGCGGCTGTGGAAGGACTGCCCCGAGCTGGAACTGCCCGCCGACGCCAAGGCGACCCGTGGCAAGGCCGAGGAGCACGCCCGGCTCCAGGCCGCCGAGGCCGACCAGGAGCCGGGCGGGGAGTGGTGATGAGCGCCACAGGTGAGGTGACCGACCGCAAGGGCCGGGGCCGCCGCATCATCCTGTGGCGGCACGGCCAGACGTCCTGGAACGTGGAGCGCCGCTTCCAGGGCACCACGGACGTCGAGCTGACCGAGACCGGCCTCGGCCAGGCGCGCCGCGCCGCCCGGCTGCTCGCCTCCCTGCGGCCCGACGCCATCGTCTCCTCGGACCTCCGGCGTGCCGCGCACACGGCCGCGGAGCTGGCCGCCCTCACCGGTCTCGACGTCACCCGCGACGAGGCCCTGCGCGAGACCTACGCGGGCGTCTGGCAGGGGCTGACGCACGAGGAGATCATCGCCCGGTACGGCGAGGAGTACGCCGCGTGGAAGCGCGGCGAGGCGGTCCGCCGCGGCGGCGGCGAACTGGAGACGGAGGTCGCCGACCGCGCGGCCCCCGTCGTCCTTCGGCACGCCGAGAAGCTGCCCGAGGACGGCACCCTCGTCGTCGTCAGCCACGGCGGCACCATCCGCACCACCATCGGCCGGCTCCTCGGCCTGGAGGCCCGGCACTGGGAGAGCCTCGGCGGCCTCTCCAACTGCTGCTGGTCGGTGCTCGGCGAAGGCGCCCGCGGCTGGCGCCTGCTGGAGCACAACGCGGGCACCCTCCCGGAGCCCGTCCTCGGCGACGACGACTGACCGTCCCGAGGGTCCTGAACCCCGGATTTCACTTTCCGGCAGGTCACAGGCTAAAGTTCTTCTTGTTCGCCCCGCCGAGCGGGAAGAACACCAGGGGCTATAGCTCAGTTGGTAGAGCGCCTGCATGGCATGCAGGAGGTCAGGAGTTCAATTCTCCTTAGCTCCACTGGTCGACACTCTGTTGAGTTGTCAAAGATCGGTGATGAGAATCCCGTCCCCGCAGGGGGCGGGATTTTTCGTGTCCGGCCGTGTGCCGCGGGCAGGGCCTGTCGGACGTGTCCGGCGCCGTCAGCCGCGGACGGCCTCCTCGGCCTCCCTTCCCTCGGCCGCCGTCGGACGCGGCCGCTCCCGCCGCTCCCGCAGCAGCGCCATCTTCCGCGTCGTCTCGTCGTCCACCGGGGTGTAGACGACGATCCGGCATTCGGGCATCCCGTCGATGGACAGCGACTGCGAGGTCATCCGCAGCTCGCCCACCGCCGTGTGCCGCAGCGTCTTCACCCGCGGTCCCGGAGGCACCACCGCACCGCTCGCCCACAGCTGCGCGAACCAGTCACTCGCCGCCGACAGCCGGCGTATGTACTCCTCCCAGGCCGGCTCGCCCACGTGTCTGCCGTAGGACGACCGCAGCGTCGCCACCATCAGCGGCAGCTCCTCCTCGCGGCGGACCAGCGGGCAGACCCCCTCCGGCAGCGTGAACAGCGTCCACAGCGCGTTCGGCAGGCCCAGGCCGGCGCCGAGCGCCTCCTGTCCCAGGAACAGGTCGCGGTAGGCCGGGTTGGTCGCCAGGATGTCGTACCGCGAGTTGTAGACCACCGCCATCATCGGGTCGAGGGCGTCGATGACGCCCTGCACCTCCGGGCCGACCTGCCGGACGAGGCCCTTCGGGTCCGGCTCGAACGGGACCTCCGCCAGCCGGTACAGGTGCTCCCGCTCCGGCGGGTCGAGTCGCAGTGTGCGCGCGACCGCGTCCAGCACCTGCGGCGATGCGTTGATCGGCCGGCCCTGCTCCAGCCAGGTGTACCAGGTCACACCCACCCCCGAGAGCTGGGCGACCTCCTCCCGGCGCAGACCGGGCGTACGCCGCCGCAGGCCCGGCGGCATCCCCACGTCGGCCGGTGTCACCCGGGCCCGCCTGCTGCGCAGAAAGGTGGCCAGCTCCGGCCTGCGCCGCTGTGTCCTCGTCCCCATCGCCATCGTCCAGCCCCCGTCGTCCCCGTCTCCATCGATCGTCGGCGCCCGGAGCCGCCCCTGCCAGGTGCTGGCACTACCAGCATCGGCGGGCACTCGGCACCGGTACCGGCCCGCCGCGAAGCTCGACGCCATGACGACGACCTCCCCCGGGCCGGGCTCCGAGCCCGCCTCGCCCCTCGCCTACAGTCAACCATCCACCACTGACAGTGACGAACCGGCCGTCGGCCGATCATCCTCACCCGTCACCGACAGTGAAGCACCCGCCACTGACAACCGGCCCCGGCTGCTGCTCGGTGTGCTGCTCGCCGCCCTGTTCATGGCGGCCCTCGACGTCTTCATCGTGAACGTCGCGGCCCCGTCGATCGGTTCCGGCCTGCACGCCTCGGGCGCCGACCTCCAGCTGGTGATCGCCGGCTACACCATCACCTACTCCGTGTTCCTGATCACCGGGGCGCGGCTCGGCGACCGGCTCGGCCACGGCCGGGTCCACCTGGCCGGACTGGCCCTGTTCACCCTGGCCTCGCTCGCCTGCGGACTGGCGCAGGGCGCGACCGGGCTGATCGTGTTCCGGCTCGTGCAGGGCCTGGGCTCGGCGCTGATGATCCCGCAGGTGCTCAGCCTGATCCAGCGCTCCTTCACCGGCGAGGCCCGGGCCCGGGCGCTGGGCGCCTACTCCGCCGTCCTCGCCGTCGGCGCGGCGGCCGGGCAGGTCGCCGGTGGAGTGCTGGTCAGCGTCGACCTCCTCGGCACCGGCTGGCGGCCGGTGTTCCTGGTCAACGTGCCGGTCGGGGCGCTGCTGCTCGTGCTGGGCCGGCGGGTCCTGCCGCTGGGGGTCACGGCCGGGCGGCGGCGGGTCCGGGCACTGGACCTGCCGGGACTGGTGCTGCTGGGCGCCGCCGTGTCACTGCTGACGGTGCCGCTGGTGCTCGGGCAGGAGGAGGACTGGCCGCTGTGGACCTGGCTGTCGCTGGCCGCGGCCGTCGTGCTGTTCGTCCTGTTCTGCGGCTACGAGTCGCGGCTGGCCCGGCGCGGTGGCGCCCCGCTCATCAGGCCGCGGGTGCTGCGCCACCCCGGGATCGGGCGGGCCGTCTTCCGGATCCTCGCCGTGATGTCGGTGAACGCCGGCTTCCTCTTCGCGCTGACCCTGCACGTCCAGGGCGGCCTCGGCTACAGCGCGCTGCGGGCCGGACTGAGCTTCGTGCCGACCGCGGCCGTGTTCGGTGCCGTCAGCCTGACCTGGCGGAGGTGGCCGGCCGCCTGGCAGCGGGCCCTCGCGCCGGCCGGGTTCACGCTCACCGCGGTGTCCGTCGCCGTAGTGGGGCTCGCCTTCCACGGCGGCGGGGACGGGGGAGCTCTCCTGTACGCGGGGTACGCGGGCACGGGTGCCGGACTGGCGCTCGCCTTCAGCCCGACGCTCACCGGGGCGCTGGCCACCGTGCGGCCCGAGGACGCGGCGGACGCCAGCGGCCTGCTGGCGACGGTGACGCAGCTCGGTCAACTCATCGGCGTGGCGGCTTTCGGCACACTGTTCCTGAACCGGCTTGAGTCATACGGGGTCCTGCGGCCGTACACCTCTGCGGAGGCGTTCTGGGTCTGCGCCTGGGCACTGGCCGGAACGGCCGCGGTGGGCGCCGTGTCCGGACTGGTACTGAGGCGTCGCTGACCGTATTGCTCCGGCCGTGGCAGAATCAAACGGCCGGAAGGGGGCGCGGCCCGACGGGAGGAGTAGCGATGCCTGCGAGCATCCTTGAGGAGGTCGGCCACCTCCTCGGTGCGGCGTTGACACAGGACACGACCACCCGGCTCAGCTGCCCTTCCTGCGGTTCCGCGCACGTGGCGCAAGTTCTCGGCGACAATGGCGGAATCTCCTACGTGTGCACGGCCTGCGGCCACAGCTGGAGCTGATCGATGGGTGCACACCGGCGAAAGTGCGACTGGTGCGGGAGCGGTACGCCGATCGTCCGCGACATGGAGCCGATCAATCCCGATTACCAGTACTGGTGCGAGGAATGCGCGCGGGCGCTGATCATAAAAGGCGACCCCATCGAGACGTACCGGGAACTGGAGGGCGAGCCGATCTACGGCCGGCTCCTCGAGGAGCACTGCACGCTCAAGAGGTTCTACCAGTTCGTGACGGCCTGACGTCGATCGCACCGGACCCGGTCCTCGGCAACGATGTCCGGGCCAGTGCGAGGAAAAGCGCACCGGCGCCTGTGTAGAGCGCGGACAGCGTCAATTCCGCGCCGTCCAGGTGCAGTTCCGGCCGACCGGATCCGTGCGGCACCCACCACGGGGCGTACGAGCAGAAGACCACCAGCGCGCCCAGGGCCGCCGCCCGGTGCCCGCGCGTCCACAGCAGCAGCACCAGTGGCACGCACCACACCCAGTGGTGGGTCCAGGACACCGGGCTGACCACCAGGGCGGTCACCGCGCAGGCGCACACCGCCCAGGCCCGCCGCCCCCGCAACTCCGCCCGTACGGCCAGCGCCAGCCCCAGGACGGCCACCAGGGCCGCACAGACCGCCCAGAGCGCTCCCGGGTCGCCCGTGCACAGGAGGCGGGCCAGGACGCCGCGCAGGGCCTGGTTGGCGGTGTCCTCGGCATGACCGACCCGGCTCGCGCGGAACGCGAAGTCCGTCCAGAACCGCCAGGAGTCCCGCGGCAGGAGGGCCGCCGCCAGCAGGGTCGCCCCCAAGAACGCGGCAGCGGCCCCGCGCGCGTGCCGCAGCCACGGCCGCCCGTCACCGCCCGCCAGGCGGGCCACGAGGCCGGTGGCGAGCAGGAACGCGGGGAACAGCGCCGGCGTCAGCTTCACCGCGGCGGCCAGGCCGAGACCCGCCCCCGTCCAGCGGTCGCACCCGCCGGCGGGGCGACGGGTCAGATCCCACAGCACCAGGACGGCCAGCAGCAGGTTGATCTGGCCGTAGCGCAGGGTCGTCCACACCGGCTCGCACCACACGGCCGGCGCGGCGACCCACCAGACGGTCTCCACGCGCGCGTGGCCGACGAGTTTCAGCGACAGCCGCACGAACACCACCAGCAGCGCGAGATTGCCGGCGGTGGCCAGCACGCGCAGGACCTCCGTGTCCAGCAGGGACAACGGGGTGAACAGCAGGGCCGCGAACGGCGGGTAGGTGGTGGGCAGGTGCGCGGCCGTCGCGCGCAGCGCGTAGAGATCTCCGCCGGCGCGCACGGTGGCGCCCTCGGCCCGGTACACCATCAGGTCGATCAGCGACACGTGCGCCGCCCGCTGTGCGGCCCAGAACGCCGCGAAGGACGCCAGGCACACGCCCAGCGCGACCGGGACCCGGCGGTGGGCTGCGGACGACGCGATCACACTCACGAAAGCCGACATTAGTGGTCGTATCGGCACTGAGTCGAAACCGATTTGGTGCTGCGCCGACGGGCCTGTAATGTTTACGTCGTCGCCGGGGGAACCGGGCGAGACAACAAAACAAGGGGCTATAGCTCAGTTGGTAGAGCGCTTGCATGGCATGCAAGAGGTCAGGAGTTCAATTCTCCTTAGCTCCACAGCAATCGAAGGCGGATCATCCTCACGGACGGTCCGCCTTCGGCGTGTTCCCAGGCGCGGCACGCGTGAACGGCGCGGCGGGCCACCCGGTCGGGTGGCCCGCCGCGCCGTTCGTCCTCAGCGGCCCAGTGCGCGCCGGCCGCGCCCTTGGGAGAGGACCGGCAGATTGCGCGACGGTGCCTGCCCGCGCGTGTCCTCCTCGATGCGCAGGGCGAGTGCGGGGCAGCGGCGCACCGCGCGCAGCGCCTTCGCCTCCGCGTAGCGCGGCACCTGCGCCTGGGCGACGGTCGGGAAGCCGTCGGCGCCCAGCTCGAACACCTCCGGGAGGATGTCCGCGCACAGTCCGTGGCCCCGGCAGAGCGTCCAGTCGACGTAGATCTTCTGGCGGCTGGAGCCCGTCTCCTCGGCGTCTGCGCCGCCCAGGGCGCCCGTGGCGGCCCTGCCTCCCTCGAAGAGCGGCAGAACGCCCTCCACGGGCCGTCCGCAGCCGTTGCCGAGGACATGCGCGGCCAGGTCGTCGGTGAACGCCTTGATGGTCGATTCCAGGAACATCGCCGAGCCGTCCGGGTGGGAACACGCCCCGCGCCTCTTGACGTTCTTCGCGACCTGCTTCAGCGCTTCCAGGGCGGCCGGTCCACCGCCGTTCAGGATGTCCTCCAGGCCGCGAGCGGCGGCCGGCAGCCCCAGGTAGCAGGGGCCGCACTGCCCGGCGCTCTCCTCGGCCAGCCACTGCGCCACCCGCAGCGACTCGCCCAGCGGGCAGGTCTCCTGGCTGATCGGCAGGATCGCGCCCGCGCCCAGGGAACCGCCCACGGCGTCCAGCGAGTTGCGGGAGACCACCGCCTCGCCCACGGTCGCCGCGTCGAGCCACTTGCCGTGATAACCACCGGTCAGCACGCCCTGCGGCACCGGCGGGGCGCCCGCCAGCTGGAGTATGTAGCGCAACGGCACGCCGGTGGGCGCCTCGATCACCATCGGGCGGGCGACCGCGCCGGACACGGTGAGCATCACGGTGCCCGGTTCGTCGTACAGGCCGGTGTTGCCGTAGCGCTCCGGTCCGATGCGGGCGGCGATGGCCAGCTGTGCGAAGGTCTCCGCGTTCGACAGCAGGGTGGGTGCTCCGCCGACGCCGCTCTGCGAGGCGCTGATCTTGCGGCCGGGCGGGATCGCCGGGCCCCCGTCGATCGAGCGGATCAGCGAGGCGGCCGCGCCGGTGACCATCCGCACCGGATTGCGCTGCACCCACGCGCGCAGCGCCGATCTACGGCTGTTGCTCAGGCCGCGCTCGGCCAGCGCGGCCTCCATGGAGCGCTGTGTGGACTCCCGGGTGACGCCGATGACGAGCGTGCGCGCGCCGAGCGCCTCCGCGCACAGCAGCGCGCCGTCCAGGATCAGGTGCGGCGCACGGTTGATGAGGACCGTGTCCTTGCGGCAGGCCGGTTCGTCCTCGCTGCCGTTGACCACGACGACCGGCCGCACCCCGCGCTTGATCGCCGATTCCGCGACCGAGCGCAGCTTCTTGTGGAAGGGGAAGCCGGCGCCGCCGCGGCCCCTGAGGTTGATGCGTTCGGCGAGCTGGGCGAGCTGCTCGCCGCCCAGTGGGTCGAGCGGCCCGTGCACCTTCAGGTGCATGGGCAGGTCGAGCCGCTCCACAAGGTCGAAGCCCGACGTGAGCTGGGGAAGTCCGACCACACGGACCTCGGGGACGTCGGGCAGGGCCTCGTTCACTTAAAGCCTCCGGAAGGCGTGTTCCAAGGTTCGCCCGAACCCGGCGTGTCATAGGGGAAGCCGGGCAGCGTTTCGGTGGCGGGACCGCTGTTGTACATGTCGGAGGGGTAGTACGTGCCGTACAGGCCGTTCGTCTCACCGGTGTCGTACACGTCACTCCCGCCGTATCCGGCCGCGCCCGTGTCGCCGTAGGCGGGGATGGTGTGCCCGGTGTCCTGGAGCGGGTCGTACGCGGACGGCGGGGCCTCGCCGACCGGTGGCGGGGACGGGATCGGCCAGCTGCCCGAGGTGCTGGAGGGGCCGTCCACGCGCGGGAAGGCCTCCGTGGGCCGGAGGTCGGGCGGCAGGTCCGCACGCGCCGTCTGGGCGGCCGTGAAGGGCTGCTGGGGGCGGCCCGGCGTGGACACCGCGCGGTAGGCCGCCGCGAAGCCGGAGGCGGGCTCGGCCGGGGTCTGGTAGAGCGGGCCGGCCGCCGTGGCGGCGGGCGAGGACTGCGGCTCGCGGCGGCCCTCGAAGCCGGGCGGCGGGGACCCGGCCCGGGAGCGGCTCGCGTCCAGTTCGTCCAGCCCGGGCCGCTCGGAGCTGCCGAACAGGGCCACCAGCCGGTCGGCGACCTTGCGCTTGACGGGCCGCGGGGCCGAGCGCAGCGCGAGGGCGCCCATGACGCCCAGCAGGGACAGGCTGTAGAGGATCACGAAGACCGGTTTGGCCGGTCGACCCGCGTAGAGGCCGTGCACGAGCGCCGCGCACCAGGCCGGGTAGGCCAGCATGTGCATGGCCCGCCAGCGGGCGGCCACCGGGGCGGGGGTGGCGAAATTGCTGCGCAGCGCGCCGGTGACACCTACGAAGATCATCAGCAGGCCCGCGAGCGAACCGAGCCCGATCAGGCCGGCGATTCCGGAGACGCCGAGCGAGAACGGGATGATCGCGGCGATCAGCTCGGTGTGGCCGAGCGCGATCTTCGTGGTGACGTGCAGCAACAGGAACGCGATCGAGGCGACCGCGGTCGTCCGGTGCACCGCCTGTCCGATGATGCGCTGCCGGGTGTTCAGGAAGATCCGGTCCTGGGCGAACAGGCCCCAGATCACCGAGCAGCTCAGCGAGACGAGGGACAGCACGCCCGCGCCGAAGTTCAGGAACTCGCGGAACTGGCTGCCTCCGACCAGCACGACCACGGGTATGAGCAGCAGGGCGACAGCTGACGCCACCCCATAGGCCGAGCGGCCCGGTTTGGGGAGCGAACTGGTACTACGACGAGGGTTCATGGGGGCAACTCCGAGCAGTTTCGGGAAAGCGGTCCCGCTGCCGCACTCTAAGTGGAGCCATACCGATCAGTACGGGGTTTGAGTTATTGCGTTGTTATCAACGGACAATGCGACTGGGGCGGTGTCCCTTAGGGGACGGTACGCGCAGTAATCCTTGACCTTTGTTCAGCTTCGGCGGGCTACGTGACATGTCCACCAGGCATACGGAAGCGCGTCGCGGCTTGCTCAAGGGCTGCGGTACCCTAGCGCCATGCGTGCCGTACGCCTTCTGCTTAGCGGGCCGCGCTGATCAGTACCGACCCCCGGTCAAGCCGTGAGGTCGGCATCGGCGCGGCGTCCCCTCCTGTGCGAGGGGTTTTTTCATTTCCGCAGGCAGAGACGATCGATGGAGCTTTGAGGATCATGAGCGAGACGAACCCCGCTGCCACCGCCGAGGTGGCTGCGCCGCACCGCTACACGGCCGCCGTGGCAGCCGAGATCGAGGCACGCTGGCAGGACTTCTGGGACGCCGACGGCACCTACGCGGCGCCGAACCCCACGGGCGATCTGGCGGGCGACGCCGAGCTGGTCGCACGGCCCAAGAAGTTCATCATGGACATGTTCCCGTACCCCTCCGGTGCGGGCCTGCACGTCGGCCACCCGCTGGGCTACATCGCCACCGACGTCTACGCCCGGTTCCAGCGCATGACCGGCCACAACGTCCTGCACACCCTGGGCTTCGACGCCTTCGGCCTGCCCGCCGAGCAGTACGCCGTGCAGACCGGCACGCACCCGCGCGTCTCCACCGAGGCCAACATCGAGAACATGAAGGCCCAGCTGCGCCGGCTGGGCCTGGGCCACGACAAGCGCCGGTCGTTCGCCACGATCGACCCGGAGTACTACAAGTGGACCCAGTGGATCTTCCTGCAGATCTTCAACTCCTGGTACGACGACGAGGCGCGCAAGGCCCGCCCGATCTCCGAGCTGATCGCCCAGTTCGAGTCCGGTGAACGCGGGATCGAGGGCACCACGCGCGCGTGGAACGAGCTGAGCGCCGCCGAGCGCGCCGACGTCCTGGGCGAGTACCGCCTGGCCTACGCCTCCGACGCGCCCGTCAACTGGTGCCCGGGCCTGGGCACCGTGCTGGCCAACGAGGAGGTCACCGCCGACGGGCGTTCCGAGCGCGGCAACTACCCGGTCTTCAAGGCCAAGCTGCGCCAGTGGAACATGCGCATCACCGCCTACGCCGACCGGCTGCTGGAGGACCTGGAGGAGCTGGACTGGCCCGAGGCCATCAAGCTGCAGCAGCGCAACTGGATCGGCCGCAGCGAGGGCGCCCGCGTCGACTTCCCGATCGACGGCGAGCGCATCACGATCTTCACCACCCGCCCGGACACCCTGTTCGGCGCCACCTACATGGTGCTGGCGCCCGAGCACCCGCTGGTCGACAAGTTCACCCCCGCGGCGTGGCCCGAAGGCACGCACGAGGTGTGGACCGGCGGCCACGCCACCCCGGCCGACGCCGTCGCCGCCTACCGCGCGCAGGCCGCCTCCAAGTCCGACGTCGAGCGGCAGGCCGAGGCCAAGGACAAGACCGGCGTCTTCACCGGCGCGTTCGCGACCAACCCCGTCAACGGCGAGCGGATCCCGGTCTTCATCGCCGACTACGTCCTGATGGGCTACGGCACGGGCGCGATCATGGCCGTCCCGGGCCACGACAGCCGCGACTTCGCCTTCGCGCGCGCCTTCGAGCTGCCGGTCCGCTGCGTGGTCGAGCCGACCGACGGCCGCGGCACCGACCCGTCCACCTGGGACGACGCCTTCGTCTCCTACGACGCGAAGATCGTCAACTCCGACAGCGACGACGTGCGGCTGAACGGCCTGGGCGTGGCCGACGCCAAGGCCCGCATCACCGAGTGGCTGGCCCGCAAGGGCATCGGCGAGGGCACCGTCAACTTCCGGCTGCGCGACTGGCTGTTCAGCCGCCAGCGCTACTGGGGCGAGCCCTTCCCGATCGTCTACGACGAGGACGGCATCGCCCACGCGCTGCCCGAGTCGATGCTGCCGCTGGAGCTGCCCGAGGTCGAGGACTACAGCCCGCGCACCTTCGACCCGGACGACGCCGACACGCAGCCCGAGACGCCGCTGTCGCGCAACGAGGAATGGGTCAACGTCACCCTGGACCTGGGCGACGGCCCGAAGAAGTACCGCCGCGAGACCAACACCATGCCCAACTGGGCCGGCTCCTGCTGGTACGAGTTCCGCTACCTGGACCCGCACAACGAGCAGCGGCTGGTCGACCCGGAGATCGAGCGCTACTGGATGGGCCCGCGCGAGGGCCAGCCGCACGGCGGTGTCGACCTGTACGTCGGCGGTGCCGAGCACGCCGTACTGCACCTGCTGTACGCGCGCTTCTGGTCCAAGGTCCTGTACGACCTGGGGCACGTCTCCTCCGCGGAGCCGTTCCACAAGCTGTTCAACCAGGGCATGATCCAGGCCTACGTCTACCGTGACAGCCGGGGCATCGCGGTGCCGGCCGCCGAGGTGGAGGAGCGCGACGGCGCCTACTACCACCAGGGCGAGAAGGTCAGCCGCCTGCTGGGCAAGATGGGCAAGTCCCTGAAGAACGCGGTGACCCCGGACGAGATCGCCGCGGAGTACGGCGCCGACACGCTGCGCCTGTACGAGATGGCCATGGGCCCGCTGGACGTCTCCCGCCCGTGGGACACGCGCGCGGTGGTCGGCCAGTTCCGGCTGCTGCAGCGGCTGTGGCGCAACATCGTCGACGAGACGACCGGCGAGGTCACCGTGACCGACGCCGAGCCGGACGAGGAGACCCTGCGCGCCCTGCACAAGGCCGTCGACGGCGTGCGCCAGGACCTGGAGGGCCTGCGCTTCAACACCGCCATCGCCAAGATCACCGAGCTGAACAACCACCTGACCAAGGCGGGCGGCGCGGTGCCGCGGTCCGTGGCCGAGCCGCTGGTGCTGATGATCGCCCCGCTGGCCCCGCACATCGCCGAGGAGCTGTGGCGCAAGCTGGGCCACACCGACTCGGTCGTCCACCGGGACTTCCCGGTCGCCGACCCGGCGTACGTCGTCGACGAGACCGTGACCTGCGTCGTGCAGATCAAGGGCAAGGTCAAGGCCCGTCTGGAGGTGCCGCCGGCCATCTCCGAGGAGGAGCTGGAGAAGGTGGCGCTGGCCGACGACAAGGTCGTCGCGGCGCTGGGCGGCGCGGCCATCCGCAAGGTCATCGTGCGGGCGCCGAAGCTGGTCAACATCGTCACGGCGTGATGACCGGGCGCCGGGCACGACCGGCGTCGGGGTAGTCCCCTACGGGCAGGTTCGGGGTCCTTCCGGAACTCCGGGCCTGCCCGCTGCGTTTACCGTGGAGAGCACAGCGGCCCGGGCCGTGCCGACCGGAGGAGGAGCGTCATGGAAGTTCTGCTGACCGTGTTCGCCCTGATGTTCCTGCTCTTCGTCGGTCTGGGCGCGTACGCCACGGTCAAGGCGGTCGGCGCCGCCAAACGCGGAGTGGACCGGACCATCGCGCAGGCCCGCCGCACGGTCGAGGACCACACGCTGCGCGCAAAGTCCTTCGCCCAGCTCGGCCCGGCCGGGGAGATCGCCCAGCTGCGGCTCGCGCTGCGCACCTCCATGCGGGCCACGCAGGACGCGCTGCACGCCGGCGCGGCCGAGGACGCGTCGCTGAAGGAGTCCCGCGGCCTCTTCGAGCGGCTCAGCGCGCACGGGCACGAGCTGGACGCGGACCTCAGGCGTCTGGAGTCCGAGCCGGACCGGACCACGCTCGCCGCGCACCTGCCCGAGCTGCGCAGCCGCACCGAGCGCATCACCAAGTCCGCGGACTCCCTGCGCTGGGCCGTCCGCGACCGGGCCCGCCGGTTCGCCGAGGACGATCTGAGCACTCTCAGCGCGCAGATCGACATCGAGGCGGGCGCCCTGCGCCACTGGACGCGTACCGAGACCGGCCAGGTGCCCCCGCAGTGGTCCGACGCGCCGTCCCCCGCCGACGGCCCGGCCGCGGAGCGGCCCCGGCCGACGGCGCCCGGGGCGGCCGCCGAGGAGCCCGCTCCCGACGCCATCGCCCCGCCCTCATGGCGTCCCGGGTTTCCGTGGCAGAAGAAACCCCGCCCCGAGAGCACCACATGAGCGGGCGGCTCCGGGGCCGCACCGCAGGGGCCGGGCTGCCGAGCGAGCACTACGCCAGGTAACCTCCAGGGCATGTCCCGCCATGTCGCGATCGTCACCGATTCCACGGCCTACCTGCCGCCCCGGACGATGGAGCGTCACGGCATCACCGCGGTACCGCTGACCGTCGTCCTCGGCAACCAGGCTCTCGAAGAGGGCACCGAGATCTCGACCCGCTCCCTGGCTCAGGCGCTGCAGAAACGGCGCTCCGTCACCACCTCCCGCCCCAGCCCCCAGCTCTTCGCGGAGACCTACCGCAGGGTCGCCGAGTCCGGCGCCGACGGCATCGTCTCCCTGCACCTGTCCGCCGAGTTGTCCGGCACCTACGACGCGGCGGTCCTCGCGGCGCGCGAAGCACCGGTTCCGGTGCGGGTAGTGGACACCGGGATGGTCGCGATGGCGCTCGGCTTCTGCGCGCTCGCCGCGGCCGAGACCGCGGAGGCGGGCGGCACCGTGGACGAAGCCGTCACGGCCGCCGAGAAGCGGGCCGCGGGCACGTCCGCCTACTTCTACGTCGACACCCTCGACTATCTCCGCCGTGGTGGCCGTATCGGAGCCGCGCAGGCGCTGCTGGGTTCCGCGCTCGCCGTGAAGCCGCTGCTCCAGCTGGACGGCGGCCGCATCGAGCTGCTCGAGAAGGTGCGCACGGCGTCCAGGGCGATCGCCCGCCTCGAGGAACTCGCAACCGAGCGGGCGGGCGGCGCGGAGGTCGACATCGCCGTCCACCACCTCGCCGCCCCGGACCGGGCCGCCGCACTCGCCGACCGCCTGCGAGCCCGCCTCCCGGGCCTGGCCGACCTGCACGTCAGCGAGGTCGGCGCGGTGATCGGCGCACACACCGGGCCCGGACTGCTGGGCGCGGTCGTCTCACCCCGCTGACACCGCGAACTCCTGCGCTTCCGCTCCAGTCGGCGGCCGGGGTGGGGCTGTGCTCTCTCCGGTCGGCGTCCGAGGTGGGGTGATGTGCTCTCTCTGGTGGGCGTTGGGGGTGGGGCGGTCCGCTTTCTCCCCAGTCGGTTTCCGGAGCCGGCTGGTTTCCCTCGTGCGAGTGACGCGGTTTTCCACAACCTCGCTGTCATCCACGGGAATTGACCAAGATCATCGCGAAGCGGCGGAAGCGTCCACGCTCGTCGCATGGCACTTCGATCCCGTTCACGCACAGCGACCCCGACCAGTGGCCCCGGCCGCGGCCCGGCCTCGGACGGCCGCATCCGCCACCGGCGCGTCACCGGGCGCCGCCACACCACCGAGCGCCGCCGCACCCGGCACCACCGGCCCGCACCGGGGGAGGAGACGCGCCGTCGAGCGGAGCTTCTCTTCGGCGAACGGGCCGTGCAGTGGCGGGAGTCGGGGAACGCACCACCGGGTCACAGCGGGTCCGCGAGCACGCCGACGGCCACGGTGACGGGCCAGGTGCTCGGCCTGAGTCCGGCGCGGACAGCCACGGCGGCCGCACCCGAGCCGGGCCCGACGCCGGCACGGGAACCGGACGGTGCGGCCGGCCCGGCGCCGCTGCCGGGCGGCACCACACGTCGCGGACCGGCCGGGTCGGCGCGAGAAACCGGGCCCGAGGAGTCCGCCGGCCCGGACTGGCGGGAGCGAGCCGGGTCGGCGCTGCGGGAGCGGATGCCGGTGTGGCTCCAGGCGCGGTACGGAGTGGAACGGCGGGGAGTCCTGGCGCTCGCCGTGGTGCTGCTGGCCGCCGCCGTGTTCGCCGTGCAGCACTTCTGGACGAGCCGGCCGCAGTCCGTGAGCGCCCCTCAAGTGGTGCGCCCGGCAGCGCCGTGCGGCAAGAAGAGTGAGGGAGGGGCAGCGGGTGCGGCCGGCGGTGATCGGGCGGCACCGGGCGGACAGATCGTCGTGGACGTCAGCGGCAAGGTCCGGGAACCGGGGATCCGGCGGCTGCCCGCCGGCGCCCGGGTGGCCGACGCGCTGCGGGCGGCGGGCGGGGTCAGGCCGGGTGTGAGCACGGAGGGACTCAACCGCGCCCGCTTCCTGATCGACGGCGAACAGGTGGTCGTCGGCGCTCCGGCCGCCCAGGCCGCTCCGCCCGGTCCGGCAGCGGGATCGCTCACCGGACCCGGCGGCACCGGCTCCGCGGCGGCGCCGGTCTCCCTCAACACGGCCACCGCGGACCAGCTGGACACCCTGCCCGGAGTCGGCCCGGTACTGGCGCAGCACATCATCGACTACCGCACCCGGCACGGCGGTTTCCGTTCGGTGGACGAACTGCGCGAGGTCAACGGCATCGGTGACCGCCGGTTCACCGACCTGCGTGCCCTGGTACGGCCATGAGCCGCGCGCTCGACAGAGCGGGCCCGCGCACGCCCAGGAATCCCGAGGAGCCCGCGACCGCGCCCGAAGGCCCCAGCGGCCCCATGGACCTCCGCCTGGTGCCGCCCGCGCTCGCTGCCTGGGCCACGGCGGCCCTGACCCTGGACGCACCAGCGGCCTGGACCACCGGGACCGTCGTCGTCGGCCTGGTCGGAGGACTGCTTCTGCTGTCGGCGCGGTGGCCGGGGCGGGCCGGGGCAGCCGCCTGGGCTGGGCGGGCTGGCGGAGCCGAAGGGGTGGGGCGGGCCGGAGGAGCTACGTGGGCCGGGCGGGCCGGGGAAGTCGAAGGGGTTGGGCGGGCCGGGGAAGCCTCGTCGGCCGGGCGGGTACGGGCCGGGTGGGTGCGTGACCGGTTCGGCTGGGCGAGGGCCGCCGTCGCCGCGGTGCTGCTCTGTGCCGCCGCCGCAGCCGCGTCCGCCGGACTGCACGGGGTGGACGTGCGACGTGGGCCGGTGCCCGAGCTGGCCCGGCGGTTCGCGACCGTGACCGCCGAGGCCGAGGTGACCGGCGACCCATGGCTGAGCAGGCCACGGGTGCGCGGCGATCACGCGGCGCCCGTGGCGGTACTGGTGAGGGCCGAGCTGCGGAGCGTCGAGGAGGCCGACGGTAGGCGTGAGCGGATCCGGACTCCCGTGCTGCTGATCGTCGACGCCGACGTTCCGGCACCCGGCCGGAGTGCCGAAGACACCCGGAGTGCCGAAGACACCCGGAGTGCCGAAGACACCCGGAGCGCCGGGGGCAACGGGAGAAGCGAGGGCAACGGGAGAAGCGAGGGCACCGGGAGTGGCGAAGGCGCCTGGAGTGACGCGCCGCCGCGGGCCGTCGCCGAACGGGCGGGGCACGGGGGCCGTGCCGCCTGGCTCGGGCTGCTGCCGTCCACGCGGCTCCGGCTGGCAGGACGGCTGGCGCCCGCGCTGACGGGTGGGGACCGGACCGCGGCCGTGCTGCGGGTCCGCGGCCGGCCGGAGCCCCGGATCGTGGCGGGGCCGAGCGGGCCGCAACGGCTGGCGGGGCGGCTCAGGGCCGGTCTGCGCGAGGCCAGCGAAGACCTGCCGGACGATGCTCGGGCGCTGCTTCCCGGGCTGGTCGTCGGGGACACCTCACGCATCACGCCCGAGCTGGACGACGCCTTCCGGGCCACGGACCTGACGCACACGCTCGCCGTCTCCGGCAGCAACCTCACCGTCCTGCTCGCGCTGCTCATCGGTCCGCCCGGCCTGGCCCAGCGGGCCGAGCGCCGTGGCCTCGCGCCACGCCTGGGGCTCTCCCTGCGGGCGACCGCCCTGCTCGCGGGAGCGCTGACGCTGGGCTTCGTGCTCGTCTCCCGGCCCGACCCCAGTGTCCTGCGGGCTGCCGCCTGCGGTGCGGTGGCGTTGCTCGCCCTGGCCACCGGGCGGCGCAGATCCCTGATCCCGGCGCTGGCCACCGCCGTTCTGCTGCTGGTGCTCTACGACCCCTGGCTGGCCCGCAGTTACGGCTTCCTGCTGTCCGTACTGGCCACCGGCGCACTGCTGGTGCTGGCGCCGGGCTGGAGCGCGGCGCTGCGCCGGCGCGGGGTACCCCCGAGGCTCGCCGAGGCGCTGGCGGCGGCTGCCGCCGCGCAGGCCGTGTGCGCACCGGTGGTGGCGGTGCTGTCGGCCCGGGTGAGCCTGGTGGCGGTGCCGTGCAACCTGCTGGCCGAGGTGGCGGTGGCGCCGGCCACGGTGCTGGGGTTCGCGGCGCTCGCCACGGCGCCGCCGGCCATGCCGGTCGCCAAGGCGCTGGCCTGGTGCGCGGGCTGGCCCGCCGGGTGGATCGCCGGCGTCGCCAGGGCCGGTGCAGCGCTGCCGGGCGCCGGCGTGGACTGGCCGGCGAGCTGGCCGGGGGCGCTGGCGCTGGCGGCGGTCACCGTGGCCGTCGTCCTGGCAGGCCGCCGGCTGCCACGGCACCCAGGGTGGGCCGTGCTGCTGGCGCTCCTGGTCGTGGTGCTGGTGACGCGGCCGGCGCCGCTGACCCGGGTGCTCACGGGCTGGCCGCCGCCGGGCTGGCGGTTCGCGATGTGCGACGTCGGACAAGGGGACGCGACCGTGCTGGCGGCGGGCGAGGGTGCCGGAGTGGTCGTGGACGCCGGACCGGACCCTGCCCTGGTCGACGACTGCCTGCGGCAGCTGGGCATCACGCGCGTCCCCCTCCTGGTCCTGACCCACTTCCACGCCGACCACGTGGCGGGCCTGCGCGGCGTCCTGCGGGGCCGCCCGGTGGCCGCGATCGAGACCACGGGCTTCGCGGAACCCGCGGACCAGGCGGAATTCGTCCGCAAGGAGGCGGCTGAGCGGCACATCCCGGTCACGACGGCCGTCGCGGGAGAGGAACGGCACACCGGACCGCTCACCTGGAAGGTCCTGTGGCCCCCTCCGCGGAGCGGGCCGCCCTCCGGCACCCGGGTACCCCCGGCCCGGCCGGGCGCCGTCTTCGAGCCCGAGGGCCCCAACGACGCCAGCGTCGCACTGCTGGTGCGTACGGGCGGGCTGCGGATGCTGTTGCTCGGCGACCTCGAACCACCGGCCCAGCAGGCGCTGCTGCGGTCACCGGCGGCGGCCGAGCTGGCCGGAGTGGACGTCCTCAAGGTGGCGCATCACGGATCGGCCTATCAGGACCCGGAGCTGACACGGCTCGCGGCACCCCGGGTGGCGCTCGTGTCCACCGGTGCCGGCAACCCCTACGGCCACCCGGCACCGGCCACCGTGGCCGCGCTGCGGGCCGGCGGCGCGGTGGTCCTGCGCACCGACCGGGACGGCGCGCTGGCGGTCGGTGGGACCGGAGGGAAGGACGGGGAGCTACAGGTGACCGCAGAGGACTAGCGCGCACGGCAGGCCCCTGCGGACGAGCAGGCCGAACAGGCGCAGGAGGGCCAGGAGAGCGAAGAGAGCCAGGAGAGCCAGGAAAGCGAAGAGGGCGGGGAGGGCGGGGAGGGCGGGGAGGGCCAAGAGAGCCGGGAGGAGCTGGAGGCTTGGGAGAGCGAGGAGGGCGCTGGAGGCCAAGTGGTACTGGAGGGCCGGGAGGAGCTGGAGGGCCGGGAGGAGCTGGAGGGCCGGGAGGACGGCGGTGTCCGCGGTCGCCGAGACTGGGCACATGACATCAGCACAGCTGGACGCCTATCTCCGCCGTCTCGGCATCGCACGCCCGCAGCGGCCCACCAGTGAGGCGCTGCGCGAGCTGCACCTGCGCCATCTGCTGACCGTCCCCTTCGAGAACCTGTCGGTCCACCTCGGCGAGGAGATCGCCCTGGACGAGAAGCGGCTGCTGGACAAGGTGACCGAGGCCCGCAGGGGTGGCTTCTGCTACGAACTGAACGGCGCGTTCGGGACGTTGCTCACCGCCCTCGGGTACGAGGTGGAGCTGCTCGCGGGACGTGTGTACGGCGACGAGGGCCGGCTCGGGATCCCCTTCGACCACCTCGCGCTGCGGGTGCGGACGGCGGAGGGGGACACCTGGCTCGCCGACGTCGGCTTCGGGGCGCACAGTCACTACCCGTTGGCGCCGGGGGAACGCGGGGAGCAGGACGATCCCGGCGGGAGCTTCCGGGTGGTGGAGGCCGTACCGGATCCGGCCGGGGCACGCGGCGGGGACACGCCGGGCACCGGTGACCTGGACGTCCTGCGCGACGGCAAGCCGCAGTACCGGCTGGAGACCCGGCCCCGGGCGCTCGGGGACTTCGCGGCCGGTGCCTGGTGGCACAGCACCTCGCCGCGGTCGCACTTCACCCGGTCACTGATCTGCTCACGGGTCACCGAGGACGGCGGGAGGATCACGCTCGGCGGGCACCGGCTGAAGACGACCTGCGCGGACGGCACGCACGCTTCGAGAGAACTGGAGACGGACGACGAGGTGCTGGCGGTCTACCGGGAGTCGTTCGGAATCGAGTTGGACCGCGTGCCGACTGTGCGGAACCCTGTCGCGGGCGACTGATTGGGTCTCGCGCGCCCTCGAGGACCACACAGCTCGTGCCCGAGAACCGGCACCGGGAGGCGAGCCGGCCCCGACGGCCCGGCACCGGCGCCGGCACGTGAGCCGGCCTCGCTCTCCCGGGGCGTGGCCGGTGCCGGAGAATGGGCCCGTGAGCGATGTGAGACACGTGCTGGTGCTGCCCGACCGCGATGCCGCCGAGGAGGCGGCCGAGGCGCTCGGGCAGCGGTTCGGCATCGACGAGGAGCCCCGGCTCGTCCGTGACGCGCTGGCCGGCGAGGACGATGCCGAGGACGCCCAGTGGCTGCTGGTCCTGCGGGACGAGGGCGAGCGGCTCGACCCGGCCGAACTGGACGCGTTCGCGGGGGAGTGGGACGGCTGGCGCGAGGAGCCGTGACCCCGAGACGGACTCGGGGCCCGCTCCGGGACCGGTCGGGGTGCCGGGGTCGCTTGTTTGTCAGTGCCGCGTGGGATGCTGTCGGTGATGGCCAGGAAGACTGCGAATGACGACCCTCTCGCCCCGGTGACACTCGCCGTGGGCCAGGAGGACCTGCTGCTCGACCGTGCCGTGCAGGAGGTGGTGGCCGCCGCCAGGGCCGCCGACGCCGACACGGACGTACGTGACCTGACCCCGGACCAGCTCCAGCCCGGCACCCTCGCCGAGCTGACGAGCCCGTCGCTCTTCGCCGAGCGCAAGGTCGTGGTCGTACGCAACGCGCAGGACCTGTCCGCCGACACGGTCAAGGACGTGAAGGGGTACCTCGGTTCGCCCGCCGAGGAGATCACGCTCGTGTTGCTGCACGCCGGCGGCGCCAAGGGCAAGGGGCTGCTGGACGCCGCCCGCAAGGCGGGAGCGCGGGAGGTCGCCTGCCCGAAGATGACCAAGCCGGCGGACCGGCTGGCCTTCGTGCGGGGGGAGTTCCGCTCGGCCGGGCGGTCGGCCACCCCCGAGGCGTGCCAGGCCCTCTGCGACGCCATCGGGAGCGACCTGCGAGAGCTGGCCTCTGCGGTCTCGCAGCTGGTCGCCGATGTGGAGGGGACGATCGACGAGGCGGTCGTCGGGCGGTACTACACGGGGCGTGCGGAGGCCTCCAGTTTCACGGTCGCCGACCGGGCCGTGGAGGGGCGTACGGCGGAGGCGCTGGAGGCGCTCAGATGGTCGCTGGCCACGGGTGTGGCGCCCGTGATGATCACCAGCGCGCTGGCGCAGGGCGTGCGGGCGATCGGCAAGCTGTCCTCGGCCCGGGGCGGACGCCCGGCCGATCTGGCGCGCGAGCTGGGTATGCCGCCGTGGAAGATCGACCGGGTCCGGCAGCAGATGCGGGGCTGGACGCCGGACGGGGTCGCGGTGGCGCTGCGGGCGGTCGCGGAGGCCGACGCGGGCGTGAAGGGCGGGAGCGACGATCCCGAGTACGCGTTGGAGAAGGCGGTCGTGGTGATCGCGCGGGCCGCCCGGTCCCGCGGGCGCGCATAGCCGACCGGCTCCGCCGCCGAAGCCGAACCAATCCCTCGCCACCCCCACCCGTAACGACCCGCCCGGGCACGGCGCAGTGCGCAGACAGCCGAAAGCCCCGGCATCCGCCCTGGGGAAGGGTGGGGTGCCGGGGTCCGGTGCAAGCTGTTGGACTCGTACCCGCGTGGCGAACGCAGGCCGCGTACGAGTCCGAGGGTGCCGGGCGGGAGCGGATGAGAGAGGGCCCGCTCTGCGTCCGACCGGCGGTCAGATCAGGAAGGAGCTCAGCCCTTGAGGGACGTGACCTTGGAAGCAAGCGCCGACTTCTTGTTGGCGGCCTGGTTCTTGTGGATGACGCCCTTCGAGACGGCCTTGTCGAGCGCACGCGCGGCAGCGCGCTGCAGCTCGGTGGCCTTCTCGACGTCACCCGCGGCAGCGGCCTCGCGAGCCTTGCGGATCGCGGTCTTCAGGGAGGACTTGACGGCCTTGTTGCGCAGCCGAGCCTTCTCGTTGGTCTTGATCCGCTTGATCTGGGACTTGATGTTCGCCACGAAGGAGCCTTTTCAGGT
This sequence comes from Streptomyces sp. NPDC013455, assembly GCF_040632975.1. NCBI lineage: Bacteria > Bacillati > Actinomycetota > Actinomycetes > Kitasatosporales > Streptomycetaceae > Streptomyces > Streptomyces sp. NPDC013455. Next base: position 694,757 of record NZ_JBEYCX010000001.1, on the reverse strand, counting down.
TCTGGTGCGGGGCCGCACGGGTCCCGTACCGGTGATCCAAAATGATGTGTCGCGCTTCGCGCTGAGAGGGCATGAGGCGCAGCCATCTACAGTACCAGTGGCCCTCCGGACGGCCCAAAACGGCCCCCGGTCCCTGCCCGTGGGACCATGGAGACTACGTAACGATCCGACCCGAGGCATAAGGCGCCTCAAGAGACAGGACCCTGCGTGCCCGCGACCCCTAACCATGTGCCCGAGCCGAGCCGTACCGCCCCGGCTCTGATCCGCAACTTCTGCATCATCGCGCACATCGACCACGGCAAGTCCACGCTCGCCGACCGGATGCTCCAGCTGACCGGTGTGGTCGAGCAGCGGCAGATGCGTGCTCAGTACCTCGACCGGATGGACATCGAGCGCGAGCGCGGCATCACGATCAAGTCCCAGGCGGTGCGTCTGCCCTGGGCCCCCACCGAGGGCCCCGACCAGGGCACGACCCACATCCTCAACATGATCGACACCCCCGGGCACGTCGACTTCACCTACGAGGTCTCGCGGTCGCTGGCCGCCTGCGAGGGGACCATCCTCCTCGTCGACGCCGCCCAGGGCATCGAGGCGCAGACCCTCGCCAACCTCTACCTGGCGATGGAGAACGACCTCACGATCATCCCGGTGCTGAACAAGATCGACCTGCCGGCCGCCCAGCCGGAGAAGTTCGCCGAGGAGCTGGCGAACCTGGTCGGCTGCGACCCGCAGGACGTGCTCAAGGTCTCCGCGAAGACCGGCCTCGGCGTCGACGCGCTGCTGAACAAGGTCGTCAAGGAGATCCCCGCGCCGGTCGGGGTCGCCGACGCGCCCGCCCGCGCGATGATCTTCGACTCGGTCTACGACTCGTACCGCGGTGTCGTGACGTACGTCCGTGTCATCGACGGCCAGCTCAACAAGCGCGAGCGCATCCGGATGATGTCGACCGGCGCCACGCACGAGCTGCTGGAGATCGGCGTCAACTCGCCGGAGATGCTGCCGGCGGACGGCCTCGGCGTCGGTGAGGTGGGCTACCTCATCACCGGTGTGAAGGACGTCCGGCAGTCCAAGGTCGGTGACACCGTCACCAGCCAGCACAAGGGCGCCACCGAGGCCCTCGGCGGCTACAAGGACCCGAAGCCGATGGTCTTCTCCGGTCTGTACCCGCTGGACGGTTCCGACTACCCGGAGCTGCGCGAGGCGCTGGACAAGCTCCAGCTCAACGACGCCGCGCTGGTCTACGAGCCGGAGACCTCCGCGGCCCTCGGCTTCGGCTTCCGCGTCGGCTTCCTCGGCCTGCTGCACCTCGACGTGATCCGGGAGCGGCTGGAGCGCGAGTTCGGCCTGGACCTGATCGCCACCGCCCCCAACGTGGTCTACCGCGTGATCATGGAGGACGGCACCGAGGCCACGGTCACCAACCCGAGCGAGTTCCCCGAGGGGAAGATCGCCGAGGTGTACGAGCCGGTCGTGCGGGCCACGATCCTCGCGCCCACCGAGTTCATCGGCGCGATCATGGAGCTGTGCCAGACCCGGCGCGGCACCCTGCTCGGCATGGACTACCTGTCCGAGGACCGGGTCGAGATCCGCTACACCCTGCCGCTCGCGGAGATCGTCTTCGACTTCTTCGACCAGCTGAAGTCCAAGACGCGCGGTTACGCGTCCCTGGACTACGAGCCCACCGGCGAGCAGTCCTCCAGCCTGGTCAAGGTCGACATCCTGCTGCACGGCGACAAGGTGGACGCCTTCTCGGCGATCACCCACAAGGACCAGGCGTACGCGTACGGCGTGCGGCTCGTCGCCAAGCTCAAGGAGCTCATCCCGCGGCAGAACTTCGAGGTCCCGGTGCAGGCCGCCATCGGCTCCCGGGTCATCGCCCGCGAGACCATCCGCGCCATCCGCAAGGACGTCCTCGCCAAGTGCTACGGCGGTGACATCTCCCGCAAGCGGAAGCTGCTGGAGAAGCAGAAGGAAGGCAAGAAGCGGATGAAGATGGTGGGTTCCGTGGAGGTTCCGCAGGAGGCCTTCATCGCCGTTCTGTCCAGCGATGACAGCGCGGGGTCGGCCAAGGGCAAGAAGTAACCGGAGGTAACAAACGGTTACGTCCGCAATCCGGGCATGTGGGGGCCCGCCGTGCGAAAGTGCGGCGGGCCTCCGCGCGTGCCCGGCGTCGCCGCCGGGGGAAAGTGACAGGCCGTTGCCCCTTACGCAGCGGGCACTCGCGCCTTACCCTGATGCCTGCTTGATAGTTACTCGCGAGTTAAACAACGCTCGAAACCCCACTGTGAGTTAACCCAGCCGCACCGAGTCAGCCGCGATGTCGCGGGCCCCGGAGGATGTCGTGAGCGACACACAGACCCTGATCGAGAACCGTCCGCCGTCCGTGGCGGCCCTCTTCCTGGAGCGCGTGGCGGCCACTCCGGACGCCGAGGCATACCGCTACCCCGTCCCGTCCGCCACCGGTCAGGGCCCCGACGACTGGAAGTCGCTCAGCTGGGCGCAGACGGCCGAGCGGGTGTACGCGATCGCGGCCGGACTCATCGCACTGGGCCTCCAGCCCGAGCAGCGGGTCTCCCTCGCCTGCTCCACCCGCGTCGAGTGGCTCCTCGCCGACCTCGGCATCATGTGCGCGGGCGGCGCCACCACGACCATCTACCCGCAGACGAACGCCGACGAGTCCGCGTTCATCCTGGCCGACTCCGAGAGCCGGGTGCTGATCGCCGAGGACGCGGCCCAGCTCGCCAAGGCCGTGGAGAAGCGCGCCGAGCTGCCCGACCTGACCAAGGTCGTCGTCATCGACCCCACCGGCGTCGAGCCGGACGAATGGGTGACCACCCTGGCGGAGCTGGAGGAGCGCGGCGCCGCCTACCTGGAGGAGCACCCGCAGCTGATCAAGGAGCGGGTCGGCGCGATCACCAAGGAGCAGCTCGCCACCCTCATCTACACCTCCGGCACCACCGGCCGTCCCAAGGGCGTGCGCCTGCCGCACGACAATTGGTCGTACATGGCGAAGGCCATCGCCGCGACCGGGCTGATCAGCGGCGCGGACGTGCAGTACCTGTGGCTGCCGCTCGCGCACGTCTTCGCCAAGGTGCTCATCTCCGGGCAGATCGAGGTGGGTCACCTCACCGCCGTCGACGGCCGGGTCGACAAGATCATCGAGAATCTCCCGGTGGTGCAGCCGACGTACATGGCGGCCGTGCCGCGGATCTTCGAGAAGGTCTACAACGGCGTCGCGGCCAAGGCCCGGGAGGGCGGAGCGGCCAAGTACAAGATCTTCCAGTGGGCCGCCGGGGTCGCCCGCGAGTACGCCCGGACCAGCCAGGACAACTTCCGGCGCACCGGCACCGCCTCCGTGCCGTTCGGGCTCGCCGCCAAGCACAAGGTGGCCGACACCCTCGTCTACGGCAAGCTCCGCGAGGCGTTCGGCGGCCGGCTGCGCGCCTGTGTCTCCGGCGCCTCCGCGCTCGCGCCCGAGATCGGCTACTTCTTCGCCGGCGCCGGCATCCACATCCTGGAGGGCTACGGCCTCACCGAGACCTCCGCGGCCTCCTTCGTCAACCCCGGCGAGGCCTACCGCACCGGCACGGTCGGCAAGCCGCTGGCCGGCTGCGAGGTGCGGATCGCCGACGACGGCGAGATCCTGCTGCGCGGCCCCGGCATCATGGAGGGCTACCACAAGCTGCCCGAGAAGACCGCCGAGGTGCTGGAGTCCGACGGCTGGTTCCACACCGGCGACATCGGCGAGCTGTCGCCCGACGGCTACCTGCGCATCACCGACCGCAAGAAGGACCTCATCAAGACCTCGGGCGGCAAGTACGTCGCTCCTGCCGAGGTCGAGGGCCAGTTCAAGGCCGTCTGCCCGTACGTCTCCAACATCCTGGTGCACGGCGCCGACCGGAACTACTGCACCGCCCTCATCGCCCTGGACGAGATCGCGCTCCAGGAGTGGGCCAAGGAGAACGGCCTGGAGGGCCGCTCGTACGCCGAGATCGTCGCCGCCCCGCAGACGGTCGAGATGGTCGACGGGTACGTGCAGCAGCTCAACGCCGGGCTCCAGCGCTGGCAGACCATCAAGAAGTTCCGGCTGCTGCCGCGGGACCTGGACGTGGAGCACGGCGAGATCACGCCGAGCCTGAAGCTGAAGCGGCCGGTGGTCGAGCGCGTGTACAAGGACCTCATCGACGAGATGTACGCCGGGAGCAAGGAGCGCTGACGCGTCCGCCGGGAGTGCTGCGCCCCAGGCCGAACGGCTCGGGGGGCGCACCGCTCCGGGCGTGTGGGCGCGGGGGGTGCGTTCTCGGGCGGCGCCTCCGCGGGGGCGTACGTTCTCGGACCGCGCCTCCCGCCCCGGTGGCACGTCCCCGCAGCGGGTCCGCCCGGAGCACGACCCCGCAGCGGAACGGCCCGGAGCGGGCGCCCGCAGCAGGTCCGCCCGGGGAGTGTGTCGACTCCCGTGGCTCCTGCTCCCGCTCCCGTGGCTCCTGCCCCCGCGCCCGGCACTCCCGTGACCCGCACCCCCGGCGCCCGCACGAGGGCGCCCTTTCCCGTTCGCCGGCGCTCGAAAGATTCCCGCTTCTGGTGCACCCGTAGCACAGTTCTCGGCCATTACCGTCCGCTTCGGTGACTCAGCGCTCACGGCCGCCCCCGGTCTGTCACCCTGGCGGCATGGACATGGCGGCCATACCGACGCAGCGGGAGAGCGGCACCGAGCCCGGTGGGACGAGCGGGCGGGCGACCCTGCCCGGGAGCCCTCTCGCCCCCGGCTCGGCCCGCGCGCTGGTGCGTGCCGCGCTGGAGAACGCGCCCGGGATGTCCGCGCGGCTGGCCGACGACGTCATGGCCGTGGTGAGCGAGCTGGTCACCAACGCCGTGGTGCACGCCGGCACCGACGTGCACGTCGAGTGGCGGCTGGAGGAGACCGGCGCGTTCGTCGTCGAGGTCCGGGACCAGCACCCCTCCCGCGCCCCGCGGGACGCCGGCGGCGGCGAGGGCGGGTACGACACACCGGAGTACGGCCGCGGCCTCCGCCTCGTCGCCACGCTCGCCGAGTCCTGGGGCGTCACCTACCGCACCGGCGCCAAGACCGTGTGGGCGCGGCTCCCCCCGGGCGGCAGCGAGGCACTGGACGGACCGGCCCCGGACCCCGCCCTGGAGGTCGCCGAGGACCTCGCCCCGCAGCCGCACCGCGCCGACGGCGACCGGGACTGGCTCGGCCGGGGCGCGCTGTCCTTCCTCGCCGAGGCGTCCGATCTGCTCGCCGGGCAGCTGGACGAGAACCTGGTCGCCGCGCTCACCGGCCAGCTGATCGTGCCCCGGCTCGCCGACTGGTGCGCGATCTGGCTGGAGGACGAGGCGAGCGTGCGCGGCCGCGCGGGCGGCGGGCCCGCCCGGGTCTGGCACGCCAGCGAAGCCCGCATCGAGGAACTGCGGTGCGCCCTGGAGAAGGAGCCGCCGGGGCCGCCGGACGGGCTGCGCTCCGGCCCCGAGCCCTACCCCTGGCCCGGCCACGCCCTCGGTCCGCAGGGGGCCGACGGCACGGCGCTGTCGTACCGGCTGATCGCGGGCGGCCGCCCGCTCGGCACCCTGGTCATCGGCCGGAACGGGCCGGCCGGCTTCCCCGAGGAGGTCACCGGGCTGGTGGAGGACCTCGGCCGGCGGGTCGCCCTGGCCATCGGCGCGGCCCGGCAGTACGCCCGCCAGGCCACCATCAGCGCCGTCCTCCAGCGCGGCCTGCTGCCCGGCGCGGTCGCCGAGATCCCCGGCGTGCGCAGCGCGCTCGTCTACGAACCCTGCGACAAGGGCGGCCCGAGCGGCGATTTCTACGACCTGTTCCCGGCGGGCGACGGACGCTGGTGCTTCGCCGTCGGCGACGTCCAGGGCAAGGGCCCGGAGGCGGCCGTGGTCATCGGCCTCGCCCGCCCCTGGCTGCGCCTCCTCGCCCGCGAGGGCTACCGGGTCGCCGACGTCCTGGACCGGCTCAACCAGCTGCTGCTGGACGACGCCACCGAGGCCGCCGACGCCGCCGCCCGCGCCCTGGTCGCCGCCGGCGGCCGGCCCCTGGCCGGCGGGGACGGCCCGCAGACCCGCTTCCTCTCCCTCCTCTACGGCGAGCTGACACCGCACGACGGCGGGGTCCGCTGCACCCTCGCCTCCGCCGGCCACCCGCTCCCGCTCGTCCTCGGCCCCGACGGCACCGTGCGCACCGCCGCCCGCCCGCAGACCCTGCTCGGCGTCGTGGAGGACGAGACGTACACCAGCGAGACCCTGGAGCTGCGGCCCGGCGACAGCCTGCTGTGCGTCACCGACGGGGTGACCGAGCGCCGCTCCGGCTCCCGCCAGTTCGACGACGGCGACGGGCTCGCCCGCGCGCTGGCGGGCTGCGCCGGGCTCGGCGCCGAGCTGATCGCGGAGAGGATCCGCCGCCTCGTCCACGACTTCGGCGGCGGGCTCCCCGAGGACGACCTGGCCCTGCTGGTGCTCCAGGCGGAGTGACACCCCCGGGTGCTGGACAATGGAAGGCATGCCTTCCGCACTCCCCGACGGCGAGCCCGTCCCCGCCGACGGCGCGCTGCCCGCGCACGCGCTCGCCGGGGCCGCCGCCCGCCCGCTCGGTTTCTACCTGCACGTCCCGTACTGCGCCACCCGCTGCGGCTACTGCGACTTCAACACCTACACCGCCACCGAGCTGCGCGGCACCGGCGGAGTGCTCGCCTCCCGGGACAACTACGCGGACACGCTGGCGGACGAGGTCCGGCTGGCGCGGAAGGTGCTCGGCGACGACCCGCGCGCGGTCCGTACGGTCTTCGTCGGCGGCGGCACGCCGACCCTGCTCGCCGCCGACGACCTCGTCCGCATGCTGGGCGTGATCCGCGACGAGTTCGGGCTCGCCCCGGACGCCGAGATCACCACCGAGGCGAACCCGGAGTCCGTCGGCCCCGCCTATCTCGCCACCCTCCGCGAGGGCGGCTTCAACCGGATCTCCTTCGGCATGCAGAGCGCGAGGCGGCACGTGCTGCGCGTCCTCGACCGCACCCACACCCCGGGCCGCCCGGAGCGCTGCGTGGCGGAGGCCCGGGCGGCGGGCTTCGACCACGTCAACCTCGACCTGATCTACGGCACGCCGGGGGAGAGCGACGACGACTGGCGGGCGTCCCTGGAGGCCGCCCTGGGCGCCGGCCCCGACCACATCAGCGCCTACGCGCTCATCGTGGAGGAGGGCACCCAGCTCGCCCGCCGGATCCGCCGGGGCGAGATCCCGGCGACCGACGACGACGTCCACGCCGACCGCTACCTGATCGCCGAGGAGATGCTCGGCCGGGCGGGCTTCGACTGGTACGAGGTCTCCAACTGGGCCACCTCCGAGGCGGGCCGCTGCCTGCACAACGAGCTGTACTGGCGGGGCGCCGACTGGTGGGGCGCCGGGCCCGGGGCGCACTCGCACGTGGGCGGGGTGCGCTGGTGGAACGTGAAGCACCCGGGCGCGTACGCGGCCGCCCTCGCCGCCGGCCGTTCCCCGGGCGCGGGCCGCGAGCTGCTGTCCGAGGAGGACCGGCGGGTGGAGCGGATCCTGCTGGAGCTGCGGCTGCGCGAGGGGGTGCCGCTGTCGCTGCTGAAGGAGGAGGGGCTGGCGGCGTCCCGGCGGGCGCTGGCCGACGGGCTGCTCCAGGAGGGGCCCTACGCGCAGGGGCGGGCCGTGCTCACCTTGCGGGGCCGGCTGCTGGCGGACGCGGTGGTGCGGGACCTGGTGGACTGATCACTCCGGGTGCGGGGAACCGCCGGTAAACGCCGGTGCGGGGAGCCTCCGGGAACGCCGGTGCGGGGAGCCTCCGGGAACGCCGGTGCGGGAACCCGGACCGGTGTTCCGGGAACCCGCACCGGGGCTTCGGGAACCCGCACCGGGGTTCCGGGAACCCGGACCGGGGCTTCGGGGAGCCGGACCGGCATGGTCCGGGAGATCGGCGGCCCGGACCACCGTGTCCGGCACTCACCCGGACGTCGGGCCGTCGGGCCCCCCGCTCCCCGTGACGAAGTCGATCAGCTCCTCCACCCGTCCCAGCAGCTCCGGCTCCAGGTCCTTGTAGGAGCCCACCCGCCGCAGGATCGCCTGCCACACCGCCCCGGTGTTCTCCGACGGCCACCCCAGCGCCCGGCACACCCCCGTCTTCCAGTCCTGCCCCCTGGGCACCGCCGGCCATCCCGCGATGCCCAGCGCGGCCGGCTTCACGGCCTGCCAGATGTCGATGTAGGGGTGGCCGACCACCAGCGCGTGCTCGCTGGTCACCGACTGCGCGATCCGCCACTCCTTCGTGCCTGGCACCAAGTGGTCCACCAGCACGCCCAGGCGGGCGTCCGGGCCCGGAGCGAAGGACTCCACGATCGCCGGCAGGTCGTCCACGCCCTCCAAGTACTCCACGACCACCCCCTCGACGCGCAGGTCGTCCCCCCAGACCTTCTCGACCAGCTCGGCGTCGTGCCGGCCCTCGACGTAGATGCGGCCGGCGCGGGCCACGCGCGCGCGTGCCTGGGGGACGGCGACCGAACCGGATGCCGTACGGGCCGGCCGCGCCGGAGCTGACGACGGCCGGACCAGCGTCACCACCCGCCCCTCCAGCAGGAAGCCGCGCGGCTCCAGCGGGAACACCCGGTGCTTGCCGAAGCGGTCCTCCAGGGTCACCGTGCCGGCCTCGCAGCGGATCACCGCCCCGCAGAACCCGGTGCCGGGCTCCTCCACGACCAGTCCCGGCTCGGCCGGCACCTCCGGCACGGGCTGCTGCTTCTTCCACGGCGGGGTGAGGTCGCGGGAGTACTGGCGCATTCGAACGACGATAGGAGAAGACGCCCGCCGAGGCTCACGACACGCCGTGGAACGCCCCCGGGAGCCGCCCGGATCACGCCGGGCACCGGCCGGCCGCCCCGGGAAGCCGGTCAGGGAACGCCGGTGCGGGCCGCCGAGAGAGGACCGGGCCGCCGAGGGAAGACCGGGCCGCCGAGGGAGGACCGGGCCGCCGAGGGAACGCCGGGCCGCCGAGAGAGGACCGGGCCGCCGAAGGAACGCCGGTCCGCTCAGAGCACGCCGAAGCGCGCGGCCAGCGCGTCCCGCTGGCGGCGGACGAAGGACGCGTCCACCACCGCGCCGTGACCCGGCACGTACACCGCCTCCTCGCCGCCGAGCGCCAGCAGCCGGTCCAGCGCGTCCGGCCAGCGGGACGGGACCGCGTCGGGCCCCGCCTGCGGCTCGCCGGACTCCTCCACCAGGTCACCGCAGAAGACGACCTCCGGGTCGCCCGGCACCAGCACCACCAGGTCGTGCGCGGTGTGGCCGGGGCCCACGTTCGCCAGCAGCGCCTGCCGGCCGTCGCCGAGATCGAGGGTCCACTCGCCCGAGACCAGGTGCCCGGGCGGGACCAGCGCCTCCACCGCGCGCTCCGCGTCCGCGGCGGGCAGACCGTTGCGCACCGCGTCCAGGCGCAGCTCCTCGCGCTCGTACGCCAGCACCGCGTCCAGGCCCACCGCCGCGTACGCCTGTACGCCGGCGAACGCGGCGGCGCCGAAGACGTGGTCGAAGTGCGGATGGGTCAGGGCGAGATGGGTCACACGGCCGTCGGCCAGTTCCTGCGCCTGCGCCCGTAGCCGCGCCCCCTCGGTGAGGCTCGATCCGGCGTCCACCACGAGCGCCGTGCCCGCGCCGATCACCAGGCCGGCGGTGCAGTCCCAGCCGGGCAGCCGGCACCGCCCCACCCCGGCCGCCAGCCGTTCCCACCCGAGCTCTTCCCAAGTCACGGTCATACCGGCGACGCTAGCGGTACGACCCGGTACGGCGGCCCGACCTTGCCCAGTGTGTACCCGACAGCCGTACACTGGGCCGGGGAACGCTGGCACTCGCATGGGAAGAGTGCCAGGCGGACGACCCGAAGGGACGAGGGGACGACGTGCTGGAGGTGCGCGCGAATGCTGAGTGAACGCAGGCTTCAGGTACTGCGCGCCATCGTCCAGGACTACGTGGGCACCGAGGAGCCGGTCGGTTCCAAGGCGCTCACCGAGCGGCACAACCTCGGTGTCTCCCCGGCGACCGTCCGCAACGACATGGCGGCCCTGGAGGACGAGGGGTACATCGCCCAGCCGCACACCAGCGCGGGGCGCATCCCCACGGACAAGGGCTACCGGCTCTTCGTGGACAAGCTCGCGGGCGTGAAGCCGATGACCGCGCCCGAGCGGCGGGCCATCCAGAACTTCCTGGAGGGCGCCGTCGACCTCGACGACGTGGTGGCCCGGACCGTCCGGCTGCTCGCGCAGCTGACGCGGCAGGTCGCCGTCGTGCAGTACCCGTCCCTGACCCGGTCCACGGTCCGGCACGTGGAGCTGCTCTCGCTCGCCCCGGCGCGCGTGATGCTCGTGCTGATCACGGACACCGGCCGGGTCGAGCAGCGGATGGTCGACTGCCCGGCGCCGTTCGGCGAGGCCTCGCTGGCGGACCTGCGGGCACGGCTGAACAGCCGGGTCGCGGGCCGCCGGTTCACGGACGTGCCGAAACTGGTCGAGGACCTCCCGGAGGCGTTCGAGCACGAGGACCGCGGTACGGTCTCCACGGTGCTCTCCACCCTCCTGGAGACACTCGTGGAGGAGAACGAGGAGCGGCTGATGATCGGCGGTACCGCCAATCTCACCCGCTTCGGGCACGACTTCCCCCTCACGATCCGGCCCGTCCTGGAGGCCCTGGAGGAGCAGGTCGTGCTCCTCAAGCTCCTCGGCGAGGCGAAGGACCCCGGCGTGACCGTGCGCATCGGCCACGAGAACGCCCATGAAGGACTCAACTCAACCTCCGTGGTGTCGGTGGGCTACGGTTCGGGCGGCGAGGCGGTTGCCAAGCTCGGCGTGGTCGGACCGACCCGCATGGACTACCCGGGAACGATGGGAGCGGTACGCGCAGTGGCACGGTACGTCGGACAGATCCTGGCGGAGTCGTAAGTGGCCACGGACTACTACGCCGTTCTCGGCGTGCGCCGCGACGCGTCGCAGGATGAGATCAAGAAGGCGTTCCGCCGGCTCGCGCGCGAGCTGCACCCGGACGTCAACCCCGATCCGAAGACCCAGGAGCGGTTCAAGGAGATCAACGCCGCTTACGAGGTGCTGTCGGACCCGCAGAAGAAGCAGGTCTACGACCTCGGCGGCGACCCGCTCTCCCAGTCGGGCGGGGCCGGCGCCGGCGGCTTCGGCGCCGGTGGCTTCGGCAACTTCTCGGACATCATGGACGCGTTCTTCGGCACGGCGTCGCAGCGCGGGCCGCGCTCGCGCACCCGGCGCGGCCAGGACGCGATGATCCGCATCGAGGTCGAGCTGGACGAGGCGGCCTTCGGGACCACCAAGGACATCCAGGTGGACACCGCCGTCGTGTGCGGCACGTGCAGCGGTGAGGGCGCGGCCCCGGGCACGTCCGCCCAGACGTGCGACATGTGCCGCGGCCGCGGTGAGGTCTCGCAGGTCACCCGGTCCTTCCTGGGCCAGGTCATGACCTCGCGGCCCTGCCCCCAGTGCCAGGGCTTCGGCACGGTGGTGCCGACCCCGTGCCCGGAGTGCGCCGGCGACGGCCGCGTCCGCTCGCGCCGCACGCTCACCGTGAAGATCCCGGCCGGTGTAGACAACGGCACCCGGATCCAGCTCGCCGGCGAGGGCGAGGTCGGCCCCGGCGGTGGTCCGGCCGGCGACCTGTACGTGGAGATCCACGAGCTGCCGCACCCCACCTTCCAGCGGCGCGGCGACGACCTGCACTGCACGGTCACCATCCCGATGACGGCGGCGGCCCTCGGCACCAAGGTGCCGCTGGAGACGCTGGACGGCATGGAGGAGGTCGACATCCGGCCCGGCACCCAGTCCGGCCAGTCGATCCCGCTGCACGGCCGGGGCGTCACGCACCTGCGCGGCGGCGGCCGGGGCGACCTGATCGTGCACGTGGAGGTCACCACCCCGACCAAGCTCGACCCCGAGCAGGAACGCCTGCTGCGCGAGCTGGCCAAGCTCCGCGGCGAGGAGCGCCCCCAGGGCCAGTTCCAGCCCGGGCAGCAGGGGTTGTTCTCCCGCCTGAAGGACGCTTTCAACGGCCGCTGACCCGGGCAGGCCGGGGAGTGGCTGGGGGTCCGGGGGTCGTCCCCCGGGCAGGCACGATCGGCCCGGGCAGCAGGGGTTGTTCTCCCGTCTGAAGGACGCTTTCAACGGCCGCTGACCTGGGCAGGCCGGGGAGTGGCTGGGGGTCCGGGGGTCGTCCCCCGGGCAGGCACGGTCGGCCCGGGCAGCAGGGGTTGTTCTCCCGTCTGAAGGACGCTTTCAACGGCCGCTGACCCGGGCAGGCCGGGGAGTGGCTGGGGGTCCGGGGGTCGTCCCCCGGGCAGGCACGGTCGGCCCGGGCAGCAGGGGTTGTTCTCCCGCCTGAAGGACGCCTTCAACGGACGCTGAGGGACACCCTCGGGCGGGTGCCGGGCGCCCGCTCCGGGGTGCTCCGGTGCCCCGTATGCCGGTGGCCTATGCCCGGGGAAGCCTGGATTCGGTCTTGTTCGGAGGACGTGACAACATGCCGTCATGTCCTCCGCGCTGACCGATCTCTTCCCCCACCCGATCGTGCAGGCCCCCATGGCGGGCGGTGTCTCCGTCCCGCAGCTCGCCGCCGCCGTCTCCGAGGCCGGCGGCCTCGGGTTCCTCGCCGCCGGATACAAGACCGCCGACGGCATGTACCAGGAGATCAAGCAGCTGCGCGGGCTCACGAGCCGCCCCTTCGGCGTCAACGTGTTCATGCCCCAGCCCGAGCACGCCGAGTCCGGCGCCGTCGAGGTCTACGCCCATCAGCTGGCCGGCGAGGCCGCCTGGTACGAGACCGAGCTGGGCGACCCGGACAGCGGCCGCGACGACGGCTACGACGCCAAGCTCGCCGTCCTGCTCGACGACCCGGTGCCGGTGGTCTCCTTCCACTTCGGCGTACCGAGCCGGGACGTGTTCGACAAGCTGCACCGGGCCGGCACCTACACCCTGGTCACCGCCACCACCGCGGAGGAGGCCCGCGCGGCCGAGCGGGCCGGCGCGGACGGGGTGATCGCCCAGGGCGTGGAGGCCGGCGGCCACCAGGGCACGCACCGGGACCTCCCGGAGAACGACGGCTCCGGCATCGGCCTGCTGTCGCTGCTCACGCAGATCCGGGAGGCCGTGCGCATCCCGGTCGTCGCCGCCGGCGGCATCATGCGCGGCGGCCAGATCGCCGCCGCCCTCGCGGCGGGCGCGAGCGCGGCCCAGCTGGGCACCGCCTTCCTCGCCACGCACGAGTCCGGCGCCCCCGCCCCGCACAAACAGGCGCTGACCAACCCGCTGTTCACGCGCACCGAACTGACCCGCGCCTTCTCCGGCCGCCCGGCCCGCGGACTGGTCAACCGCTTCCTGCGCGAGCACGGCCCGTACGCCCCCGCCGCCTACCCGGAGGTCCACCACCTCACCTCGCCGGTGCGCAAGGCCGCCGCCAAGGCCGGTGACGCACAGGGCATGGCGCTGTGGGCGGGGCAGGGACACCGCCTGGCCCGCGAGCTGCCGGCCGGACGGCTGGTGGAGGTGCTGGTGGCCGAACTCGCCGAGGCCCGGACAGCGTTGTCGGCCGGAGGTGACCCGCGATGACCGCCCCCGTCTTCGTCGTCGAGCACTTCGACCCGGACGGCGACCGGTACGTCCTGGACGGCCCCGAAGGCCGGCACGCCGTGTCCGTGAAGCGGCTCCAGGCCGGCGAGGAGGTCGTCCTCACCGACGGCGCCGGGCGCCACGCGGTGTGCGAGGTGATCGGCTCCGAGGGCAAGGACCGGCTGGTCGTCCACCTGGGGGAGATCTCCGAGGAGCCGGCGCCCAGCCCCCGCATCACCGTCGTCCAGGCCCTGCCCAAGGGCGACCGCGGCGAACTCGCCGTCGAGACCATGACCGAGGTCGGCGTCGACGCGATCGTGCCCTGGCAGGCCGCCCGCTGCATCACCCAGTGGAAGGGCGACCGCGGGCTGAAGGCCCTCGGCAAGTGGCGGTCCACCGCCCGCGAGGCCGGCAAGCAGTCCCGCCGGGTCCGCTTCCCCGAGGTCGCGGACGCGGCGACCACCCGACAGGTGGCCGCCCTCCTCGCCGGGGCCGACTTCGCCGCCGTGCTCCACTCCGACTTCGAGCACCCCAGTGAGCCGCTGGCCACCGCGGAACTGCCCGCCGAGGGCGAGATCGTACTCGTCGTCGGCCCCGAAGGAGGCGTGTCCCGGGACGAGTTGGCGCTGTTCGCGCAGGCGGGCGCCAAGCCGTACGTCCTCGGGCCCACCGTACTGCGCACATCCACCGCCGGCACCGCCGCCGCGGCCCTGCTGCTGGGCCGTACCGGCCGCTGGTCCTGACACACCTGGGGACACCGTGGAACTCGCCCAAGTCCGGCTGCTGGTAACCGACTTCGCCGCCTGCTACCGCTTCTACGCCGACGTGCTCGGCCTCAAGCCGCAGTCCGGGGCGACCGGGGGGCCGTACGAGAAGTTCAGCCCGCAGACCGGCTCCGCCGGGATCGCGCTGCAGGACCGGGCGGCGATGGCCGAGGTCCTGGACGAGCTCGGCGACACGGCCACCGGCCACCGGTCCCTGGTCGTCCTGCGCGTCGACGACCTCGACGCCTACTGCGCGCAGATCACCGGCCGGGGCGCGGCCCTGCTGCACGGCCCGGCCCCCATGACCGACCGCATGCGGGTGGCCCACCTCAAGGACCCCGAGGGCAACCTGGTCGAACTCCAGGAGTGGCTGCTGCTGCGCGGCTGACGGCACCGGACGGAAGCGGCCACGAACGGGTGAGTGGCCGTATGCGGCCTTCCGCGCCGTTGCTCCCGGTGGCACGCTGCCGGGTATGGGGGCAACGAGACGAAGGCGGACGGTGCCGCGGGCGACGGCCGTGCTGGCGCTCGTCGTGGTGGCCGGCGGGGCCGCGGTGGCGTGCCGGCCGGAAGGTCTCGGCTCGGCGACCGTCGCGTACACCACCGACCGGACCGCGACCGCCGCGCTGGAGGCACGGCACGTCGACGTCGGCTGGCTGACCTGCACCGGCAGTTACGACGACGGTGACGGCGACGGCGGCGGCACGGGCCGGTCGCCCTCGCCGACCGCGACCACCGTCGTCTCCGTCGACTGCCGGGGCGAGACCCAGGACCGGCGAAAGATCACCGTCACCGGACACGTGACCAGGGCCGTCGACGGCGCCTGCGTCCGCGGTGACCTGACGGCCGAGGTCGACGGCAGACGGGTGTTCCACGTGAGCGGCCTCGGCGACTGCGAGGCGACGCAAGGGCCCACGTACCGCCCGCCCACGGGAGGCCGGCCGCAACCGACCGTGACCGTCACCGTCACCCGGACCGTCTGGCCGGTGCCGGGCAAGTGATCGGCAAACCGGGAGCGGCGCACAGCGGTCGCTGCGTAGAGTGACGGCGTGACTCAGGGTGCTTCGACCGGAACCGCGGACACGTCCGGCTACCTCCGCTTCCCCCATCTCCACGGCGACCTGGTGACCTTCGTCGCCGAGGACGACGTGTGGCTCGCGCCGCTCGACGGCGGCCGCGCCTGGCGGGTCAGCGCCGACAACGTGCCGGTGACCCAGCCCCGTATGTCGCCGGACGGCCGGCACCTCGCCTGGACCTCCACCCGGGACGGCGCCCCCGAGGTGCACGTCGCCCCGGTCGACGGCGGCCCCGCCCGGCGGCTGACGTACTGGGGCAACCACCGCACGCAGGTACGCGGCTGGACCCCGGACGGGCGGGTGCTCGCGCTGGGCGCGCAGGGCCGGCCAAGCTCCCGGCAGACCTGGGCGCACGCCGTCCCGCTGGACGGCGGACCGGCCGAGGCCCTGCCGTACGGCCCGGTCGGCGGCGTGGCCCTCGGACCGGCCACCGTGCTGCTGTCCGTGCCGATGGGCCGCGAGGCCGCCTACTGGAAGCGCTACCGGGGCGGCACGGCCGGCAAGCTGTGGATCGACCGGGCCGCCGAAGGCGAGGAAGGCGCCGGGGAGTTCACCCGGCTCCACGAGGACATCGCCGGGAACATCGAGTGCCCGGTGTGGGCCGGGGACCGCATCGCGTTCCTCTCCGACCACGAGGGCACCGGAGCGCTGTACTCCTCCCTCGCCGACGGCTCCGACCTGCGCCGGCACACCCCCCTCGGGGGCTTCTACGCCCGGCACGCGGCCGGCGACGGCACCCGGGTCGTCTGGTCCTGCGCCGGTGAACTCTGGCTGCTGGACGACCTGGAGGACGCCGAACCGCGCCGGCTGGACGTCCGGCTCGGCGGCCCGCGGGCCGACCTGCGCCCCCGCCCGGTGAACGCCGCCGGCTGGTTCGGCGAGGCGTCGCCCGACCACAGCGCACGCGGCAGCGCCGTCTGCGTGCGCGGCGGGATCCACTGGGTCACCCACCGCCTCGGCCCGGCCCGCGCCCTGGCCGCCACCCCCGGCGTCCGCGCCCGGATGCCGCGCACCTTCCGCGCCGACGGCGAGGAGTGGGTGGTCTGGGTGACGGACGCCGAGGGCGACGACGCCCTGGAGTTCGCCCCCGCGACCGGCACCGTGCCCGGCTCCCCGCCCCGCCGGCTCGCCGCCGGACAGCTCGGCCGGGTCCTGGAGCTGGCCATGGCACCCGACGGCAGCCGGGCCGCCGTCGCCGCGCACGACGGCCGGCTGCTGCTCGTCGAACGGGAGACCGGCGAGGTCCGCGAGGTCGACCACAGCGACGACGGCGAGGTCTCCGGCCTCGCCTTCTCCCCCGACTCCGCCTGGCTCGCCTGGGCCCACCCCGGCCCCCGCCCGCTCTCGCAGCTGCGCATCGCCCACACCACCGACCTCTCGGTCACCGAGGCGACCCCGCTGCGCTTCCAGGACTACGCGCCCGCCTTCACCCTCGACGGCAAACACCTCGCGTTCCTCTCCAACCGCGCCTTCGACCCGGTCTACGACGAGCACGTCTTCGACCTCGCGTTCGTGGTCGGCGCCCGCCCCCACCTGATCACCCTGGCCGCCACCACCCCCTCGCCGTTCGGCCCGCAGCGCCACGGCCGCCCCTTCGAGACCCCCGACCGGGACGAGACCACCGACGGCGAGGGCACCCCCGCGACCCGCATCGACCTCGAAGGGCTCGCCGACCGGATCGTGCCCTTCCCGGTGGAGGCCGGCCGCTACTCCACCCTGCGCGCCGCCAAGGACGGCGTCCTGTGGCTGCGCCACCCGGTGCAGGGCGTCCTGGGCGCCTCCCGCGCCCACCCCGAGGACCCCGACCCGCACACCGAGCTCGAGCGCTACGACCTCGCCCAGCGCCGCCTGGAACACCTCGCCTCCGACGCCGACCACTTCGAGGTCAGCGGCGACGGCAGGCGCGTGCTGCTGTGGAGCGACGGCCGGCTGCGCGTCGTCCCCAGCGACCGCCGCACCGGCACCGACGACGACGGCGACTCCAGCGTCACCGTCGACCTCGCCCGGATCCGGCAGACCGTCGACCCGGCCGCCG
Source organism: Streptomyces sp. NPDC013455 (assembly GCF_040632975.1). Lineage (NCBI taxonomy): Bacteria > Bacillati > Actinomycetota > Actinomycetes > Kitasatosporales > Streptomycetaceae > Streptomyces > Streptomyces sp. NPDC013455. Next base: position 677,232 of record NZ_JBEYCX010000001.1, on the reverse strand, counting down.
AGTGGCGGCAGATGTACGACGAGACCGGCCGGCTCATGCGCGACCACTTCTGGCGGCCCGACCTCGGCGGCGTCGACTGGGACGGAGTCCTCGCCCGCTACCGCCCGCTGCTCGGCCGGCTCGCCACCCACAGCGACCTGGTCGACCTGCTCTGGGAGCTGCACGGCGAACTCGGCACCTCGCACGCCTACGTCACCCCGCGCGGCGGCCCCCGCGGCGCCCGGCACGGTCTGCTCGGCGCCGACATCTCCCGGCACGCCGACGGCAGTTGGCGCATCGACCGGATCCTCCCGTCCGAGACCTCCGACCCGGACGCCCGCTCCCCGCTCGCCGCGCCCGGGGTCGCCGTACGCCCCGGCGACGCGATCATCGCCGTCGCCGGTCACCCCGTCGACCCGGTGGCGGGCCCGGGTCCCCTGCTCGTCGGCACGGCCGGCCACGCCGTCGAACTGACCGTCTCCCCGGCGGGCGGCGGCGAACCCCGGCACACCGTCGTCGTCCCCGTCGCCGACGAGGAGGCCCTGCGCTACCACGCCTGGGTCGCCGACCGCCGCGCCCACGTCCACGAGGCCTCGGCCGGCCGGCTCGGCTACCTGCACGTCCCCGACATGCAGGCTCCGGGATGGGCCCAGATCCACCGCGACCTGCGCGTGGAGGTCGCCCGGGAGGGCCTGGTGGTCGACCTCCGGGAGAACCGCGGCGGCCACACCTCACAGCTCGTGGTGGAGAAACTGGCCCGCCGGATCATCGGCTGGGACCTCCCGCGCGGCATGCGCCCCACCAGCTACCCCCTGGACGCGCCCCGCGGCCCGGTCGTCGCCGTCGCCAACGAGTTCTCCGGTTCCGACGGTGACATCGTCAACGCGGCGATCAAGGCCCTCGGCATCGGCCCGGTCGTCGGCACCCGCACCTGGGGCGGTGTCGTCGGCATCGACAGCCGCTACCACCTGGTCGACGGCACGCTGGTCACCCAGCCGAAGTACGCGATATGGCTGGAGGGCGTCGGATGGGACGTGGAGAACCACGGCGTCGACCCGGACGTGGAGGTCGTACAGCGGCCCCAGGACTGGGCATCCGGCACGGACGCCCAGCTGGACGCGGCGATCGCGCTCGCCCTGGAGGCACTGGAGGAGCAGCCCGCGAAGACTCCGCCCGGTCTGCCGGCTTGAGGGCGCAGGGAACCGCGAGCAACCCCGTACGACCCGCACCCGACCGACTACGATGCCACGGTACTGATCACAGGAGGCACAGCCATGGCCGGAGAGCCGCAGGACGACTGCCTGTTCTGCAAGATCGTCGCGGGCGAGATCCCGGCGACGATCGTCCGCGAGACCGAGACGACCGTAGCCTTCCGGGACATAAACCCGCAGGCCCCCACCCACGTCCTGGTGATCCCCAAGGCCCACTGGGCGAACGCGGCCGAACTCGCCGCCGGCGCCCCGCAGGTGGCCGCCGACGTGCTCGCCGAGACCAAGGCCGTGGCCGACGAGGAGAAGCTGGACAGCTACCGCCTCGTCTTCAACACCGGCTCCGGTGCCGGCCAGACCGTCTGGCACGCCCACGCCCACGTCCTCGGCGGGCGTGGCCTCCAGTGGCCGCCCGGGTAACTCGGCATGTCCGTCCGTGAACTGGTGGTCCTCGGCACCGCCAGCCAGGTCCCCACCCGGCACCGCAACCACAACGGCTACCTGCTGCGGTGGGACGGCGAGGGCATCCTGTTCGACCCCGGCGAGGGCACACAGCGGCAGATGCTGCGGGCCGGGGTCGCCGCCCACGACCTGCACCGGATCTGCGTCACGCACTTCCACGGCGACCACTCCCTCGGTCTCGCGGGCGTCATCCAGCGGATCAACCTCGACCAGGTGCCGCACGAGGTCACCGCGTACTACCCGCGCTCCGGGCAGCGGTTCTTCGACCGCCTGCGGTACGCGACCGCCTACCGGGAGACGGTCCGTCTCACCGAGGCCCCGGTCGCCGCCGACGGCGTCCTCGCGGTGACCCCGGCGTACACGCTGGAGGCCCGCAGGCTCTCCCACCCCGTCGAGTCCTTCGGCTACCGCCTGGTCGAACCGGACGGCCGGCGCATGCTGCCCGACCGGCTCGCCGCGCACGGCGTCAAGGGCCCGGACGTCGGGACGCTCCAGCGCGAGGGCCGGCTCGGTGACGTGACACTGGAGCAGGTCAGCGAGGTGCGGCGCGGGCAGCGGTTCGCGTTCGTCATGGACACCCGGCTCTGCGACGGCGTGCACGCGCTCGCGGACGGCTGCGACCTGCTCGTCATCGAGTCGACCTTCCTCGACGAGGACACCCGGCTCGCCGAGGAGCACGGCCACCTGACGGCCGGACAGGCCGCCGCGGTGGCCCGGGACGCGGGGGTACGGCACCTCGTCCTGACCCACTTCAGCCAGCGCTACTCCGAGCCCGCCGAGTTCGAGCGGCAGGCGCGGGCGGCCGGCTTCGAGGGGGAGCTGACCGTCGCCCACGACCTGCTGCGGGTGCCGGTTCCGAAACGGCGGTGAAACCGCCGTACGATGCTTCGATGCCCCTCCCGAAAGCAGAACTGCACCTCCACATCGAAGGCACCCTGGAACCGGAGCTGGCTTTCGAGCTGGCCGCCCGCAACGGCGTGACCCTCCCGTACGCGGACACCGACGAGCTGCGCGAGGCGTACCGGTTCGAGGACCTGCAGTCCTTCCTGAACCTGTACTACGAGCTGATGGCCGTCCTGCGCACCGAGCAGGACTTCGCGGACCTGGCCGACGCCTACCTCGCCCGGGCCGCCGCACAGGGCGTGCGGCACGCCGAGATCTTCTTCGACCCGCAGGCCCACCTGGCCCGGGGCGTGGCCATGGGCACCGTCGTGGAGGGGCTGTGGCGGGCGCTGGGCGGCAGCGAGGCGAACCACGGCGTGTCCACCCGGCTGATCATGTGCTTCCTGCGGGACGAGTCCGCCGAGTCGGCCCTCGCGACCCTGGAGGCCGCGCGCCCGTACCTGGACCGGATCACCGGGGTCGGTCTGGACTCGGCCGAGGTCGGGCATCCGCCGGTGAAGTTCCGGGAGGTGTACGAGGCCGCCGCCGCGCTCGGTCTGCGCCGGGTCGCGCACGCCGGTGAGGAGGGGCCGCCGGAGTACATCACCGAGGCGCTGGACGTTCTGGGCGTGGAGCGCGTCGACCACGGGCTGCGCTGCATGGAGGACCCGGCGCTGGTCGAGCGGCTGGTCCGGGAGCGCATCCCGCTCACCCTGTGCCCGCTGTCCAACGTCCGGCTGCGCGCCGTGGACACCCTGGCCGGCCACCCGCTGCCGGCCATGCTCGAGGCCGGCCTGCTGTGCACGGTCAACTCCGACGACCCGGCGTACTTCGGGGGGTACGCGGGCGACAACTTCGCGGCCGTGCGCGAGACGCTGGAGCTGGGCGAGGACCGGCTCCGCGAACTGGCCCGCAACTCCTTCCTCGCGTCCTTCCTGGAGGACGACGAGGAGCGGCGGGCGCGTTACCTCGCCGAGGTCGACGCGTACGAGTTCGGCGACGCCGTGTCGTAGGCGCGCCGATCCGGCACGGCGGGCGCCCCCACCGGCAGTTCCACGACCGGCAATTCCACGACCGGCAATTCCACGACCGGCAATTCCCCGACCGGGACCCCCGCGACCGGCGGCCCGGCGACCGGCAGGGGGTGCCCGCCCGCCCGCAGGGCCACCGCCGTCATCGGTACGGCGATCAGCAGCAGCCCGGCGCACAGCACTTGTCCCATCGCAGGGAAGCCCGCCCCGGCCGCCAGCAGACTCCCCGCGAGCGGCCCGGCCGCGGTGCCCAGCGAGGACGCCGAGCCGACCAGGACGGTCCAGCGGCCCCGCGGGTCGAGCGACGCGGCCAGGGCGATGACGTACGACAGCACGACCGGGTAGAGCAGGTTCCAGGCGATCTCGCCCGCCGCGAACGCGGCCAGGTCCGTCGCGGCCGCGCTGAGCGCGACACAGCCCGCGATCAGCGCCGTGCCGGCGCCGATGGGCAGCGCCCGGCCCAGCCGCGGGCCGAGTGCGCCCGCGATCACCACGCCCAGGAGCCCGGCGCCGAGCGCCACCGCGAAGACCGCGCCGACGGTGACCTCGGTGAGGTGCGCCTGGCCGAGCCCGATCCGCCCGCTGACGCCCCACAGGGCGTTCTGGGCGAGGGACCAGCAGGGCATCGCGGCGGCCAGCACCAGGCCCGCGCGGGGGTGGGGGAGGCGGTCGGGTCCGACGGCCGTACGGGCCGCGGCGGTACGGGCGGACAGGCGGCCGGTGAGCGGCCAGACGGCGAGCGCGGTCAGGGCGATGGCGGCGAAGGGCAGGCCGTGTCCGGCCCCGAGGCGCGGGATCGTCAGGTACAGAGCGCCGGCGAGGGCGGAGACGCCGAGCAGGCCGAGCGTGGTCACCCGGTGCGGGTCCCCGCCCCACGCGCGAACGCCCTCGCGCGGGGTCCCCACGGCCGCGATACCGCTCGCGGCGACCGCCGTGATCGTGCCGGAGCCGAAGCCGCCGGCCACCGCTCCCGCGACGACGGCCGGTACGGCGCCGGTGAGGGCGGCGCCGCCGTAGCCGAGGACGGCGAGTGCGAGGCCGGCGCGGGCCAGGGTGCGGGGGCCGATCCGTTCGACCCGGGATGCCAGCAGGAAGCCCGCCGCCGCGGAACTCAGCAGCAGGGCACTGCCGATGGCGCCGGCCTCGGTGGCGGTGAGCGGAAGTCCGCTGTCGAGCCTGCCGACGGTGGTCGGCAGCAGATAGGGGGCGAGGTACCCGGCCGTGAACAGGGCGACGAGGGGCCAGGGCGGGGTGCGGCGGGCGGACACGGGCGTTCCCAGGGCAGGCGGGAGCAACGGCTCGGAAAGAGGGGGGAGTAGGGCGACGACCGTCGACGGACAGGAACGCGCGAGCAAGTTGTATCAAGCACGCGGTTCCGGAAGAAGTCCGGTGGCTGTGATCCACGACACGGTCGGGTTTGCAGGTGGTGCGCCGGGGTAGGAGGCTTTAGCCTGAGTTCTCATATATGGACGGCATTCATAAGAGGAGATGGTCAGGTGGGCGGCGACCCGGCTCCGCAGGACGTGGCGCGGCGACTGCGGGAGGGGATGGCGCGCGGGGTGCTGTCCTTCCCGCTCACCGCCTTCCACGACGACGGCACGCTCGACGCCGACGGCTTCCGGGCCCACGTGGCCGACCGGCTCGCCGCCGGTCCCGGGGCCGTCTTCCCGGCCTGCGGCACCGGCGAGTTCTTCTCGCTGGACGAGGAGGAGTACCGGACGGTCGTCACCGTCGCCGTGCAGGAGGCGGCCGGGGGAGTGTCCCCGCGCGAGGACGGCCGGGCCGGGGGGAGGGTGCCCGTGGTGGCCGGCACCGGATACGGCTGGGCGCAGGCCGCCCGGTTCGCGCGGATCGCGGAGGAGGCCGGCGCCGACGCCCTGCTGGTGCTGCCGCACTACCTGACGGAGGCGCCGCAGGACGGCCTCGCCGCCCACCTGGAGGAACTGGCCGCCCGCACCCGGCTGCCGCTGATCACCTACCAGCGCGGCCAGGTCGCCCACACCGTACGGACGTTGCGCCGCATCGCCCGGATCCCCCGCGTCATCGGCCTCAAGGACGGCCACGGCGACCTGGAGCGGCTCCAGCGCCTCACGCTCGCCGCCCCGGACGGCTTCCTGTTCTTCAACGGCGCCGCCACCGCCGAGATCCAGGCCCGGGCCTACGCCGCGGTCGGGGTCCCCGCCTACTCCTCGGCCGTGCACGCCTTCGCCCCCGAGATCGCCGGCGCCTTCTTCGGCGCGCTGCGCGACGGCGACCACGACACCGCCGACACGCTGCTGCGCGACTTCTACGTCCCGTTCGCCGAACTCCGCGACCGGGTACCCGGATACGCCGTTTCCCTGGTGAAGGCGGCGGCCCGGCTGCGCGGCCAGCGCGTCGGGCCCGTGCGCGCCCCGCTCACCGGCCCCTCGCCCGCCGACCTCGCCGATCTGAAGGCCCTCCTCGCCGCCGGACTCGATCTCGTAGGAGCCTCCCTGTGACCCGTGACCTGAGCATCACCGAGATACGGCTGACGCCGATCCTGGTCGCCGACCCGCCGCTGCTCAACACCCAAGGAGTGCACCAGCCGTACACCCCGCGGCTGATCGTGGAGGTGGTGACCGCCGAGGGGATCACCGGGCTCGGCGAGACCTACGGCGACACCAAGTACCTGGAACTGGCCCGTCCGCTGGCCGAGCGTTTCACCGGACGCTCGGTCATGGATGTGAACGCCCTGTTCGGGATCGACCTCGGGGTGGACGAGAGCAGGGTCGCGGGCGAGGTCGACGCGGGCGGGCTGCGCGGCGTGCAGAGCGCCGACAAGCTCCGGCTGTCGGTGCTGTCCGCCTTCGAGGTCGCCTGCCTGGACGCCCAGGGCAAGGCGTTCGGGCTGCCCGTGCACGCGCTGCTCGGCGGCAGGGTGCGGGACGCCGTCGAGTACAGCGCCTACCTCTTCTACAAGCCGGCCGCCCACCCGGCGGGCGTCCCGGCCGAGCCGGACGAGTGGGGCGCCGCCCTCGATCCGGCCGGAGTCGTGGCCCAGGCCCGGGAGATGCGGCGGCGGCACGGGTTCGGGTCGTTCAAGCTGAAGGGCGGTGTCTTCCCGCCCGAGCAGGAGATCGCCGCCGTACGCGCGCTCGCCGAGGCCTTCCCCGGGCACCCGCTGCGACTGGACCCCAACGGCGCCTGGTCGGTCGCGACCTCGCTGAAGGTGGCGGAGGAACTCGGCGGTGTCCTGGAGTACCTGGAGGACCCGACGCTCGGCACGCCCGCCATGGCCGAGGTGGCCGCCGCGACCGGCGTGCCGCTCGCGACCAACATGTGCGTGACCACCTTCGGGGAGATCGAGGAGGCGTTCACCAAGGGCGCCGTCCAGGTCGTGCTCTCCGACCACCACTACTGGGGCGGACTGCGCAACACCCAGCACCTCGCCGCGATCTGCGCCGCCTTCGGCGTCGGGGTGTCCATGCACTCCAACACGCACCTCGGCATCAGCCTCGCCGCGATGACCCAGGTCGCGGCCACCGTGCCGAACCTGCACCACGCCTGCGACTCCCACTACCCCTGGCAGTCCGAGGACGTCCTCACCGAGCGGCCCGCCTTCACCGGCGGCCGGGTCGCGGTGTCCGACACGCCCGGCCTCGGTGTCGCACTCGACCGGGACGAACTGGCCCGGCTGCACCGGCGGTGGGCCGAGGACGACGGTTCGCTGCGCGACCGCGACGACGCGGCGGCGATGCGCGCGGCCGAACCGGACTGGCGGACACCGGTGGTGCCCCGCTGGTGACCCGTGCCCACGGGATCCCGGTGCGTGACCTGGTGCACACTGGCCAGAACCGCACCACGCAGGGAGCGCCCGTGACCCCGTCGCACACCCTCACCGGAGAGGAACCGGAACACCTCACACAGGCAGCGCGCTGCCAGGCCCAGGTCGACCCGCTCGCCGCGCTGCGCGCCCCCGGCGACCCGCCCTGGGACGTCTACCTCACCGGCACCGTCTTCCTCGACATCATCTTCACCGGCCTGGACTCGGCGCCCGTACGCGGCACCGAGTCCTGGGCCCGGGGTATGGGCTCCAGCCCCGGCGGCGTCGCCAACATGGCCGCCGCCCTCGCCCGGCTCGGCCTGCGCACCGCACTCGCCGCGGCCTTCGGCGACGACCACTACGGCGAGTACTGCTGGGACGCGCTGGAGCAGGGCGAGGGCATCGACCTCTCGGCGTCCCGCACGGTGCCCGGCTGGCACTCCCCGGTGACCGTCTCCATGGCGTACGAGGGCGAACGGACGATGGTCTCCCACGGGCACGAGCCGCCGCCCGAGGCCGTGTTCCTCGGGGAGGGGGCCCCGGCCCGCCCGCCGCGCGCGCGTGCGGCCGTCGCCTCCCTCACCCCCGGCACCCGGGCCCCGTGGATCGCCCGGGCCGCCCGCGAGGGCACCCGGATCTTCGCCGACGTCGGCTGGGACGACAGCGGTGCGTGGGACCTGGCCGGGCTCGCCGACCTGGAGCACTGCGAGGCGTTCCTGCCCAACGCGGAGGAGGCCAAGCGGTACACCGGCACCGACTGCCCGCGGCTGGCCGCGCACGCCCTGACCGAGTACGTGCCGGTGGCGGTGGTGACGCTGGGCTCGGAAGGGGCGTACGCGGTGGACCGGCGGACCGGGGAGACGGCGGAGGTGCCGGCGATCGAGGTGGAGGCGCTGGATCCGACGGGTGCCGGGGACGTGTTCGTCGCCGGGTTCGTGACGGGGTCCCTCGCGGGGTGGCCGCTGGCCGACCGGCTGGCGTTCGCCGGGCTGACGGCCGCGCTGTCGGTGCAGGAGTTCGGCGGGTCGCTGTCGGCGCCGGGGTGGTCGGAGATCGGGGCGTGGTGGCGGCGGGTGCAGTCCCTGCCGGGGCAGTCGCCCGCGGCGCTGCGGCGGTACGAGTTCCTGGAGGCGCTGGTGCCCGAGCGGCTGGACCGCCCCTGGCCGTTGCGGCGGGCGGTCCCGACCCTCGGGTTCGGCCGGACCGGCTGACGAGGCCACCGCCCGGCCGGCCCGGCTGCCCGCCGCGGCTGCCCGGCCCGTTCGCCGGCCCGGCCGACGCGGCGGGGGGCGGGCCGGCAAACGGCCGTGCGAAAAGTCCTACGGCCTTGTCAGCCCACCGTCGTACCCTGGACAGTGCGAGGCCGCCCTCAGCTACGCGGCCGTGACGAGGAGGAAGCGCAGGCCTTCAGCGCCGGCCCATGACAGAGACACCCACAGCTCACACCCCCGCGCAGGAGCAGGCGAGAGCGCAGTTCACCGTCCCCGCCCAGCACCCCATGGTGACCGTGCTGGGTTCCGGCGACTCGCTCCTGCGCGTGATCGAGAGGGCCTTCCCGGGGGCCGACATCCACGTCCGGGGCAATGAGATCAGCGCGGTCGGCGACCCGGTGGACGTCGCCCTGATCTCGCGCGTGTTCGACGAGATGATGCTGGTGCTCCGCACCGGGCAGCCGATGACGGAGGACGCAGTGGAACGCTCGATCGCCATGCTCAAGGCGAGCGAGAACGGGACGAGCGACGGTCCGGAGACCCCGGCACAGGTCCTGACGCAGAACATCCTGTCCTCGCGAGGGCGCACCATCCGCCCGAAGACGCTCAACCAGAAGCGGTACGTCGACGCGATCGACAAGCACACGATCGTCTTCGGCATCGGTCCCGCCGGTACCGGCAAGACCTACCTGGCCATGGCCAAGGCCGTCCAGGCCCTCCAGTCCAAGCAGGTCAACCGGATCATCCTGACCCGTCCGGCGGTGGAGGCGGGCGAGCGGCTCGGCTTCCTGCCCGGCACGCTCTACGAGAAGATCGACCCCTACCTGCGCCCGCTGTACGACGCGCTGCACGACATGCTCGACCCCGATTCCATCCCGCGGCTGATGGCGGCGGGGACGATCGAGGTCGCGCCGCTCGCCTACATGCGCGGCCGTACGCTCAACGACGCCTTCATCATCCTGGACGAGGCCCAGAACACGAGCCCCGAACAGATGAAGATGTTCCTCACCCGTCTCGGCTTCGACTCGAAGATCGTGATCACGGGTGACGTGACGCAGGTCGACCTGCCCAACGGGCAGAAGTCGGGCCTGCGGCAGGTCCAGGAGATCCTGGAGGGCGTGGAAGACGTCCACTTCTCCCGGCTGTCCTCCCACGATGTCGTACGGCACAAGCTGGTGGGCCGTATCGTCGACGCGTACGAGCAGTACGACACCAAGCACGGCACCGAGAACGGCTCCCACAAGGGCGGCCATGGCAAGACCGGCGCCAAGGGTTCCAAGGGGAAGTAGACCAGCACCGCCATGTCGATCGACGTCAACAACGAATCAGGCACCGAAGTGGACGAGCAGGCGATCCTCGACGTCGCCCGCTACGCGCTCGCACGGATGCGCATCCACCCGCTTTCCGAGCTCTCGGTGATCGTCGTGGACGCCGACGCCATGGAGCAGCTGCACATCCAGTGGATGGACCTGCCCGGTCCCACCGATGTCATGTCGTTCCCCATGGACGAGCTGCGGCCGCCGTCCAAGGACGACGACGAGCCGCCGCAGGGGCTGCTCGGCGACATCGTGCTGTGCCCGGAGGTCGCCGCCAAGCAGGGGGCGGAAGCCCCGACGCAGCACTCCATGGACGAGGAGCTCCAGCTGCTCACCGTCCACGGAGTGCTGCACCTGCTCGGGTACGACCACGAGGAGCCCGACGAGAAGGCCGAGATGTTCGGCCTCCAGGCCGCGATCGTGGACGGCTGGCGGGCCGAGCGCGGTCTGACCGGGCCTTCCCCGGCACCGACCGTCTCGTAAGCGGCCGATGTCCGTACAGATCGTGGTCGGCGCGATCGCGCTGGTCGTCGTGGCCTGGCTCGCCGCCTGCGCGGAGGCGGGCCTCGCCCGTGTCTCCAGCTTCCGCGCCGAGGAGGCCGTGAAGTCCGGCCGGCGGGGCGGCGCGAAGCTCGCCCAGATCGCCGCCGACCCCACCCGCTACCTGAACGTCGCCCTGCTGGTCCGCGTGGTCTGCGAGATGGCCGCCGCGGCGCTGGTGACGTACGCCTGCCTGCGGGAGTTCGCCGCCACCTGGCAGGCCCTGCTGGTCGCCATCGGCGTGATGGTGCTCGTGTCGTACGTCGCCGTCGGCGTCTCCCCGCGCACCATCGGCCGCCAGCACCCCATCAACACGGCGACCGCGGCGGCGTACGTGCTGCTGCCGCTGGCCCGGATCATGGGGCCGATCCCCTCGCTGCTGATCCTCATCGGCAACGCGCTCACCCCCGGCAAGGGCTTCCGGCACGGCCCCTTCGCCTCCGAGGCGGAGCTGCGCGCGCTGGTCGACCTCGCCGAGAAGGAGTCGCTGATCGAGGACGAGGAGCGCCGGATGGTGCACTCGGTGTTCGAGCTCGGCGACACCCTGGTCCGCGAGGTCATGGTGCCGCGCACCGACCTGGTCACCATCGAGCGCTTCAAGACCATCCGGCAGGCCCTCACCCTCGCCCTGCGCTCCGGGTTCTCCCGGATCCCGGTCACCGGCGAGAGCGAGGACGACATCGTCGGGATCGTGTACCTGAAGGACCTGGTCCGCAAGACGCACATCAGCCGGGAGGCGGAGGGCGACCTGGTGTCCACGGCCATGCGCCCGGCCGTGTTCGTGCCCGACACCAAGAACGCCGGCGACCTGCTGCGCGAGATGCAGAAGGAACGCAACCACGTCGCCGTGGTCATCGACGAGTACGGCGGCACCGCCGGCATCGTCACCATCGAGGACATCCTGGAGGAGATCGTCGGCGAGATCACCGACGAGTACGACCGGGAACTGCCGCCCGTGGAGGAGCTCGGCGACGACCGCTTCCGGGTCACGGCCCGCCTGGACATCACCGACCTGGGCGAGCTCTACGGCCTGGAGGAGTACGACGACGAGGACGTGGAGACCGTCGGCGGACTGCTCGCCAAGGCGCTCGGCCGGGTGCCCATCGCCGGTGCCTCCGCCGGGGTCGAACTGCCCGACGGACGCAGCCTGCGGCTGACCGCGGAGGCCGCGGCGGGCCGCCGGAACAAGATCGTCACGGTCCTGGTGGAACCGGTGCCCGTGCCCGTCGCCGAGGAGGAGAAGACCGAGTGACCCCCGGGGAGCTGCGCGCCTTCTGCCTGTCCTTCGACGCGGTCGTGGAGGACTTCCCGTTCAACCCGGAGACCTCGGTCTTCAAGGTGCTGGGCAAGATGTTCGCCCTGACGAACCTGGACGCGCGGCCCCTGACGGTCAACCTCAAGTGCGACCCGGAGGACGCGGTCCGGCTGCGCGGTGAGCACGAGGGGCTGATCGTCCCCGGCTGGCACATGAACAAGCGGCACTGGAACACCGTGACGGCCGACGGCGGACTCCCGGACCGGCTGGTCCGGGAGCTGATCGAGGACTCCTACGACCTGGTCGTCGCCGGTCTACCGCGTGCCGAGCGGCTGCGGCTCGACCGTCCGTGACCGCAGGCCCAGGCCGACCAGGACCGCGGTGACCAGGACGACACCCGCGTCCAGGGCCAGGACCAGGTGCGTCCCGGCCAGCAGGTCGTCCGAGGTGGTGGCCAGCACCCCGAGCAGCGGGATGCCGACCGTCAGCCCGATCTGCTGGGTGGAGGTCACCAGGCCGGTGGCCAGGCCCTGCTCCCCGTCCGGGACACCGGAGGTGACCGTGAGGCCGTACGAGACGATCGCGCCCAGGTGGCACATGCTCGCCAGGGACAGCGCGGCGGTGGCCGGCCACACCGACCAGGTGTGGGTGTTCAGCAGGAGCAGGGTCGCCACCAGCGCGCCCTGACCGGCCAGCGAGCCGACCAGCGTGCGGCGGGCACCGAAGCGGCCGATGACCCGCGCCGCGAGACTGCCGGCGACCGCCGACGCCACGCCCTGGACACCGAAGACCAGTCCGGTCTCGAAGGCCGACAGGTGCAGCACCTCCTGGAGGTACAGCGTCAGCACGAAGACCACCGTGGACATCATCGAGAAGGTGACCAGGCCGCCCACATTGCCCCAGGCCACCGTGCGGCGGCGCAGCATGGGCAGCGAGACCAGGGGCGCCGCCGAGCGGGACTCGACCACGGCGAACGCGGTCAGCAGCAGCAGCCCCGCGGCCAGCGCCGTGATGACGTCCACGCGGCCGAAGCCGTGGTCGGCGGCGGTGGACAGGGCGTAGATCAGGGAGAGCAGGCCCCCGGTGACGGTGATCGCGCCGGGCACGTCCAGGCGGGGCCGCTGCGGGGTGCGGGACTCCGGCAGCAGGCCGGGCGCGAGCGGCAGGACGATCAGCGCGACCACCGTCAGCAGGGCCATCGTGGAGCGCCAGCCGAGGGTGTCCGTCAGCACACCGCCCGCGACCATGCCGATGGTGAAGCCCAGCGACAGCAGCGTGCCGGAGATGCCGAGGGCGCGGTCGCGGGCCGGGCCCTCCGGGAAGGTGGTGGTCAGCAGCGACATGCCGGCCGGGACGATGGCGGCCGCGCCGACCCCCTGGAGCGCGCGCCCGGCGAGGAAGGACGCCGGGTTCCAGGCCAGCGTCGCCAGCAGGGAGGCCGCGGCGAACAGCGCCAGACCGGTCAGGAACAGCCGGCGGCGGCCGTAGAGGTCACCGATGCGGCCGAAGAGCAGCAGGAAGCCGCCGGAGGGCAGCGCGAACGCGGTGACCGCCCACTGGAGGGCGGACTGGCTCATGCCGAGGTCGCGGCCGAGGTCGGGCAGGGCCACGTTGAGGACGGAGAAGTCCAGCGCGACCATGAACTGGGCCGCGCACAGGACGAACAGGACGAGCTTGTCGCGCGTCGACAGCCGGGGGGCGCCGAGCGGTTCGCCGGTGGCAGCGGACGGATGGGTGGTGGTGTCGATCGCCATGACACCGAGCTTCGGGCGTCCGGAATACCGCTGGGGAGTGCGGACTTATGGTGGTGGTGGCACCACCAGACAGCATGAGGGGGATCGGTACGTGCCGGCAGCCGACACGGTGAAGAGTGCGCGCCGCAGTGAACTGCGCGAGTTCCTGATCAGCCGGCGGGCCCGGGTGAGCCCGGGGGAGGCCGGGCTGCCGATGGGCGGCGGGCGACGCCGTACGCCCGGGCTGCGCCGGGAGGAGGTCGCCGTGCTCGCCGGTGTGGGCGCCTCCTGGTACCAGTGGCTGGAGCAGGGGCGGGAGATCTCCGTCTCGCCGCAGGTGCTCGACGCCGTCGCGCGGGTGCTGCGGCTGAGCGACGCCGAGCGCCGGCACCTGTACCTGCTGGCCGGGATGAACCCGCCCACGCCCGAAGTCGACCCGGGCCAACGGGACATGTGCGAGGGGCTGCAGCGGCTGATCGACACCTGGATGCCGTATCCGGCGCACATCATGGACCTGTACTACAACTGCGTGCTGTACAACGACGCGGCCTCGATCGTGCTCGGCCTGCGGCCGGAGAACACCCAGAACTGCCTCGTCGACTTCTTCACCAACCCGCTCTTCCTCTCGCGCGGCACCAGCTGGGAGCGGAACGCGCGCACGGTCGTGGCGCAGTTCCGGGCCGCGTGCGCCGCCCGGCCGGACGACGAGGGGTTCCAGGCGGTGCTGGCGGAGGTGTCGGCGCGCAGCCCCGAGTTCGTGGCGCTGTGGGCCGAGCGGGACATCGAGGACCAGGGGCAGGTCCGCAAGGAGCTGGACCATCCGCTGGTCGGGCTGCTGGTGGTGGAGTCCACGGTGATGAAGGTGCCCGCCCGGCCCGATCTGATGGTCGTGCTGCACGCCCCGCTGGACGAGGCGAACACCGCGGCCAAGCTGGAGTGGCTGGCCTCGCCGGAGGGCCGGCGGGGTGCGATGTACCCCGTGGCGGGATGACGGGGCCGGGGCTTCGTATGCTCTGGGCATGACCGAGAGCAACGGGCTTGACCCCGAGGACCGGAAGATCGTCACCCTGGCCCGTTCCGCGCGGGCACGCAACGGTGTGCCCGAGGGGGCGGCCGTACGGGACGAGACCGGGCGTACGTATGTCGCCGGGTCGGTGGAGCTCGCTTCGCTGCGGCTGAGCGCGCTGCGGACCGCTGTCGCCATGGCCGTGGCCTCGGGGGCTACGGCGCTGGAGGCGGCGGCGGTGGTGAGTGAGGCGGAGTCGGTGCGGGCGGAGGACCTCGCTGCCGTCGCCGACCTCGGGGGTGCGGGGACGCCGGTGCTGCTGGCCTCGCCGGACGGCACGGTACGGGACACCGTCTCCGCCGGCTGAGCTCCCAGGGGGCTCCGCCCCCCGGACCCCCGCTCGCCCACCCGCCCACCCGAACCTGTCGGCTGAACAGTCGCCGCCCGGAGAGCAGCCGGGTCGGTGGCCGCCCGCCCGGACCTGTCGGGCGGGCAGTCGGCGGGGACGGTCAGAGTGCGTCGGGTCCGCGTTCGCCGGTCCGTACCCGGACGACCGTCTCCACGGGTACGGCCCACACCTTCCCGTCCCCGATCTTCCCCGTCCGCGCGGCGCTGACGATCGCCTCGATCACGTCCTCGGCGACGGCGTCGTCCACCACCACCTCGATCCGCACCTTCGGCACCAGGTCGACCCGGTACTCGGCCCCCCGGTACACCTCGGTGTGGCCGCGCTGCCGGCCGTAGCCGCTCGCCTCGGTCACGGTCAGACCGTGCACCCCCAGCTCCTGCAGAGCGGTCTTGACCTCGTCCAGACGGTACGGCTTGACGATCGCGGTGATGAGCTTCATGCCTGGGACTTGACCTTCTGGGCGGAGGGGAGGACGGAGGAGCCGACCGGGGCGCCGTGGCCCAGGACGCCGTGATCGTATGCCGTCTCGGCGTGCACCGTAAGGTCCAGGCCGGTGTGCTCCTGCTCCTCGCCGGCCCGGAAGCCCATCGCCTTGTCGATCAGCTTGCCCAGGCCGTAGGTCACCGCGAAGGCGTACCCGGCCACGACGGCCACGGCGACCAGCTGCCTGCCGAGCGGGGCGAGCCCGCCGCCGTGGAACAGGCCCTCCGTGCCGCCGGTCATCGCCTTCTGCGCGAACAGGCCGATCATCAGGGTGCCGATGACGCCGCCGACCAGGTGGACGCCGACGACGTCCAGCGAGTCGTCGTAGTTCAGCCGGAACTTCCAGCCGACCGCGTAGGAGCAGACGACCCCGGCGGCGAGGCCGACGACGAGGGCGCCGAGCAGGGAGACCGCGCCGCAGGACGGGGTGATCGCGACCAGGCCGGCCACCGCGCCGGAGACCGCGCCGAGCGTGGTCGGGTGGCCGTCGCGCCGCTGCTCCACGAAGAGCCAGCCGAGCAGGCCGGTGCAGCCGGCGGCGAGCGTGTTGAGGAACGCGGCGGCGGCCAGGCCGTTCGCGCCGAGCGCGGAGCCCGCGTTGAAGCCGAACCAGCCGAACCAGAGCAGACCGGCGCCGAGGACCACCATCGGCAGGTTGTGCGGGCGCATGGCGTCCTTCCTGAAGCCCAGGCGGGGGCCGAGGACCAGGCAGAGGGCGAGCCCGGAGGCGCCGGAGGCGATCTCGACGGGCAGCCCGCCGGCGAAGTCGAGCGCGCCGAGCCGGTCGAGGATCCAGCCGCCCGGACCCCACACCCAGTGGGTCACCGGGACGTATACGAGCAGCGTCCACACCGGTACGAAGACCAGCCATGCCGAGAATTTCGTACGGTCCGCCACCGCGCCGCTGACCAGCGCGGCGGTGACGATCGCGAAGGTCAGCTGGAAGGTGGCGAAGAGGACGGTCGGTACCGAGCCGTGGACGCCGTCCGGGCCGATCCCGCGCATACCGGCGTGCTCCAGCCCGCCGATCAGGCCGCCGCCGACGTCGTCCCCGAACGCCAGGGAGTAGCCGGCCGCCAGCCACACCACCGTGACCAGGGCGATCGACACGAAGCTCATCATCAGCATGTTGAGGACGCTCTTCGTGCGGACCATGCCGCCGTAGAACAGGGCGAGGCCCGGGGTCATGAGCAGGACGAGGGCGGTCGCGGCGAGCAGCCAGGCGGTGTCGCCGGTGTCGATGGGGGTCCCCCCTGTTCGAGCGGAGCCGAGAACTCGGGGGAGGGCTGCGGCGAGGGTCACGGGCGTCTCCAACGGGGTGGGGGCTGCGTCAGAGGGTCACCGGTGTGCGTTTCCGGTCGCGTACGGGTGTGTTTCCGTGACGTTTCGTTGCGGGCGGGTTTCCGGAAGCTCACCGGGGCGCCCGGTGGCACGGGCTGGTACGGCGCGGTCTCGTGGATCAGGGAGAATGGTCGCCATGAGCGTTCGCACCCAGTCATCCGAGACGCCGGCCGAGGCCGTCCACCGCGCCGGCTTCGCCTGCTTCGTGGGCCGCCCCAACGCGGGCAAGTCCACCCTCACGAACGCTCTGGTCGGCACCAAGGTGGCGATCACCGCGAACCAGCCGCAGACCACGCGTCACACCGTGCGCGGCATCGTGCACCGGCCGGACTCCCAGCTGATCCTGGTGGACACGCCGGGGCTGCACAAACCGCGCACGCTGCTCGGCGAGCGGCTCAACGACGTCGTGCGGACCACGTGGGCCGAGGTCGACGTGATCGGCTTCTGCCTGCCGGCGAACGAGAAGATCGGCCCCGGTGACCGCTTCATCGCCAAGGAGCTGGCCGGGATCCGCAAGACCCCGAAGATCGCCATCGTCACCAAGACCGACCTGGTCGACTCCAAGACGCTGGCCGAGCAGCTGATCGCGATCGACCAGCTGGGCAAGGACCTGGGCTTCGAGTGGGCCGAGATCGTGCCGGTGTCGGCGGTCGGGTCCAAGCAGGTCGACCTGCTCGCCGACCTGCTGGTCCCGCTGCTGCCCGAGGGCCCGGCCCTGTACCCCGAGGGCGACCTGACGGACGAGCCCGAGCAGGTCATGATCGCGGAGCTGATCCGTGAGGCGGCGCTGGAGGGCGTCCGGGACGAGCTGCCGCACTCCATCGCGGTGGTCGTCGAGGAGATGCTGCCGCGGGAGGACCGGCCCGCCGACCGCCCGCTGCTGGACATCCACGCCAACGTCTACATCGAGCGGCCCAGCCAGAAGGGGATCATCATCGGTCCCAAGGGCAGGCGGCTGAAGGAGGTCGGCATCAAGTCCCGCAAGCAGATCGAGGCGCTGCTGGGGACGCCGGTCTTCCTGGACCTGCACGTGAAGGTGGCCAAGGACTGGCAGCGGGACCCGAAGCAGCTGCGGAAGCTGGGCTTCTGACGCCGGGCCGCCCTCGCCCACCCACTCACCCGACTCGCCTCACCGCCGGCCCACCGCCACGGGGCTCGCGTCGCCCCGGACCCCTCCGTGTGCCCGTGTCCCCCGTGGCCGGTGCGCGGCCCGCGGCCCGCGGGGTCACGTGGTCTGGGTGCGCAGCAGGTCGCGGTACCAGTGGTAGGAGGCCTTGGGGGTGCGTTCCAGGGTCGTGTAGTCGATGTGGACCAGGCCGAAGCGGCGGGCGTAGCCCTCGGCCCACTCGAAGTTGTCCATCAGGGACCACACGAAGTAGCCGCGCACGTCGACCCCGGCCTCGACCGCCCGGTACAGCGCCCGGACGTGGGCGTCCAGGTAGGCGATCCGCTCCTGGTCGTCGACGCCCTCGTAGGAGCAGCCGTTCTCGGTGACGACGACGGGCGGGAGCCGGTCGCCGTACCGGTCGCGGAAGCCGGTGAGCAGTTCCGTCAGGCCCTCGGGGACGACCGGCCAGCCGA
Organism: Streptomyces sp. NPDC013455; assembly: GCF_040632975.1. Taxonomy (NCBI): domain Bacteria; kingdom Bacillati; phylum Actinomycetota; class Actinomycetes; order Kitasatosporales; family Streptomycetaceae; genus Streptomyces; species Streptomyces sp. NPDC013455. Next base: position 659,011 of record NZ_JBEYCX010000001.1, on the reverse strand, counting down.
AGTCGGTGGTCGGCCGGCCCTCGATCTCCCGCACGGAGAAGGGGAGTTCGGCGGGGAGCGGCAGCCCCCCGTACTCGGTGTCGCCGCCGCCGGGCGCGCCCACCCGGGTCGGCGCGTAGTAGTTGACGCCGTACCAGTCCACCGGTTCGGCGATCACCTGAAGGTCGGACCCGACGTCGCCGGGCATCAGGTCGCCCATGCCTTCGGGGTACTCGCCCAGGATGACGGGTTCGGCGAACAGCCGGTTGAGCAGGAGGTCGTGGAAGCCGGCCGCCGCCACGTCCGCCGGGTCGTCGGAGGCGGCCCAGGTGGGGCCGTGGGAGTTGGCGATGCCGACCTGCGCGGTGCCGGCCGCGCGCAGCGCCCGGACCGCGAGGCCGTGGGCGAGGAGCTGGTGGTGGGCGGCCGGGAGGGCGTCGAACAGCAGCCGCCTGCCGGGGGCGTGGGCGCCGATGGCGTGCCCCAGCAGGGTGTGCTCGGCGGGTTCGTTGAGGGTGATCCAGGTGCCGACCCGGTCGCCGAGCCGCTCGGCCACGACCGACACGTGGTCGGCGAACCGGGCCGCCGTGTCCCGCTCCAGCCAGTCCAGCGAGGCGGGCAGGTCCCAGTGGAACAGGGTGGGCACCGGCCGCACGCCCGCCGCGCAGAGCTCGTCCACGAGGCGGTCGTAGAAGTCCAGGCCGCCGGGGGAGTTCACCCGGGGCCAGGAGACGGAGAACCGGTAGGCGCCCACGCCGAGGCCGGCGAGGAGGGCCACGTCCTCGCGGTAGCGGTGGTAGTGGTCGCAGGCGACCGCCGCCGTGGAGCCGTCCTTCACCCGGCCCGGCTCGGTCGTGAACACGTCCCACACGGACGGCTCCCGTTCCCCGGCCGCTCCCTCGATCTGGTGCGCCGAGGTCGACACGCCCCACAGGAATCCGGCCGGGAACCGGGGCATCGCGGTGCCTGCGTCAGTCGCCATGGCCGGATCATCCGTACCCCCGGTGACGGAAGTCAACGCCCCGGCACGGCCCCGGCCGTCAGGCGCCCTCCTTCAGCACCCGCGACACCAACTGCCGCTGGTCCTCGGTCAGTCGGGGGTCGGCCGCGTACACCGTGCGCCCGTCCACCGTGATCTCGTAGCCGAAGCCGTCCGGGACCCCGGCCGGCGGCGTGCCCGGACCGGACGCGAGGACCCGTTCGGCCAGGGCCTGCCACTCCTCGGCGTCGGGCCGGCCCGAGGTGTCCACCTCGGCCCGGCGCTCGATGCCCGCGAAACCGCCTGTGCGCCGCACTCGAATACGCATGGGTCCGTGTCTAGTACGGATTCACAGCGTGCGCACCCCGACCTGCTCCCAGGCCTTCTGCACGGCCTCCAGTTCGTCCCCGGCGCCGTGGCGCTCGCGGGTCGCCTTCACCGTCAGCGTGGCGAAGTCGGTGAAGAGGGCGTCCTCCTTCAGCTCGCCGCCGGTGAGCACGTCGTACCAGATCTGCCCGGCCTTCTCCCAGGCGTAGCCGCCGAGGGCGGTGGCGGCCAGGTAGAACGCGTGGTTGGGGATGCCCGAGTTGATGTGCACGCCGCCGTTGTCGCGGCCGGTGCGGACGTAGTCGTCCATCGTCGCCGGCTGCGGGTCCTTGCCGAGGACATCGTCGTCGTACGCCGTGCCGGGGGCCTTCATCGAGCGCAGCGCGGTGCCGGTGACGCGCGGGGCGAGGAGCCCGGCGCCGATCAGCCAGTCGGCCTCGGAGGCGGTCTGGCCGAGCGTGTACTGCTTGATCAGCGAGCCGAAGACGTCCGAGAGGGACTCGTTCAGCGCGCCGGACTGGCCGTGGTAGTCCAGGTTGGCCGTGTACTGGGTGACGCCGTGGGTCAGCTCGTGGCCGATGACGTCGACCGGGATGGTGAAGTCGAGGAAGATCTCGTTGTCGCCGTCGCCGAAGACCATCTGCTCGCCGTTCCAGAAGGCGTTGTCGTAGCCCTCGCCGAAGTGCACGGTGGCGTCCAGCGGCATCCCGTTGTCGTCGATGGAGTGCCGGCCGTACGCCTTCAGGTACAGCTCGAAGGTGGCGCCGAGGCCCGCGTAGGCGCGGTTGACCGTGGCGTCCGAGCCGGGCTCGGAGCCCTCCTCGCGCACCTTGGTGCCCGGCAGGTCCTGCGTGTGCCGGGCGTCGTAGATGGTGCGGTGCGGCTGGTCGGCGTCGGCACCGGCGGGCGGGGCGACGGCGGGGGCACCGATCACCGTGGTCAGGCGGCGCTTGGTGCGCTGGAAGGCGTCGTGCTCCAGGGACCGGCGGGCCGGGCCGGAGAGCGCGGGGTCCTCGGCGCGGGCGAGCTTGTCGAGGACGTGCGGCGGCACGATCGTGCAGAAGACGGGCTGGAAGCCCCCGTTGGTCGTCATGCCCGGCACCTTCGCACTCCGTGACGCCAGTGTCACTACCTGCCACCATGATTGGTGAAATACCGGGACAGGGAACGCCACGCTGCGTGACGCTGTGGTACGGCGATGTGGTGCAGCACACCTTTTGTCCATTTTTGCCGGGCGGTCCCGCATACTGGGACAGGCCCACGCACCCGGAACCGCTCGGCTAGGCTGCGGAGCATCATGCGTTACTGGCTGCTCCTTCTTAGCTGCCGCGGCGAGGGCCTGTAGTCGAGGCCGACCCCCTCCCCGCGGAGCTTGGCGTTGCGTGTCGGCCGTCCTTCCGGACACCCTGAGGAGCCTTGCGCATCATGGCCAACCGCCAGCAGCCCAGCCCCATGCCGATCCACAAGTACGGCCGCTACGAGCAGGTCGACATCCCGGACCGCACCTGGCCGGACAAGCGGGTCACCGCCGCCCCCCGCTGGCTCTCCACCGACCTGCGTGACGGCAACCAGGCCCTGATCGACCCGATGTCGCCCGAGCGCAAGCGCCGGATGTTCGACCAGCTGGTCAAGATGGGCTACAAGGAGATCGAGGTCGGCTTCCCCGCCTCCGGCCAGACCGACTTCGACTTCGTCCGCTCGATCATCGAGGAGGAGGGCGCGATCCCCGAGGACGTGACGATCTCCGTCCTCACCCAGGCCCGCGAGGACCTGATCGAGCGGACCGTGGAGTCCCTGAAGGGCGCCAGGCGCGCCACCGTCCACCTGTACAACGCGACGGCCCCCGTCTTCCGCCGGGTGGTGTTCCGCGGCTCCAAGGACGACATCAAGCAGATCGCCGTCGACGGCACCCGCCTGGTGATGGAGTACGCCGAGAAGCTGCTGGGACCGGAGACCGAGTTCGGCTACCAGTACTCCCCGGAGATCTTCACCGACACCGAGCTGGACTTCGCCCTGGAGGTCTGCGAGGCGGTCATGGACGTCTGGCAGCCCGGCCCGGGCCGCGAGATCATCCTCAACCTGCCCGCCACCGTGGAGCGTTCGACCCCGTCCACGCACGCGGACCGCTTCGAGTGGATGCACCGCAACCTCTCCCGCCGCGAGTACGTCTGCCTGTCCGTCCACCCGCACAACGACCGCGGCACGGCCGTGGCCGCGGCCGAGCTGGCCCTGATGGCCGGCGCCGACCGCATCGAGGGCTGCCTGTTCGGGCAGGGCGAGCGCACCGGCAACGTCGACCTGGTCACCCTGGGCATGAACCTCTTCTCCCAGGGCGTCGACCCGCAGATCGACTTCTCCGACATCGACGAGATCCGTCGCACGTGGGAGTACTGCAACCAGATGGAGGTCCACCCGCGCCACCCCTACGTGGGCGACCTGGTCTACACGTCCTTCTCCGGCTCCCACCAGGACGCCATCAAGAAGGGCTTCGACGCCATGGAGGCCGACGCGAAGGCCAGGGGCGTCACGGTGGACGACATCGAGTGGGCGGTGCCGTACCTGCCGATCGACCCCAAGGACGTCGGCCGCTCCTACGAGGCCGTCATCCGGGTCAACTCCCAGTCCGGCAAGGGCGGTATCTCCTACGTCCTGAAGAACGACCACAAGCTGGACCTGCCCCGCCGGATGCAGATCGAGTTCTCGAAGATCATCCAGGCGAAGACCGACGCAGAGGGCGGCGAGATCACGCCGAAGGAGATCTGGGCGGTCTTCCAGGACGAGTACCTGCCGAACCCCGAGAACCCGTGGGGCCGCATCCAGGTGAAGACCGGCCAGTCGACCACCGACACCGACGGCGTCGACACCCTCACCGTGGAGGCCACCGTCGACGGCGAGGACACGGTGCTGACCGGCTCCGGCAACGGTCCGATCTCGGCCTTCTTCGACGCGCTCCAGTCCGTCGGCGTCGACGTACGCCTGCTGGACTACCAGGAGCACACGATGAGCGAGGGCGCCTCCGCGCAGGCCGCCTCCTACATCGAATGCGCGATCGACGGCAAGGTCCTGTGGGGGATCGGTATCGACGCGAACACGACGCGTGCGTCGCTGAAGGCGGTCGTCTCCGCCGTCAACCGCGCCGCCCGCTGACCCCGCCCGAGCAGGTCTTACGGCGCCCCGACCACCGTGTCCGGCGGTCGGGGCGCCGTCACTTATCGGCCATCGTGCCCCTCAGGTCACGGAAAGGTCTCTCCCGGGGTACTGACTCAGGCTCCGGGATGTGGCTAACATCACGCCAGCGCGGCGATGCTGCCGCGCGAACGAGGAGGTGCGACGTGCTGCCAGTACGGGGACGAGACGGCCGTGTCACCAGGGCTGCGCGCATCCTGGGCACCCGCACCGCCTGGACACCCATCGGGGACGGCGAGTTCTTCTGCCCCGGCTGCGGTGGCGACCGCAACTACCAGCGGCTCACCGGCCGTCGCCGGCTCACCCTGCTCGGTGTGCCCGTGCTGCCGCGCGGTGCGGCCGGGCCCGTCGTGGAATGCGCGTCCTGCCGGCACCACTTCGGCACCGAGACCCTCGACCACCCCACCACCCGCCGCTTCTCCGCGATGCTCCGCGACGCCGTGCACACCGTCGCCCTCGCCGTGCTCGCCGCGGGCGGCACCTGTTCCCGTACGGCCCTGGAGGCGGCCGCCGCCACGGTCCGCGCGGCCGGCTTCGCGGACTGCACCGAGGACCAGCTGGCCGCCCTGGTCGAGGCCCTCGCCGCCGACACCGGCCGGTTCTTCGAGCAGCCGGGCGGCGCGAGCCTGACCATCGAACTGCACGAGGCCCTGGACCCGCTCGCCCCGCACCTCGCCCCGGCCGGCCGCGAGTCCCTGCTCCTCCAGGCCGCCCGCATCGCCCTCGCCGACGGCCCCTACACGCCCGCCGAACGCGACGCCCTCGCCACCGTCGGCGCGGCCCTCACCATCCGCGCCGACGACGTCACCCGCCTGCTCGCCGCGGCCCGCACCCCCTCCTGACCCCGGCCGGCGCCCCCGCGCTACTCCCGCCGGAGTAACGGCCGGGCGACGTCACCCCCGGCAGTACCGCCGAACTCGCTCCCGCGCCCGACGAACGCATCCCCGTCCGGCGGAAGTCTGGAAGCCGTGTCCAGACATCCGTTCCGGAGAAGGGGGTTCGCACCCATGGGGGTCACGACCACACGCGGGAAGCGCGGGCGGCGGAGGCTGCCGTGGCTGGTGGTGGGACTGTGGGTGGTCCTGCTGGCGGTGGCGGCGCCGTTCGCCACCCGGCTCGCCGACGTCCAGCACGACCGCGCCACCGACTACCTGCCGGCGTCCGCCGACTCCACCCAGGTCGCCGAGCTGGCGGAGCGGCTGCCGGGCGGCGAGACCACCCGGCTCCTCCTCGTCTACCACCGCGCCGGCGGCCTCACCGCGGCCGACCGGGCCACCGCCGCCCGGCAGACCGCGCAGATCGCCCGGCAGCACCCCCCGACCACCCCGCCCCACGGCGTCCCGTCCGCCGACGGCACCACCCTCCTCTACCCGGTCACCAGCAACGAACCGGGCACGGACGAGAAGCGGCGGGACGCCTTCGTCGCCGACGTCCGCCGCGCCGCCCACGGCGAGGGCGGGCTGACGGTCGAGGTCGGCGGCCCGGCCGCCCTCGCCACCGACGCCTCCGGCATCTACTCCTCCCTCGGCGGCCCGCTGCTCTACACCACCGTCGGCGTCGTCGCCGTCCTGCTCGTCCTCATCTACCGCAGCCCGGTGCTGTGGCTGGTCCCGCTCCTCGTCGCCGGCCTGTCCGACCTCCTGGCCCGCGCCGCCGCCTACGGCCTCCACCAGGCCGTCGGCACCAGCGTCACCGGCCAGAGCGCCGGCATCATGACCATCCTCGTCTTCGGCGCCGGAACCGACTACGCCCTGCTCCTCGTCGCCCGCTACCGCGAGGAACTCCGGCAGCACGAGCAGCCGTACGACGCCATGCGGGCGGCGCTGCGCGGCTGCGGGCCCGCCGTCCTCGCCTCCTCCGGCACGGTCGCCGCCGGACTGCTGTGCCTGCTCGCCGCCGACCTCAACTCCAGCCGCGGCATGGGCCCGCTCGGCACCGTCGGCGTGCTGTGCGCCCTGGCCGCCATGCTCACCCTGCTCCCGGCCGTCCTCGTCCTGCTCGGCCGCCGGGTCTTCTGGCCGCTCGTGCCCGCCCACGGCAGCACGCCGGCGGCCCGCCGCTCCCTGTTCGCCGCGCTGGGCTCCTCCGCCGGGCGCCGCCCGCTGACCGTCCTCGCCGGCGGCGCCGCCCTCCTCGGCGCGCTCGCCCTGGGCACGCTCGGCCTGCCCGGCCCGCTCAGGCAACTGGACACCTTCGTCGACCGGCCCGAGTCCGTGACCGCCATGGAGACCGTCGCGCGGGCCTACCCCGAACGGTCCGCGCAGCCGATCGAGGTCCTCACCCCGGCCGGCCGGGCCGGCGACACCCTGGCCGCCGTCCAGGACACCGACGGAGTGGCGGACGCCCGTCGGGGCCGTACGGGCGGCGGCTGGACCGAGATCGCGGTGACCACCTCGGCGCCACCTGAGTCCGCCGCCGAGACCGCCGTCATCGAGGCACTGCGGGACCGGCTGCCCGGCTCCCACGTCGGCGGGCCCAGCGCCCAGCAGCTCGACCTGCGCGACACCGACGCCCGCGACCGGCTGGTCGTCGTCCCCCTGGTCCTGGTCTCGGTGCTGCTCATCCTGATCGCCCTGCTGCGTTCCCTGGTCGCCCCGCTGCTGCTGGTCGCCGCCGTGGTCGCCGTGTGGGGCGCCGCCCTCGGCCTCGGCGGGCTGGTCTTCGAGCCGCTGTTCGGCTTCCACGGCACCGACCCCGGCCTCGGCCTGCTCTCCTTCGTCTTCCTGGTCGCACTCGGCGTCGACTACGGCATCTTCCTGATGCACCGGATGCGGGAGGAGTCCCTCGCCGGGGCGGAACCGGCGCGGGCCGCGCTGACCGCGCTGCGCACCACCGGCGGGGTCATCGCCTCCGCAGGGCTGGTCCTCGCGGCCACCTTCGCCGTGCTCACCAACATGGGACTGGTACCGCTGGTCGAACTCGGCTTCGTCATCGCCGTCGGTGTGCTGCTCGACACCTTCCTGGTCCGCACCTACCTGGTGACCAGCGCGAGCGTGGCACTCGGACGGCGCGTGTGGTGGCCGGGGCCGCTGTCGCGGACGCCGTCCGCCGCACCCGAGCGCGTCCCGCAGCCCGTCGCCTGAACCGCGGGCGTCCCGCCCTCGGCAGGGGCGCCCGCCTACCGGAAGATGAACCCCGTGCAGGCAACCATCACCGCTCCCCGGCCCCCACGGGCCCTCGCCTCCCTCGATCCCCGGCGGCAGGACCTCTGCCTCGCCGCCGGACTCGCGGTCCTCGCCGCCGGCATCGCCGTCACCTTCGGCAGCGGCCGGCACCCCGACCCGCTCGGCTGGCTCCTGCTCCTCGCCCTGCACGCGCCGCTCGCCTGGCGCCGGCGGGCCCCGCTGACCGTCCTCGTGGTCATGATCCCGCTGATCGCGCTCTACCACAGGCTCGACTACAACCACTCCGCGCCGACCGCCGCGTCCATGGTGGTCCTCTACACGTTCGCGGTGAGCGCGACCCCGCGGAACACCGCCCTCGTCGGCGGCGCCGTCGTCGCGCTCATGGCCGTCCTGAAGATCGACCACGGCACGGCCGGACTGGCGGTGACCTTCCAGATCACCGGCTGGATCGTCTCCATGCTCGTCCTCGGCGGCTACATCCGCGCCCACCGGGAGAACGCCGCCGCCGCCCTGGAGCGCGCCGAACGCGCCGAACGGACCCGGGAGGAGGAGGCCCGCCGCCGGGTCGCCGAGGAACGCCTGCGCATCGCCCGGGACCTGCACGACCTGCTCGCCCACAGCATCACCCTCATCGGCGTGCGGACCTCGGTCGCCGCGCACGTCCTGGCCGCCGACCCCGACCGCCTCGACCGCACGGCCGTCGCCCGGGCCCTGGACGACATCGCCGAGACCTGCCGCACGGCCCGCGGCGAACTGCGTACGACCCTGGGGGTGCTGCGCGACCCGGGCGCCCCGGACGCCCGCGGCCCGCTGCCCGGCCTGCACGGCCTCACCGACCTGGCGAAGACGGCGGGCGTCGCGGTCGACCTGTCGGTACGGGCCGGCGACGTCCCGCCCGCCGTGGGGGCCGCCGCCTACCGGATCGTGCAGGAGGCGCTCACCAACGCCGTGCGCCACGGCGGCCGGGACGACCTCACCGTCCGGGTGAGCCTGTCCCGGGCGGAGGGCGCCCTGCGGGTGCGGGTCACCGACGACGGAACGGGCGGCGCCGACCGCCCCGCGGGCGCGTCCGGCTTCGGGCTCCTCGGCATGCGGGAGCGGGCCCGCAGCGTCGGCGGGACGGTCGAGGCCGGACCGCGCACGGACGGCCCGGGCTTCGAGGTGCGGGCCCTGCTGCCACTGGGGGAAGAACGATGATCAGAGTGCTGCTCGCCGACGACCAGACCCTGGTCCGGGCCGCCTTCGCGATGCTGGTGGAGTCCGCACCGGACATGGCGGTCGTGGGCCAGGCGGGCACCGGCCGGGAGGCGGTCGACCTCGCCCGCACCGCACGCGCCGACCTCGTGCTGATGGACATCCGCATGCCCGGCCTCGACGGCATCGAGGCCACCCGGATCATCGCCGCCGACGAGGACCTCGCCGGGGTACGGGTGCTGGTCCTCACCACGTACGACACCGACGAGAACATCGTCGACGCGCTGCGCGCCGGCGCCTCCGGCTTCCTGGTGAAGGACACCCGGCCGGCCGACCTCCTCGACGCGATCCGCACGGTCGCCGCCGGTGACGCGCTGCTCTCCCCGGGTCCCACCGCACGGCTGATCGAGCGGTTTCTGCGCAGCCCCCAGACCCCGGCGACGGGCGGCCCGGAGTGCCTGTCGGACCGGGAGCGGCAGGTGCTGACCCTGGTCGCCCGGGGCCTCAACAACACCGAGATCGCCGAGGCGTTGGGGCTCAGCCCGCTCACCGCCAAGACCCACGTCAGCCGGATCATGGGCAAGGTCGGCGCCCGGGACCGGGCCCAGCTGGTGATCATCGGCTACGAATCGGGGCTGGTGATCCCGGGGAACATCAGCGGGTGATCCCGCGCAGCCGCTCCCTGCTCACCAGCCTGGTGCTCCTGACCTCGCTCACCGCCCGGACGCCCGCGCACGCCGCACCCGGCGGCTGCGCCTCCTCCGTGCCGTACTGGTCGGGGCACGGCGGATACGCCACCTACCGCGTCCCGGCCGTGGTGAAGACCCGGCACGGCACGGTCCTCGCCTTCGCCGAGGGCCGGCGCGACGGCCCCGGCGACACCGGTGACATCGACGTCGTCCTGCGCCGCTCCACCGACGGCGGCTGCACCTGGGGTCCGCTGACCGTGGTGGCCGCCGGACAGGGGAACACCCGGGGCAACCCCGCGCCCGTCGTCGACCCGCGCACCGGCGCCGTCGTCCTGGTGACCTGCGCCAACCACGGGACCGCGACGGAAGCGCAGATCATGCGCGGCGAGGTCACCCCGGAGCGGGGCCGCCGGGTGTTCGTGCAGCGCAGCTGGGACGACGGCCGGCGCTTCACACCCCCGCGGGACATCACCGCCCGGGTCACCCGGCCCGGCTGGCGCTGGTACGCCACCGGCCCCGGTCACGCCGTCGCCCTCACCCGGGGCCCGCACACCGGCCGCCTGCTCGTCCCCGCCAACCACTCCGCGGCCCCGCCCCCCGGCTCCCGCGACACCGGCCGGGAGCCCCGGTACTACGGCGGCCACGCCCTGTACAGCGACGACTTCGGCCGCACCTGGCACCTGGGATTCGTGGACGCCACCTACGACGGCACGGCCAACACCAACGAGACGAGCGCCGCCCAGCTCCCCGACGGGCGGGTCTACCTCAGCGCCCGCGACCAGAACGGCAGCGCGCCCGGCAACCGCCTCGACACCTACTCCGGCGACGGCGGCCTGACCCTCGACCGCCCCTACACCGTGCAGCCGGCCCTGAACGACGTCCCGGTGGTCCAGGGCAGCGTCCTCCAGCTCCGCGGCCCCGGCGCCCCGTTGCTGTTCTCCGCCCCCTCCGTGCCGGCCGACCGCCGCGCCCTGGCCCTGTGGGCCGGCAGTGACGCCGGCCGCACCTTCACCCGGCTGCGCACCCTCTCGGACCGCCCGGCCGCCTACTCCGACCTGGTCCAGCTCGCCCACGACACGGTCGGCGTGCTCTACGAGACCGGTACCCGCGGCCCCTACGAGTCCCTGGAGTTCCGCCGGCTGCGCCTGCCCTGAGCGTCACAGGCCGAGGCCGGCCGCCGCGAGGAACTTGCCGACCCGCTCGACCTCCTCGCCGGACAGCGGGACCTGCGGCTCGGCGGTCACCGGGCAGTCGATCACACCGCGCAGATGCAGCGCCGCCTTGAACGCGCCCAGCGCCGACGAACTGCCGCCCATCCGTGCCGGGTCCCCGGCACCGGTCAGCCCGAACAGCGCGCACAGCCGCTCCTGTTCGGCCCGCGCGCCGTCCCGGTCGCCGGCCCGGCACTGCCGGTAGAGGCGGACGTAGCCGTGCGGGTCGACGTTGGCCAGGCCCGGCACCGCCCCGTCGGCGCCCAGCGCCAGCGCCGCGTCGGTGATCAGCTCGGAGCCGGTCAGCACGCTGAAACCGGGGTGGCCGCGGGCGCCGGTGACGATGTCCCGGAAGGCCGCCAGGTCCCCGCTGGAGTCCTTGATCCCGGCCAGCACACCGTCCCCGGCGAGCCCCAGCACCAGGTCGGCCGGGAGCTTGGTGTGCACGGCGACGGGGATGTCGTAGGCGATCACCGGGACCGGGCTGGCGGCGGCCACCCGGCGGTAGTGGTGGACGATCTCCGAGGGGTGGGTGCGGGCGTAGAAGGGAGCGGTGACCACGACGGCCCCGGCACCGGCCGCGGTGACCGCCGCGACCTGGTCCAGGACCCGCGGGGTGGTCATGTCGATCGCGCCCGCGAGGACGGGCAGCTGACCGCCCACGTGCGCGGTGACGGCCTCCACCACCTGCCGGCGCTGCCGGTCCGTCAGGAAGGCCGCCTCCGAGGTCGAGCCGAGCAGGAACAGCCCGTGCACCCCGGCCTCCACCAGGAAGTCGACCAGGCGCAGCAGCGAGCGCACGTCCACCTCGCGCTCCGGCGTCAGGGGGGTGCAGACGGGAGGGACGACACCGGTCAACGGGGCGGGGAGGGACATGTCAGGGCTCCTGGCTCGCTAGGTCTCGCGTCGGCTGGTCCTCCTCCACAGGATGGTGACACCGGTAGCGGTGTCCGGGCCGCGACGCGGCCGAGAAGTCCGGCATCACCTGGGCGCACACCTCGTCGGCCTTCCAGCACCGGGTGCGGAACGGGCAGCCGCTCGGCGGGCGGGTCGCCGAGGGCACCGGACCGGACAGCGGGATCGGGTCGACGGGGTCCAGCAGACCGGGGGTCGCCGAGAACAGGGCGCGGGTGTACGGGTGCCGGGCGCTGTCGGTGACCCGGCCGGCCGGGGTCTCCTCCACGATCCGGCCCAGGTACATGGTGATCACCCGGTCGCTCATCCGCCGTACCGTCTGGATGTCGTGCGAGACGAACACCAGCGCGAGTCCGAGCCGTTCCCTCAGGTCCAGCAGCAGGTTGAGGATCTGCGCCCGGACCGACACGTCCAGGGCGCTGGTGGGCTCGTCGGCGACGACCAGGGCCGGCTCCAGGGCCAGCGCGCGGGCGATGGCGACGCGCTGCCGCTGCCCGCCCGACAACTGCCCGGGCAGGGCGTCGGCCAGCGCCCGCGGGAGCCCCACCAGGGCCATCAGCTCCCCCACCCGCTCCTCCCGTTCGGCCCGGCCGCCGCGCTGGTGCACGTCCAGCGGGTCGCGCAGGATACGGCGGACCGTCAGCCGGCGGTTCAGGGCCGTCGACGGGTCCTGGAAGATCATGCCGGTGCCCGCGCCGACCGCGGCCCGGCGTTCGGCGGGCGGCATCGCCCACAGGTCCCGGCCCTGGAACCACACCGTCCCCGAGACCGGCCGCTCGACGCCCACCAGCACCTTCGCCAGCGTCGACTTCCCGCACCCCGACTCGCCCACCACGCCGACCGTCTCCCCGGGCGCCACGGCGAGAGCGGCGCCGGTCAGGGCGTACACCCGGTCCCGCCGGAACAGGCCGCCGCTGCGCGCCTTGTGCACGACGTGCGCGTCCCGCACCTCCACCACAGCGGTCACTGCAACGCCTCCTCGCTCTCCGCCGATGCCAGCGCCACCGCCGGGTGGTGGCAGGCGGCCGTGTGGGACGGGGTGCCCGTGAGGACCGGGGCGGTCGTGTGGCACACCTCGGTGGCGAGCGGGCAGCGGTCGGCGAACCGGCAGCCCGCCGGGAAGTCGGCCGGGGCCGGGACGACCCCCTTGATCTGTGTCATCCGCTCCTCGGCCGACTCCAGCGACAGCACGCTGCCGAGCAGGCCGCGCGTGTAGTGGTGGGCCGGCGCCGCCACCAGGCCGGCGGTCACCCCGCTCTCCACGATCTGCCCGCCGTACATCACCACCACCCGGTCGGTGACGTCGGCGACCAGCGCCAGGTCGTGCGAGACCAGGACCAGCGCGAAGCCCAGCTCCGCGCGCAGCCGGAGCAGCAGCTCCACGACCTGGGCCTGCACGGTGACGTCCAGGGCGGTGGTCGGCTCGTCGGCGACGATCAGCTTCGGGTCGCGGGAGAGGGCCATGGCGATGAGCACGCGCTGGCGCTGGCCGCCGGACAGCTCGTGCGGATAGCTGCGCAGGGTGCGCTCCGGGTCGAGACCGACCAGCGTCAGCAGCTCCCGGGGGCTGCGCCGGCCGCCGCGCCGGACGAGCTGCTTCAGCTGGGCGCGGACGGTCATGGCCGGGTTCAGGGAGGACAGGGCGTCCTGGTAGACCATGGCCATCTCGTGGCCCAGCAGCCGCCGCCGCACCCGCATCGGCTCGGCGAGCAGATCCCGCTGCCGGAACCGCACCTGCCCGCCGATCCGGGCCCCCTTCGGCGCCAGTCCCATGACCGTGAGCGCGGTCAGCGACTTGCCGCAGCCCGACTCGCCCACCAGCCCGAGCACCTCGCCGGGGTACACCTCGAAGCCGACGCCGGCCACGATGTCCACACCCCGGTGCCGGTCCGGGAAGCCGATGGCGAGGTTCTCCACGGCGAGGACCGGCTGCCCGCCGCGGTCGGGCAGCGGCCGGGCCCGGGAGCGCAGCCGCCGGGCGGCCTCGGCGAGCCCGGGCAGCGGCAGCACCTCGCCGGTGCCGGGCCCGGGTGTCTCCAGCCGGTCCTCCGGTGCCCGCACCTCCCTCGGGGCGGGCGCGGCCCACGCGTCCGACACGCCCTCGGAGAGGATGTTCAGCGACAGCACGGTGAACAGGATCAGCAGGCCCGGGAAGACGGTCGCCCACCAGCCGCCGGTCAGCACCATGTTCTTGCCGTCGGCGATGACACTGCCCCAGGAGGGGTCCGGGGGCCGGACACCCGCGCCGATGAAGGACAGCGACGCCTCGAACACGATGGCCTCGGCGACCTGGACCGTGCAGAACACCAGCACCGGGGCGGCGCAGTTGACGGCCACGTGCCGCAGCACGATGTGCGGGGTGCGGGCGCCGATCACCCGCTCCGCGGTCACGTAGTCCTCGCCGTACTGGTCGAGCACGTTGGCCCGTACGACCCGCGCCACCGGCGGCGTGAACAGGAAGGCGATCGCGCAGATCAGCACGCCGATCCCGCCGCCGAACACGGCGACCAGCACGGCCGCCAGCGCGATGCCCGGGAACGCCATCACCACGTCGAGACAGCGCATCAGCGTCTCGTCCACCGCCTTGCGGGAGGTGGCGGCGAGCGCCCCGAGCACGGCGCCGGCGACGAGCGCGAGCGCGGTCGCGCCCAGCCCGATGGCCAGCGACCACCGGGCGCCGTACATCAGCCGGCTCAGGATGTCCCGGCCCAGGCTGTCCTGCCCCATCCAGTGCGCGGCGGACGGCGCTCCGGTCCCGCCGGCCGGGTCCTGCTGGTCGAGCGGATCGTGCGGGGCCAGGACCGGTGCGAGGACGGCGACCAGGACGACGAGGGCCAGGAAGCAGAGGGCGGCCTTCGACAGCGGCGGCAGCCGGCGCGGGCCGCGCAGCCGGACGCCGGGCCGGGACAGCCGCTCGACAAGGCTCGCGCGCGTGACCATCAGCCCGCCCTCAGTCGTGGGTTGACCAGCAGATACAGGATGTCGATGACGAGGTTGACGACGACGAACCCGGTGGCGGTGGTGAGCACGACACCCTGCACCACCGCCGGGTCGCCGTTCTGCACGGCGTCGATCATCAGCTTGCCCATGCCGGGCAGGGAGAAGATCGTCTCGATGACGACCGCGCCGCCGAGCAGGTAGCCGACCCGCAGGCCCAGCACGGTGAGCGGATTGACCAGGGCGTTGCGCAGCACGTTCCGCCCGACCACGACCCGGGGCGGCAGCCCGCTCCCGACGGCCGTACGGACGTAGTCCTTGTCCAGCTCCTCCACCACCGACGTCCGGACGATCCGGGTCAGCTGGGCGGCGACCGGCAGGGACAGGGCGACGGCGGGCAGTGCCATGGTCCTCAGCCAGCCGGTGACGGAGTCGGCCGGGTTGACGTAGCCGCCGGTCGGGAACCAGCCCCGGTCCACGGCCAGGTACTGGATCATCAGCAGCGCCAGCCAGAACCCGGGCGCGGCCACCCCGACGAGCGAGACGACCCGGATCAGCTGGTCCGGCAGCCGGTCCCGGTACACGGCCGCCGTCACCCCGCCGGCCAGCGCCAGCACGACGGCGAGGGCGAGGCCCAGGCAGGTCAGCTGGAGGGTGAGCGGCAGCGCGGTGGTGACCTGCTCGACCACCGGGGCCCGGGTCAGGGCGCTGGTGCCGAGGTCACCGTGGAGCAGGTCGCCGACGAAGTGGACGTACCGCACCGGCAGCGGGTCCAGCAGCCCGTTGCGCTCGCGGAAGTCGTGCAGCTGACGCGGGGTCGGGTTGGCGCCCTGGAAGAACGCGGACGCGGGGTCCGCGTCCGAGAACCGCATCACCAGGAACACGAACAGCACGATGCCGAGGAGCAGCGGCACGAGCAGGGCGACACGGCGGAGCAGGATCCGGGCGACGGCCGTCATGCCGTCAGACCCACGCGGCCTGGAGGAGGTTGATGCCCGGGTACGGCTGCGCCCTTATCCCGGTGAGCTCGCGCGCGTCCCAGGCGGTCACCAGCTCGTTGTGGACGACCGGGTAGAGCACGGCCTGCTCGGCGACGACGTCGATGTAGTCCTGGATCATCGCCTTCTTCCTCGCGGGATCCGGCTCCCGGGTCGCCCGGTCCATGTCCCTGAAGAGCCGCCTGGCGACCGGGTGGCCGGCCCACCGGGTGTACCGCATCCACAGGTTCTCGGGGCCGTGGTTGTAGTGCATGATCAGGTCGGCGTCGAGCCCGAACTGGTTGGGGTTGGAGGCCGCCGCCACCACCTGGTAGTCCCGGTTCTGGTCCATCTTGGTGAAGACGGCCGTCGTCTCCTGCGGTGCCAGGGTCGTCCGCACGCCGATCGCGTCCCAGGAGGACTTGATGGTCGGCAGGCAGTCGACGATCCAGCTGACGTTCACCGAGACGATCTCGATCCGCAGGTCGCGCACCCCGGCGGCCTTCAGCAGCGCCTTCGCCTTCTCCGGGTCGTGGCCGTAGACGGTCGCGGCCCGCCGGTAGCCGGGATTGCCCTCGTCGAGGAACGAGGACGCCGGCTTCCCGTGTCCCTTCAGCGCGACCCGCACCATCTTCTCGGTGTCGATGGCGTAGTGCAGCGCCTGCCGCACCCGGACGTCGTCGAAGGGCTTGTGCCGGGTGTTGAACATCAGGAAGAGGTTGTTCATCCCGGCGCCGCCCGCGACCTTCAGCCCGCCCCGCTCCAGACGGGGGATGTTGGCGTAGGGGATGTTGTCCGCGATCTGCGCGCCGGCCCCGGTACCGGAGATCTTCGCCACGCGGGGGGCGGCGTCCACGATCGTGAGCCAGTTCATCTTGCGGAAGGCCGGCTTACGCGGGCCGTTGTACGCGGCGAACGCCTCGAAGGTGGTGTTGGACTTCGGGTGGTGCGCGGTCTGCCGGTACGGCCCCGAACCCACCGCCAGTCCCTTGACCGCGTCGTCCCAGGCGCCGGGCCGGGAGAACACGTGCTTCGGCATGATCTTGGCGAGGGTGAGCCGGGCGAGCCCGTCCGGGAACGGGAACTTCAGCACCAGCTCGACGGTCCGCGCGTCGACCTTGCGGACCCGCTCCAGCCAGGGGGCGAAGAAGCCCTTGGCGAGGGTCTGCGTCTTCGGGTCCAGGATCCGGTCGAAGACGAACACGACGTCGTCGGCGGTGACGGGCTCGCCGTCGTGGAAGGTCGCGCCCGGGCGGAGGCTGAACCGCCAGGTGGTGGCGCCCGGGTCCGCCGGCACCTCGGTGCCGAGCGCCGGGTACGGCACCCGGGTGATCGGATCGGTGTCCAGCAGCCCCTCGTAGACGTGGTTGTTGGCGGCCATCGCGAACGCCGAGGCGGTCTGGGTCGGATCCCAGCTGCCGTCGTTGCCGTACCCGATCACCGCGGTCAGCGTCCGGTCCTTGCCGGTGCCGCCGTCGCCGGTGTCGTTGGTGGACTCCGGGCCGGTGGAGCAGCCGGCCAGCACGGGCGGCAGGGCGGCGGCCGCGCCGAGCGCGCCGGCGCCGGTGAGGAAGGCCCGGCGCCGGGGTGCCGGTACGTCGGGGGTCACGTCGTCGCGCACGGGTCCTCCAGCAAGTCGGTGGGGAGGGGGGAGGGGCGGGAGATACGACGTCCTACGTCCTACGTCCGGGGGTCGGTAGCGCGACCATAGGAGGGGCTGTGGGGGCGGTCAAGACACCGCACACGAACACCGCACACGAATGGACCAGCTGCCGGGGGCCGAGCCGCCGACGGGGTCGGGGCGGGCGGTCGCACGGCGCGGGGCGCCGCCGGGCGCCACGGCCTGCCGCTTGAGCGTTCCGCGCGCGGGCAGGGCGCAGACTGCTGCCGAGTCTAGAGGCGCAGCGTCACCGTTGATGTGCGAAGAGTGAAAGTCGCGGAGAAAGGGGAGCGCCATGGGCGGAGTCGAAAAGGCGGAGGAGACCTTGCGGGAATGGCGGTCGGCCGGGAACAGGAAGAGGACGCGGGACGGGACGCTGGAGAGGACGCGGCGCGTGGTGGCCGTGGTGGCGACGGGGGTACCGGGGGACCGCCGGTGAACCATCCCGTCGGCAGTCACGTCGTGGACACCCGCAGCGGACGGGTCGGGATCGTCATGGGGCACGTGGGCCCCTATGTCCAGCTCAGACCCTACGGCGGTGGCAGGGAGTGGGACGCCGACCCCACGGCCGTGCGGTCCGCCACACCGGCCGAACGCCTGAGCGCGGCAACGGCCTACGCCAACGCCCGCAGCCGCGGGGAGGTTCCCTAGCGCAGTGCCTGCCCCGGGACCCCGAGACGCCCGGGGTCCGCCCCTCTCCGGCGGCACGGGCAGCCGAGCGCTTGCGCGAGAATGAAGGCATGAGTCTGTTCCGCGACGACGGCGTCGTGCTGCGCACGCAGAAGCTGGGTGAGGCGGACCGCATCATGCTGTGCTCGCCCGGGGGGCGACCCCCAGGCCCCCGGCCGGCTGCTCGTGGCGGTGTGCGATGAGTCTGTTCCGCGACGACGGCGTCGTGCTGCGCACCCAGAAGCTGGGTGAGGCGGACCGCATCATCACGCTGCTCACGCGCGGGCACGGGCGGGTGCGGGCCGTCGCGCGGGGGGTGCGGCGCACCAAGTCGAAGTTCGGGGCGCGGCTGGAGCCCTTCTCCCACGTCGACGTGCAGTTCTTCGCGCGCGGCAGCGAGCTGGTCGGGCGCGGCCTGCCGCTGTGCACGCAGAGCGAGACGATCGCCCCGTACGGGGGCGGGATCGTCACCGACTACGCGCGGTACACCGCCGGCACCGCCATGCTGGAGACCGCCGAGCGGTTCACGGACCACGAGGGCGAGCCGGCCGTTCAGCAGTACCTGCTGCTGGTCGGGGCGCTGCGCACGCTCGCCCGGGGCGAGCACGCGCCGCACCTGGTCCTCGACGCCTTCCTGCTGCGCTCCCTCGCCGTCAACGGCTACGCGCCCAGCTTCGGCGACTGCGCGAGGTGCGGGATGCCCGGCCCCAACCGGTTCTTCTCGGTCGCATCCGGCGGCTCCGTCTGCGTCGACTGCCGGGTGCCCGGCAGCGTCGTACCGTCCCCGCAGACCCTGGTACTGCTGGGGGCGCTGCTTACGGGAGACTGGGAGACGGCGGACGCCTGCGAGGCGCGGTACGTCCGCGAGGGCAGCGGGCTGGTGTCGGCCTACCTGCACTGGCACCTGGAGCGCGGGCTGCGCTCCCTTCGGTACGTAGAGAAGTAGTTCACGGTCGAGGAGACGAGAAGCACATGGTCGTACGCGGGTTCCTGGGGCGCCAGCGGCGCGAGTACACGGCGCCGGAGCCGCACCCGTCCGGCGCCCGCCCGCCGAAGCTCCCGGGCGAGCTGGTGCCGAACCACGTGGCGATCGTCATGGACGGCAACGGGCGGTGGGCGAAGGAGCGCGGGCTGCCGCGCACCGAGGGGCACAAGGTCGGTGCCGAGCGGGTGCTGGACGTGCTCCAGGGCTCGATCGAGATCGGTGTGCGCAACATCTCCCTGTACGCCTTCTCCACCGAGAACTGGAAGCGTTCGCCCGACGAGGTCCGCTTCCTGATGAACTTCAACCGCGACTTCATCCGGAAGACCCGGGACCAGCTCGACGAGCTGGGCATCCGGGTGCGCTGGGTGGGGCGCATGCCCAAGCTGTGGAAGTCGGTCGCCAAGGAGCTCCAGGTCGCCCAGGAGCAGACCAAGGACAACGACCTGCTCACCCTGTACTTCTGCATGAACTACGGCGGGCGGGCCGAGCTCGCCGACGCGGCGCAGGCCATCGCCGAGGACGTGCGGGCGGGCCGCCTCGACCCGTCCAAGGTCAGCGAGAAGACCATCCAGAAGTACCTGTACTACCCGGACATGCCGGACGTCGACCTGTTCCTGCGGCCGAGCGGCGAGCAGCGCACCTCCAACTACCTGCTCTGGCAGAGCGCGTACGCCGAGATGGTCTTCCAGGACGTGCTGTGGCCGGACTTCGACCGGCGCGACCTGTGGCGGGCCTGCCTCGAGTTCGCCTCCCGCGACCGGCGCTTCGGCGGGGCCGTCCCGAACGAGGAACTGCTCGCCATGGAGGGCAAGCCGACCTCGTGACCACCGGCGGCCCGCACGGGCCGCCGAAGGGCGGGACGCACGAGGCGTCCCGCCCTGTTCCGTCCCGGCGCCTCCACGCGGGCTCAGCCGGCCGCGCACTCCGAGCAGGTGCCGAAGATCTCCACCGTGTGGGCCACGTTGACGTACCCGTGCTCCGCGGCGATCGTCTCCGCCCACGTCTCCACGGCGGGCCCCTCCACCTCGACCGCCTTGCCGCAGGTGCGGCAGACGAGGTGGTGGTGGTGTTCGCCGGTGGAGCAGCGGCGGTAGACGGACTCACCGTCGGACGTGCGCAGGACGTCGACCTCGCCGGCTTCGGCGAGGGACTGGAGGGTGCGGTAGACCGTGGTCAGACCGACCGAGTCGCCCTTGTGCTTGAGCATGTCGTGCAGTTCCTGCGCGCTGCGGAACTCGTCGACCTCGTCCAGGGCTGCCGCCACGGCTGCACGCTGGCGCGTCGCGCGGCCCTTCACGGGCGGTCCAGCGGTCGTCACCGTTGCCTCCTTCGCTGGCTCACGTCTCGCTTGTTGCCCGGGTCATTCTGCCAGCCCGGACTGACAGCGGTCAGACGCCGATCTCGTCTCCGGCCCCTCGCGAGGCCGGAATCGAGCACTCCGCCGGCTCTCCGGCGGGTTGCGCAGCGGCGGCCGCACGGGCGCGCCGGCGGGCCAGCGGCGTGGCCAGCGCGGTCATCACGACGAACGCGGCGATGGTCAGCAGGACGATCGTGGCGCCCGGCGGGACGTCCTGGTAGAAGGAGGTGATCGTGCCGCCGATCGACACGGTGACTCCGAGCGCGACGGCGATCGCGAAGGTCGCGGCGAAGCTGCGGGTGAGCTGCTGCGCGGCCGCCACCGGTACGACCATGAGCGCGGAGACCAGGATCAGGCCGACCACCCGCATGGCGACGGTCACCGTCACCGCCGCCGTGACGGCGGTGAGCAGGTTCAGGGCGCGCACCGGCAGCCCGGTGACCCGCGCGAACTCCTCGTCCTGGCTGACCGCGAACAGCTGGCGGCGCAGTCCGAGGGTGACGAGCACCACGAACGCGGCGAGCACCACGATCGCGGTCACGTCCGAGGGGGCGACCGTCGACAACGAGCCGAACAGGTACGACATCAGGTTGGCGTTGGAGCCGCCCGGCGCGATGTTGACGAACATCACGCCGCCGGCCATGCCGCCGTAGAAGAGCATGGCCAGGGCGATGTCGCCGCGGGTCTTGCCGTACCAGCGGATGAGTTCCATCAGGACCGAGCCGAGCGCGGAGACGGCCGTGGCCATCCACACCGGCGAGGCGTTCAGCAGGAAGCCGAGGCCGACGCCGGTCATCGCCACGTGGCCGATGCCGTCGCCCATCAGGGGCTGGCGGCGCTGGACCAGGTAGATGCCGATCGCGGGCGCGGTGATGCCGACCAGGACGGCCGCGACGAGCGCCCGCTGCATGAAGGCGTAGTTCAGGAAGTCCATCAGCTCAGCAGTCCCGTGCGGATCGGTTCGGCGCCCGCGGGTGCGTGCGGGTGTACGTGGTCGTGGCCGGGCAGGGCGTGCTGGCCGACCGCCCGCGGGGGCGGGCCGTCGTGCAGGACGCAGCCGTCGCGCAGGACGACGGCCCGGTCGATCAGGGGCTCCAGCGGGCCCAGTTCGTGCAGCACGAGCAGGACCGTCGTACCGGCCTCGACCTGCTGCCGCAGCGTCCGGGCCAGCACCTCCTGGCTGGCCAGGTCGACGCCCGCCATCGGCTCGTCCATGATCAGCAGTTCCGGCTCGGCGACCAGGGCGCGGGCGATCAGCACCCGCTGGTGCTGGCCGCCGGAGAGCGCGGTCGCCGAGTCCTTGGCCCGGTCCGCCATGCCGACGAGCTCCAGGGCCCGGTGCACGGCCTCGCGGTCGCTCCTGCGGAAGAGGCCGAAGCGGGTGCGGGACAGCCGGCCCGAGGAGACGATCTCGGTGACCGTCGCCGGGACCCCGCCCGCGGCCGTCGTGCGCTGCGGGACGTAGCCGACCCGCGCCCAGTCGCGGAAGGACCGGCGCGGGGTGCCGAACAGCTCGATCGTGCCGGCGCTCACCGGCACCTGGCCGATGATCGCGCGGATCGCCGTGGACTTGCCGGAGCCGTTCGCGCCGAGCAGGGCGACGACCTCGCCGCGGCCGACGGTGAGGTCGATGCCGCGCAGCACGGGGCGCGCGCCGAGTTCGGCGGTCACCCCGCGCAGGGCTATGACGGGCTGTTCCATGGCCGTGCCCTCCCTGTCGGTCACTTGGCGCCCAGCGCCTGCCGGAGCGCCTTCAAGTTGGCCTCCTGGACCGCGAAGTAGTCCTTGCCGCGGGACCGGTCGGTGATCCCCTCGATCGGGTCGAGGACGTCGGTCTTCAGGCCCGCGTCGTCCGCGAGGGTCTTGGCGGTCTTGTCACTGACCAGGGTCTCGTAGAAGACCGTGGAGACGCCGTCGGCCTCGGCCGTCCTCTCCAGGTCGCGGATCCGGGCGCCGCTCGGCTCCGACTCGGGGTCGAGGCCGCTGATGGCCTCCTCGGTGAGGCCGTAGCGCTCGGCGAGGTAGCCGAAGGCGGAGTGCGTGGTGATGAAGACCTTGCTCTTGGTGTCCGCGAGGCCGTCCTTGAACTTCGTGTTCAGCTCGTCGAGCCGCTTCACCAGGGCCGCGGTGTTCTTCTCGTAGTCGGCCGCGTGCTCGGGGTCTGCCTTCGCGAAGGCCTTGCCGACGCCCTCGGCGACCTCGGCGTAGCGCACCGGGTCGAGCCAGATGTGCGGGTCCTCGCCCGCCTCCCCGCCGTGCCCGTGGTCGTCGTGCTCGGCGGCGTGGCCGCCCACCTCGTCGCCGTGGTGCTCCAGCGTGGTCAGGGAGGCCGCGTCGATCTTCGTCTTCACCGACGACTGGGCCACCGCGTCGTCGACGGACGGCTGGAGGTTCTTCAGGTACAGCACCGCGTCGGACTCCTGGAGCGTGGCGATCTGCCGGGGGCTGATCTCCAGGTCGTGCGGCTCCTGGCCGGGCGAGGTGAGCGTGGTGACGCGGGCGTGGTCCCCGCCGATCTGCTCGGCGAGGAACTGCATCGGGTAGAACGACGCGACGACGTCGAACTTGCCGGTGTTGGCCGCCGCGGTGTCGCCGGAGCAGGCCGAGAGGGTGCCGGTCCCGAGGGCGGTGACCATGGCGAGGGCCGCGGTGGATATGAGGCGTCGTCGTACGTTCATGACAGTCATTTTCAACAAATATGGAAACCGTTGTCAACAAAGCTCGTCAGGCGGTCCGGGCAGGGGGCCGATTTGGTCGAGGGGGAGCCTGCGCCGGTAACCTGAATCATTCGCTGGAAGCATCTCGCTTCAACGCCCGTCGTCGTAATGAAGAGAGCACCGTGGCCGCCGACAAGATCGACACCATCGTCAGCCTGAGCAAGCGCCGTGGCTTCGTTTTCCCGTGCAGTGAGATCTACGGCGGACAGCGTGCCGCCTGGGACTACGGACCGCTGGGTGTCGAGCTCAAGGAGAACATCAAGCGCCAGTGGTGGCGCTACATGGTGACGTCGCGCGAGGACGTCGTCGGTATCGACTCGTCCGTCATCCTGGCCTCGGAGGTCTGGGTCGCCTCGGGCCACGTCGCCACCTTCACGGACCCGCTGACCGAGTGCACCTCGTGCCACAAGCGGTTCCGCGCCGACCACCTGGAAGAGGCGTACGAGGAGAAGAAGGGCCACGCCCCGGCGAACGGCCTCGCGGACGTCAACTGCCCGAACTGCGGCAACAAGGGCCAGTTCACCGAGCCCAAGCAGTTCTCCGGTCTGCTCTCCACGCACCTCGGCCCGACCCAGGACTCCGGCTCCGTCGCCTACCTGCGCCCCGAGACCGCCCAGGGCATCTTCACCAACTTCGCCCAGGTGCAGACCACCTCGCGCCGCAAGCCGCCGTTCGGCATCGCCCAGATGGGCAAGTCGTTCCGCAACGAGATCACGCCGGGCAACTTCATCTTCCGCACCCGCGAGTTCGAGCAGATGGAGATGGAGTTCTTCGTCAAGCCGGGCGAGGACGAGCAGTGGCAGGAGTACTGGATGGAGCAGCGCTGGAACTGGTACACCGGCCTGGGCCTGCGCGAGGAGAACATGCGGTGGTACGAGCACCCGAAGGAGAAGCTCTCCCACTACTCCAAGCGCACCGCCGACATCGAGTACCGCTTCCAGTTCGGCGGCAGCGAGTGGGGTGAGCTGGAGGGCGTCGCCAACCGCACCGACTACGACCTGTCGGCCCACGCCAAGGCCTCCGGCCAGGACCTCTCCTACTTCGACCAGGAGGCCGGCGAGCGCTGGACGCCGTACGTCATCGAGCCCGCGGCCGGTGTCGGCCGCACCATGCTGGCCTTCCTGCTCGACGCCTACGTCGAGGACGAGGCGCCGAACGCCAAGGGCAAGATGGAGAAGCGGACCGTGCTGCGCCTGGACCACCGCCTCGCCCCGGTGAAGGTGGCCGTCCTCCCGCTGTCCCGCAACCCGGAGCTGTCCCCGAAGGCCAAGGGCCTGGCCCAGGCGCTGCGGCAGAACTGGAACATCGAGTTCGACGACGCCGGCGCCATCGGCCGCCGCTACCGCCGCCAGGACGAGATCGGTACGCCGTACTGCGTGACCGTCGACTTCGACACGCTCGAGGACAACGCGGTGACCGTGCGCGAGCGTGACTCGATGAAGCAGGAGCGGGTGTCCCTTGACCAGATCGAGGGCTACCTCGCCCAGCGCCTGATCGGCGCCTAGCCGCACCGCCCGATGCCGGACGAGCCGATGTGCCAGGCTCGTCCGGCATTCGTGTGTCCGCGCGCGCTCAGCGGCCCTGGAGCGCCCTGACGTTGTCGCCGAAGGTCCAGTTCTTCGAGCCGTCCCAGTTGACCGACCACGTCATCAGGCCCTTGAGCGACGTGCCGTAGTGCTTCCACGCCTGGGAGACCAGGGACGGGGCCATGTAGCCGCCGCCCGCGCCGGACTGGGCCGGCAGACCCGGCACCTGCTTGTCGTACGGCACCCTGATCGTGGTGCCCTGCACCACCAGGCCCTTGGCGAGGCAGTCGGTCTGCGCGGTGAAGCCCTGCACCGTGCCGGCCGCGTACGAGTCGCCGGAGCAGCCGTACATGCTGCCGTTGTAGTACTGCATGTTCAGCCACCACAGCCGGCCGTTGTCCGCGTACTTCTTGATGACCGGCAGGTACGCGCCCCAGATCGATCCGTAGGTGACGCTGCCGCCGGTGACGTACGCCGTCTCCGGGGCCATCGTCAGGCCGAAGCCCACCGGCATCTGCGCGAGGATCCCGTCGATGATGCGGATCAGGTTGGCCTGCGAGGTGGAGGGCCGGCCGATGTCGCCGCTGCCGACCAGCCCCGTCTCGATGTCGATGTCGATGCCGTCGAAGTTGTACTTCTTCAGGATCGGCACGATGGTCGCCACGAAGCGGTCGGCGACGGCCGAGGACGACAGGTCGATGCCGGCCGCGGCGCCTCCGATCGAGAGCAGGATCGTCTGGCCGGACGCCTTGGCCGCGCACATCTCGGCGGGCGTGGCCACCTTCACGCCCGCGTCCATGCCGTCCTCCCACAGGGCCGTGCCGTCGGAGCGGATGACCGGGAAGGCCGCGTTGATCACGTTGTAGCCGTGGGCGGCGATGCGGGAGTCGGTGATCGGGGTCCAGCCGAAGGGCGGGTGGACGCCGTTGGCGGAGCCGTCCCAGTTCTCCCAGTAGCCCTGCAGCACCTTGCCCGCCGGCCGTGGCTTCAGCGCGCAGGTGTCGGCGGCGGAGGCGGCGGAGGCGGCCGGGGCGGTGGCGAGCGCGAGCGGGGCGGCCAGGGCGGCGGTGGCGAGAGCGGTGGTCAGCAGGCGCAGGGCGCGGCGGAGCATGGGGCCTCCCGGTGGGGGATCGGTGAGGTGTCGTAGACATGACAGTCCTCTGGTCCAGACCTTCCGTCAATAGGTCTGGACCAATTTCGCTTCCCGTCGCACACCGCTCTGACATCTATGGAATGACAGCTGACAGATATTGAAATCTGTCAGCTGTCATGACAGGGTGGAGGCATGACGATGCGAACCCGAACCCTCGGAACCACCGGCCCCCGCGTCTCCGCCCTCGGCCTCGGCTGCATGGGCATGTCCGCGCTCTACGGAGACGCCGACCGCGCGGAGTCGATCGCGACGGTCCACGCCGCCCTGGAGGCGGGCGTGACCCTGCTGGACACCGGCGACTTCTACGCCATGGGGCACAACGAGATGCTCATCGGCGAGGCGCTGCGCGCCGCGCCGCCCGCCCTGCGCGAGAAGGCGCTCGTCAGCGTCAAGTTCGGCGCCCTGCGCGACCCGGAGGGCAACTGGACCGGCTACGACGGCCGCCCCGCCGCCGTGAAGAACTTCGCCGCCTACTCCCTCCAGCGCCTCGGCGTCGACCACATCGACGTCTACCGGATCGCCCGCCTCGACCCCCAGGTGCCCATCGAGGAGACCGTCGGCGCGATCGCCGAACTGATCGACAAGGGGTACGTGCGGCACGTCGGCCTCAGCGAGGTCGGCGCCGAGACGATCCGCCGGGCCGCCGCCACCGCCCCGGTCGCCGACCTCCAGATCGAGTACTCGCTGATCTCCCGCGGTGTCGAGCGCGAGATCCTGCCCACCACCCGTGAGCTGGGCATCGGCGTCACCGCGTACGGCGTGCTCTCCCGCGGACTGATCTCCGGCCACTTCTCCCACGACCGGCGACTGGCCGCGAACGACTTCCGCGCCCACTCGCCGCGCTTCCAGGGCGAGAACCTCCGGCACAACCTCGGCCTGGTCGAGGCCCTCCGCGAGATCGCCGGGCAGAAGGGCGTGACGGTCGCCCAGATCGCCATCGCCTGGGTGCTGGCGCGCGGCGAGGACATCGTGCCGCTGGTCGGCGCCCGCAGCCGCGACCGGCTGGCCGAGTCGCTGGGCGCGCTGGACGTCACCCTGGACGCGGCCGACCTCGCGGCGATCGAGCGGGCCGTCCCCGCGGACGCGGCGGCGGGCGACCGCTACCCGGCCGCGCAGATGGCACACCTGGACAGCGAGCGCTGACTCCGCCGCCCGGTACGGTCTATGGCATGCCACCGACCAGCGAGACCCTGACCGCCGAGCGCATCCTCGAAGCCACCGAGGAGGTGCTGCGCCGCCACGGCCCGGCCAAGGCCACCGTGGTCGACGTGGCCCGCGCGCTCGGCGTCAGCCACGGCAGTGTCTACCGGCACTTCCGCACCAAGGCTGCGCTGCGCGAGGCGGTCACCAAACGCTGGCTGGACCGGACGTCCGAGAGGCTCGCCGGGATCGTCACCGCCGAGGGGCGCGACCCCGAGCAGCGGCTGCGGGACTGGCTCACCGCCCTCTTCGCCGCCAAGCGGCGCAAGGCGGGCGACGACCCCGAGCTGTTCGCCACCTACACCGTGCTCACCGACGAACTCGGGGGCGTGGTCCACGAGCACATCACCGACCTGACCGGCCAGCTGACCCGGATCGTCGCCGCGGGCGCCGACGCGGGCGTCTTCCGCCCGTCCGATCCGTCCACCGCGGCCCGCGCCGTCTTCCAGGCCACCGGCCGCTTCCACGACCCGTGCTACGCCAAGGAGTGGGCACAGCCCGGCATCGAGGCGGAGTTCACGGCCGTGGTCGACCTGGTGCTGCGGGGGCTGCGCGCCTGAGACGGCGTCCGGAGGCGCAGCCCGCGCCGGTCGCGAGCAGTGCGGCGCAGCCGGCGAGGGCCGGGGCCGTTCGGTTCGCCACGCCGTAGTACGGGTCCGAGGTGTACACACTGCCGTCCCCGCGGACGCAGTCGAAGGCCAGCGGCAGGTACGACGCCCGGTGGTGGGACAGCCCCGCGGCGGTCTCCGGCGGGATGTCGTCGTCGCGGCAGGCCGGGGCCGGGACCGAGTCGGCGCCGTCCCCGAAGGCGCTCTCGGAGGCCGCCACACCGAACGCCCCCCACAGGTAGACGGCCGCGGCCCAGGTGGCGGCCAGCCAGGCGGCCCGCCGCACCAGGAGCCGGCGCCAGTCCTCGGGCCGGCCCGGCAGGGCGGCGGCGAGGACCGCGACGACGGCGACGACCGCGCCGATGGCGGCGGCGAGGAAGGCGGGGCCGGCCAGCAGCACCATCATCGTCCGGTGTCCTCCCGGGAAGCGGCTGTGTGTCCGCCCACCCCACCAGCGGCCCTCCGGGCAGGGCTGTGACGGAAGCCACTCCTGCGGTCACAGCCCCGTCACAAGTCCTGTCACGGGTCGGCGCGAGACCGGCCGGCGCGTGAAGAGACGCACTGGCCGGGGCGGTGAACGAGCTGGAAGGAGTACCGGCCCGGCATGCCGACGTGGTGGCGGAACGGGGGAGGCGGGCGACGTCCCCGTCGCGGACGCTGAAGCCGTCCGCGCGGAGCCGGGTGACGGTGGCGTCCGTGTACCTGGTGCTCGGGGGACCGAGGCCCCGGGTGCGGGTGCGGGTGCGGGTGCGGGTGCGGGTGCGGGTGCGGGGGCGGCCGGCGGTCAGGTCCGGTCCGGTGCCCCCACGGCCGGGTGCAACCGTGCCGGCTCCAGCCGTTCGGCTGCTTGTCGGGCGGTGCGGTGGGCCCAGGGGCCGCTGGTCACCAGCCCGAGGACCAGCACGGCCAGACCGCAGCCGGCGAGGATCCACCAGCCGGGGCGGGCCGCCGAGACGAACACCTGCCGGTACGGGGAGGAGCCGACGCCGGCGGCCAGTACGGCGCCGACCACCGCGACGCCGAGCGTCTGGCCCAGCTGCCGGCTGGTGGAGGCGACGGCGGCGGCCACCCCGGCCTGGGCGCGGGGCATGCCCGAGACCGCCGTGTTGGTGATCGGGGCGTTGACGAAGCCGAAGCCGATGCCGAACAGGACGTAGCCGAGCAGGAGGGTGGCATCGGCCGTCTCCGCCTCGAAGGCCGCGAACAGGACACCGCTCGCGGTCATCGCCGTACCGGCCACCAGCAGGGGGAGGCGGGGGCCGCGGCTGCCGAGCAGGCGGCCGGACAGGGGCGCGCACAGGAACGTCGGCACGGCCATCGGCAGCATCCACAGGCCGGCGTGCAGGGCGTCGAGACCGCGTACGTTCTGCAGGTAGAGGGTGGAGAGGAAGAGGAACCCGCCGAGGGCCGCGAACGCGCTGACCGCGATCACGGTGGCGCCGCTGAACGGGGCCGAGCGGAAGAAGCGCGGGTCGATGAGGGGCTCGTCGCGCCGGGCCTCGTACCACAGGAGGGCCGGCAGGGCGGCCACGGCGATCACCGCGAAGGGCAGCACCGGCCCGGGGCCCGACTCCGGGGCTTCGATGATCGCGTACGTCAGCGAGCCGAACAGGGCGATCACCAGCAACTGGCCGACCGGGTCGGGGCGGCGGGCCCGGTGCGCGCGGGATTCCGGGACGAAGCGGAGGGTGAGCAGCAGGGCGGCGAGGCCGACCGGGAGGTTGACCCAGAAGATGGCGCGCCAGCTCACCGACTGCACCAGCAGCCCGCCGGCGAGCGGACCCGCCGCCATGGAGATGCCGACCACCGCGCCCCAGACGCCGATCGCGCGGGCGCGCTCCCGGGCGTCGGTGAAGGTGTTGGTGATGATCGACATGGCGACCGGGTTGAGCATCGAGCCGCCCACCGCCTGGACCATGCGGAAGACGATCAGCAGTTCCAGGTTCGGGGCGAGGGAGCAGAGCACGGAGCCGAGGGTGAACACCACCAAGCCCGCCATGAAGACGCGTTTGCGGCCGATGCGGTCGGCGGTGGAGCCCGCGAGCATCAGCAGCGAGGCCAGGACGAGGGTGTAGGCGTCGATCGTCCACTGGAGGCCGGAGGTGGTGGCGTGCAGGTCGCGCTGCATGGACGGCAGTGCCACGTTCAGCGCGGTGTTGTCGAGGCTCACGATGAGCAGGCTCATGCAGCAGATCGCGAGCACGAGGAGACGACGGCGGTGGCTCGGCTCGGGCATGGTCCCATCGTACGCCGGTATCGATAGTGCGTCTAACTAATGGTCTGTACATGATCTTTCCCGATACGCGACAATGGGGCAATGCCCACGTCCGAGTCCCCCTTGCAGATCGGCCCGCACACCGTGCGGCCGCCCGTCGTGCTCGCCCCCATGGCCGGTATCACCAACGCGCCCTTCCGCACGCTGTGCAGGGAGTTCAGCGGCGGCAAGGGGCTGTTCGTCAGCGAGATGATCACGACCCGGGCGCTGGTCGAGCGCAACGAGAAGACCATGCAGCTGATCACGTTCGACGCCAGCGAGCGGCCGCGCTCGATCCAGCTGTACGGCGTCGATCCGGCGACCGTCGGCAAGGCCGTCCGCATGATCGCGGAGGAGGACCTGGCCGACCACATCGACCTGAACTTCGGCTGCCCGGTGCCGAAGGTGACGCGCAAGGGCGGCGGATCCGCCCTGCCCTACAAGCGGAACCTGCTGCGGGCGATCCTGCGGGAGGCGGTGAGCGGCGCGGGCGACCTGCCGGTCACCATGAAGATGCGCAAGGGCATCGACGACGACCACATCACCTACCTGGACGCCGGACGGATCGCCGTCGAGGAGGGCGTGACCGCCATCGCCCTGCACGGCCGTACGGCCGCCCAGCACTACGGCGGCACGGCCGACTGGGACGCCATCGCGCGCCTGAAGGAGCACGTCCCGGAGATCCCGGTGCTCGGCAACGGCGACATCTGGTCGGCCGAGGACGCGCTGCGGATGGTGCGCGAGACCGGCTGCGACGGGGTGGTCGTCGGGCGCGGCTGCCTGGGCCGGCCGTGGCTGTTCGCCGACCTGGTGGCGGCCTTCGAGGGGCGCCCCGGGGACGTGGCCCGCCCGTCCCTGCGGGAGGTCGCCGACGTCATGGTCCGGCACGCCACCCTGCTCGGCGAGTGGATCGGTGACGAGTCCAAGGGCGTGGTCGACTTCCGCAAGCACGTCGCCTGGTACCTCAAGGGCTTCGCGGTCGGCTCCGAGATGCGCAAGCGGCTCGCGATCACGTCGTCCCTGGAGGAACTGCGGGCGGGTCTGGACGAGCTGGACCTCGACCAGTCCTGGCCGGCCGGTGCGGAGGGGCCCCGTGGGCGTACGTCCGGGAACAACCGGGTGGTGCTGCCGGACGGTTGGCTGAAGGACCCGTACGACTGCTCGGGTGTGACGGAGGAGGCGGAGCTCGACACGTCGGGGGGCTGACCGACTCGGGGGCTCCGCCCCCGGACCCCGGCCAGGGGCTCCGCCCCCGGACCCCGGCCAGGGGCTCCGCCCCGGATCCCGGCCTCGCCCACCCGCCACCCGAAACTGTCGGCTGAGAGGTGCCCAGGCCGGCTCGGCACGGTCGGCTCGGGAAACGCCCCCGGTCCGGCTCGGTCGGCTGTGGCCCCGCCCCCACCGGGGGGCGGGGGCGGGGTCAGTTCCTGCTGGGGTGGGGAGTTGAGCCGTAGGCCCTGAGGAAGCGGTCCCGGAAGGCGCTCATCTTCCACACCGGGGCGTCGTGCGCGGGGCGCAGGCCGTCCGTCCAGCCCCAGTCGGCGATCTTGTCCAGGACCGCCGGGTCCTTGGCGACCACCGACACCGGCACGTCCCGGCTGGCGTGATTGCCGCTGACCCGGGCGATGGGCTGGTGGTCGCCGAGGAAGACCAGCACGGTGTCCTCGGTGCCGTACCGCTCCAGCCACTCGGTCAGCGCGGTCACCGAGTACTGGATCGACCTGCCGTACTCCTGCCGGGACCTGGTGGTGTCGGCGATGACGTCGGCCGGCTCGCTGCCCGCCGCCTCGATGCCCTCGAAGACCGAGCCGTCGCCCAGCCGGTCCCAGTCCACCATCGTCGGAACGGGCGCCCAGGGCTGGTGGCTGGAGGTCAGGATGAGCAGCGACATGCGCGACTTGCCGGCGGTGGGCCGCTTGCCGTGCACCCGCTCCTGGTACTGCTGGAGCGCGTACTGGTCGGGCATGGTCGACCAGCTGAACTTCGGTCCCCGGTAGCCCAGCTGGAAGGCGTTGTAGACCTTGTCGAGGCCGTACCACTTCTGTTCCGGCCAGCTCTTCTGCACGCCCGGCATGACGCCGACCGTGTCGAAGGCGCCGGTCTTCTCGAACGCCCCCGTCAGGCTCATGTGGTCGCTCGCCATGACCGTGCGGTAGCGCTGCTGGTTGCTGATCCACAGCCCCGACATGGTGGTGGAGTGGCCGAGCCAGCTGCTGCCGCCGTACGTCGCCGAGGTCAGCCACCCGCTCTTCGCACGGAAACCGGCCCCGGCCAGGGCCTTGGTCCGCGCCTGGAGCGTCCGGTCCACTCCCGGCGCCATGACCGGGTCCTCGATCGCGCTGCGGCCGTAGCTCTCGATGAACGTGAAGATCACGTCCTTGCCGCGCAGATCGGGCACCAGCTGGTCGGCCGGGGTGTTCCCGAATGCGTCCACCCGGGCCACCTTCCGGAACTCCGCCTCGTCCTCCAGCGTGTCCGCCACCCGGCGGGCCTGCACCTTCAGCGCGGTCGCGGTGCGGTCGGAGGCGATCGGCACACCGGACACCTGGAGGCCGAGGGAGGAGCAGGTGATCCAGACCACCCCGGCGATCAGCGTGCCCCGGGTCGCGGTGCCGGGGTGCCGGGCGAGCACATCGGCCAGCCGGACCACGGACAGCGCGAGCAGGACGAGGACCAGCACCACGAGGGTGATCACCCCGGCCACGGCGACGAGGGTGGTGGTGCGGCCCAGCGAGTCCTCCAGGTACGACTCCGCGTCCGCGAACAGGCTCCAGTCGAGCACGACGTTGAAGCTGCGGCCCAGGTACTGGTGGAAGCCCATGTCGAGCGCGTTCAGCACGGTCATGGCCCCGAGCAGCGCCCCGGACACCGCCGCCACCGCGACCCGGGGACGGCGGGGCAGCGCGAGCAGCACGGCGGCCCCGATGATCGCCTCACCGGGTATCCGCAGGAACTTCGCGGGCCCCAGCCGGACGACGGTGTTGGGCATCACGAGCGCGGCGACGACGAGCGCGGCGGCGAGCACCGTGACGGTGACGGACAGCGCCCGGGCGGCACGGGGATGCTCCTCCCGCCGGCGCCGCCGCCATGCCGACCAGGCCGCCCAGGGCCGCCGGGAGGGAGGCGGGGCGGACGCGGTGATCTCTTCTGGGACCGTCTCCTCGGCCGACTGGAGCGCGCTCATGCCGTCCGGTACGGCTCACCGCCCGCCACCGTTCACCAGAACCGGGCAAACACCAGGTCAAGGCGACCGGGGAAGGGCGAGGAGGGGGGAGGAGGACGACGGGGGTGTGCGGGGAAGGGCGCGCGACCACGGTCCAGAACCGCGGTCCCCGGGCCCGGAACCGCGGTCCCCGGGCCCGGAACCGCGGTCCACGAACCGCGGTCCCCGGGCCCCGCAGCCCTCCCGACGCCCCAATCCCTCAGGCGCCCCCGACCGCCGTCAACAGGGCGAGCGGCGCGGCGGCGGACCGGGCCTCCCTCCCGCACGCGTGCGGGTACGGCACCGGCGCGTCGTCCGGAGCGCGCCCGTACCCCGCAAGCACCTCCGGCAGCCGGTGCCCCGCCGCCGTCGCCGCGTCGACCAGCGCGTGGGCGACCGTACGCGCCTCGTCGTGCAGCCCGTAGCGCGCCATGCCCAGCGTGATCAGCGCGTTGTCGTGCGGCCAGACGGAGCCGCGGTGGTACGACAGCGGATGGTAGGCCGACTGGCCGGAGGCGACCGTGCGGACGCCCCAGCCGGAGAAGAAGTCGGGCTCCAGCAGCCGGCGGCCCACCACCTCGCCGTACTCCTTGTCCAGCAGCCCCGACCACAGCAGGTGCCCGGCGTCGGACGCCAGCGCGTCGATCTGCCGGCCCTGCCCGTCCAGGGCCAGCGCAGGGAAGGAGCGCTGCGCCATCCAGAAGTCCCGCTGGAACCGGTCCCGCAGGTCGGCCGCCGCCTGTTCGAGCAGGGCGGCGTACGTCTCGTCGCCCCACACCGCCCGCGCCACCCCCGCCGTGCGGCGCAGCGCGTCGTAGGCGTAGCCCTGGGCGCCCGCGGCCATCACCGCGCCGGTGGGCCGGGTGCCGTCGGCGCAGCAGATCGCGCCGGGGGAGTCCTTCCAGTTCTGGTTGGCGAGGCCGCCCTCGTCGGCGCGGTAGACGAGATAGCCGCGCGAGGTCAGGCCGCCGTGGTCCAGCATCCAGCCGATCGCCGCGCGGGCGTGCGGTTCCAGACGGCGGGCGAGGGCCAGGTCCCCGGTCTGTTCGACGTACGCGCCGAGCAGGACCAGGAACAGCGGGGTGGCGTCGACCGAGCCGTAGTAGCGGCCGAACGGCACCTGGCCGAAGTGGGCGAGCTCGCCGTGCCGTACCTCGTGCACGATCTTGCCGGGCTGGGCGACCGGGGAGGGGCCGGCGCCGGTGGCCTGGGTGGCGGCGAGCGCGACGAGGGTGTCGGCGGCCAGCCGGGGGCGGTACGGCAGTGCGAACAGGGAGGTGAGCAGGGCGTCCCGGCCGATGAGGGTGAGGAACCAGGGGGCGCCGGCCGCCGGGACCCGCAGTTCCTCGCCGTCGGGTCCGTGCGCCGGGACCTGGAGCGCGGCCAGGTCGGCCAGACCCCGGGCGCAGGCCGCGGCCAGCTCCGGCCAGCCGGTCGGGAAGGCCACGCCCTCCAGGAACTCGGCTTCCTGGGCGGCGAGTTGCTCCCGAACGGCGGCGGGGTCGCGGGGCACGCGCACGGCGCGCCGCTCACCGTGCGGGCGGGCGATCACCCGCAGCAGCAGCTCCGTCGTGCCGTGCGGGTCGAGGTCGAGGGCCCACACCAGGCGCCGGGCGCCGGTACCGGTCTCCTCCACGGCGTCCGGAGCCGGTTCGGCCGTGATCGTCGTACAGGACCGCCATTCGGCGCGCCGGTAGGTGAACTCGATGCCGTCGTCCAGGACTTCGCGGGACCGCACGGCGCCGGTCTTGACGTAGGTGCGGTGGTCGGAGCGGAGTTCGAACTGGTCGGCGAAGTCGGCGTCGACGGTGAGCGCGAGCCGGACCGTGCTGGGCACCGGGCGGTTGCTGGTCACCTTCACGGACTCCGTCAGGGAGCTGTCGCCGACGGCCTGTTCCCGGAACAGGGTGTGCGCGGGCGGCTCCTGCCGGCCGCCGCGCGGTACGAGCACACAGCGCGCCGCGTCCCCGTCCGCGACCGGGGTGAGCACCTCGGGCACCGCGCCGTCGACGGTGAGCTGCCAGCGGCTGAGGTGCCGGGCGTCCCGGACGAACAACCCGTCCGGGGACGCGCCGCCCCGCACCCCGCTGATGTCACCACGGTCGCCCACGGCGGCGAAGGTGGCTCCGTGCACAAGCAGATGATGCCGGTCCGTCATCCCCGGTCCCCTCCTCTGTCACTCCTGTCGAACGGTGCGCTGTCCGTGGGGGGTACGTCTCTTTGTGGGCTCTTGTCCAGCTCTTGACGCTCGTGCGGTGCGGGACGCCGGTGGTACAGGTCGAGCGCGAGCGCCGCCGTCCAGCTGAAGCCGGCCGCGCCGCAGGGCTCGCCCGTGTACGGGTCGACGTACTCGGCGAAACCGGTGGCGCAGGCGAGGTCGAGGACCGCCTCGCACAGCGCGTCGGCCGCCGCGGTCTCGCCGTGTGTCCGCAGCCCGCGCTCCAGCAGCCAGCCGGTGTTGAACCAGGCCGGGCCGCGCCAGTACCGGTGCGGGTCGAAGGCCTCCCCGAGCAGGTCGTAGCTCGGCACCAGCCGGGTGCGGCCGCCCAGTCCGAAGTGGGGTCCGCGGAGGGTCCCCACGAGGGCGGCGGCGAGCTCGCGGGGGAGTCCGGGCAGGATCAGCGGGACCAGTCCGGAGACGCCGCGCTCGGGGATCAGCCCGCCGCCCCGCAGGTCCCGGCAGAGGAACATCCCGGCCCGCGGGTCCCACAGCCGCTCCGCCAGCGCCGCCGTCAGCCGTTCGGCGCGGGCCCGCCGGGCGGTGCCGGACGCGCCCAGCTCCTCGGCGATCCGCGCGAGGGCGTGCTCGGAGGCGATGAGGAGGGCGTTGAACGCCGGGTCCTCCACGGCGAACTCCCCGTTCCCGGGCCGCGGTCCACCGCCCGGCGCGGCCCCGCGCTCCCCGCCCGGCTCGTCCCGGTAACCGCGGTCACGGTAGTCGGCGGCCAGCCGCACGTACCGCCCGTAGTCCAGATCCGTCGGCCGGTCCTCGGGGGCGCCGTGGTCCAGGTCGGCGCGGCGGAAGGAGCGGGCCGGGGCGGGGGCGATCCGGGCGAGCGGGGCGTCCCAGCAGGGGCTGTTGTCCATGCCCTGCTCCCAGGGGTGGACCACGGACACCAGACCGCCGCCGCCCAGGTCACGCCGGTGCAGCAGGTACCGGTGCCAGGCCGCCAGCCGCGGGTACACCCGGCTCAGGAAGGAACGCGCCCGTGACAGGCCGGGGTCGGCGCGGTGCACCAGCCAGGCCGCCAGCGCGTGCACCGGTGGCTGCACGATGCCCGACGTCTGTACGGTGCGCGGGGCGCCCGCCGCCCGGCCCGCGGTGGCCGAGCGCCAGAAGTCGGGGCTCGGGAAATAGGCGTCGAGCGGTACGGAGGGGTTGAACACGATGTGCGGGACGCGCCCGTCGGCCCACTGGGCCGACAGCAGCGTCTCCAGCTCGGTCTGGGCCCGCAGCGGCGCGACGTGCCGCAGCCCGATGGCGATGAACGCGGAGTCCCAGGACCACTGGTGCGGGTACAGGCTGCGGGAGGGGACCGTGGAGCGGCCGGTCCAGTTCTCCTCCAGCACCCGCACCGCACCGGGGTGCGGGGATGTCGTCGGGGTCGGTGGATCGTATGCGATCTCGTACGGGGCGGGACGGGCAGTGAGCTGGGCAGAGCGATCCACTCGGGGCTCCCCGAAGACGTCCGGGCGACCGGGTTTGGCCTCGGCCGCCGAAGGGTTACGTCTATTTAACACGCAAAACTCACTATGTAATGCAGACTTGGGAAACACAAGGGGGTGCGCATGACCGGACGTCCGGGAAGGGCCGGCAAGGGCGGGAGCCAGGCAGGCGCCGGCGATCTGCTCGAACTGGTGCGCAGCGGGCGGGCCGTGACGCGGGGCGCGCTCCAGCAGGCGACCGGACTGTCCCGGGCCACCGTCGGCCAGCGCCTGGACCGGCTGTTCCGGGCGGGCTGGCTGCGCGAGGGCGCCGGCGGCCCGGTCGACTCGCCGCTCGGCGGACGCCCGTCCATCACACTGGAGTTCGACGACTCCCACGCGGTGGTCCTCGCCGGTGACCTGGACACCCGGCACGCCCGTGCCGCCGTCCTGTCGCTGACCGGCGAGGTCCTCGCCGAGCACTCGGGCGCGCTGGCGGTCGAGGACGGCCCCGAGGCCGTCCTCGGCGAACTGGGCCGCTGGTTCGCCGAGTTGCTCGTCAAGGCGGGCCACGGCGGCGAGGAGGTCTGCGGGATCGGGCTGGCGGTCCCGGGCCCGGTGGACAGCGTGACCGGCCGGGTCGTCCAGCCGCCGATGATGCCGGGCTGGGACGGCCACGACATAAGGGGGCGCCTGTCGCGCGCCCTCACCGAGCACACCGGAGCCCGCCCGGTCCCGGTCCTGGTCGACAACGACGCCAACCTCATGGCCTACGGCGAACAGCGCACCGGCTACCCCGACTGCACGGCCTTCGTGCTGGTCAAGGTGTCCACGGGCATCGGCGCCGGGGTCGTCGTGGACGGCCGCGTCTACCGGGGCGTCGACGGCGGCGCGGGCGACCTCGGGCACATCCGGGTGGGCGCCGACGCGCAGTGCCGGTGCGGCGCCCACGGCTGCCTCGCGGCCGTCGCGAGCGGCGGCGCCGTGGCCCGGCGCCTCGCCGCCGCCGGGGTGCCGGCCGCCTCCGGCTCGGACGTGCGGGACCTGCTGGCCGCCGGGCACCCGGAGGCGGCCGCGCTGGCCAGGGAGGCCGGACGCCGGGTCGGGGACGTGCTGGCGACGGTCGTGACCCTGCTCAATCCGGGCGTGCTGATGATCGCCGGCGACCTGGCCGGCACTCCCTTCCTGACCGGTGTGCGCGAGCTGCTCTACCAGCGGGCGCTGCCCCGCTCCACGGCCCGCCTGGACGTCGTCACCTCCCGGCTCGGCGAGCGGGCCGGGCTGATCGGCGCCGGGGCGCTGGTGGTGGAGCACCTCTACGCGCCGGAGCGGGTGGAGGAGCGGCTGACGGCGATGGGCGTGTGACCGCTTCGGGTGACCGTCTCGGGCGAGGCTTCGTGTGACCGCTCGGTGAGGCTTCGTGTGACCGCTTCGTTTCGGTGCCGGGGCGCGTCCGGGGGCGGGTCCGCATGGTGGAACGGGGCGCTCTGTGGCAGCGTGATTCTCGCCACCCTTGATAAGGGTTGCGCTCAGATGAGCGGATCAAGCACGGCTGCACTTCTCCAAGGGGTGGCACTCGGTGCCACCCCTTGTCTGTTCAGCGATCGAAATCAGCCGTGACGAGAGGCGCTCATGTGAGCGTCAAACCGCACCTGTGGGCGGCCTTGTCTTCAAGAAGTGAAAACATACGCCCGGCTTCGCTTGCCAACCCTTGACTTTCGATCCGCTGGCGGACGGGTGGTTACAGGCGTATGACGGGCAAGTGGACGTACCCATGAACCTTCGATCTGGGTATGTTCCTCGCCGTCAGGGCAGCCACCGTGGCCTCAAGGAGTCGAGACCCGTGTCGGAAAACAAAGAACCCCACGTAGCGAAGTTCGTTTACGACTTCACCGAGGGCAACAAGGACCTCAAGGACCTCCTCGGCGGCAAGGGTGCGAATCTCGCCGAGATGACCAACCTCGGTCTGCCGGTCCCCCCCGGCTTCACCATCACCACGGAGGCCTGCAAGGTCTACCTGGAGAGCGGTGCGGAGCCCGCGGCACTGCGTGACGAGGTGAGTGCGCACCTCGACGCCCTCGAAGCCAGGATGGGCAAGAAGCTCGGCCAGGCCGACGACCCGCTGCTGGTCTCGGTCCGCTCCGGTGCCAAGTTCTCCATGCCCGGCATGATGGACACGGTCCTGAACATCGGTCTGTCCGACAAGTCGGTCCAGGGCCTGGCCGCCCAGGCCGGCGACGAGCGGTTCGCCTGGGACTCCTACCGCCGCCTCATCCAGATGTTCGGCAAGACCGTCCTCGGCGTCGACGGCGACCTCTTCGAGGAGGCCCTCGACAAGGCCAAGGCCGCCAAGAAGGTCACGGTCGACACCGACCTGGAGGCCGCGGACCTGAAGAAGCTGGTCACCACCTTCAAGAAGATCGTCAAGAAGGAGGCCGGCCGGGACTTCCCGCAGGACCCGCGCGAGCAGATGGACCTCGCCATCAAGGCGGTCTTCGACTCCTGGAACGGCGACCGCGCCAAGCTGTACCGCCGCCAGGAGCGCATCCCGCACGACCTGGGCACGGCCGTCAACGTCTGCTCGATGGTCTTCGGCAACCTCGGCCCCGACTCCGGCACCGGCGTCGCCTTCACCCGCGACCCCGCCTCCGGCCACCAGGGCGTCTACGGCGACTACCTCCAGAACGCGCAGGGCGAGGACGTGGTCGCGGGTATCCGCAACACGGTCCCGCTGGCGGAGCTGGAGCAGATCGACAAGAAGTCGTACGACCAGCTCATGCAGATCATGGAGACGCTGGAGAACCACTACAAGGACCTCTGCGACATCGAGTTCACGATCGAGCGCGGTCAGCTGTGGATGCTCCAGACCCGGGTCGGCAAGCGCACCGCCGGCGCGGCCTTCCGCATCGCCACCCAGCTGGTGGACCAGGGCCTGATCGACGAGACCGAGGCCCTCCAGCGGGTCACCGGCGCCCAGCTGGCCCAGCTGATGTTCCCGCGCTTCGACGAGCAGGCGAAGGTCGACCAGGTCGCCCGCGGTATCGCGGCCTCGCCGGGCGCGGCGGTCGGCAAGGCGGTCTTCGACTCGTACACCGCGGTGAAGTGGTCCCGCTCGGGCGAGAAGGTGATCCTGGTCCGCCGGGAGACCAACCCCGACGACCTGGACGGCATGATCGCGGCCGAGGGCATCCTCACCTCGCGCGGCGGCAAGACCTCCCACGCGGCCGTCGTCGCCCGCGGCATGGGCAAGACCTGTGTGTGCGGCGCGGAGGAGCTGGAGGTCGACACCAAGCGCCGCCGTATGACGGTCCCCGGCGGCCAGGTGGTGGAGGAGGGCGACCTGATCTCCATCGACGGCTCCTCGGGCAAGGTCTACCTGGGCGAGGTCCCGGTGGTCCCGTCCCCGGTGGTGGAGTACTTCGAGGGCCGCATGCACCCGGGCGCCGACGACGCCGACGAGCTGGTCGAGGCGGTCCACCGCATGATGGCCTTCGCCGACCGCAAGCGCCGGCTGCGGGTGCGCGCCAACGCGGACAACGCCGAGGACGCGCTGCGCGCCCGCCGCTTCGGCGCCCAGGGCATCGGCCTGTGCCGCACGGAGCACATGTTCCTCGGTGACCGCCGGGAGCTGGTCGAGCGCCTGATCCTGGCGGACACCGAAGAGGAGCGCGAGGAGTCCCTGAAGGCGCTGCTGCCCCTGCAGAAGAAGGACTTCGTGGAGCTCTTCGAGGCGATGGACGGCCTGCCGGTCACCATCCGCCTCCTCGACCCGCCGCTGCACGAGTTCCTCCCCGACATCACGGAGCTGTCGGTGCGCGTGGCCCTGGC
Organism: Streptomyces sp. NPDC013455; assembly: GCF_040632975.1. Lineage (NCBI taxonomy): Bacteria > Bacillati > Actinomycetota > Actinomycetes > Kitasatosporales > Streptomycetaceae > Streptomyces > Streptomyces sp. NPDC013455. Next base: position 618,688 of record NZ_JBEYCX010000001.1, on the reverse strand, counting down.
GGAGTCCCGTCAGGAGCCGCACGAGAACGAACTGCGCCTGCTCCAGGCGGTCCACCGCCTGCACGAGCAGAACCCGATGCTGGGCCTGCGCGGCGTGCGCCTCGGTCTGGTGATCCCCGGCCTGTTCACCATGCAGGTCCGCGCGATCGCGGAGGCCGCGGCCGAGCGCAAGTCGGCCAAGGGCGACCCGCGCGCCGAGATCATGATCCCGCTCGTCGGCACGGTCCAGGAGCTGGAGATCGTCCGTGAGGAGGCGGACCAGGTCATCGCCGAGGTCGAGGCGGCGACCGGTACGCGGCTGAAGCTGGCGATCGGCACGATGATCGAGCTGCCGCGAGCGGCCCTCACGGCCGGCCAGATCGCGGAGGCGGCGGAGTTCTTCTCCTTCGGCACGAACGACCTGACCCAGACGGTGTGGGGCTTCAGCCGCGACGACGTGGAGGCCTCGTTCTTCACGGCGTACCTGGAGAAGGGCATCTTCGGTGTCTCCCCCTTCGAGACGATCGACAAGGACGGCGTCGGCTCCCTGGTGAAGGCGGCGGCGGAAGCGGGCCGGCGCACCCGCCCCGACCTGAAGCTCGGCGTCTGCGGCGAACACGGCGGCGACCCGGAGTCGGTCCACTTCTTCCACGAGGTGGGTCTGGACTACGTCTCCTGCTCCCCGTTCCGCATCCCGGTGGCCCGCCTGGAGGCAGGCCGCGCGGCCACCCAGTCGGAGGGCAGCGACCACCGCTGACCTCCCCCCGGCCCCGGAGCCGCCGTCGGTCCCCGACCCTCACCGATCGGCGGCGGCCCCGGCACACGAAAGAGGAGGGGCGGCACCCCGTGCGGGGGGTGCCGCCCCTTTGCGCTGCCCGTCGGGTGCCGGTCAGGTGGTGTTCTCGGGGTTCACCGGGCCCACCTGGAAGACGTCGGAGCAGGTTTTCCAGGGGGCCGGGATCAGGGTCGCGGTGCGGGACGCCGGGGGGTAGACCCGGAGGTAGGTGCCGGTGCGCAGGCAGGGGCCGCCCACCGGGCCGTTGGCGGTGCGCAGGACCGCCGAGGCGGAGCGGCCGGGGGCCAGGGCGACGGTGTCGTAGGCCAGGTCGCCGTGGGTGGCGGCGGGGCCGATCCGGTGGTGTGCGGTGTCCAGGACGCTGACGCCCGGGAAACCGCGCAGGGTGCACCGGGTCGTGCCGGTGTTGGTGAAGCGGACCGGCCAGTACAGCGATCCCGCCGCGCCTTCCTTGCCGCCCATGGACAGGTACAGGTCGCTCGCGGCGCAGGTGGGCACCGCGGCCGCCGTCCGGGCCGGCGCCGCGGTCGCGTTCCAGGCGGCCCCGGTGGCCGTGAGGCCCACCAGCGCGGCGGCGGCCAGCGCGGCCGCCGGGCCGGGCCGGCCCGGCGCACGGGGGAAGCCCGGACGCGGACGCGGGTGCACGGTCGGGGCCGTGACCGGGTGCTCGGTCGGGTCGGGGGTCGGGTTCTTTCGCATGGTACGTCCTCCTTCATCGGGTGAAGGGGTGCGGTGTGGTCACTTGGTTGGATGCGTCCCGGAGCGGAAAAGTTGTGGGCCGGCGCCGGGAACGTGGTGGACGGGTACCCGCCGGACGACGGCGCACGGCGGTGGTCCCTCTTTCGTAATCGCCGCGCATGGCTGATCGTTGAGCCGTGCATCGATGACGAACGTCAGGGGGCACAGGATGACGATCAGTCGCAGGACGCTGCTGGCCGCGGGCGCGGGAGCCGCCGGACTGCTCACGGCGTGCGGGTCGAACACCGGCCGCTCGGGCGGTGGTTCCGGGCCGCGGCTGTCGCACTGGTACCACCAGTACGGCGAGGCCGGCACCGAACAGGCCGTCCGGCGGTACGCCGCCGATTACGGCAAGGCGCGCGTCACGGTCCAGTGGCGGCCGGGGAACTACGACCAGCAGACCGCCGCGGCCCTGCTCACCGACTCCGGGCCGGATGTCTTCGAGGTCAACGGGCCCACCATCGACCAGATCCGGGGCGGGCAGGTGCTCGATCTGACCGAGCTGCTGGCGGGGGTCGCGGACGACTTCCATCCGGCCGTGCTCGGGACCAAGACGTACGAGGGGAGGATCTACGGCGTCCCGCAGGTCGTCGACACGCAGTTGCTCTACTACCGGAGAAGTCTGCTGGACGACGCCGGGATCGAGCCGCCCACCACCCTCGACGCGCTCGTCGACGCGGCGAGGAGGCTCACCGGCCGTACGGTCAAGGGGCTGTTCCTCGGCAACGACGGGGGCGCGGGCGTCCTCGGCGGAACCCCGTTGTACGCGGCCGGACTCCGGCTCGTCACCGACGACGGCAAGGTCGGCTTCGACGACCCCGCGGCCGCCCGCACCCTCGGCAAGCTGCGCCGGCTGTACGCCGACGGGTCCCTGCTCCTCGGCGCGCCCACCGACTGGTCGGACCCGTCCGCCTTCCTCCAGGGGCTGACCGCGATGCAGTGGTCCGGGCTGTGGGCGCTGCCGCGGATCGAGAAGGAGCTCGGGGACGATGTCGGGGTACTGCCGTTCCCGGCGGACGGCAGCGGGGGGCGGCCCTCCGTGCCGGTCGGGGCGTACGGCGCCGCCGTCAGCGCCCGCAGCCGGCACCAGCAGGCCGCCAAGGCGTACGTGAAGTGGCTCTGGGTGGAACGCACCGACCACCAGCGCGACTTCGCGCTGTCGTACGGGTTCCACATCCCCGCCCGGCTCTCCCTCGCCGAGAAGGCCACCGCCCTCCGGGACGGCCCGGCCGCCGACGCCGTCCGGTTCGCCACCGACCACGGCTACGCGCAACCGCTGCTGTGGACCCCGGCGAGCCAGACCGCCTACCAGGACGCCCTCAGCCGGATCATCAAGAGCGGCGCGAGTCCGGAGAGCGAACTGCGGGCGGTCGTGCGCAAGGTGTCGGCCGAACTCGACCGTGTGCGGAAGAAGCCGTGAGGCGCAACAGGGCCCTGTGGTTCTGGGTGTTCGTCGGGCCCTTCGCGCTCGGGCTCGCGGTGTTCACCTACGTCCCGCTGCTGTGGAGTGTGGCGCTCAGCTTCTTCGACGCGCACAACACCGTCACGCCCACGCACTTCGTCGGGCTGGACAACTACACGGCGATGCTGCGGGACGAGGCGTTCACCGACAGCCTGGGGACCTTCCTCGCCTTCACCGGCTTCATCGTGCCCGTCACCTACCTGTTCTCCCTGTCCCTCGCCCTGATGGTCAACCGGGTGCGGCACGCCCGGGCCTTCTTCCGGTCGGTGTTCTTCCTGCCGGCCGCGTGCAGCTATGTGGTGGCCGCGCTCATCTGGAAGATGTCGATCTTCAGCGGGGTGCGGTTCGGGCTGGCCAACACCGTGCTCGGGTGGTTCGGCGGCGATCCCGTCGCCTGGCTGTCCACCACCGAACCGCCCTGGTACTGGCTGGTCGTCGTGACCGTACGGCTGTGGCTGCAAGCCGGGTTCTACATGATCCTCTTCCTCGCCGGGCTCCAGCGGATCGACCCCGCGCTGTACGAGGCGGCGGCCGTGGACGGGGCCCGGCCCGGCTGGACCGTGCTGCGGCACATCACCCTGCCCCAGCTGCGGGCCACCTCGGTCGCGGTGGTGCTGCTGCTCGTCGTCAACGCCTTCCAGGCCTTCGACGAGTTCTACAACCTGCTGTCCGACGCGAGGGGATACCCGCCCTACGCCCGGCCGCCGCTGGTGTACCTGTACTACACCGCGCTCGGGCAGGGGCAGGACCTGGGGCTCGGCAGCGCCGGTGCGGTGATCCTCGCGCTGGTCATCGCCGTCGTCACGGTCGGGCAGGCGCGCTGGCTGCGGCTGGGAAGGACGGACACCCGTGGATGACGCCCTGGTGCGGGCGGGGCGGGCGCTGCGGCTGGCCCTGCTGATCGTGCTCGCCCTGCTCTTCCTGATCCCCTTCTACCTGCTGGTGCGCAACGGGCTGGCCGACGAGCGGGACATCACCTCTCCCGCGTGGACCTTCTTCCCGCGCGAGGTGCGGTGGGGCAACGTCGCCGAGCTGTTCGGCGATTCGTCCGTGCCCTTCGCCCGCTCCCTGCTCAACTCCGCGCTGATCGCCGTCGCCACCACCCTCGGCACCCTGCTCCTCGCCTCCCTCGCCGGCTACGGCCTCGCCCGCATCCCCTACCGGCACGCGGACAAGGTCTTCCACGGCATCCTCGGCACCCTGCTGGTCCCGGCCGCCGTCACCTTCGTGCCCAGCTTCGTGCTGGTGTCGTCGCTGGGCTGGATCTCCACGCTCCGGGGGCTGATCGTCCCGACGCTGTTCCCGGCGTTCGCCTGCTTCGTCTTCCGGCAGTACTTCCTCGGTTTCCCACGGGAGCTGGAGGACGCGGCGCAGGTGGACGGGCTCGGGTACTGGCGGACGTACTGGCTCGTCGTCGTACCCCACGCCCGTCCGGTGTTCGCGGCGGTCGGCACGATCGTGTTCCTCGGTGCGTGGAACTCCTTCCTGTGGCCGCTGGTCATCGGGCAGGACCAGAGCGCCTGGACGGTGCAGGTGGCGCTGTCGTCGTTCACCACGTCCCAGGTGATCCGGCTGCACGAGCTGTTCGTCGCGGCCGCCGTGTCGGTCCTGCCGCTGCTGGTGGTGTTCCTGTGCTTCCAGCGGTGGATCGTGGCGGGGGTGGAGCGGTCGGGGATCGACTGACCGCGGCCCGTGGGGCTCAGGCCGTGGAGCCGCCGTCGACCACCAGGTCCGCGCCGACCACCGAGGCCGCGTCGTCCGAGGCCAGGTAGAGCACCGCGGCGGCCACCTCCTCGACGGTGGAGACCCGGCCGAGCGGCACCTCGGTGCGCATGCGCGCGGCCCGGCCGGCCTCGGTCTCACCGGGCTTGAAGGACATGCCGGTGGCGGTGGGGCCGGGGCTGACGGCGTTGATCCGCACGCCGTCGGCGATGTGGTCCAGGGCTGCGGCGCGGGTGAGGACGGAGACGGCCGCCTTGCTGACGGCGTAGCCGGCGGTGCCGGGCAGCCGGCTGTGCACGCCGATCCGGGAGGCGATGTTGACGATCGCGCCGCCCCGGGGCTGCGTGCGCATCTGCGCGATCTCGGCCCGGAGGGCGAGGAAGACGCCCGTGACGTTGATGTCGAGCATCCGGCGCCAGTCGTCTTCGGACAGGTCGCCCACGGCCCGCCCCCGCCCCTCCAGCACACCGGCGTTGTTGACGGCCACGTCCAGGGAGCCGAACCGGTCCACGGCGGCGGCGACCAGGCTCCGCGGCCCGTCGGCGCGGGAGACGTCGGCGGTGACGGCGAGGCCTTCGCCGCCCTGCTCCCCGATCAGCCGGACGGTCTCGGCCAGCGGCTCCGCCCGTCGCCCGGCGACGACGACCCGCGCGCCCTCCCGGGCCAGGGCGAGGGCCACCCCGCGGCCGATGCCGGAGCCGGCACCGGTGACGAGAGCGGTCCGGCCGGAGAAGCGGTGCGTCATGATTCATTCCCTTTTCTTGACCGATCGGTTCAGTATGAAGGCGGCAGAAAGCGCGCCTCCCGAGGGGGCGCGCTCTCGTCAGTCCAGGAGTGCCAGGGCCTGCTCCGCCGCGTCCCGCACCCGGGCCGGGTCCGCCGACGCCTTCCCGACCACCCGCAGGCCCTGGAGCAGGACCAGCAGCGTGCGCGCGAGGGCCAGCGGATCGCGGCCGGCGGCCAGTTCGCCCTGCGCCTGGGCGCGGACCAGGGCGGAGTGCAGCAGGGTCTCCAACGTGTCCCAGCTGTGCTCCACCCGGCGGGCGGCGTCCCGGTCGTGCGGGGCCAGTTCCACCGCCGTGTTGGTGACCAGACAGCCCTGCTCCCGGGTCGTCCGGGCGCCGGCCTCGGCGGCGAACCGCCGGACCAGGGCGCGCACGGCCGGCAGCACCGGGCCGGGCCCGGACAGCTCCCGCGTCAGCCGCGGGTTCTGCGCCTGCCCGTAGCGGTCCAGCGCCTTCAGGTAGAGCTCGTGCTTGCTGCCGAAGGTGGCGTAGAGGCTCGCCTTGCCGATGCCCAGGTGCGCGACCAGGTCGGCCATCGACGTCGCCTCGTAGCCGCGCCGCCAGAACAGCTCCAGGGCTGCCTGCAGCGCGGCGTCGGGGTCGAATTCCTTCGTCCTGGCCACGTACCGCAGCCTAGGTTTTTCTGGAACGATCAGTCAAGTACGGCCGATCAGTCAAGTGCCGATCAGTCGAGTGCCGATCAGTCAAGTACGGTCGAGTACGGCTCAGGCCGCCCGTACCTGGTACGCGGCGATCCGCACCGACTCGTCGTCCAGGCACCGCCCGTCGGCCAGGTCGAAGCGCTGCTTCAGCAGCGGTGACGCCACGAACGGGCGGCCCTGGTGGGTGCCGGTCAGCCCGCGGGACAGCACGGCCGCACCGGTGAACGGGTCGCGGTTGTCGACGGCGTACAGCCGGTCGGCGCGGTCGCGGAAGACGGCCACCTGGCGGCCGTCCGGCAGCAGCGCCGCCACTCCGCGGCCCGGGACCAGCATGCTCAGGTCGCAGACCGTGAACCAGCCGTCGGCCAGCTGGAGCTGGACCTTCAGATCGGTCGTCTCGAGAGCCAGGGTCATCGCTGGGCGCTTCCTTCCAGGACGTCGTCGGCGGGCCGCAGGCCGATGTTCAGCAGCGGCAGGTCGGGTTTGATCTGGTCGCGCTCGGGGACGAAGGAGACCACCGGGTCCGGGGTGTCCGGAGCGTTCACGAAGGACACGAACCGGGCCAGCTTCTCGGGGTCGTTGACCGTCTCCGCCCACTCGTCGCGGTAGTGCGCGACGTGCTCGCGCATCAGCTTCTCCAGCTCGTCGCAGATGCCGAGCGAGTCGTGCACCACCACGTCCCGTACGTGCTCCAGGCCCCCCGGGATGCGCTCCAGCCAGGTGCTGGTGCGCTCCAGACGGTCGGCCGTACGGATGTAGAACATCAGGAACCGGTCGATCAGCCGGACCAGTTCGGCGTCGGACAGGTCCTGGGCCAGCAGGTCCGCGTGGCGCGGGGTGGCGCCGCCGTTGCCGCCGACGTACAGGTTCCAGCCGTTCGCGGTGGCGATCACCCCGAAGTCCTTCGACTGGGCCTCCGCGCACTCGCGCTGACAGCCGGAGACCGCCGACTTCAGCTTGTGCGGCGACCTCAGGCCCCGGTAGCGCAGCTCCAGGTCGATCGCCATCCTGACGGAGTCCTGCACGCCGTAGCGGCACCAGGTGGAACCCACGCAGGACTTCACCGTGCGCAGCGACTTGCCGTAGGCGTGCCCCGACTCGAAGCCGGCGTCCACCAGCCTCGCCCAGATCAGCGGCAGCTGCTCCACCCGGGCGCCGAACATGTCGATCCGCTGGCCGCCGGTGATCTTCGTGTAGAGGCCGAAGTCGCGCGCGATCTCACCGATCACGATCAGTTTCTCGGGTGCGATCTCCCCGCCGGGGATGCGCGGCACGACCGAGTACGAGCCGTTCTTCTGGAGGTTGGCCAGGAAGTGGTCGTTGGTGTCCTGGAGCGCGGCCTGCTCGCCGTCCAGGACGTACCCGCTCGCGCCGATCGTCGGGGCGAGGGAGGCGATGATCGAGCCGACCGTCGGCTTGCACACCTCGCAGCCGTCCCCGCCCCGGGCGCCCTCCCGGCCGAAGCGGTCCAGCAGCTCCTGGTACGACGTGACGCGCAGCGCCAGCACGATCTCGTACAGCTCCTCGCGGGTCTGCGCGAAGCAGCCGCACAGGCCCTTGTCGACCTCGACGCCGGACGCCTCCAGCTCCGCGGTGACCAGCTGGCCCAGCACCTTCACGCAACTGCCGCAGCCGGTGCCGGCCTTGGTGCACTTCTTCACCTCGGGCACGGTCACGCAGTTGTGCTCGGTGACCGCGCCGCGGATCGTGCCCTTGCTGACGTTGTGGCAGGAGCAGATGATCGCCTCGTCCGGCAGCGCCGCCGGGCCGAGCTGGGCCCCCGAGCCCGCTCCGGCGGGCAGGACGAGCGACTCGGGGGAGATGGGGGGCACCGAGCCGGTGAGCGCGCGCAGGGTGCCGTACGCCTCGGCGTCACCGACCAGGATGCCGCCGAGCAGCGTGCCGTCCGCGCCGATGACCAGCTTCTTGTACAGGCCCGCGCGCGAGTCGGAGTAGACGACGTCCAGGCAGTTCTCGGTGGTGCCGTGGGCGTCGCCGAAGGAGGCGACGTCGACGCCGAGCAGCTTCAGCTTGGTGGACAGGTCGGCGCCGGTGAACGTCACCGGTTCGCCCTCGTCCGCGGCGATCGCCGCGGCCACCGTCTCCGCCTGCTCGTAGCCGGGGGCGACCAGGCCGTACACGCGGCCGTCCGCCGCCAGCGCGCACTCGCCGATGGCGAACACGTGCGGATCGGCGACCGTACGGCACTGCTCGTCGACCGTGATGCCGCCGCGCTCGCCGACGGTCAGGCCGCAGTCCCGGGCCAGCTGGTCGCGGGGGCGGACACCGGCGCTGAACACCACCAGGTCGGTTGCGAGCTCGGAACCGTCGGACAGCTTCATGCCGGTCACGGACCCGGAGGCGTCCGTCACGATCTCCTGGGTGCCCACGCCGGTGTGCACGGTCAGGCCCATGCCCTCGATGGTCCGCAGCAGCGCCGCGCCACCGCCCTCGTCCACCTGCACCGGCATCAGCCGCGGCGCGAACTCCACGATGTGGGTGGCGAGTCCGAGGCCCTTCAGCGCGCCGGCCGCCTCCAGTCCGAGCAGGCCGCCGCCGACCACGGCACCCGTGGACGCCGTCTTCGCGTACTCCTCGATCGCGAGGAGGTCCTCGATCGTGCGGTAGACGAAGCAGCCGGCGGCGTCCTTGTTCGGCACCGGCGGCACGAACGGGTAGGAGCCGGTGGCCAGGACGAGGACGTCGTAGCCGACGGTGAGTCCCGAGCGGGCGGTGACCGTGCGCGCCTCCCGGTCGACGTGCTCCGCCGGGTCGCCCACGTGCAGCTCGATGCCGTGGTCCTTGATGAACTCCATGTCGGTCATGGAGAGGTCCTCCGGCGTCCTGCCGGAGAAGTACGAGGTGAGCTGGACGCGGTCGTAGGCCGGACGCGGCTCCTCGCACAGCACGACCACGCGGTGCGTGGCGGTCAGGCCGCGCTCGGCGAGCGCTTCGAGGAAGCGCTGGCCGACCATGCCGTGGCCGACGAGCACGATCGTGGGGGTGGCCCCCGGGGTGGCGGTCATTCAGGAGCCTCCATCGTTGGTGAGCAGGTGGAGCAGGGGACCGTCGTCGGGGAGCGGCTCTGCTCCCTCCCACGCGCGGGCGAGCGCGCCGACGGTGCCGAGTTCGCCGACGAGGACCCCGCCGACCAGGCGGTCGTCGCGGACGACGACCTTGCGGTAGGTGCCCCGGGTGGCGTCCGTGAGCCGGACGACGTCGTCGCCGGGGCGGGGTTCGGTCTCGCCGAACGCGGCGAGGTCGAAGGGGGAGTCGGGACCGGTGAGGGTCAGCCGGGTCAGGGAGCGGGTGCCGGTGTAGCGGGCACGGGTGTCGCCTGCCAGCAGCTCGGCGAGCGCTTCGGCCTGTTCCAGGGCCGGGGCGGCCAGTCCGTAGACCGTGCCGTCGTGCTGGGCGCAGTCGCCGATGGCGTGGATGTGCGGGTCACAGGTGCGCAGCTCGTCGTCGACGACGACGCCCTTGCGTACGGTGAGGCCCGCCTGCTCGGCCAGACCGGTGCGGGGCCGCACCCCGCAGGCGAGGACCACGAGGTCGGCGTCGAGGGCGTAGCCGTCGGCCATCTCCACCGAGCGGACCGCGCCGCCGACGCAGCGCACGTCCCGCACCCGGCACTCGGTGTGCACCTCGACCCCCAGCTCCCGCAGGTGCCGCAGCACCAGCCGGGAGGCGTCCGGGTCGAGCTGGCGTTCCATGAGCCGCTCGGCCTGCTGGGCGAGGACCACCTGCGCGCCGCGCACGGCGAGCGCGCGGGCGGCGGAGACGCCGAGCAGTCCGCCGCCGATCACCACCGCCCGCACCCCGGGCCGCACCGCCCCGGCCAGGCCCAGGCAGTCGTCCATGGTGCGGAACGCGTGGACGCCCGCGGGGAATTGGTGGTCCGCGGTGAACAGGCCGCGCAGCGGCGGCAGCACCGGGTTGGAGCCGGTGGCCAGGACCAGCGTGTCGTAGGCGATCGAGGTGCCGTCGGCGCACTCGACGGTCCGGGCGGCCCGGTCGATGCCGGTGGCCCGGGTGCGCAGCAGCCCGTCGGGCGCCGGCAGGCCGATCACCTCGGCGGCGTACCGGCCGGCCAGCACCTCGGCGAGCAGCACCCGGTTGTACGGCGGGTGCTCCTCTTCGCCGACGAGCAGTGCGGGGACGCCCAGCTCGCCGAGCCGCCGGGCGAGCCGTACGCCCGCGAGGCCGGCGCCGATCACCACCACACGCGTATTCGAGGTCATGTCCCGAGCGTGCGGCCCGGACGTTACCCGGCAGCATCACTGCTGTTTCCCGCGGGGAACGCTGCCCTCAGCGCCGGCGGACGGCGGGTGTGAGGGACCCGCGCACGCCCCTTCCCCGGCTGTGAGGAGCGGACGGCCCCCGCGCCGCAGCGGCTCCCCGGCCACCGTGACGGCTCCGGGCCGGTCTCAGCGGCTGCCCGTCAGGTGGGCGAAGACCACCACGTTGCCCTGGTACCCGGTCGTGCGGGAGTAGCCGCCGCCGCAGGTGATGACGCGCAGTTCGGGGCGCGGGGCGGCGCCGTAGACCTTGTCGTCGGGGAAGTCGCTGGCCGCGTAGACCTCCACCGCGTCCACGGTGAACACGGCCACCGTGCCGTCCCGGCGGTCCACCTCGATGGCGGCGCCCCGCTTCAGCGCGCCCAGGTCGTAGAAGACGGCGGGGCCCTCGGCGTTGTCGACATGGCCCGCGACGATCGCGGTGCCCCTCTCGCCGGGCAGGGTGCCGGCCTCGTACCAGCCGGCGAGGTTCTTGCGCTCGGCCGGCGGCGCGTCCAGGCTGCCGGAGCGGGTGAGGGCCAGGCCGGTCAGCGGGGCGTCCACCCGGATCGCGGGGATGCGGATGCGGGTGGGCAGGGACGGGGCGAGCGCGGGGGCCGCGCCCCGCTCGCCGCCCGGGTCGGGACGGCCCTCGGCGGCGGTCGGCTGCGGCGGCGTGTGGCTGACGGCGCCGCTGCCGAGCAGCCACACCCCCGAACCGAGGGCCACGACGGTGACCGCGGCTATGGCGGTGTCCCCGAGCCTGCCGAACCTGGCGCTGGTGCGCATGTGAACCCCTCTCCCGGGGGCGTGCCCCGAACGGGACCCTTGAGCGGACCGGCCCGGGCCGGCCCCCTCCCCCTCCGGGCCGCGAGGGGCATCGGACCCGGAGGGGGCGGGATGTGCGGTACCGGCGGACGGACAGCGGAGGGTGTCCGTCAGATCCCGTCGCCTCTCGCCCGGCGATGCAGGAGCCAGGTACCGCCCGCGGCGGCGACGGCCAGTGCCGCCACGCCCGCCGCGGTCTGCACGGGGTCGGCGCCGAGTCCGCCGCCGACCCCCGTCTTCACGCTTCCCCGCGGCTGCACCTGCTCGTGCGCCGCGCTCAGCGCAGCCACCGCCACCACCAGGTCGCCCGCCACCTGCCGGTCCCCCTCGGCACACCGGGCGACGATCTCGTACGTCCCCGGCTGCGCGCTCGGCGGCACCCGGAACCCGCCGGTGGCCTCGCCCTCGTGCGCGCCGGGCGCCAGCGTGAAGGTCCCGGCGCCGACCGCGCCCGCGTCCCCGGTCGCCGAGCCCTTCGCCCCGCACGCGGTGGTGTTCACCGTGACCTGCCCGCCCGGTGCCACGGTGGAGGGGGACACGTCCAGGCCCCCCGCGGAGTCGAGCACGGCCGCGGTCCCGGCACCGCCCAGGGCGCCCGGCGGGTGAGCCGCCGCGCGCACCGCGTCCACGGCGTAGGCGGGCGCCGCGGTGGCCACGGCGAGCGCGGTACCGGTCAGCAGACGGGCGGTGCGTCGCATGGTGCTCCCCAGGGCTTGTCCGACTCGTGCCCTACCGAGGTAAGTGGCTCCGCGGCCCGGCCGCTTCCTGAGAGGCCGTCAGAAATGCGGTGAACGGGTGGTGCCCGCGACCCCCGCCCGGCCTAGTCCGCGCGGGGTCCGGGCAGGTCACGGGCGTGCCGGGGGCCGGCGCGAGACGGTTGTATGAAGAGCACACGAATGGCGCGGCGGCGCCGGTGAACGGGTGACGGGCTTGTCTCACCGATCATGCCGGGCTCCCGGCCCGTCAGCCCAGCAGCCTGAGTCCCTCGGGCACCTCGACGCCGAACTCCTCGGTCACCACGCGCCGCGCCTCCGCCTCCCGCGTCAGCGTGCGCCCGGTCACCGTGCCGTCGGCGCGGGTCTCGGTGAACCGGGCGCCGTCCAGGACGAGATGGCGCTCGGCGGTGGCCCGCTGGAGGTACGGGCGGCGGGTGAACGGAGAGTGCGGGCTGGTGCCCACGAACCAGTTGAACATGCCGAAGTCGGCGGCGGTGAACGGCTCCAGCGTGAACGCGTACTGGCCGGCCCACTCCCCGCCCCGCACGTCGTACGTCTGCAGCTCCCACAGCTCCAGCGGCCCCTCGTGCGGCAGGTGCGCCAGCCGGTGCCGGCGCCCGGCGCCCTCGAACTCGGTCCCGGTGACCAGCGGCACCGGCAGCAGCAGCGACCCGGCCGCGCCGAAGCCGACGTCCGCCAGGTACGGCAGCGGCTCCCCGGCCACCTCGACCTTCAGCATCGCGTGCGTCCGCGGCCGGCTCTCCGGCGTCGGTGCGCCCAGAACGACCCGGGCGGCCAGCGGGGTCACCCGGAAGCCGAGTGCCTCCAGCGTCAGCCGCAGCAGGGTGTTGTGCTCGTAGCAGTAGCCGCCGCGCCGGCCGTGGATCATCTTGGCCATCAGGTCGGCGGGCGCCAGAGAGGGCACCTCACCGCGCAGCGGGTCCAGGTTCTCGAAGGTCAGCGACAGCGCGTGCGCCAGGTGCACACCCCGCAGGGTGGCGAGAGAGGCCCGCCGTCCGCCCTTCCAGCCGATGCGGTCGAGGTAGGCGTCGAGGTCGTACTGCTCGGTGTCGGACATGCCCCGAACCTATGCGAGCCGGTCCGCCCGGGGCCGCCTGCCCTGGTCCGGACCCCGCTACGCCGATGGCCCTACGACCTCCACCCGGACCGCGCACGACTTGAACTCCGGCATCCGCGACGTCGGATCGAGCGCCGGGTTGGTGAGGGTGTTGGCACGGCCCTCGCCCGGCCAGTGGAAGGGCATGAAGACGGTGTCCGGGCGGATGGCACTGGTGATCCGGGCCGGTGCCACGGCCCGGCCGCGCCGGGAGACCACCGCCACCGGGTCCCCCTCGGCCGCCCCCAGCCGGGCCGCGAGCCGCGGGTGCAGCTCCACGAACGGTCCGGGTGCCGCCGCGTTCAGCTCCGCCACCCGCCGGGTCTGCGCCCCCGACTGGTACTGCGACACCACCCGCCCGGTGGTCAGCAGCAGCGGGTACTCACCGTCCGGCTCCTCCGCCGTCGCCCGGTACACCACGGGCACGAACCGGGCCCGCCCGTCCGCGGTGGCGAACCGGTCGAGGAACAGCCGCGGGGTGCCGGGGTGCACGGGTGCCGGGGCGCCGGGGGCGGTGTCGGTGTCCGCCGCCGGGTCGTCGGGCAGGGCGTCCAGGCCGGCGTCCTCGCCGTCGGCCGCGGCCGAGCCGGCGCGCCCGGCACCGGCACCCGGCCGCGCACCCGGCACCGCGCCGGCGCCGGACATCCCGCCGGCGCCCGCGCCCGCCGTGCCGCCGGTCCCGGCGCCCGCCGTCGCGCCGGTCACCGCGCCGTCGGTGTCCGCCACGGGCGGGAGCTCCGGGCACGGCCAGAAGACGCCGTTCTCCTCGGCCAGGCGGCGGTAGGTGATGCCCGAGTAGTCGGCGAGGCCGCCCGCGCTGGCGCGGCGCAGCTCGGCGAAGACCTCCTCCGGGTCGGTCGGGAAGCCCTTCTCCACGCCGAGCCGGGCGGCCAGCTCGTGCAGGACGTACAGGTCGCTGTGGACGCCGGGCGGCGGATCGACGGCCCGGCGGCGCAGCAGCACGCGGCCCTCCAGGCTGGTCGTCGTGCCCGTCTCCTCGGCCCACTGGGTGACCGGCAGCACGACGTCCGCCAGCTCCGCCGTCTCCGACAGGACGACGTCGGCCACGGCCAGGAAGTCCAGCGACCGCAGCCGCTCCTCGACGTGGGCCGCGCGCGGAGCGGACACCACCGGGTTGGAACCCATCAGCAGCAGCGACCGGACGTCCGTGCCGAGGGCGTCGAGGAGCTCGTAGGCGCTGCGCCCGGGGCCGGGCAGGCTGTCCGGGTCCACCCCCCACACCCCGGCCACGTGGCGGCGCGCCTCGGGGTCGTCCAGCTTGCGGTAGCCGGGCAGCTGGTCGGCCTTCTGGCCGTGCTCGCGCCCGCCCTGCCCGTTGCCCTGCCCGGTGAGGCAGCCGTAGCCGGACAGCGGGCGGCCGGCCCGGCCGGTCGCCAGGCACAGGTTGATCCATGCGCCCACCGTGTCCGTGCCCTTGGACTGCTGCTCCGGGCCGCGAGCCGTGAGCACCATCGCCGACTCCGGCTCGCAGAACAGCCGTACCGTCTCCCGCAGCTCGGGAACGGACACCCCCGTGATCCGCTCCACGTACTCCGGCCAGTGCGCCATCGCCGCGGCCCGCGCCTCCTCCCAGCCCGTGGTCCGCTCCCGGATGTACGCCTCGTCCGTCCGCCCCTCGGCCACCACCAGGTGCAGCAGGCCGAGGGCGAGGGCCAGGTCGGTGCCGGGCCGCGGCGCGAGGTGCAGGTCGGCCTGCTCGGCGGTCCTCGTCCGGCGCGGGTCCACGACGATCAGCGTGCCGCCGTTCTCCCGCAGTTCGGTGAAGAAGCGCAGCGACGGCGGCATGGTCTCGGCCAGGTTGGAGCCGACGAGGATCACACAGCCGGTCCTGGGGACGTCCTCCAGCGGGAACGGCAGCCCCCGGTCGAGACCGAACGCCTTCGTGCCCGCGGCCGCGGCCGACGACATGCAGAACCGGCCGTTGTAGTCGATCTGCGACGTGCCCAGCACCACCCGGGCGAACTTGCCGAGCGCGTACGCCTTCTCGTTGGTCAGCCCGCCCCCGCCGAACACCCCGAGCGCGTCCGGGCCGTACTCCTCCCGCGTCGCCACCAGCCGCTCGGCGATCAGGTCCAGCGCCTCGTCCCAGCCCGCCTCCACCAGCCGGCCGCCCCGCCGCACCAGCGGCGCGGTCAGCCGTACCGCCGGGGACAGCACCTGCGCCGCCGTGCGGCCCTTGCCGCACAGCGCGCCCCGGTTGACGGGGAAGTCCGGGCGCTCGGTGACCTCGACGCCCGCCTGGGGCAGGGGCGTGATGTTCATCCCGCACTGCAAGGCGCAGTACGGGCAGTGGGTGGGCGTCGAGGTGTTCTCCATACCGCCCAGCCTGCGCCGGGCGTGTTACGTCCCCTGGTCGCATCCGGTTACACGCCCGGCACGGCGACCTCCCCGCCGGCCGCGCGGCGGCGTGAGGTTCCGGTCGGCGGCCCTACGCCGGCTCCCTGGGCTCCCTGCTCAGTCCCGCGCTCCCGCCAGGGCCCTCGCGACCCCGGTCTCCTCCGGGCCGAGGAACCGCGGGTCCGGCCGGAGCACCGCGTCCAGCACCGCCTTGCCCGCGGCGAACACCTCCCGCGTGCCGCCGTAGTACCAGGTCGCGTCGTGCTTGGCGGCGACCCCGACGCCGTACGAGTCGACGCCCGCCGCCTCGCACAGCGCCACCGCCCGCCGGATGTGGAAGTCCTGGCTGATCAGTACCGCCCGGTCGACGCCGAAGATCTTCCGGGCCCGGACACAGGAGTCCCAGGTGTCGAAGCCGGCGTAGTCGCTGACGATCCGCCCGTTGGGAACCCCGTGCTCCGTGAGGTACGTGCGCATGGCGTCGGGCTCGTCGTAGTCCTCGCGGCTGTTGTCCCCGGTGACGAGGACGACCTCGATCCGCCCCGCGCGGTACAGCTCGGCGGCCGCGTCCAGCCGGTGCGCGAGGTACGGCGACGGCTCGCCCCGCCACAGCCCGGCCCCGAACACCACCGCGACCTCGGTGCGCGGCACGTCCGCCGTCGTGCGCAGCCGGTCCGCCGTGGACGCGTACAGCCAGGTCGACGGCAGCAGCGCCAGCACGCAGCCGGCCATCACGGCCTGCACCAGCCGCCGCTGCCCGGTACGCGTGCGCGGCCATCGCGGCCGACGGATTTTCATGCGGTCCCCCCGTGATCGTCTCCGACCAAGGAGGACGCGGGCGGGCACGATCCGGTTCGCCTCGCACCGCACATCCGTGCGAAAGAGACCGGATTCACCTCACAGCGTGCATCCGTGTGCGGTGAACCCGCGGTAAATACCCGTGACGGCCACGCAACGGCCACGCAACGTCTCCCGGCCAGGATCCTTCCATGACGGCGTCCTCCCCCCTCCGCACCAGCAGCCGGCGCGCCTCTCCGCTCGGCCGCCGCCGCCCGGCCCCGCCCGCCCTCGTCCTGGTCGCCCACGGCAGCCGCGACCCCCGGGCCCTCGACACCGTCCGCGCCCTGATGGCACGGGTCCGCGCGCTGCGCCCCGGCCTCCCCGTCCACCTGGGCCACATCGAGCTGAACGAGCCCCTGCTCACCGACACCCTCGCCGCCCTGGGCGGCACCCCCGCCGTCCTCGTCCCGCTCCTCCTGGCCCGCGGCTACCACGTCAAAGAGGACATCCCCCGGATGGCGGCGACCGCACCGGTACCCGCACGCACCGCCGGTCCGCTCGGCCCGCACCCGCTGCTGGCCGAGGCCCTGCACGCCCGTCTCCTGGAGGCCGGCTGGCCCCCCGCCATGGACGACACCGCCCGCCGCTCGACCGCGGTCGTCCTCGCGGCGGCGGGCTCCCGGGACCCCGACTCGGCCACCGACACCCGCCGCACCGCCCGCCTCCTGGCCGCCCGCCTGGGTGTCCCGGTGGTCCCCGCCTACGCCTCGGCGGCGACCCCGGCGGTGCCGACCGCCCTGCGCGCCCTGGCGGCCAGGGGCCGCCACCGGGTGGCGGTCGCCTCCTGCTTCACGGCCCCGGGCCGTTTCGCCGCCCAGTGCGCGGCCCGGTCCCCGTGGATCGCCTCCGCGCCCCTGGGCGACCACGAGGCGATGGCCGGCCTGGTCCTCCACCGCTACGAACAGAACCTCGCGGCACCGTGGAGGTCGGCGGCCTGACCGGGCACGCGCCCGGCCGGACACGGCCGCGCCGCCTGGGCCCGGCGGGCCGGACACGACCGGCGGCCGCGCCGCCTGGGCCCGGCGGGCCGGCTGCGCGACCCCCGCCGCGCCGCCTGGGCCCGACGGGCCGGCTGCGCGACCCGCGGCCGCCCCCGCGGCGGAACCGGGCGGACGATTGGGCTTACTGTTCGACCCATGGAAGGCACCGATCTCCCCACGGCATACGACCCGACGTCAGTCGACCGCTGGGCCCCGGAGCCCGACAAACGCCCGGGCCGCACCGCCTTCCAGCGCGACCGGGCCCGCATCCTCCACTCCGCGGCCCTGCGCCGCCTCGCGGGCAAGACGCAGGTGGTCACCCCGGGCACCCGCGGCCACGCCTGGGACGCCAGCCCCCGCACCCGGCTCACCCACTCCCTGGAGTGCGCCCAGGTCGGCCGGGAGCTGGGCGCGGCCCTCGGCTGCGATCCCGACCTGGTGGAGGCGGCCTGCCTCTCCCACGACCTCGGCCACCCGCCCTTCGGCCACAACGGCGAACAGGCGCTGGACGAGTTCGCCGACGACTGCGGCGGCTTCGAGGGCAACGCCCAGTCCCTCAGGCTCCTCACCCGCATCGAGCCCAAGCGCTTCACCGAGGACCGCTCCGTCGGACTCAACCTCACCCGCGCCACCCTCGACGCCGCCACCAAGTACCCCTGGCCGCGCGGCGCCCACCCGACCGACCCGGCGTCGCGGAAGTTCGGCGTGTACGAGGACGACCGCCCGGTGTTCGACTGGGTGCGGGCCCACGCCCCCGGCACCCGCACCTGCTTCGAGGCGCAGGTCATGGACTGGTCGGACGACGTGGCGTACTCGGTGCACGACGTCGAGGACGGCCTGCACGCCGGCCACATCGACCCCGGCTGCCTGCACGCCGAGCCCGAACGGCAGGCGGTGTTCGCGGTCGCCGTCGGCCGCTACGTCCCCGCGGACACCGACCCGGCCGAACTCGCCGCGGCCCTGGACCGCCTCCAGGACCAGGAGTGGTGGCCGCACGGCTACGACGGCACCGCGGTCGCCCAGGCCCGCCTGAAGGACGCCACCAGCCAGCTCATCGGCCGCTTCTGCCTGGCCGCCGAGGGCGCCACGCGCGCCGCCCACGGCACCGGCCGGCTCACCCGCTACGGCGCCGAACTGGTCGTACCCCGCGACACGCGCATGGAGTGCGCGGTGCTCAAGGCGGTCGCGGACCGGTACGTGATGCAGCGCGCCGAGCAGGAGCGGCTGCGCGCCGACCAGCGGGTGATCGTCGCGGAGCTGGCCGAGGCGCTCACCGCCCGCGCGCCCGAGGGTTTGGAACCTCAGTTCCGGGCCCTGTTCGACGCGGCCGGCGACGACCGGGCGCGCAAGCGGGTGATCGTCGACCAGATCGCCTCCCTCACCGACGCCTCCGCCCTCTCGCTGCACGCGAGACTGACGGGGCATATGTGAGAGGAACATGACCCCGGTGGCCTGATCGGGGCACACCCTCTTCCCGCAGCCCGCCGCGTGCGGGACGCTCGCATGTGGCGGCACCCTTACGAGGAGGCATCAAGTGGTCGACGCGGATCAGACATTCGTCATCGTCGGAGGCGGCCTCGCCGGCGCGAAGGCGGCCGAGACGCTCCGCGCGGAGGGCTTCAGCGGCCGGGTGATACTGATCTGCGACGAACGCGACCACCCCTACGAGCGCCCGCCGCTGTCCAAGGGCTACCTGCTCGGCAAGGAGGAGCGCGACAGCGTCTTCGTGCACGAGCCCGCCTGGTACGCGCAGAACGACATCGAGCTGCACCTCGGCCAGACCGTCGACCGCGTCGACCGCACGGCCAAGACGGTCCACTTCGGTGACGACGGCACCCTCGTCCACTACGACAAGCTCCTGCTGGTCACCGGTGCGGAACCGCGCCGCCTCGACATCCCCGGCACCGACCTGGCGGGCGTCCACCACCTGCGCCGGCTCGCCCACGCCGAGCGGCTCAAGGGCGTGCTGGCCGCGCTCGGCCGGGACAACGGGCACCTCGTGATCGCGGGCGCCGGCTGGATCGGCCTGGAGGTCGCGGCGGCGGCCCGCGAGTACGGCGCCGAGGTCACCGTGATCGAACCGGCGCCGACCCCGCTGCACGGCGTCCTCGGCCCCGAGCTGGGCAACGTCTTCGCCCAGCTGCACCACGAGCACGGCGTCCGCTTCCGCTTCGGCGTCCGGCTCACCGAGATCGTCGGGCAGGACGGCGTGGTCCTCGCCGCCCGCACCGACGACGGCGAGGAGCACCCGGCGCACGACGTCCTCGCCGCCATCGGAGCGGCGCCGCGGACCGCCCTGGCGGAGGCCGCGGGGCTGGAGCTGGCCGACCCGGCGCACGGCGGCGGGATCATGGTGGACGAACGGCTGCGCACCAGCGACCCGGACATCTACGCCGCCGGTGACGTGGCGTCCTTCCCGCTCGGCCTGTTCGACACCCGGCTGCGGGTGGAGCACTGGGCGAACGCCCTGAACGGCGGCCCGGCCGCGGCCCGCTCCATGCTCGGCCGGGACGTCGTCCACGACCGCGTGCCCTACTTCTTCACCGACCAGTACGACCTGGGGATGGAGTACAGCGGCTGGGCGCCGCCCGGCACCTACGACGAGGTCGTGATCCGCGGTGACGCCGGCAAGCGGGAGTTCATCGCGTTCTGGCTGCGGGAGGGACGGGTGCTGGCCGGGATGAACGTGAACGTGTGGGATGTCACAGAGCCCATCCAGCACCTCATCCGCTCCCGGGCCCGGGTGAACAGCGAGGCGCTCTCGGACCCGCACGTACCGCTGGCAGGGCTCGCCTAGGCGCCCGCCGGACCCGGCCGCCGGCCGCCCCGGGGGCCGGCCGGCGCTCCGCGTCCCTCCGGCGGCGCCGCACGTGCCCCGTGCGTGTCGGTCCGCCCCCGTAGAATTCACCCGTGGCAGGACGGATCAACGACGAGGACGTGAAGGCGGTACGGGACGCGGTCCCGATCGACGCCGTGGTCTCCGAGTACCTCCAGCTGCGCAACGCGGGCGGCGGCAACCTGAAGGGCCTGTGCCCGTTCCACGACGAGAAGTCGCCGTCCTTCCAGGTCAGCCCGAGCAAGGGACTCTTCCACTGCTTCGGCTGCCAGGAGGGCGGCGACACCATCACCTTCGTGATGAAGGTGGACCACCTCTCCTTCTCCGAGGCCGTCGAGCGGCTGGCCGCCCAGGCCGGCATCACGCTGCGCTACGAGGAGGGCGGGTACAACCCGGCCCACCAGCGCGGCGAGCGGATCCGCCTGGTCGAGGCGCACAAGATCGCCGCGCAGTGGTACGCCGAGCAGCTCGCCACCAGCCCCGAGGCCGAGACCGGCCGGATCTTCCTCGCCGAGCGCGGCTTCGACCAGGCCGCCGCCGTCCACTTCAACGTCGGCTACAGCCCCCAGGGCTGGGACCACCTCACCCGCTACCTGCGCGGCAAGGGCTTCACGGACAAGGAGCTGATCCTCTCCGGGCTCTCCCAGGAGGGCCGCCGCGGCCCCATCGACCGGTTCCGGGGCCGGCTGATGTGGCCCATCCGGGACATCGGCGGCGAGGTCGTCGGCTTCGGCGCCCGCAAGCTGTACGAGGCGGACAACGGCCCGAAGTACCTGAACACGCCCGACACGGCGATCTACCGGAAGTCACAGGTCCTCTACGGCATCGACCTGGCGAAGCAGCACATCGCCAAGACCAGCCGGGCCGTCGTGGTGGAGGGCTACACCGACGTCATGGCCTGCCACCTCGCCGGTGTGACGACGGCCATCGCGACCTGCGGTACGGCCTTCGGCTCGGACCACATCAAGATCCTGCGCCGGCTGCTGATGGACAACGGCTCGGCCCGCGTGATCTTCACCTTCGACGGCGACGCGGCCGGGCAGAAGGCCGCCCTGCGCGCCTTCGAGGACGACCAGAAGTTCGCCGCCGAGACGTACATCGCCATCGCGCCCGACGGCATGGACCCGTGCGAGCTGCGGCTGGCCAAGGGCGACGAGGCGGTCGCCGACCTGGTCGAACCCCGCACCCCGCTCTTCGAGTTCGCGCTCCGCCAGGTCGTGAACCGCTACGACCTCGACACCCCGGCCGGCCGCGCCGCCGCCCTCGACGAAGCCGCCCCGATCGTCGCCCGGATCAAGAACAGCGGCGCGCAGCACGAGGTCGCCGTCCAGCTCGCCGGCCTGCTCGGCATCCTCGACACCCAGTTCGTCGTCAAGCGGATCGCCCAGCTCGCCCGCTGGGCCCGCGACCGCGGCGGCCGCGGCCCGGCGGCCCCCGAGCAGCGGCAGCGCGGCCCGCAGCAGTACGCGGCGGCCCCCGCCGCCGCCCCCTCCGGCCCGGCCCTCAACCTCCGCAATCCCGTCTACGCCACCGAGCGGGAGCTGCTCAAGCTCGCCCTCCAGCGCCCGGAGCTGGTCTCCCCGGCCTTCGACGCCTACGGCGTGGACGAGTTCACCGCCCCGCCCTACGCGGCCGTGCGCCAGGCGATCCTGGAGGCGGGCGGCGCCGAGTACGGCCTGCCGGACCCGCAGCAGTACCTGGTCCGGGTCATGGAGGCCGCCCCCGACGACGCCGTCCGCGCCATGGTCACCGAGCTGGCCGTCGAGGCGATCATGCGCCGCACGGTGGACGAGGTGTACGCGGGCATGGTCCTGGTCCAGGTCCGCCGCCGCGCCGTCGAGCGCCGCATCCGGGACGTCCAGTCCCAGCTGACCCGCCTCGCGGCCGGCGGCGACCCGTCCGAACTCGCCGCCGTGCAGAACGAGTTGTGGGTGCTCCAGCAGTACGACAAGGCGCTACAGGAGCACGGGGCCGGCGCCCTGTGAGCCCCGCCCCGCGAAGGTCGGCGTCACGGCCCGGACGAGCCGGTCCACGAACCGCTGCTCGTCGTCCGCGTACTGCGGGTACTCGACCACGAAGTGGTTCCACTCGACGTGCCGGAGCAGCTCCACCACGTGGTCGAGCGTGATGTACCGCTCCTGCGGGTAGGGCCACTCGCCCGACAGCTCGAACACCGCGTGCAGCAGCTCGTAGGGGAGCGGGTGCCGCTCGGCGAGCAGGACCGCGTCGTACAGGTCCTTGCCCTGCGCGTAGGCGTCGTTGAGCAGCCACATCATCTTCCAGGCCAGCGACAGCGCGGGCGTCGCCGCCTGCACCACCGCGCCGCCGGGCAGCTCGACCGGCTCGGGCGGCTCGGGCAGCCGCTCGCCGAAGACGAAGTCGAGCTGGACGTGGCCGTGGGGCAGCCCGGGGGCGCTCCAGGGCAGCACCATGCGGCGGCCGGGCACCCGCTCGTAGGTCCAGATGTCCTCCACGACCGCGCCCTCGGCCCAGACGCGCACCTCGTCCCCGGACGCCTCCTGCGCGGCCCGCGCGATACCGTCGAACATCCGGGCGGTCCGCTCGTCGTCGATCTTCCAGGTGTGCGGTACGACGACGAAGTCCAGGTCACCCGGCTCGCGGGCCGCCTCGCCGAACCAGGCCGCCATCAGCACGCTGCCCCGCAGCACCAGCGCGTCCACCCACCCCGAGCCGGCGACCGCGCCGAGCACGAGGTCCAGGGCCCGGCGCCGGGCCGCGCGCCAGGCGTCGGTGCGGGCCGGATCGGCGAAGGCGGGGTCGGTGGCGCGGTAGGCGTTCTGGTGCTGCTTCATGGACGGGTCGAACACCAGGTGCTGGGTGAGCCCCTCGCCGGGCACGGTCCGCAGGGTGAGGGGGAACAGGCGCTCCCGCCGGGTCGCGTCGTCCAGCTCCTCCTTCGGCACGTCCCTGTTCCACAGCGTCCACTCCCGCCACGACCCGCTCATCCCCGCACCCCTCGCCTGACGCCGTCGTCCTCGATCCACCCGTCGTCCACGGACGGATCACTGTCGTGGAGCACGAACTCGCGCTCCACCTCCACCACTTCCAGCCCCGCCAGCTCCGCCAGCAGCGCCTCCAGCGCGCGTCCCGCGCCCTCGGCGTCCACCCCGCGGCACCGCTGGGTCACGAACCGCTCGTGCCGCCCCCGGCCGACCGCCCGCCGCGCGTTCCACGACAGGTGCGCGCCGTGCGGCACCACCCGGGCGGCCAGCGCGTCGAGGTCGGTCCCGGCCGCCAGCCGCAGCTTCACATGGTGCTCGAAGTACTGCGCCCCGCGGCAGGGTCCGCCCGGCACCTCCGGCGCCCACGGCGCCGACTCGGTCTTCACGCGCACCGGCACGAATCCGTCCGCCCGCAGCCGGGCCGTGACCCGCTCGGCCTCCGCCCGCGCGGCGGCGTAGCTCGCCGAGCCGCGCAGGGTGAGCATCGGCTGCGACCGCATCCGGCCACGGGCCAGTTCGACGGACGTGAGCTTCAGACCCGCGGCGGCCGCCCAGCCGGCCAGCCGTTCGCACTGGGCGCGGCTGTCGCAGCGGACCGTCACGTGGGACTCGTACAAGGATCCGGACACCCGGCGAATAGTGCCAGATCAGCGCGGGTGGGAGCATCCGCGTTTCCCCGGCCGGTAAGCGGACGGTCACCGAGCGGACGCAAAAAGTGCTCGCACGCCCCTCGTGGCGGAGTTGTGTCGTACCCCACACTGGGTGCGGTGCCCGAGTCCTCGGAGCGCAGGCCGTCGACTCTCCGCTCCCGCAGCAGCGCTGCCGCAGCCTTCGGCAGCGATCATCCTGGAGGTCGCCCACCCGTGCAGACCCAGACCCGCACCCAGACCCACAGCAGCAGCGCCACCGGCACCACCGCGGACGAGCCGGACGCGGAGTCGGGCGTCCTCGTGGCCGTACCCCCGCAGGGCCCTGCCGCCCTGCACCCGGAGGTGGTGCCGGTGGACCCGACGGAACCGCCCGCAGAGGCGCTCACCGAGGAGCCCGAGGAGCCCGAGACGGTCGAGGAGGCCGCCGAGCCCGTCGAGGCGCCGGCCGCCGCCCGGGCCGACACCGGCGGTCCCTCCGCCGACCTGTTCCGCCAGTACCTGCGCGAGATCGGGCGGATCCCGCTGCTCACCGCCGCCGAGGAGGTGGAACTGGCCCGCCGGGTGGAGGCCGGGCTGTTCGCGGAGGAGAAACTCGGCAGCACCCCCGACCTGGACAGCGAACTCGCGCTCGACCTGGACCGGCTCGTGGTCATGGGCCGGATGGCCAAGCGCCGGCTCATCGAGGCGAACCTGCGGCTGGTGGTGTCCGTCGCCAAGCGGTACGTCGGCCGCGGCCTGACCATGCTCGACCTGGTCCAGGAGGGCAACCTCGGGCTGATCCGGGCCGTGGAGAAGTTCGACTACGCGCGCGGCTACAAGTTCTCCACCTACGCCACCTGGTGGATCCGCCAGGCCATGTCCCGGGCGCTCGCCGACCAGGCCCGCACCATCCGGGTCCCGGTCCACGTCGTCGAACTGATCAACCGGGTCGTCCGCGTGCAGCGGCGGATGCTGCAGGAGCGCGGCTGCGAACCGACCTCCGAGGAGGTCGCCGCCCACCTGGACCTGGCGCCCGAACGGGTCGGCGAGGTGCTGCGGCTCGCCCAGGAACCGGTGTCGCTGCACGCCCCGGTCGGCGAGGAGGACGACGTCGCCCTCGGCGACCTCATCGAGGACGGCGACGCCGCCAGCCCGGTCGAATCGGCCGCCTTCCTGCTGCTGCGCGAGCACCTGGAAGCGGTGCTGTCCACGCTGGGGGAGCGCGAACGGAAGGTCGTCCAGCTCCGCTACGGCCTGGTCGACGGCCGCCCGCGCACCCTGGAGGAGATCGGCCGCATCTTCGGCGTGACCCGCGAGCGGATACGGCAGATCGAGTCCAAGACGCTGAACAAACTCAGGGACCACGCCTTCGCGGACCAGCTGAGGGGCTACCTGGACTGAGGGGCTGCCTGGACACGAGGGGCTGCCTGGACACGAGGGCCTGCCTGGTCACGAGGGCCTGCCTGGACAGGAGGGGCTGCCTGGACACGAGGGCCTGCCTGGACACGAGGGCCTGCCTGGACTGAGGGGCCGCCGTCCCGCGGCGGCCCCCGGCACCTAGTCCACCTCGGCCACGGCCTGCGCGAACTGGGCCTGGTACAGCCTGGCGTACGCCCCGCCGGCCGCCAGCAGCTCCGCGTGGGCGCCCTGTTCCACGATGGACCCGTTCTCCATCACCAGGATCGTGTCCGCGTCCCGGATGGTCGACAGCCGGTGCGCGATCACGAACGACGTCCGTCCGGTGGCGAGTTTGGCCATCGCCTTCTGGATCAGCACCTCGGTCCGCGTGTCCACGGAGCTCGTCGCCTCGTCCAGCACCAGGATCACCGGGTCGGACAGGAACGCCCGCGCGATGGTGATCAGCTGCTTCTCACCGGCGCTGACGCCCGACCCCTCGTCGTCGATCACCGTGTCGTAGCCGTCGGGGAGGGTGCGGATGAAGCGGTCCGCGTGCGCCGCCCGCGCCGCCTCCTCGATCTCCCCGCGCGTCACCTCGCGCGAGGCGCCGTAGGCGATGTTCTCCGCGATGGTGCCGCCGAACAGCCAGGTGTCCTGGAGCACCATGCCGATCCCGGAGCGCAGTTCGTCCCGGGTCATCCGCCGGATGTCCACCCCGTCCAGGGTGATCCGGCCGCCGGAGACGTCGTAGAACCGCATCAGCAGGTTGACCAGCGTGGTCTTGCCCGCGCCGGTCGGGCCGACGATCGCCACCGTGTGCCCCGGTTCCACCGTGAGCGACAGGTCCTCGATCAGCGGCTTCTCCGGGTCGTACCGGAACGACACGTGCTCCAGGCGCACCCGCCCGCGCAGTTCCGCCGGCCGCTCGCCCGGCACCGGGTCCGCCTCCTGCTCCTCCGCGTCCAGGAGTTCGAAGACCCGCTCGGCCGAGGCGACGCCGGACTGCACCAGGTTCGCCATCGACGCGATCTGCGTCAGCGGCATCGAGAACTGCCGCGAGTACTGGATGAACGCCTGCACGTCTCCGATGGAGAGGGCGCCGGACGCCACCCGCAGCCCGCCGACGACCGCCACCAGCACGTAGTTCAGGTTCGACACGAAGACCATCAGCGGCTGCATCACACCGCTGTTGAACTGCGCCCTGAACCCGGCCTCGTACAGCGCCTCGTTCTGCTCGGCGAACTGCCGCGCCGACTCCTCCTGCCGCCCGAACACCTTCACCAGGGTGTGCCCGGTGTACATCTCCTCGATGTGCGCGTTCAGCTTGCCGGTGGAGCGCCACTGCTGCACGAAGTGCGGCTGCGACCGCTTGCCGACCCGGGTCGCGACCACGAACGACAGCGGCACGGTGACCAGCGCCACCAGCGCCAGCAGCCAGGAGACCCAGAACATCATCACCAGGACGCCGATGACGGTCAGCACCGAGTTGATCAGCTGGCCCATCGACTGCTGGAGCGTCTGCCCGATGTTGTCGATGTCGTTGGTCGCCCGGGACAGCACCTCACCGCGCTGGCGCTTGTCGAAGTACGACAGCGGCAGCCGCGACAGCTTCCCCTCGATGTCCTCCCGCAGCCGGTGCACCGTGCGGTTCACGGCCCGGTTCACCAGCCGGGTCGCGACGGCCATCAGCAGACCGGCGGCCAGGAAGGTGCCGAGCGCGAGCAGCAGGACGTCGCCGACGGCCCCGAAGTCGATGCCCTTGCCGGGCGTGAAGTCGGTGCCCTGCAGCATGTCCGCGATCCGGCCCCGGCCGTGCTCGCGCATGCCGGCGAGCACCTGCTCCTTGGTCTGCCCGGCCGGCAGCTCCCGGCCGACGATGCCGGAGAACACCAGGTCGGTGGCGCGGCCGAGGATCTTCGGGCCCATCACGCTCAGGCCCACGCTGATCACCACGCACAGCAGCAGCGCGTAGATCGTGAGCCGTTCCGGTCTGAACTGGGCGACGAGCCGTTTGCCCGACCCCTTGAAGTCCATCGAGCGCTGGTCGGGGCCGCCCCCGGCCATCATGCGTCCCATGGGCCCGGCCATCAGGCGGCCTCCGCTTCCGTCAGCTGGGAGAGCACGATCTCCCGGTAGGTCTCGTTGGATGCCATGAGTTCCGCGTGCCGGCCGGAGCCGACCACCCGGCCCTCGTCCAGCACGATGATCCGGTCCGCCTCGCGGATGGTCGCCACCCGCTGGGCGACGATGACGACGGTCGCCTCGGCGGTCTCCCGGCCGAGCGCGGCGCGCAGGGCCGCGTCGGTGGCGTAGTCGAGCGCGGAGAAGGAGTCGTCGAAGAGGTAGATCTCCGGGCGCTGCACCAGGGTGCGGGCGATCGCGAGCCGCTGGCGCTGACCGCCGGAGACGTTGGTGCCGCCCTGCGCGATCGGGGCGTCGAGGCCGCCCTCCAGCTTCCGCACGAAGTCCCGCGCCTGTGCCACCTCCAGCGCGTGCCACAGCTCCTCGTCGGTGGCGTCCGGGTTGCCGTAGCGCAGGTTGGTGGCGACGGTGCCCGCGAACAGGTACGGCTTCTGCGGTACGAGTCCGACGGTGGTGGCGAGCAGCCGCGCATCGATCTCCCGGACGTCCACGCCGTCCACCAGCACCTCGCCCTCGGTGGCGTCGAAGAGCCGGGGAACCAGCCCGAGCAGCGTCGACTTGCCGCTGCCGGTGGAGCCGATCACGGCGGTCGTCTCGCCGGGCCGGGCCACCAGGTCGATGGACTTCAGCACCGGCTCCTCGGCACCCGGATAGCGGAAGCCGGCGCCCCGGATCTCCAGGTGCCCGTGCGTGCGCAGCTCCGCGACCGGCGCGAGGGGCGGCACGACGCTCGACTCGGTGTCCAGGACCTCCTGGACGCGTTCGGCGCAGACCTCGGCGCGCGGCACCATCATGAACATGAAGGTGGCCATCATCACGGCCATGACGATCTGCATCAGATAGGCGAGGAACGCGGTCAGGTCGCCGATCGCCATCCCGCCGCTGTCTATGCGGTGGGCGCCGAACCAGACCACCGCCACGGACGACACGTTCACCACCGTCATGACGATCGGGAACATCAGGGCGAGCATCCGGCCGGTGGCCATCTGCATGTCGGTCAGCTCGGTGTTGGCCTTGCCGAACCGGCCCCGCTCGTACTCGTCCCGGACGAAGGCGCGGATCACCCGGTTGCCGGAGATCTGCTCGCGCAGCACGCGGTTCACCGTGTCCAGCCGGGCCTGCATCGAGCGGAAGAGCGGGCGCAGCCGGCGCACGATCAGCGTCACGGAGACGCCGAGCACCGGGACGACCCCGACCAGTACCCCGGACAGCGGTACGTCCAGGCCGAGGGCGAGCACGATGCCGCCCACACACATGATGGGCGCCGACACCATCAGGGTGAACGTCATCAGGACCAGCATCTGCACCTGCTGGACGTCGTTCGTCGTACGGGTGATGAGTGAGGGCGCCCCGAAGTGACCCACCTCACGCGCGGAAAAGGACTGCACGCGGTCGAAGACGGCCCCGCGCACGTCCCGGCCGAGCGCGGAGGCGGTCCGGGCGCCGTAGTACACGGCGCCGATGTTGCACACCACCTGCGCCAGCGAGATGCCGATCATCAGGGCACCGAAGGACAGGATGTAACCCGTGTCACCCTTCACGACACCGTTGTCGATGATGTCCGCGTTCAGTGTGGGCAGGTAGAGGGTGGCGCAGGTCTGCAGAAACTGCAGCAGCACCAGCAGGGTGATGGGTTTCTTGTAGGGCCTGAGATAGGTCCGCAGAAGTCGTATGAGCACGCTACGTCTCTCGGAGTCGGCGACAGGGCTGGTCGGTTGCCCCTGGCCCCTATCGTCGGACACCGCACCGGTGTTACCTCAACCGATTAACCCGGCGGTGCTCCGGCCGCGCGGCTCCGCGCCGGGCGGCCCGGCGCGGAGCGCCCGCGTACGACCCCCTAGAGACCGAACGCCCCCGGGTGGGTCTGTTCCCGCACCGCCGTGAACTGCTGGCGCACCGCCTGGCCCACGGCCAGTTCCTCGCCCGGCTCCAGTACCTGCGCCGCCGCGCCCTGCCAGGCCGGCGGGGTGTGCGGGTCCAGGGTGCCCTGCGACACGCCGAGCGCCCAGGCCGCCTGCCGGGCCGCGCCGATCGCCGCGTAGTCCGCCGGCTGCGGTACGACGACCTGCGCGCCGAACAGCGAGGGCGCCGCGGCCTGCACGGCGGTCAGCTCGGCGGCCGGGCCGAGCAGGAAGATCCGCCGTACGTCCACGCCCCGCCCGCGCAGCACGTCCAGCGCGTCCGCGAGCCCGCACAGCATGCCCTCGAACGCGGCCCGCGCCAGATGCTCGGGCTTCATCGACTCGCGCCGCAGCCCCGCCAGCGTTCCCGCGGTGTGCGGCAGGTTCGGCGTCCGCTCGCCCTCCAGGTAGGGCAGCAGCACCAGCCCGTGCGCCCCCGGCGTGGACTTCATGGCCAGGTCGGACAGGCTCTCCAGGTCCGGCAGCCCGAGGAGTTCGGCGGTGCCGCGCAGGGTGCGCACGGCGTTCAGGGTGGTGACGACCGGCAGGTGCATGCCGGTGGCGTCGGCGAGCGAGGTGATCATCCCGGACTGGTCGGCGAGCGCCTCCGGGTGCACGGCCATCACCGATCCGGACGCGCCGAGCGAGACGACCGCGTCCCCGAGCCCGATGCCGAGCCCGAACGCGGCGGCCATGGTCTCCCCGGTGCCGGCCGAGATCAGCAGCCCCTCCGGGGTGGTGCCGGCCGCGTCCGCCGGGCCGATCACCTCCGGCAGCATCGTCTGGTGGCCGAGCGCCAGCTCGACCAGGTCGGGCCGGTAGGCGCCGGTGGCGGCCGACCAGTAGCCGGTGCCGGAGGCGCCGCCGCGGTCGGTGGTCCTGCGCACCGGCCGGCCGAGCAGCTGCCACACGAGCCAGTCGTGGGCCTGGAGCAGGACGGCCGTCCGCAGGGCGTTCTCGGGTTCGTTCTTCGCCAGCCAGCGCAGCTTGGTGACCGGCTGGGCGGCCTGCGGCACGCAGCCGACCGCCTGCGCCCAGGCCTCCCGGCCGCCGAGCGCGTCCACGAGATCGGCCGCCGCGACCTGGGCGCGCTTGTCGCCGCCGACCAGGGCCGGGCGGACGGTGTTGCCCTGGGCGTCCAGCGGGACCAGCGCGTTCTGCTGCGCGGAGACGCCGATGGCCTGGACGCCCTCCAGCAGACCGCCGCCCGCGGCCTCGCCCAGGGACAGCAGCCAGGCCTGCGGGTCGACGTCGCTCGGGCGGCCGCCGCCCTCCGGCGTCTCGGCCGGGTGCGGCGCGTATCCCTGCCGTAGTACGGCACCGGTGTCCGTGTCGCAGACCACGATGCGAGTGAAAGCGGACGAGCTGTCCAAGCCGGCGACTATCCCCATGCCGAGAATTTTGCAGCATCGCCGCGCATGCGGTGGTCCGGGGCGCACATGGGGAGGGGGATACGGGCGGTGCGGGGCCGGTCAGGTGTTGCTCGTGCCCCAGTCGTCCTCGCCCGTGCCGTTGACGCTGCGCTCCCGCAGGGACCTCACCCGCTGGGCCACCGACTCCGGGACCCGGTCGCCGACCTTGTCGCTGACCGTGTGGAAGGCCTTGCCGGCGTAGACGCGGCCCTGCTGGGCGGCCGTCTCGGCGGTGTTGCGGACCGCGGGGTTCGCCGCGATCTGCCGGGCCGACTTCTTCAGCTGCTCGTAGCGCTCTCGTCCGGCCCTCGTGCCGAGTACGTAACCGAGGGCCAGACCGGCGAGGAACGTGAGCCGGTAGCGCATGGCTGCCACCCTTCCCGTGCGTAGGTCTCTGGTGCGGCGCTGGCGCCGGGGGGTACCGATTGGCGGAGCACCCCCCTGCTTGCGCTAATGTATGTGTCGCAGCGAGCGCCCGCCCCCTGGCGAATACCCAGGTAGGTACGTTCGATGCAACGAGGCGATCCTCCGTAGCTCAATTGGCAGAGCAGCCGGCTGTTAACCGGCAGGTTACTGGTTCGAGTCCAGTCGGGGGAGCTTCGGTCCTCCGTAGCTCAATTGGCAGAGCAGCCGGCTGTTAACCGGCAGGTTACTGGTTCGAGTCCAGTCGGGGGAGCGCTGAACGAGGACCCCGCAGGGGTCCTTTTTCATGTCTCCGGGAACCGCCGCGCCCCGCGCCGTTGTCCTGTGGGTCGTGAGCAGCGCGGAAGCCGACCATCCGAAGCAGGAGATCGTATGAGCGGCTATGCTGCGGCAGACGGCGCGCACACTTGTACGCGACACGCCGCTATGGGGCGGTAGCTCAGCCGGTTAGAGCAGCGGACTCATAATCCGTCGGCCGTGGGTTCGAGTCCCACCCGCCCCACCGTCGCCCGTCGGTGCAGGAACGTTTTCACCTGTGCCGCAGCGTTAACCCCCTCCGGCCGGAGGGGGTTACGGCGCTTCCGCAGATCATTTTCCCGGGCCGACGCGGCCGGGGTGGCTGTCCGTGGCCGGTTGACTGCGCAGGGTCACCGTGGCCCGGTGGGCCGGGGTCGTCAGTGGGTCGCCCCGACGGCGATGTCGATGTCGCTCTCGTGGGCCAGCGCGGTCGACAGCACGATGCGCAGGCCCCTCGCGGTGAAGTCCACCGGGAGCGACGGGGCCCGGCCCTGGGCCACGGCGGGCATCTCGGGGGTGTGCGGGATGTGGACGAAGCCGCCGCGCCGCTGCTTCCCTTCGGTGGCCAGCAGGTGCATCAGGCCGTAGAAGACGTGGTTGCAGACGAAGGCCCCGGCCGTGTGGGAGATCTCGGCGTACATGCCGTTCTGCCACACCTCCTTGGCGCAGCGCTTGATCGGCAGGGTGGAGAAGTAGGCGGCGGGGCCGTCGGTGACGATGGGCTCGCCCTTCGCCGTCCGTCCGGCGTTGTCGGCGACGGGGCAGTCGTCGACGTTGATGGCGACACGCTCGATCGAGATGCCGCTGCGGGGGGAGAGGCCGAGCGACAGGACCAGGGCCGGGTCCGTCTCCAGTACCGCCTTGCGCAGTACCCTCAGTGACTCGCCGTAGGCGCACGGCAGTTGGACGGCCGTCACCTCCACTCCCGCCGGCGGGTCCTCCTGGAGCAGCCGGGCCGCGGCCCAGGAGGGGTTGTAGGTGTCCTGGTCGAACGGCTCGAAGCCTGTCACCAGTACGCGGGTCATGTGAACTCCCTCGTCGCTCGTGCGAGTTGCTAGTCGATGTAGACGGACGCGCCGTTCATCTGGGCCTGGCCGCCGGGCTGCACCCAGCCCTCGTACTGCCCGAAGCAGCCGCCGTTGGGGTAGATGTAGGCCGTCCGGTCCGTGTGGTTGACGACGGAGACCATGAAGCCGCCCGCCGGGTAGCAGCCGTGCGGGTCGGTGTGCGGGACGCCGTTGACGATCAGGGTGCCGGTGGCCGCCCCGGTGCCGGTGGCGGCCGTGGCCGGCGTGCAGGCCGCGCCGGACACGGCGGTGACGAGGGCGGCGCCGATGACGGCGAGGAACTTGCGCATGGTATGACCCTTCTGTCGGGATGATTCGCGTTTCCGTGCGGTCCATCCCCGTTTGTTTGATTTGTTGTGCTCTTTTTGTCATGTGTTCGCCCGAGCGGACGCTCTGTCAGGCGTACGTGACCGCAGGGTCGGTGGGCAGGGCGTGGCGCCGCTGGAGGACGGCGACGGCGCCCGCGGACAGGGCACCGAGCGCGGCGCAGCACGTCCAGGGCAGCCAGGCCCGGCCGCTTTCCGCGGCCCGGTCCATCACCCATCCGACCCCGCTGGTGCAGGCCGCGCCGACGGTGCCCGACAGGACGTAGAAGAGGCCGAAGTAAGTGCCCGTCAGGTGGTCGGTGGCGTACCGCGAGACCAGTTCCATGGCCGGCGGCTGGGCGACCATCACCCCCAGCGCGAGCAGGAGCGCGCCGAGCAGGAGCGGGGCGAGCCGTACGGCGGTGCCGAGCGGGCCGGTGGCCGGGTCGGGGCCGTCCGTCAGGGCCGGGGGGAGGAAGCCGAGCCCTATGAGCAGCACGCCGGGCGCGATCCAGGCTTCCGCGCCGCCGCGCAGCCGGGTCAGGGCGGTGATCCGCAGCTGGAGCGCCAGGTTCGCCACGGTGCCCACCAGGGGCAGCAGGGCGGCGGCGCCGTCCCAGCCGGAGGTGTGCCGGGCGCTCTCGGTGAAGAGCAGGTACACCTGGCCCTCCAGTGCCGACATCCCCGACATGGTGAGCGCGAAGGCAAGGAAGGCGTGGTTGCCGAGGGCCTGGCGCCAGTCCCGTAACACCGTGCCGGTGGCCGGCCGGACACGGTGCTCGGGTAACGCGAAGAACTGAGCGACCGTCAGGACGCCGAAGACGGCGGCGGCGGTGAGCGCGGTGACCCGGAAGTCGATGAGGCACAGCACGCTGCCCAGCAGCAGGCCGAGCAGCCCGCCGGTGGTGGCGAAGACGTTGAACAGGGCGAACGCCTCGGCCTTGCGGTCGGCGGCGGCCTCCGCGACGTAGGCGCGCACCGCCGGGTAGAACAGTGCGCCCGCCAGTCCGCTGAGCACCGAGGCGGCCAGCGTGGCGGGCACTCCGTCGCTGAAGGCGAAGAGCGCGAAGCCGGCCGTGCGGACCGCGCAGCCGAACGGGATGACCCGGTGCGCGCCCAGCCGGTCCGCCGCCGTGCCGCCCACGACGAACAGGCCGTGCTGGCTCAGCTGGCGCGCGCCCAGGATCGCGCCGGTGGCGGCCGCGGACAGGTGGAGGTCGCCGCTCAGGTGCGTGGAGAGGTAGGGGATCAGGAGGTAGAAGCCGACGTCGATGCCGAGTTGGTTGACGAGCAGGAGGCGGATCGTCGGCGGAAAGCTGCGAACGGTTCGGAAGGTGTGCATGGCGCTTCCTTCGGCGCCGCCGCTCCGTCAGGCGGGCGGCAGGGCGCGGCTGTTCATGCGTTTCCTTGACGACCGTAGGCAGATATGCAGAGCTTCGGACCGAATGCAGCAATGAGCACTCATAAAGGGGACTTACGTCTGATCTGCTCACTATCAGCTGGTTTGACGTCAATGCGCGGGCTCGCAAACGTGCGACGCGGTGGTGAATCTGGCGGCGCCCGCGCGTCGCTCAGCGCGGGCGCGGGAAGCGAGGGAGCGTGGAACGCACCTCTTCGCACCAAGGCCCCGAACCACGTCAGCCCTTATCCACGGCCATACCGTCCGCCTCCGACACCGTCCGCCGGGAGGAGCGGAAACTCCGCAGGCACCTGGGCTTCTGGGCGCTGACGGCGGTCGGCTTCAGCGACATCGTCGGCTCCGGCTGGCTGTTCAGCGCGATGTACGCGGCACAGACCGCGGGCCCCCTGTCCGTGCTGTCCTGGCTGGCCGCCGGGGCACTGGCCATGCTCGTCGCGCTGGTCCTGGTCGACCTGGCGGGCCGGATGCCCGAAGCGGGCGGCACGGTGCGCTGGCCGCTGTACGCCAACGGTCCGCTCGTCGCCGGGGTGATCAGCTGGGCGGTGCTGCTGTCCGTCGGCGCGAACGCGGCCGAGGTCACCGCGACCGTGCAGTACCTGACCCGCTGGTTCCCGCAGCTTCACACGCACGGCCGGCTGAGCTGGCCCGGTGTCGCCGTCGCGATCGTCCTCACCCTCGTCTTCGCGACCCTCAACTGGTTCGGCGTCCGCCTCTTCACCCGCGTCAACATCGCCCTGACCCTCGTCAAGACGTCCGTCCCGGTCCTGACCGTCGTGCTGCTGCTGGCCTCCGGCTTCCACCCGCACCGGCTCACCGACCACGGCGGCTTCGCCCCCTACGGCTGGTCCGCCGGGCTCGCCGCCCTCTCCGCGGGCGGTGTCATCTACGCCGTCAACGGCTTCCAGGCGCCCGTCGACCTGGCGGGCGAGGCCCGCGACCCCGGCCGGCACCTGCGCCGGGCGGTGCCGACCGCCATCGGGCTGGCGATCCTGCTGTACGCCGGTCTCCAGCTCGCCTTTCTCTTCGCCGTCCCGGACAGCGCCCTCACCCACGGCTGGCGGGGCGTCGACTTCACCTCCCCGTTCGGCCAGCTGGCCCTGCTGATCAACCTCCACTGGCTCGCCCTGCTGCTGTACGCCGACGCCGTCGTCTCACCGGGCGGCGCGACCTTCGTCGGGGTCGGCATCAACGCCCGGCGGTCCTACGCGCTCGCCAAGAACGGCATGCTGCCCCGCTGGTTCCTGAACGTGCACGCGGGCTCCGGCATCCCGCGCCGCGCCCTCGCCCTGAACGTCACGGTGATGATGGTGTACCTGCTGCCGTTCGGCACCTGGCAGGACGTCGTCGGCACCCTCGGCAACCTCTTCCTGCTCGTGTACGCCACCTCCGCCGTCGCCGCGGCCGTCCTGCGCCCCGCAGGGCGGCCCACCGGGGCGATGCGCTGGATCCCGCCGCTCAGCTTCCTCGTGGCCACCCTGTTCGTGTACTGGTCCACCTGGCACCGCCTGCACCTGACCCTGCCCCTGGCGCTGGCCGGCGTACCGCTGTCCTGGCTGGTCCGGTCCGGCCGGGGCCGGTTCCCGCTGCGCCGGGAGCTGCGCGACGGCGCCTGGCTGCTGGTGTGGCTGACGGGACTGCTGTGCTGCTCCGCGCTCGGCTCCTTCGGCGGCTCCGGAGTGCTCCGGCAGCCCTACGACAGCCTCGTGGTCGTCGTGTTCGCCGCCGGGGTGTTCGCGTGGGCGGTGCGCTCCGGCCGCCGGCACGTGGCCGATGCCCGCCCTACCGGCCCGAGTTGACCGCTCCTTACGCTGGTTCGGCACCGGGAGCGACGCCAACCGATACCCCCTGCCTGGAGGGCGGCATGACGGTCAGCAACGGTTCGGGAACCCCACGCCCCGCGCTCGCCGACGGGGTCGTCGTGACCATCGCCGGCACCGGCCAACCCGGCTACGGCGGCGACGGCGGGCCTGCGGCCAAGGCGATGCTCAACCAGCCCAGGGCCCTCGCCGTGGACCCGGCCTCCGGCGCCTGGTACGTCGCCGAGTGGAAGGGC
This sequence comes from Streptomyces sp. NPDC013455, assembly GCF_040632975.1. NCBI lineage: Bacteria > Bacillati > Actinomycetota > Actinomycetes > Kitasatosporales > Streptomycetaceae > Streptomyces > Streptomyces sp. NPDC013455. The sequence continues at coordinate 582,582 of NZ_JBEYCX010000001.1, read as the reverse complement.
CACCGCGTCCGGCGCATAGCCGCGGACGGCACCATCACCACGTACGCCGGCACCGGCGAGCCGGGCTACGGCGGCGACGGCGGCCCCGCCGACCGGGCCCCGCTGCACGAGCCCGGCGGGCTGGTCGTCGCCCCCGACGGCGCCCTGTACGTCGCCGACTACTGGAACCACCGCATCCGGCGCGTCGACCGCGACGGCATCATCACCACCGTCGCCGGTACCGGCGAACCCGGTTACGGCGGCGACGGCGGCCCGGCCGTCGCCGCCCGGTTCACCGAACCCCGGGGGCTCGCCCTGGACGCCGAGGGCACCCTGTACGTCGCCGAGTGGGGCGGGCACCGGGTCCGGGCCATCGGCGCCGACGGCATGATCCGGACCGTGGCCGGCACCGGCGACCCCGGCTCCGGCCCGGACGCCGTCCCCGGCCCCGCCAGCGCCCTGCACCACCCGATCGACCTCGCCGTCGACGCCGACGGCCGGCTGTACATAGCCGACTGCTTCTCGCACCGGATACGGGTGGTGGAGCCCGACGGTGTGATCCGTACCGTGGCGGGCACCGGTGAACCCGGCTCCGGAGAGGGGCGGTTGCACCAGCCGCGCGGGGTCGACCTCGGCGAAGACGGTTCCCTGTACATAGCCGACTCCCTCAACGAGCGCGTCTGCGTGCGGACTTCGGACGGTGTGCTGCACACGCTGGCCGGGGGCCCGCCCCACCACGAAGTGGAGGGCGGGCCCGCGCTGGGTGCTCGGCTGCGGCTGCCACGGGCGCTCGTCCTGGCCGGGGACGGGAGCCTGATCGTGGGGGAGACCGACAACCACCGGGTTCGTTTGGTGACGTGCAGTCAGTAGGCGTAGACGGTTTCGTCGCTGCCCATGGCAACGCGGGTGAACGGGTTGGTGGTCTCCGCCTCCTGCGCGAAGATCGTCACGTACTTGTCGTTGTTGGTCAGGTTGTGCTCCGAGGTGTCACCACTGCCGAGCTGGCCGTACGTGTTCACACCCCAGCCGATGATGTCGTTGCTGGTGCCGCTGCCGGCGGTGCGGACGGCGACACCGCCGTTGTAGCCGGCCGCGATGGACTTCACCGGAGGAAGCTGCGTGGCCTCGTGGGCGCTCGTCCGGTCGTCCGTCGTCCCGTCGGCCAGCTGACCCTTCCCATTGCTGCCCCAGCCGTAGACCTTGTTGTCGGAGTAGAGGGCGTAGGCGTGGTCCCAGCCGGCGGCGATGTCCAGCAGCCCCGGACCCGTTCCCTGGGCCGTCCCCGTCCCGGTGCCGCTGCCCGTTCCGCCGCTCTGGTCAGTCGGGTTCCCCTGGCCGGCCTGGCTCGCGGGCAGACCCTGGACCTGCACCGGCTTGTTGCTTGACGCGAGGGCGCTCTTGTCCTTGTTGACGCCGAGCTGACCGTGCGTGTTGTCACCCCAGGCCCAGACCGTGCCGTCGGACTTCACGGCCAGGCTGTAATCGCAGCCGGCGGCGATCTTGACCACGTTGGTCAGGTCCGGGACGTCGACCGGGGTGTTGTGATTGGCCGTGTCCTTGTCCCCGAGGCCGAGCTGACCCTTTTCGTTCGCGCCCCAGACCTTCACGGTGTTGTTCTCGGTCAGGAGCATGCTGTGGTTGCATCCGGCCGCGACCTGCTTGCCGCCGTGCATGCTCTGGACCAGCTTGGGAACCGAGCGGTTCGCGTTCGTGCCCTCGCCGACCTGACCCTTGTCGTTGAGGCCCCAGGCGTACACACCGTCAGCCTTACCGGTGTTGACCCGCAGAGCCAGCGCGTGCTGGCCGCCGGCGGCCACATCTACGATGCCGTTGAGACCGGGCACCTTGCCCAGCCCGGACTGGTACTTGACGGTCTCGCTGGCGGGTCCGGTGCCGAGTTGGCCCTTGTCGCTCTGACCCCACGTCCAGACGCTGCCGTCATTGCGCAGGGCCACGGCGAAGCCCGTGCCCCCGGTGACGCCGCCGCCGGGAGCGATCTTGAACACGTCCTGCTTGGGCAGAGAGGGGATCGCGGCCGGCGCGTACCGGTCGATGGTCGTGGAATTGCCCAGCTGGCCGCCCTTGTTGGCGCCCCAGGCGTACACCAGCGGGTCGTGCCCCTCGGCGGGGAGGGCGGGGGCGGCCGCCGCGCCCAGGGCGGTGGCGGTGGCTATGACGGTCAGGGCAGCGCGCAGGCGCAGTCCACGGGACTTGGCGTTCATGGGATTTCCGTTCTCTCGGGCAGCACGACGTAAGCGTGGCGCCGAAGTTGGGGGAGAGGACCGCCCACTCGGGTCGGGGCGTCCAGCAACATGTCTGCCGCGTCCGAATCGCTTTTCGGCCTTCGACGGCCTGAGTTCACGCCATTGGGCGGTGGCCGCCGCCGAACCTTGGCTACGCCAAAGTCCCGTCGGCTTGCGGCCAGTCGGAGTCACTTCGCTGCAATCGGTGCAAAACGGGGCAAGTTCAGGTGGCGACGATCACTGCCCTGCCGGAATGTGAGACCGGCGGCCCCCTCCGTGGCGTGGCTCTGTGGTCGCCGCTCCCCCCATCACCGAAGGAGAACCATGCGCGTTCCCGTTGTGCGCCGTGCCCTGCTCGCGGCCGGAATCGTCACCGTGGCGGGTGCCTCCGCCCTGGGCCTGAGCAGCCTGACCCCGGTCGCCGCCGTACCCACGGCCGTCGTGGTCAGGGCGGACGAGACACCCGCGTCCTTCAGCCCGGCGCCCAAGCCCGACACCCAGACGGCACCGGCTCCGGCGGACCCCGGACAGCCCAAGCCGCCGTCGATCGGCTCGGGCTCACCCGTCCCGTCCCCGCCCGGCACCAACCCCTGCGCCAGCGCGGGCATCAACGGCATCCCGGCGAGCGAGCAGTGCGGGGCCATCTCCAAGAACCAGGCGGCCAACGACAAGTGCCAGGTGGAGAAGTTTCACGAGTGCAACAGGCCCATCTCCGGCGTGGCGCAGGACAAGTGGCAGAAGGACCAGGACGCCTACCACGGCAAGCACAAGGACTTCGACGACGTCACGCGGTCCGCGCCTCCGAAGGCCGCGGTGGGCGACCAGTGCCGCGTCACCTCCGGCATGCGTGACCGGCTGACCGACGACCAGGTCATCGTGCCGCACTCCTCCTGGTGGGAGTGCTGAAACCCGCCGCCCGTCCAGGCCCTCACCTCACCGCTTCGCTCCAGGAGACACACATGCCCCGACGCACCCTGACGTACTGCCTGTCCGCCCTGCTCGGCAGCTCCCTCGCGCTGGGCGCCCTGCCCGGTGGCGCGCTCGCCGCAGACCCGGTCGACGTGCCGATCGAGAACCCCGACCTCGCCCGTCCCGCCGTGTCGGGCAACGCCCAGAGCATCGCGCCCGAGGGCTGGGACGGCCAGAACACCCAGCTGTACTCCGCCGCCCTCGCCGACCACCGCCTGAAGCTCCAGGCGGCCTCGCTCAGCGGGGGTTCCGTCGGCCCACTCGGTCCCGGTGGCCCCGGTGGCCCCGGTGGGCCTGGTGGCCCCGGTGGTCCCGGTGGGCTCGTCAACAGCGGCCCCGGTCCGGTCGGCAACGGTGCGGCCGGCACGCTCAGTACCCGCCTGTGGCGCGTCCAGAAGGGCTCCAAGGTCACCGTGACCTGGGACGACAGCCCCAGTCCGCTCAGCAACTGCGGGGCGGACGATCCCACCAAGGGCCAGCAGTACCGTGTGTCCGTCGCGGGTGAAGGGAACGAACTGACGCAGGACTTCACCACGGACACCACCACGTCGGGCAAGGCCAAGTGGCACGAGGGACGCTCGTACTCCTTCACGGCCGCCGAGAACAGCCCGAAGATCAGCTGGGCCTACCGGAAGGCGTCCGCCTGCGGCCCGCTGGTCACCCACTTCCGGGCCACACAGGACCCGGCCCCGGTTCCGTACGACCTCAAGAAGGCGCGGCTGCCCATGCCCCAGGCGTATCAGGGGCGCACGCCGATCGAGGCGAGACTGGTGGCACAGGACTGCCTGGCGGGCCCCCGGACCTGCCACTTCGAGAAGGACGAGCGCTACTCCTACCGGTACTACGACCGGCCCCGCATGGTCGGCCAGGCGTACATCAACTGCACCCGCAACTCCATCACCGACCAGCGCCCGGTGAACTGGGAGGAGCTGCCGTACGACAACATCACCCAGTACTTCGCCCAGAAGGACGGCGATTCAGAGAAGCCGCAGCAGCTCGGTCCGCAGGGGCTGCAGCAGCAGGCCGCTCCGCAGCAGCCGCACCAGACCGACGTGCGGCAGGGATTCCAGAACATCGCCACGCAGATCGCGGCCGGCTTCACCCGCGCCGACGGCAACCCGCTGGAGATGGCGACGAACAACCCGCTGCTCTACGGCCGCAAGGAACAGCGGAACCTCTCCGTCACCGTGCAGCCGGGCGAGGTGAGCTGGATCGAGGTCCAGGCGGCCCGGGAGCGGATCGCCGGCAGCCTGATCCACAACACCAAGAACGAGCGCATGGACGTCTTCGCCGACCTTCCCTCCGGCTCCTTCGGTGACCGCTTCTACCAGCGCACCGGCCCGATGAGCAAGGTCGAGCTGGCCCGCTGTGCCGACGCCCGCGACAACGCCCGCACCCCGGACAACACCATCGGCGCGCCCACGCTCCGGACGGCCGCGCACCTGGTGCCGGTCGGCGCGGCACCCAAGGGCATCAAGACCCGCACCGTTCCGCTGACCGCCGACGGCTCCCGTGGCCGGGACTGACCGACAACCCAAGGAGACACTCATGGTTCACACCGCGCGACCCTCCCGGCACCGGCGAGCGGCAACCCGTCGTGCGCTCGCGCTGCTTCCCGTCCTGTCCGCCCTCACCCTCACCGCCGCGCTCCCCTCGGCGGCCGCCCCCCTGGGCGGTCAGGCAGCGGACTACGGCATCGGGGCGATGCCGACACCGCGGGCCTTCGACGGGAAGAAGCCGCTGAAGTCGGTGGACGAGGTGACATCCCTGTGCGGGCAGCGGGAACGCTACAGCTGCTCGTTCAAGCTGGCCCCCGAGCGCAAGAAGGAGTTCACCAGCGCCGTCTACTCCGTGTCCAACGGCGCCATCAACTGCACCAACGCGGACATGACCATCAAGCGCACGGTGAAGCTGGACACCACCAGCACCGACAACCTCGGCGGCGAGATCTCCGGCAGCGGCACCATCGAGGGCACCGCCTGGACCGACAACGAGGTCAGCGGCTCGGCCACCGGTGAGGTCCAGGCGCAGCAGACTCTGCAGAACGCGGCCAAGGGCAGCGCCACCAAGGAGAACACCAGCAAGAGCAGCCAGACCAACCACTCGGCGCCCAAGGACAAGGGCCCCAACCAGGACACCACCTCCGAAGCCACGTCCAAGGTGAGCGCCACCGTGGAGGACACGGTGACCACCACGGCCCAGATGACCGAGAAGGGCAGCACCACCGGGGCGTTCAAGAGCCTCATCCACCTGGCCCTGCGCGGTGCGTTCACCGCGGCCTTCAAGGGGACGTGGAACCACACCTGGAGCATGACCAACTCCGAGGCCACGGAGGTCACGTTCACCCTGAAGCCCAACGACGAGATCCAGTTCGGCGCCCTCAACTCCATGTCCCGCATCGTCGGCGACCTGCACGTGGACGGCACCGGCAAGCTGGTCAAGGACATCGCGGTGGACGGCCCGTCGACCACGAACTCCTCCACCGTCGTCGCACAGACCTACACCAACCCCGACAAGTGCCAGACGGTGCGGCCGTCCGGTGCCACCGCCAAGCAGCCCGACGACAACGGCAAGCGCAGGAGCATCGAGCGCCGGAGCGTCCAGCCGCGGGCCGGCGCGGGTCAGCGCAAGCCCACCGGGACGTTCGTCCTGCAGAAGGGAGGCACCTGGCGGAAGATCGCCTGACGCCGGGACGCACGGGCGGCCGGAGCCGGGACCTCTCCGGCCGCCCGCGCCCACGGTGGTTCAATCCGGCCTTGTTTTGAGGGAGTTGGGTGTCCGGATCCGTCCCTGGCGGCCGGCCGGGGCCGGTCCGGACAATACACCTGTCGGGAGGCGAGCGTGGGCGGATCAGGACGGGCGGAGGTCGAGGACGGGTCCCTGGCCCGGCTCCACGACGCCGTCCTGCTCGACCTGGACGGGGTCGTCCGGGTCGGCTCGCGGCCCGTGCCGCACGCGGTGCCGGTGCTGGACCGGCTGCGCGGGGCGGGCTGCCGCACCGCCTACGTGACCAACAACGCGGGCCGCCCGCCCGCCGAGCTGGCGGGCGAGCTGCGCGGACTGGGCCTGACCGTGGCCGACGCCGACGTGGTGACCTCCGCGCAGGCCGCCGCACGGCTCGCGGCCGAGCGGTGCGCGCCGGGGGCGTCCGTGCTCGTCATCGGATCGACGGCACTGCGGACGGCGGTCGAAGGACTGGGGCTGCGGCCCGTCGCCTCGGAGCGGGACGGGCCGGCCGCCGTGGTGCAGGGCTTCGCCCCCACCGTGTCCTGGCGGGAGCTGGCCGAGGCGGGGTACGCGGTGGCCCGGGGCGTGCCCTGGATCGTCACCAACACCGACCCGACCGCGCCCACCCAGCGGGGTGTCGCCCCGGGCAACGGTGCACTGGTCGCGGTCGTCCGGGCCGCCACCGGGGCACGGCCGGTGGTCGCGGGCAAACCGGCGGCCGCCCTGTTCCGGGAGGCCGCCGAGCGCACCGGGGCGCGGCGGCCGCTGATGGTCGGCGACAGCCTGGACACCGACGTGGAAGGCGCGCGCCGGGCCGGGTTCGACAGTCTGCTGGTCCTCACCGGCCGGACCGGGGCCGCCGACCTGCTCGCCGCGCCGCCGCACCGCCGGCCCACCCACGTCGGGCGGGACCTGCGGGCGCTGTGCGCGCCGCCGCAGGCCGCCGGGCGGCAGCCGGACGGGTCGTGGCGGTGCGGGGGCTGGCAGGCCGAGGTCGCGGACGGGCAGGTGCTGCTGGCGGGGCGCGGCGAGCTGTGCGACGGGCTGCGGGCCGCCTGTGCGGCGGCCTGGTCCGCGCCCGCGCCCCCGGATCCGGGCCGGGCGCTCGCGGTCCTCGACCGGGTGCCGGACGGCTAAGCCGGGCGGCCCGTCTCCGACTCCGTCCACATGCGTGCCAGTTCGGAGGTGGTGTACCCCCGCTCGAAGTGGCGGGGGTCGGACAGCATCAGCGACACCAGCCGGTGCAGCGTCACGGCGTACCGCTGCGCCGTGCCCTCCCACCGGGTCGCGTACAGCATCCAGGGCGGGGTGCCGGGGGACAGCTCCGCCCTGCCCTCCCGCATCAGGGACTTGGAGAGTTTGGCACCGGACGCGGACAGGACGACGGGGGTGAAGACACGGGCCGGCGGGTGAGCGCCGGGGAAGCAGAGGAACGCCTCGTCCAGCAGCCGGCACCCCGGCGCCCAGTCGGCGCCCTTGACGATGACGGGCATCGCCTCGTCCCGGTCGGCCAGGCGCTCCTTGACGAGATTGCGGTGCAGGGTGGTCAGGCCGAGCCACGCCTCGCCGTCGGGCCGTACGTCGGTCTCGTACCGCCCGTGGTCCAGGCAGACCGCGGCGAACCGTGCACCCCGCTCGCCCGCTTCGAGGAGTTCGGTGTGCTCGCCGGCCTTCTGCAGCCAGCCGCACTGCGGGCACGGGAAGCTGATCGGCACGTGCCCGCTGGACGGCGCCAGCGTCCAGCGCAGCTCCTCCCACCGGCCGAGCGAGGCCAGGAACTCCTCCCGGAAGGCGGGGGAGTGCTGCTGCCGGGTGTACGTCTCGACCGTGTACGGCACCCCGGTCAGGGCCGTGAGCGCGTCGAAGAGGCCGCCGTAGAACCGTTTCACCAGTTCCTCGGTCCGGGCCGGCCCCAGGGCGTGGTGGTACGACCGCGTGTACCGGGTGCCGGTGCGCGGGCAGACGCGGGTGTCGTGGGGGGCGTTGTCCAGCGCGCCGAAGCGGAGTTCGGCCGCCACCCCGAGCCGGTCCCGGGCGGCCGCGGCCAGCAGGAAGGCCGCCGTCTGCATGACGTTGGTGCCGACGTGCGGCGCCCCGTTGATCTGCACTCCCGCGTACAGGGCGACCCGGCGGGCCGCCCGCGCGCGCAGCCGGGGGCGCACGAAGTCGACGCTGTGCTCGACGGCGTCCACGGTGACGCTGACGGGGGAGACGGGCGCGTTGGGCTCCGGGACCGGGGACACGGACGACGTCATGGGCAGGGCTCCCTGGGCTGACGGGCCGCCACCGACGGCGGACGGCTGCGGGCCGGCCGGCCGGGGTGACGGGTGACGGCGGGCGGGCCGGCCGGGGTGGCGGGTGACGGCGGGCGGGCCGGCCGGAGTGACGGGTGACGGCGGGCGGGCCGGCCGGGGTGGCGGGTGCGAGGCCGGCTGCCGGTGACGGGGTGGCGGCGGGCGGGCTACCAGTGGTGGCGGGCGGCTGCGGGCGGCAGGTCCAGGATCCGTACCGGCCAGGGCGGCGGCGCCCCGCCCGGGGCGTCCAGGCTCTCCAGCCGGGTCGTGGTGGACCGGGCCGCCGTGCGCAGCAGGCCCATGAGGTCCTCGGCGCCGTCGGGCCCCGGCGTGCCGTCGGTGCGGCGGCAGGCCAGGCCGACGACGAAGTAGGCGAGCGGTTCGGGGCCGCCGCGCCACAGCACCGCCTCGCCCCGCTCCTCCAGGGCGAGGACTTGCTCGGGGTGGCGCAGGGTGAAGTCGCCGAACGGCAGCGGGCAGAGCGTCACCACGGCGATGCGGTAGCCCGCCTCGGCGAGCAGAGCCGCGGCGCGGCGCGGAGTCGAGTAACTGCCGATGGTCAGGCCGAGGTCCGCGTCCAGGGCGCGGGCGTGGCCGATGATGGCCCCGGCCCACTTGAGGCCGTCCGTGCCGCCGCTGATCGAGGGCCGGGTCCGGGCCGCCTCCTCGGGCAGCGGCACATAGGCGGGGTTGCTGGTGACGACGAGCGGGCGGGGCAGCGGCCCGGGGGCGCCGGCCAGCAGCTCCCGTGGGCCCAGCACCGCGTAGTCGCCGAGCGCGAAGCTGACCCGCCCGTCGGGCGTGGCGTGGTGGCGCTCGGCCCAGCGCAGCGTCTGGCGGCCGTTGTCGACGCCGTGCACCCGTGCCGCACCGGCCCGGGCCATGGCGGCGGCCGCCGCCCCGCTGCCCGAACCGAGGTCCAGTACGGTGCCCCCGCCCCCGGAGGGCAGCAGGTCGGCGGCGACCCACACACCGATCTCGGTGTCGGCCGGTTCGAAGAAGACCTCGGGCTCCCCGGGCGGCTTCAGGTCCTCCGGGGTGAGATGGGTGTACTCGCCGACCCGCGAGATGGACGGCATGGCACGCTCCTTCCGTACGGGCGCCGGGGCGCCGGTGGTCACGCGGGCAGCGATCCGCTGCCGTGCTCCAGGACGGCCATGGCGCTGGGCAGTTTCATCGCGGCCTGCGTCCAGGCCAGCGACCGCGGGCCGTCCAGCACCTCCCCGGCGACCTCGTCGCCCCGGTGGGCGGGCAGGTCGTGCAGGAAGAGCGCCCGCGGCCACCGCGCGAGCAGCGCTCCGTCCACGTGGAACGGGCGGAAGACCTCCCGCCAGGACGGGTCGGGCTTGCTGGTACCGGTGGTCTGCCAGCGCGTGGTGTACACGACGTCCACCTCGGCCGGTGCGTCCGCGAGATCGTGGATCTCCTCGATCCGGGCCCCGCCGCCCGCCGCGCTCTTGCGGGCCGCGGCCAGCGCGTCGGCGGGCAGGCCGTAGCCGGGCGGGGTGGCGAAGGTGACGTGGGCGCCGGGCACCGTCGCCAGGCCGTGGGCGAGGGCGGTGGCCGTGTTGTTGCCCTCGCCGGTGTACAGCACCCGGATGCCGCTGAGGTCGCCGAAGGCCAGGAGCAGTACGGCCAGATCGCACACGCCCTGGGTGGGGTGCTCCTCGGCCGCCATCGCGTTGACCACCGGCAGCCCGCCCGCCCGGGACAGCTCCCGCAGCTCCGCCAGCGGGCCCGCGGTGCGCGCCACCAGCAGGTCGAGCATGGCGCCGAAGACCCGGCCGGTGTCCGGCACCGACTCGCCGGTGTTCAGCTGGAGATCGCCGGGGCCGTACGCGATCGGCGTGCCGCCGAGCCGCACGGTGGCGCTGTGGAAGGCGGTCCGGGTGCGGGTGGAGGTCCGGGTGAACAGCACCCCGACGACCCGGTCGCGCAGCGGCCGGTCGTGGGCGCCCCGGTCCCGGAACAGCTGGACCGATCTGGCGACCAGGTGGTGCAGGTGCGCGGGCTCCAGCTCGGCCAGCGAGAACAGTCCCCGCTCGGGGACGGGGGCCGGGGTGCCGAGGAGGGAGGGGAGTTCACCGGCGGGGTCGGGCATGGAGCGGTCCACCTCTTCCTGTCGCGGGAAACGCGGGGGAAACGCGGGGGGAACTCGGGGGAACTCGGGGGAACTCGGGGGAACTCGGGGGAACTCGGGGAAACAGGGAGAAACAGGGGGGAACGCGGGATGCGGGGCCCTCTGCGGTCGTGTGCCGTCCTCCGTCGTGTGTCGTCCTCCGTCGTGTGTCGTCCTCCGTCACGCGCCGTCCGCCTCCGCCTCGGTCAGCAGGCCCGCCGCGAGGAAGGCGTCGAGGGCGCCGTCGACCGCGAGCACGCCCGTCTCCTGGAAGAGCCGCAGCGCGTGCCGCGCGGCCTCGCGCATCCCGCGCTCCGTCGCGGCGCGCGGGTAGGAGTCCCGCACCACCTCCTCCACCTGTGCCGGACGCAGTCCCGCGACGGTCAGCGCGGCCCGCACCGGGCGCAGGTCGGGCAGCAGGCTGCCCCGGACCAGCCCCGGCAGGCAGCGGGCGACGCGGACCCGCTGGGCGGGCGGTTGCTGGGCCCACAGCTCCCGGAAGAACCGGGAGAAGTAGGCGTGGTGCCAGCCCTCGTCGCGGGCGTGGTCGCGCACGATCTGCCGCACCACGGTCAGTACCCGGTCGTCCTTGGGCACGTCGTTGAGGATGGCGGTGACCAGCGTCTCGAACACCACCACCTGGAGCAGCTGGGCGAGCGCCGGCTGGCCCGGCAGCGACTCCACGCCGACCGCGTCGAGCCGTTCCCGGAACGGACCGAAGTCGTAAGGCAGCGGTTCGATGCCCGAGGCGTCGGCGATCTGCCGGATCACATCGAAGCTGTACAGCGCGTGGTAGCCCTCGTCGCAGTAGATCCGGAAGGCGTCCAGGCGGTGCTCGGCGGTGCTGTGCACCCCGCTGCGGCCCGTCGCGATGCGCTGCGTGGCCCGGTTGACCACCTGCGTCTCGAAGTGCGTGGTGAAGCCCAGGTACTGGAACAGGTGCCGGGCGGCCAGCGCCTCCCGCGCGGCGGCGGGCAGGGCGAGCACCAGCGGGTGGGCGGCGTACGGGACGAGAGCGGGCGGGAAGTACAGCCGTCCGGTGCGCAGTTCGTCGTCGAGCAGCCGGCGGGGGTCCCGGCGGACGCCCGCCCTGTCGTACCAGTCCCGCTCACCGCCGCCCGCGGTCACCACCGGACCCCCTCGGCCAGCGGCCCGGGGCCGTCCGTGGTCAGGAGCCGCACCCCGGGCAGCGGGGCGGGCGCGGGCATGCCGTGCGCCCGCCGCCAGTCCGGGGAGTACACCGTGTCCAGGTACCGGTCGGCGCCGTCGGGGCACAGGCAGGCGACGCCGGTGCGCCCGGCGTCGGCCAGGAACAGCCGCAGCGCCGCCGCGACCAGGGCGCCCGCGCTGGCGCCGACACCGATCCCGGTGGTGTCGCGCAGCCACAGGCACATCGCGACCGCCTCCCCCGGATCGACGTACACCGTGGGCCGGTGGCCGTCGGGCAGGAAGACGGACGGGCGGCTGGCGCCGAGGCCGGACAGCAGGCGGGGGCCCACCGCGCCGCCCAGGGCCGCCGAACCGGCCGCGTCCACCCCGACCAGCTCCCAGTCCGCGCCGGACTCGGCGGCGTACTGCCGGAAACCGGCGAGGGTGCCCCCCGTGGACACCGCCACCAGCACGCTGAGCCGTGCCCCGCGGGTCTGCCAGTGCAGCTCGGGTGCGGTCCAGGCGGCGTGGGCGGCCGGGTTGGCCGGGTTGCGGTACTGGTCGGTCCAGACCAGGCCGGGGTGGTCGCGGAGCAGGGCCCGCACCCGGGCGAGCCGGTTGAGGAGGTAGCCGCCGGCGCCGTCCGGGACGTCCACGGTGACGACCCGGGCGCCGAGCGCGCGGATGTCGTACAGCAGCGATGCGCTGGTGCGCGGGTCCACCACCGCGGTGAACGGCACCCGGTGCGCGGCGGCCAGCGCGGCCAGGGCCAGACCGAGGTTGCCGGAGGTGGACTCCACCAGCCCCGCGTCCGGGGCCACCCGGTCCGCGACGTCCCGCCACAGGGCGAGCGCCGTACGTCCCTTGATGGACCCGTACGGGTTGTACCCCTCCAGCTTCAGCCACAGCTCCCGCGGTGTGCCCGCGACCTCCACCTCCAGGCGGACCACCGGCGTCGGCGCCAGGCCGTCCCCCGCCCCCGGCAGCCGGGTCATCAAAGGGTGCCGTTCCCGGTCGCCTCCCGCCACACATGCTCCGCGACCTGGGCATGGGTCGCGTACCAGACGTCCCCCCGGGCGGCGATGTGGTCCAGCAGCTCCGCCAGGACCACCATCCGCGAGCGGTGCCCGATGACGTGGGGATGCATCGTCAGCTGGAACAGGCCGCCCTCGGCGTGGGCCGCGTCGAACTCGTCCCGCCACAGCGGGATCAGCTCCCGGGGCGGCGTGTAGGGGCGCACGGCGGAGTAGCGGTCCATGTTCAGGTAGGCGGCGTCGTCGCGGATCCACTCCGGGGGTATCTCCACCACGCCGGTGGGTTCCCCGTGCGCGAGCAGCTCGTACGGCTCGTCGTCCGCCATCAGCGAGGAGTCGTAGCGCAGCCCCAGCTCCCGGGTGATGTCCAGGGTGTGCTCGCTGAAGTCCCAGGAGGGGGTGCGGATCCCCACGGGGCGCGTGCCCGTGATCCGTTCCAGGGTGTCCGCGCTGCGGAAGGCGAGGTCGCGCTCGTGCTTGTGCTCCAGCTCCATGTTCCGTTCGTGGATCCAGCCGTGCAGGGCGACCTCGTGGCCGGCCTCCACGTAGCCGCGGGCCTCCCCGGGCCGCAGCAGCGCGGACACCGCCGGCATGAAGAACGTGGCGGGTACGGCGTGCCGGGCCAGCAGGCGCAGGATGCGGGGCACGCCGACGCGCGCGCCGTACTCGCCCTGCGACAGCTTGCCGGGCATGACCTCGCCGTCCCGCAGCGGGATGGTCTCGTGATCGGGATCGAAGGAGAGCGCCACCGCACAGCGGGCCCCGCCCGGCCAGGACGCCGGCCGGAGACTCCGCCCGGCGCGGACCCGGCCGACGTGCCGCCGCCATTCGGCCTCGTCCCATTCCCAGGGGTGTCGGGGAACTCCCGCGGACGCAGACATCGCCATGGAACGGTCCTCACCCTCACTCGGGCCTGCGGGCTGTCCTCACCCGAGGATGTCAGCGCGTCGACCGCTGGTCAGGGGGCGGAATCCGCCATCCTGTCAGCAACCGCCCCTGTCCGGATCCGGTACGCCGGGCCCCTCGCGGTCTGTCCGGACGGCACCGCGGTGCCTACCGTGGGGGAGCACCGCCTCCTCGTCCGCCGCCGCCGCGGGCCGCGCCGCCATGGGCCGGGCCCGGGAAGGAGGAACGGCCGCATGACACCTGCGCCCCGGTCCGCGCCCGGCACACCCGACGCCGCCCGGTCCGCGGCCGTCGCCGGCCCGGCCCTCCTCGACGAGGCGCGCCGGGCGGCCCCCGAAGCGGTCGCCCTGCGCCGCGCCCTGCACCGGGGCCCGGAAGCGGGCCTGGAACTGCCCGCCACCCAGCGGCTGGTGCTCGACGCGCTCGACGGCCTGGGCCTGGAGGTCCGTACCGGCCGCGCCCTGTCCTCCGTCACCGCGACCCTCACCGGAGCGGCCGACGGCCCGGCGATCCTGCTGCGCGCCGACATGGACGCGCTGCCGCTCACCGAGGGGACCGGGCTGCCGTACGCCTCGGGCAACCCCGGCCTGATGCACGCCTGCGGTCACGACGCCCACATGGCGATGCTGGTGGGCGCCGCGCGGCTGCTCGCCGGGCGGCGGGAGGAGCTGGCCGGGCGCGTGGTGTTCATGTTCCAGCCCGGCGAGGAGGGTGAGCACGGCGCCCGCCGGATGATCGAGGAGGGGGTGCTGGAGGCGTCCGGCGCCCGCGTCGACGCCGCCTTCGCCCTGCACGTGCACCCGAACCTGCCCGCCGGCGCGCTGCGGCTGCGGCCCGGACCGCAGATGGCGGCCTCCGACCGGTTCCGGGTCCTCGTCCGGGGCCGCGGCGGACACGCCTCGGCCCCGCACACCACCTGCGACCCGGTGCCCGTGGCCTGCGAGACCGTGCTGGCGCTGCAGACGGCGGTGACCCGCGGCCTGGCCGCGGACGACAGCGCCGTGCTCAGCGTGACCCGGCTGGCCGCGGGCACCGCGGCCGGCATCATCCCGGACACCGCGGAACTGGGCGGCACCCTGCGCACCCTGGCCGAGCCGACCCGGCGGCGGCTGCACGAGGCGATCAACCGGGTCGCCCGGGGAGTGGCCGCCGCGCACGGGGCGACGGCGGAGGTGACCATCGACACCGGCTACCCGGTCACCGTCAACGACCCCGCGTTCACCGACTTCGTGCTGCGCACCGCCGGCGACGTGCTCGGCGCCGGGGCGGCCGAGGTGCTGCCCGCCCCGCAGATGACGGCGGAGGACTTCTCCTACGTGCTGCGGGCCGTCCCCGGCGCCCTCGCCTTCCTCGGCGCGTGCCCCCCGGACCTGGCCCCCGAGGAGGCCCCCTCGCTGCACTCGACCCGCATGCGCATCGACGAGGACGTGCTCGCCACGGGCATCGCCTGCGAGGCCGCCGTGGCGCTGGCCTTCCTCACCGGCCGCGGACCGGAGCCGGCCCCGTGACCGCCCCCGGCATACGGGCCGCCCGCCCCGGCGAACTGGAGCGGGTCGAGGCCCTGTGGCTGGAGGCGAGCCGCTGGCTGGCCGGCCGGGGCCTGGACCAGTGGCAGTACCCGCCGCGCCGGTGGCGCATGGCGGAGGCCATCGAGGCGGGCGACTGCTACCTCGCCTTCCAGGACGGCCGGGCCGTCGCCACGATCACCGTCCACGAGCGGGCCGACCCCGAGTGGTGGCGCGACGACGACCCCGCCTGCGCCCTCTACGTCCACGACCTCGCGGTGAGCCGCGCCGCCGCCGGCCAAGGGCTCGGCGCCCGGCTGCTCGACTGGGCGGGCGCGCTGGCCGCCCGGCGGGGCAGGCGGCTGCTGCGCCTGGAGGCGTGGAAGACCAACCACCAGCTGCACCGCTACTACCTGGACCAGGGTTTCGAACTGCTCCGGATCGTGGACCTGCCGCACCGCAACTCCGGGGCCCTGTTCCAGCGTCCGGCCGCCGCGCCGGCCGGTCCCGCCGCGTCAGCCGAACCGGAGGAACGATGACCACCACGGCGCGCCCCGCCGACGCCGGGGACCCGTACCCCACCCGCACCGCCGAGGCCCCGCCCCCGTTCCCGCGCCGGCACCCGGTCGTCTGGAACCCCGCCGCGGCCGGCCCGTTGTCCGCCGCCGAGCTCGCCGCCTACGACCGGGACGGATGCCTGCACGTGGAGGCGGTGCTGACCGCCGGTCAGACGGCGGCCTGCCTGGCGGAGACCGGACGGCTGGCGGCCGACCGGTCCCTGCGCGCTTCGGGGCGGGTGGTGCCGGAACCCGACGGCGACGGCATCCGCTCGGTGTTCGAGGTGCACGCGCTGAGCGAGACGTTCCGCGAGATCGTCCACTCCGCGCGGCTCGCCGACATCGCACGCCAGATCCTGGGCTCGGACGTGTACGTCCACCAGACCCGGGTGAACTTCAAGCAGGCGTTCGAGGGCTCCGGCTTCGGCTGGCACTCGGACTTCGAGACCTGGCACTCGGAGGACGGCATGCCGGCGCCGCGCGCCCTGAGCCTGTCCGTCGCCCTCACCGACAACGGCCCGCACAACGGCCCCCTCATGATCATCCCGGGGGCGCACCGCACCTTCGTCCCGTCCGCCGGTGAGACACCGCCCGACTACCACCGCACGTCCCTGCGCGGGAAGAACCTGCCCGCCGGGCCGGCGGACCGCGCCGCGGTCACCGCCCTGGCCCGGGAGTTCGGCATACGCCAGTTCACCGGCCCGGCGGGCTCGGCGACGGCCTTCGACGCCAACAGCCTGCACGCCTCCGCCCCCAACGTCTCACCGTTCCCGCGCACCAACCTCTTCGTCGTCTACAACAGCGTCGAGAACCGCATCGGCACCCCCTACGCGGCCCCCCGCCCCCGGCCCGCCTACCTGGCGAGCCGCACCTTCACGCCCGTACCGCGCCGGGCGGGAGACCACGCCGACCCGTGATCCCGTCGGCCCCCGCACGGAACGGCCCGTGAAATCAGGTGCGCGGCGTCCCGGGCCGACGGCTTGTGGGCGGGAACGGACGGGTGCGGGCGGGGGCGTGGACGGGCCGGGTCCGGCGGTCATACTGTCCGCATGGAACGCATCGGGGGATACCTCATCGAGCGCCCGCTCGGCGAGGGAGGCATGGGAACCGTCCATCTCGCGCGGACACGCGGTGGACGCGCCGTCGCGCTGAAGGTCGCCAAGGCGGAGCTGGCGGCCGACCCGGTCTTCCGGGAGCGGTTCCGCAGCGAGGTCGAGGCGGCCCGCGCGGTGGGCGGCTTCCACACCGCCCCGGTGGTCGACGCCGACGTCGAGGGCGACCCGCTCTGGCTGGCCACCGCCTACATCCCCGGCCCCACCCTGGCCGAACGGCTCGCCGCCGAGGGCCCGATGGACGAGCCGCGGCTGCGGTCGCTGGCCGCCGCGCTCGCCGAGGCCCTGGAATCCATCCACGCCTGCGGCCTGGTCCACCGCGACCTCAAGCCGGGCAACATCATCATGGCCGCCGACGGGCCGCGCGTCCTGGACTTCGGCATCGCCCGGGCCGTGGAGTCCACCCGCCTCACCGCCACCGGCACCGCCTTCGGCACGCCCGGCTTCCTCGCCCCCGAACAGGCCCTCGGCAACGACGTGACCGGCGCCGCCGACGTGTTCGCCCTCGGCGCCGTGCTGGTCGCGGCGGCGGGCGGCACGGCCTGGGGGGAGGGCACGCCGATGGGGCTGATGTACCGCTCCGTGCACGAGCCGCCGGACCTGTCCGCCGTCCCCGCCGGCCTGGCGGAACTGGTCTCCGCGTGCCTGGCGAAGGAGCCCACGGCCAGGCCCACGCCCACCGCGCTGCTGGACCTGCTGACCGGCCCGGCACCCGACCCGGCCCGTCCCGCGGCACCGCCGTACCCGCCGACCCTCACAGCGCCCCCGGTACCGGCCCCCACACCCGCCGTACCCGTCGACGCACCGCCCGCGACGGCCGACAGGCCCCCGGCCCCCGTCGACACCCCACCGGCGGCGGCCGGCACGCCCCCCGCTCCGCCGGTGTTCGGCGCCCCGCCGCCGCCCACGGCACCCCCGGGGTTCGGCGCCCCGCCGCTGCCGCATCCGCAGGCGGGCCCGCCGCCGGCCCCCTACGGCTTCGGACCGCCGGTACCGTACGGCGACCCGGAGGTCGTGCTCGCCGACGCGCAGTCCGGCGCCGTCGTCAACGCCGCCGGAGTGCTGCTCGAAGTGGCGGGCGCCGCCGCCGACTTCGGCTGGGAGGAGATCGCGCGCGTCGAACGCACCTGGCGCGGCCACCGCCTGACCCTCACCGTGCGGCTGTGGGACGGCGGTGTCTACTCCTGCGAGCTGAACGCCCGCCGCAAGGCCCGCCTCGACGCCTGGGTGGCCCGGCTCGACCCGGTCCTCCACCGCTACCTGACCCGCTAGCGGGACGGCCCAACCGCCGTGCCGGTACCGGCACTTGCGCGCTCGCACGCTTGAACCGGCCGGGTCCTGGGCACGGACCTCCTACCGGCGTCCACCGCCGCCGGTGTCGGCAGCAGGAGGGCGTCATGGACCGTCGTATCCGGGTACGTGTCAGCCGGCGGCCCGCCGCCCCGCGTGAGCAGGAGATCGACCGCAGGACCCCTTCCGGGCGTCCGCTGCCCTACTGACCCGGCCGGTGTACCGGGCCGCCGCGGCGGCCAGCGCCGTCCGCAGGGGCGCGGGCGGTGCCGGGCCGTCGGGTGCCGCGCTCGCCGTGACCGCCTCCGCCACCTGCCGCAGCTTGGTGTTGGACCGCTGGGACGCCTCCCGCAGCATCTCCCACGCCTGCTCCGGGGTGCACCCGTGCGCCGCCATCAGGATGCCGCGGGCCTGGTCGATCACCGGCCGGGAGTCCATGGCGTGGCGCAGCTGCTCTATCTCCAGCCGCAGCAGGTCCAGTTGCTCGGCACGCTCCCGGACCACCGCGGAGGCCGCCCGCGCGGGCAGGCCGGCGGGCGGATCGGCGCTCAGCGGGTCGTCGGGGTCCAGGCCCGCCAGTTCCAGCACCCGGCGCGGCTGGCCCCGCCACCCGGTCGCACCGACCGGTACGCCGTACCGGCGGCCGTACTCCTTGAGGGTGTCCAGGGCCGCCAGTCCCGCCGTGTCGAGGAAGGCCACCCCGCTCACGTCCAGGTCGACCCGGGCGGCGTCCGCGGGCAGCGCCGCCAGCGCTTCGGCTAGGGCGTCCGTACAGCCGCGGACCAGCTCCCCACGTGCGGTGAGTGCGATCCGCCCGCCCTCGGCGCGGGTGTCCACGGTCAGGGCGGCCGGCCGCCCGGTGTGCGGTGCGGGTGCCGCTGAGGTCATGTGTTTCGTCCCCGGTCCGCTGTGTCCGCCGTTCGTGCTCTGCCCCTCCGCCTGCCCTCCGTACCGGGACCTACACCCCGGGCGGTGCAAGCTCTGCCGCATACTGGGCACTCTGCTGTCTGTACGGCTGGGAGATGACGTGAGCGGAAGCGAGCCGGTGCGGCCCCTGCCGGCTGCCGCCGTGCCGAAGTCCTCGGTGCCGCGGCTCGATGTGTACCCGCTGTCCGGGCGGACCGGGTTCCGGGCGGCGGGCGAGGTCAGTCTGCCCACGCGTGCCGTCTGGGAGCGCGCGCTGGAGCGGGCCGTTGGCGAGGGCGAGGACATGTATTACCTGGAGCTTTCCGCGCTGACCTTCGTCGACGTCGCGGGCGTCGGCGCGCTGGTGGACACCGCCCGCAGCCTGCGCGAGCCGCGCCGGCTGGTGCTGCACCGGCCGCCACCCGCGGTGCCACGCCTGCTGGAGCTGCTCTGGCCCGGGCTGCCGGGGATCGAGGTGTCGGCGTCATGACCACATCGGCCGAATCCGTCGACCCGTTCGTGCACCCCGCGCTGTTCTACGCCGACACGCCGCAGTACCTGGCCGGCACGGTCCCCTTCGTCCGCGCGGCGCTGGCGGCGGACGAGCCGGTCGCGGTCGCCGTCCCCGGTGAGAACCTGCGGCTGATCCAGGACGAGCTGGGTGCCGACGGCGCCGGGGTACGGTTCCTGGACATGCGGGAGGCCGGGCGCAACCCGGGCCGGATCATCCCGGGCGTGCTGCGCGCCTTCGCCGACGTCCAGCCGCCCGGCCGGCGGGTGCACATCATCGGCGAGCCGGTCTGGGCGGGCCGCAGCCCGGCCGAGTACCCGGCCTGTGCCCAGCACGAAGCGCTGATCAACGCGGCGTTCCAGGGCCGCGAGGTCACCATCCTGTGTCCGTACGACACCGCCCGCCTGGACGAGCGGGCACTCGCCGATGCCTACGCCACCCACCCGGTCGTCGTCCCGGCCGGCTCCGCCACCGGGCGCACCAGCGCCGCCTACGACCCGGAGGGTGTGGTCGCCCGCTACAACCAGCCGCTGCCGCCCGGACCCGGTACCGGCCCGGACGTGCTCGGCGTCGCCTTCGACGAGGAGTCGCTGTCCGCCGTCCGGCACCGGGCCACCGACCACGGCGCCCGGCTGGGCCTGTCCGGCCTCGCCCTGGAGAACCTCACCCTGATCACCGCGGAGCTCACCACCAACAGCGTCGTCCACGGCGGCGGCACGGGCGAGCTCACGGTGTGGTCCGAGGACGGGTACGTGCTGTGCGAGGTCCGCGACGGCGGCCGCCTCACCGACCCGCTGGCCGGCCGCCGCCCCGCGGCCCGCGACCAGCGGGGCGGACGCGGACTGCTGCTGGTGAACCTCGTCGCGGACCTGGTCCGGATCCACACCGGGCCGTGGGGCACCACGATCCGCTGCTACCTCAGCCGCTGAGACGAGACCGCCGAGACCGCCGAGACTGCCGAGACCGCCGAGACCGCCGAGACCGCCGAGACTGCCGAGACCGCCGAGACCGCCGAGACCGCCGAGACCGTTGAGATCCTGAGACCGCGGAGGCCATCGAGGCCACTGGGGCCCCTGAAGCGCTGAGGCCGCCGGGGCTTCCGGGTGCCGGCGAGGCCGCCGTCACGGCCGGCGGGCCGTCCGCCCGGCTCAGGCGGCGAGCGGGTCCAGGATGAGTGGTTCGATGGTGCCTTCCAGCATGGCGCCCAGGCCCTGCGCCACGCAGATGTCGGGCCGCTCGGCGATGTGCACCGGCATCCGGGTGGCCTGCCGCAGCATCTCGTCGAACCCCGGCAGCAGTGCCGAGCCGCCGACCATCATGATCCCGCGGTCGGCGAGGTCGGCCACCAGGTCCGGCGGGCAGTCCCGCAGCACCTTTCCGATGCCGTCCAGGACGGCCGTCAGCGGGGTCTGGATCGCGTCGCGCACGGCGGCGGTGTCCACCCGCACACTGCGCGCGAGCCCCGTCGCCACGTCCCGGCCGTGGATCTCGGTCGACGCCGGGCCGTGCGGGGTCAGGCCGTTGCCGGACAGGGCCAGCTGGAGCGGCCGCACCGCCTGGCTGGGCAGCATCAGCTCGTGTGCGTGCCGCAGGTGCTGCACGATCGCGTGGTCCACGGCCTCCCCGCCCACCGGGATCCGCTCGGCGGTGACGATGGAGCCCAGCGAGAGCACCGCGACCTGGGTCGCCGCCGCCCCGCACACCATGACCATGGTGGCCTCGGGCCGCTCCACCGGCAGCCCGCAGCCCACGGCGGCGGCGATCAGCGTGTCCACCAGCTCCACCCGACGGGCCCCCAGCCCGACCAGCGTCTCGATCGTCGCCCGGCGGGCCAGCGGATCGGCGTCGTGCGGCGCGCAGGCCGCCGCCCGCAGCCGGGGCTTGCGGCGCAGGGCCCGGCGCATCTTGTCGCCGAGCAGGTGCCGCAGCATCCGCTGCGCCATCTCGATGTCGACCACCGTCCCACCGGAGATGGGCCGCACCACCCGGATGTAGTCGGGGGTACGCCCCGTCATCTTCTCCGCGAACTCGCCGACGGCGATGAGCCCGCCGGTACGGGTGTTCACGGCCGCCACGGAGGGCTGGTCCACGACGAGACCGGAACCCTTCACGTACACCCGGGTACGGGCCGCGCCCAGGTCGACGGCGAAGTGGCAGCGGCGCAACTGCTCCAGGCTGACGGTCACGGCGGTCCTCCCGAGTACGCGGGCCTTGAGGCTCCCGCCCGTACGGCGGGTTCACTGGCATCCTGTCCGGGCCCGGAAGCGGGCGCCTTTCCTGGACGGCCGGGCGGGGCGCCGCTGAACGGGCGTATTTCCCGGCCTCCACGGAGTGTCTGCCGCGAGCCGGCCGCGTCAGAGGGAGCGGGCCGCCTCCAGCAGCGGCTCGAGGGACGACACGGCGACCTCGCTGCCGCCCTCCCGCAGGCCGCGGCGCCCGGCCTCGGAGGGGGCGTAGCCGATGAAGGGGAGGCCGAGCTGCTGGGCGGCGGTGAGTTCGGCCACCGAGGAGCTGATCAGCACGGCGGAGCGGGCCGGTGTGCCGGCGGTGTCCAGGGCGCGCCGCAGGCAGTCGGGGTGCGGCATCAGCAGGCCGAGGTCGTGGCGCCGGCCGTGCACACCGGCGAGCGGCAGGCGGTAGGGCTCCAGGTAACGGCGGACCGCCCCGGGGCCGGCGTCCGTCACCACGCTGACCGGGCGGCCGGAGGCGTGCAGGGCGCGGACGAGCGGGAGCGAGCGGTGGGTCGTGGGCGCGTCGGGTACGGCGTCCAGTTCGAGGGCGTCGAGGCGCTCCCGCAGCACGGGGCCGAGCCGGTCCTGGGCGAAGGCGCGCAGCAGGTCCAGCGGGTGCACGAACGCCTCCCGGCCGGCGGCGCCCGCGAGGGGGAGCGGCCGGCCCGCCAACGCCTCCTCGACGGGGCGGTGCTCGACCACCAGGGACAGCAGCTCGCGCACGGCCTCGCGGGCCCTGCGCGCGGGGAAGAGCCGGGCGAGGGGTCCGTCGAACCCGATCAGCACCGCCTCGGCGTCGCCGAGGAGGGCGGCCAGCCGGCGGCGCGACGGGGCCGGCCGCTCGGGCTCCGGCTGCGGCAGGGGCCGCCCCTCCGGGGCCAGCAGCACGCTGTACGACACGGCCAGCCCGGGCACCGGCCAGCCGCGCACCGCCGTGTTCACCTGCCGCTGGGCCGCGTTCACCCGGCGCAGCGGATGACGGCGGGTCAGCCGGGCGGCCGCGCCGCGCAGGTGTTCCAGCAGGAGCCCGCCGACACCGCTGGTCTCACTGCGGACGAAGGCGACCGGGTCGACGACGTGCCAGGACAGCTCCACCACGGCCGTGAAGGCGCCCGGGCCGGAGCTGGGCAGCGACACCGTGTGCCGGGCCTGGTGCGGGGTGAGGTCGACCGAGTAGTACGTCTCCGGGCGGGGCGGACGCGTGCCGTAGGGCCGGATCGGGTCGAGCAGGGTGAGCGGGCCGTCGGGCCGGGTGTGGACGACGGCCGTACGGCCCGGGGTGGGCAGGCCCAGCTCGCGCAGGTCGGGGCAGATGAAGGGGCCCTGGACCAGGTCCCGCTCCGCCGGTGCGGCGGCCGGCACGAGGACGCAGTACCAGGCGACCGGTGGGGTGTCCGGGGTGTCGTCGCGGTAGAGCGGCCGGAAGCGCGCGGAGCCCTGCGCGGCGGAGCTGGCGGCGAAGTCGTCGTACAGGGCGGGCGGTACGACGACCGTCACCTCCGCGGCTTCCCGCGGCGGCCGGGCGGGGGGCTGTCCGAAGGTCACCCGCAGCCGCGGGGGATCGGTCAGCCGGGCCCGGGCCTGGGGGAGTTCGCGCAGCACGGCGACCAGGACGGGCAGCAGGAAGACACCGGGTTCGGTGCGCACCCGGTAGCCGTCCGGGCGGACGTCCACCCGGTACCGGCGGGGGCTGAGCGCGCCGCGCGCGAGGACCTCGTGCACGGCGGCCTCCAGGGTGATGCGGGCCTCGGGGCGGCCGGCGAGCTCCTCGGCCGTGAAGTGGATCTCGGGTTCGGTCCCGGTCCCCCCTTCCCCTCCCGAATCGGCCCCGGCCTCGTTCTCGGCCCCGGCACCGGTTCCGTCCTCGCCCCCGGTCTCCGCCTCTCCCTCCGCCTCTTTCTCCGCCTCTTTCTCCGCCTCTGCCTCTTTCTCCGCCTCCGCCGCGCCCGCCCGGAGGCGGCGCACGCTGTCCTCGCTGACCGTGGCGAAGGGATCGCCCTCCACGGCCGTGCCCGCGCCGCGCGCGGCGGGGACCGACGCCCGGAACTCGCCCGGTGCCCGGCCCGCCGTGCGGTCGATGAACTCGCCGATCCGGCCGAGGAGTTCGCTGGTGCGGTGGCGGGCGGTGCGGGGCAGGCCGAGCAGGAGCAGCTCGCGTACGCCGTCCCGGAAGGCGTAGGCGCCGGGCGGGCCGCCCGGAATGGTGGTGAGCATGCCGCTGAGGATGACCTCGGCCAGGTGCTGGGGGCGCGGATCGGGTTCCACCGCGGCCTGCACCAGGCGCATCACCGGCAGGTCGGGGCGGCCCACCGCTAGATGGCCGGCCAGCCGGAACGCCTCGGGCGAGGCGGTCGCGCGGAACCGCAGGACCAGCTCCTCGGCGGAGAGCAGACCGACATCCGTACGGTCCTCGGCGTCCGCCGGCAGCGGACGGTCCAACGTGGCCACCGCCGCCGGCACCTCCGTACCGCCCGGAGTCGTCAGCAGCGCGGCCCAGTGCGCCAGCCAGCGCGGCTCCGGCTCCAGCACGGGGAGGAAGACCACGCCGCGCGCAGCACGCCGCTCGGCGTGCTCGCCGCGCTCGTATGTCCCGTACATCCCGTACATGCCGTAGGTCTCGTACGGCTCGGAGGTCTCGTACGGCTCGAACGCGAGCGACGCCGTGGGGGCCGCCGGGTGCGGGGCGGACAGCCGGCCGGGGGCGGCGGGCAGCGCCGTGTCCCGCCACAGGTGCTCGGGCAGCGGCTGAACGACGGCCAGCGGCATCCGGCGCGCCCAGCGGTGCAGGGTGGCGTACCACCGGTCTCCGGCGGGACCCTGCCGCCACTGCGGGCCCATGCAGTCGCTGATCAGCAGCGTGACGGTACGGCCGTCGGAGGGGGCGTGCGCGTCGGGGCCGTGCAGCGTGCCGTCCGCCTCGGCCCGGTACAGCACGACCGTGCGGAACACGCCCGACTGGGCCAGCACCGTGTGCAGTTCGCGGATCAGCGGGCGCCAGACCGGCATGGTGGGGCCGGCGTCGTACACCAGGTTCAGGCGCAGCCAGCGCTCGCGCGCCGGCCGCAGCACCGGCAGCCACCACTCGGGGTCGGCGCCCAGGCGGGCGATGCGGTCGGCGGTCGCCCGCTCGTCCAGTTCGTGGCCCACGGGGGCCTCGGTACGGCGTGCCAGCGGGCGCAGCGAGCGCTGGAGCGCGAGCGGGTGGCGCAGCATCGGGGGCGCCGGGGCGAGGAGCGAGGCGTGGGACCGGTCCGCCGCGGTGGCGGGGTCGCGGGAGGGGAGGTGCAGCGGGACCCGGGCGGGCGGGGCGGCGGGCCGGGCGGGTCCCGGCCCGCCGGTCTCCTGCCGGGGCGGTGGCAGGTCCGGGGACGGTGGCTCGGGCGGCGGGGCCGGCCGCCCGGTGGACAGGCCGGCGGTGGGCCGGTCGTCCACGGACCGGCCGTCCACGGACCGGCCGTCGGCGGCCGCGAGACCGGCGGCGTCGCGGTCGGCGGCGTCGGGGCCGGGGACGCCGGTACCGGGGGCGTCCGGATCGCCGGGCGTCATGTGCCGGGCCAGCCACAGCACTTCGGCCAGTTCCAGCGGGGTCGGGCGGGGCCCCTGGGCCGCCTGGGCCAGGACGTCGGCCAGGCGGACGAGGGGATCCGGGGAGCCGGGGCGGTCAGAAGACATCGGAGCCGGCCGTCTGCCCCAGGTACGGCATCAGCTGTTCGGCCAGCCGGTCCAGGGATTCGGTGTCCAGGTCGGCGGAACGGGCCAGGTAGATCGCGTTGAGGAGCTGGTCGGTGGCCAGGTCGCCGACGCCCGCCCGGGACAGGAAGCGGTCGATCAGGGTCCGCGCGTACGCGTCGGGTTCACCGAGGTGGGCGCGGACGATATCGGCGAGGTGCCGGTCGTCGGGCTGGCGCAGGTGCAGCGTGACACAGCGGCGCAGGAAGGCGGGCGGGAACTCGCGCTCGCCGTTGCTGGTGAGGACGACGAAGGGGAAGGCCCGGCAGCGGACCCGGCCGCGGGCCACCGGGACCCGCTCGTCGG
This sequence comes from Streptomyces sp. NPDC013455, assembly GCF_040632975.1. Taxonomy (NCBI): domain Bacteria; kingdom Bacillati; phylum Actinomycetota; class Actinomycetes; order Kitasatosporales; family Streptomycetaceae; genus Streptomyces; species Streptomyces sp. NPDC013455. The sequence goes on along the minus strand of NZ_JBEYCX010000001.1, from coordinate 557,015 downwards.
TTCCGTCGGCCAGCACCTCGGCGACGCCGCCCGGCGCGAGCCGGGAGGCGCGCACCAGCTCCGGGATCTCGTACTGGCCCTCCTCCAGCACGTTCAGCAGGTCGTTGGGCAGGTCCAGGTCGCTCTTGTCGATCTCGTCGATGAGCAGCGCGCGGGGGCGGGCGTACGGCAGCAGGGCGGTGCCGAGCGGTCCCAGCCGCAGGTGGTGCTCGATGCCCGACCCGTCGGCCGCGCCCTCGGTTTCCTCCCGTCCCTCCGGCCCCTCCGGCCCCTCCGGCCCCTGCGCCCTTTCCGCCCGGTGCGCCCCGGCGGCCTCCTGCCGGGCCGCGTACAGCCGTGACAGCGGGTCGTACTGGTAGAGACCGTCGTGCAGCGTGCTGCGGCTGGTGATGTTCCAGCGCAGGACCGGGCCGAGCCGCAGCTCACGCGCGACCGCGTACGCGAGCGAGGACTTGCCGGTGCCGGGCGGACCGGTGACCAGCAGCGGACGGCGCAGGTACAGGGCCGCGTTGACCAGCTGGACCGTGTCCTCGGTGGCCTGGTACGTCTCGGCGCGGTGGGTGCGGTCGGGGGAGACGGCGGCGGCGTCGGCGGACGCGTCCGGCGCCGGGAGCACCGGCCCGCCGTCGAAGGCCCGCCAGGGCGGCGGCGGGGGCAGCTCGGTGATGCCGTCGTGCGGCTCGTTCGTACCGGTGTAGACGGGCCACAGGGGCATGGGCTTTTCTCCGTGGGGGGCGCGGTCGGTCGTGCGGTCGGTCAGGCGACGGGTGAGTGCAGGCTCGCGGTGGTCTCCGGGAAGCAGCGCGGGTCGTCCCAGAGCAGCTGGAGGTCCCTCGCCCAGTGCCGGTCCGGTTCCTCGGCGGCGTCCGCGGTCAGCCGCAGCTCCAGGACGTGCCGGGGCAGCTCGACGGGCGGGACGCCGGCGAGCGCGGCGGTGAGCTGGTCGAGGAACGCGGTGCCGGGGCAGGCGGGTTCCCGCCCGTCGGCGCCGGTCCGGGCCGGATCCTGTGCCGCGGCACCGGGCCGGGCCGCATCCGGTGCCGCGGCACCGGGCCCCGGCGCACCCCGTGTCCCGGTGCCGGGGTGCGGTGCTTCCCGGTCCGCTTCGGGGTCCGTGGTGTCCGCGCGGGGCGGTTCCCGGTCCGTGGTGCCGGGGCAGGACACGTCCGCGTGGGCGGCGCACGGGACGTCGGCCCGGGACCACAGCAGGACCGGCACGGGCACGGTGAGACCGACCTCGAAGTGCTGCCGTGCCACGGCCGGCGGCGCCGCGAAGCCCGCCAGCCCCGCGTCGCCGTCCCACAGCCGCTTGCGCAGACTCGGCGGCCGCTCCCGCGTACCGCACTCGACGCGGTGCACCTCGACACCGCCCCCGGAGTCCAGTTTCTGCCACTTCTTGCGCAGCTGGTGGCGGAGCCGGCCGCTGTGGTGGCGGGCGCGGTCGGCCACCACCAGGGGATAGGCGCAGCCGAGCGGCGTGCTGTCGTCCGCGCCGCACTCCCAGTGCGCCACCGCCTCGTTCAGCCACTCGCGCGGCAGGACGAACGTCACCAGCTCGTCGGCGTCCGGGGCGAGCTGGGCCACCGCGTCGTCGATACGGCTCTGGACGTAGGCCCGGACCCCATTGCGCGGCAGCCGGCGCGCGCCCACCGGCCTGCGGTGGCCGTCGCGGTACGCGGACACCTCCACGGTCACCTGGTCGGGACCGGCGCCACTGTGGTCGATCTCGACCACGACCGGCGACCAGGCCGGGGCCGCCGGCCCGGCCGGACCCGCCGGGGCGTCCGGCGCGGCGAGCGGGTCCGGCGCGTCGAGCGGGTCCGGCGCCGCCGGGACGCGTAACCCGGCCCCGCCGTCCAGCAGTTCGCCGAGCCGGTCGGCGAAGCGGCTCACCGCGTCCGGGTCCGGGACCTCCCACTGCACGTACGCGGCGGCCTCCCACAGGGAGGGGAAGCCGCCCGGCGGCAGGGGCGGTCCGAAGGCGCCCACCGCGTCCACGTACAGCCGGTTCGGGTCGCCCGCCCGGCCGGCACCGGACGCGGCCCGCCGCAGCAGGGCGTACAGCCGGCGGCGGGCGTCGTCCCGGTGGCCGGGCGTGGGCACCAGCTCGCCCAGCTCGGGCCAGTACCGGGCGATCACGTCCAGCGGCAGCATGCGTCCCTTGCGCACGTCCGGCGACCCGGCGGCCGCGGTGACCATGCCGGCCACCCTGCCGTCCGGCAGCGTCGCCGCCGCCCCGCTGAAACCGGCCACGAGCGGCTGCCCGTGCCCGTGCCACGCCACCAGCTCCAGCCACTCACCGGCGATCAACTGGCCGGAGACGGCCTGGTACTCGGCGAGCGTGCCCTCGTCGTAACCCTCCGGGAAGCCGTACGCGATCAGCTTGGGGCACGGCTCGGTGTACGCGGCGTCGGGCGGTGCGAAGCCGGCCGGGGCGAGCGGGACGGCGCGCTCCAGTTCGAGTACGGCGACGTCGCCGGGGTCGGTGGCCGCACCCGCCCAGCCGCCGTGCGCGACCACCGACGCGGACAGCTCGCCCAGCTCCCGGGCGTGCGGGAAACTGACGGTCACCGTGGCCCGGTCGCTCCACCGGACGACGTGCGCGCAGGTGAGCACCCGTCGCCCGCCGATCAGGAAGCCGGCCCCCACCTCGTTGCCGCAGGCGATCCGGGCGTGCCAGGCAGCGCTGCTCCTCACCGGCCGGCGGACTCCGGGTCGGGTGCGGGCTCGCCCGGCGCGCTCTGGCCCGGCACCGTCCGGGCCGGCGGGGCCGGCTCCGGCGCGGCCTGCTCCGGCTGCTGTCCCGGGGACCAGCTGAGCTTCACGACCAGGTGGCCCTCCGCCGACCCCTTCGCGATGACGGCACCGGCCTCCGCGGACAGCCGCACGCCGAACTCGATCTCCACCGCGTCGGGGCGCAGGCTCCCGTCCCGGAAGACCCGCAGCGCGGCCGCCGCGGCCGCGCGCACGCCGTCCAGCGCCCCCTCGAAGGTGCGGGCGGCCTGCGCCGGTCCGTCACCGCGCGAGACGAGGCGGGCACCGGACCGGGTGACCACGTCCTCCACCACCACGTGCGCGCCGTCCTCGGTCCTGAACTCCACCCATCCGTCCATGGCGCCGGCGGCTCCCCCGTCGTATCTGACTCGTGACCAACTCCCATGTTACGGACTGTGCTTCGGGTGTCACATCCTCGAACACATGTGGCGGAACACCTCCGGCGTGGCGAGAACCCGCCGCCGCGCCGGCCCGCCGCCTCCGGCCGGCCCCGGTGCGCCGCGCGCCGCCCGGCACCCATCGCGGCACCCGACGCGCTCCACCCGCACGAGAAGAGGCGTGGATGACCAGAGCACGAGGAGCAGGCAGACGCGGTACGGCCGTGCTGGCGGCGGCGCTGCTGAGCACCCTGCTGCCCGGCGGCCCGGCGGCCGCCCGGCAGGAGACCGCCGCCCCGCCCGCCGCCCGGCAGGGAACCGCCGCCCCGCCCGCCGCCCGGCAGGGGACCGCGGCCCCGCCCGCCGCCGGGCAGGGGACCGCGGCCCCGCCCGCCGCCCGGAGCGCCACCGGTGCGCCCGCCACCGTCACCCTCGTCACCGGCGACGAGGTGACCGTCACCGACCTCGGGCACGGCCGCCGCACGGTCACCGTGCGGCGGCCGCCCGGGGCCACCGGTGCCGTCCGGACCCGGTCGGACGGCGGTCACCTCACCGTCGTACCGGACGAGGCGCTGCCGTACCTGCGCGACGGGACGCTGGACGGGCGGCTGTTCGACGTCGGCGCGCTGATCCGGCAGGGACTCGCCGACGCCGGCGCGCTGCCGTTGATCGTGACGTACGACCGGCGGGCGCGGGCCGCCGTCCCGGCCGGCGCGCGCCGGATCCGCACCCTGGCCGCGCTGCACGGGGCGGCGCTGGAAGCGGACCGGGGCCGCACCTTCTGGCGGTCCCTCACCCGGACGCCCGGCATCGCCAAGGTCTGGCTGGACGGGCGGGTGCGGGCCGCGCTCGCCGAGAGCAACGCGCAGATCGGCACCGGCGCGGCCTGGGAGGCGGGGCTGACCGGCAAGGGCGTCACCGTCGCCGTCCTGGACACCGGCGCCGACCTCGGCCACCCCGATCTGCGGGGCCGGATCGGTGCCGTGCGGAGCTTCGTCGAGGGGGAGGAGGCCGCCGACCGCAACGGGCACGGCACCCATGTCACCTCCACCGTCGGCGGCAGCGGCGCCGCCTCCGGCGGCAGGGAGAAGGGGGTGGCGCCCGGCGCGACGCTCGCCGTCGGCAAGGTGCTCGGCGACCAGGGCTCCGGCAGTGAATCGCAGATCATCGCCGGGATGGAGTGGGCCGCGCGGGACGTGCGCGCCCGGATCGTCTCCATGAGCCTCGGCTCGACGGAGCCCAGCGACGGCACCGACCCCATGTCCCAGGCGGTGAACGCCCTCTCCCGGGAGACCGGCGCGCTGTTCGTCGTCGCCGCCGGCAACACCGGCGCCCCCTCCTCCATCGGCTCGCCCGGCGCAGCCGACGCGGCCCTCACCGTCGGCGCGGTGGACTCCGCCGACCGGGCGGCCCCCTTCACCTCCGCCGGACCCCGGTACGGCGACCACGCCCTCAAGCCCGACCTCGCCGCCCCCGGCGTCGACATCCTCGCCGCCCGCTCCCGGCTGGTGCCCGGCACCGGCGACTACACCCCGATGAGCGGTACGTCGATGGCGGCACCCCAGGTCGCGGGGGCCGCCGCGCTGCTCGCCGAGCGGCATCCGGACTGGACCGGCACGCGGCTGAAGGACGCGCTGATGTCCGGCGCGCGCCAACTGGACGACTCCGCCTACCTGCTGGGCGCCGGCCGGCTGAGCGTGCCGGACGCGGTGCGCGCGACGGTCGTCGCCACCGGCAGCGCCGACCTGGGCTTCCACAGCTGGCCGTACGAGGACGACGAGCCCGTCACACGGACCCTCACCTACACCAACACGACCGGTGAACCGGTCGAGTTGAGGCTGTCGGTGCGGGGCGCGCCGGACGGCGTCGCCACCCTCGGCCGGGACACCCTCACCGTCCCCGCCCACGGCACTGCCGGCACCACCGTCACCAGCGACGCCTCCAAGGCGCCGACGGGCCGCACCAGCGGGCGGATCGTCGCCGCCGGCCCGGCCGGCGACACGCTCGCGCACACCGTCTTCGGGCTGGTCAAGGAGGAGGAGCGGTACACGCTCACCGTCCACGTCAGGGACCGCGCGGGCGCCCCCGCCGCCGCCGACCTCACCCTCCAGCGGCTCGCCGCGGACACGGAGGCCCAGCCCGCCCACGTCGGCGGCTCCGGCACGCTCCGGCTGCGCCTCGCGCCCGGCACCTACTCCCTCGACTCCTTCCTCGACGTGCCCGGCGCCCACGGCGCCGACTCCCTCGGCCTCGCCTTCCTCGCCGCCCCGGAGATCACGCTCGACCGCGACCGGGACGTCACCCTGGACGGCCGGCGGCTCAGGGAGATCAGCGCCGACGTGGACCGGCGCACCGAGACCCGCCAGCTCGTCATGGAGTACGGCCGGCGGGCGAACGGAGCCGACCTGTTCGCCGCCGTCCAGGTCCCCCTCGCCTACGACAGCCTCTTCGCCGCGCCCACCCCCGGGGTCACCCAGGGCACCTTCGCGTACCGGACCGTGTGGCGGCTGGCCAAGCCGCTGCTGGAGGTCGCCGGGGTGCGGGAGGCCACCGTCCAGCCGGGCGGCACGCTCGTCGCGGGCCGCACGCGGCTGCCGCTGGTCGACGTGGGCGACGGGCCCGTCGGCGGGGTCGCCGGCAAGGCGGTCCTCGCGCATCTGGCCGCCGGCGCCGACCCCGTGGCGCTCGCGCGGGCCGCCCAGGACGCGGGCGCCCGGGCACTGTTCGTCACCGACGACGCCCCCGGCCGGCTGATGGCCTGGTGGGGTACGGACGACAACGCCGACCGGCCGCTGCCGATCGCCACGGTCGACCGGGCGGACGCGGCCCGCCTCAGGGCGGCCGGCCGGGCCGACCTGACCGGCACCCCCGACGCGCCGTACGTGTACGACCTCTCGGCGGGCCACGAGGGGGCCGTACCGGACCGCGACCTCACCTACGCCCCCGGCCGTGACGGACTGGCCGCCGTCCGCGTCCGGTTCCACGCCGCACGGACGCCGAGCGGCGGCGAGTTCCGCTACGCGGTCTCCGGCGCCTTCCCGATCGGCCTCGGCTTCCCCGAACGCGTCTCGCTGCCCGCCGAGCGCACCGACTACGTCTCCACCGGCCCCGGCCGGCTCTGGCAGGAGACGGTCACGACCGCCGACGGCGCGCTGGAGGAGCGCGGCGGGCCGGTGCGGTACGACGGCGGGTCGCGGCCGCGGCTGGACTGGTTCCGCCCGGTGTGGCACCCCTGGCTGGGCACCGGGCTGGGCTGGGGCCAGCAACGCGCCGGGAACCTGCTCCGGCTGAACACGCCCGGCTGGGGCGACTCCGGGCCCGACCACACCGGCTTCGGCGACGTGTGGAGCGACGGCAGCGGGATGAGCCAGACCACCGCCGTGTACCTGGACGGCACGCTCGTCGACCGGGGCACCGGCTCCGCCGTCCAGGTCCGGGACGCGCCCGCCGACGAGCACGCCTACACGGTGGTCACCGACACCGCCCTGGACGCCGGGCGCTGGCCGGTGGCCACGCGGGGGCACACCGAGTGGACCTTCCGGTCCGCGGCCACCCCGGAGGACCGCTGGACCGCCCTGCCGCTCGTCAACCTCGCCTTCGACGTCCCCACCGACCTCGCCGGCCGGGTGCGCGGCGGCCACCGCACCCGTGTCGGGCTCCGCGCCGGCCACATGGCGGGGGCGGCCGGCACCGGGGCCCTGGGCGGCGGCCGCCTGGAGGTGTCCTACGACGACGGTGCCACCTGGCGGCCGGTCCCGCTGACCGGCGGCCCGGGCGCCTCCTGGCGGGGCACGCTGGACGTGCCGCGCGGCGCCGCCCACGTGTCCCTGCGGGCCTCGGCCCGCGACGACCGGGGCGGCTCGGTGACCCAGGAGGTCATCCGGGCGGCCGCGGTGCGCTGAGCCCGGGGCGGGGGTGGCCCGCGATGCCCCGGACCACCCCCAGCTCCACCAGGTCCTGCGGCCGGATGCGCAGCTGTCCGGCGGTCGCCGCCACCTCCTCGGGCGGGCGTTTCAGGATGGCCGCGGCGAGCTCCGGGGCGATCACCGAGAAGTAACCGTCCGGGGCGATCCAGGTGTTGCCGGGCGCGGCGAGCGCCAGGGCGCCGCCGGAGCCGCCCTCGCCGATGACGAGGGTGGTGACCGGCACCCGGGCGGCGGCCACCGCGCCGAACACCTCGGCGATCGCCGCGCCGACGCCCTGCCGCTCCGCCTCCGCGTCGTTCGCGGCGCCCGGGGTGTCCACCAGCGTGAGCACGGGGATGCCGAGCCGGTCCGCCAGCCGGATCAGCCGGGCGGCGGTGCGGTACCCGGCCGGCCGGGTCGCCGTGCCGGTCTGCGCCGCGTAGGCCACGGTACGGCCGTCCCGCTCACCGAACCCGCACAGCATGCCGTCGGGGTCGCTCCCGCCGCACCGGTCCCCGGCGATGGCCGCCCGGTGGTCGAAGTAGGCGTCCAGGTAGGCGTGCGCCCGTGGCCGTCCGGCGTCCCGGGCGCGCCGGACGGCGTCCATGCCGGTGGTGGGCAGCCCGCCCGCACCGAGCGCGGCGGGAACGGGCGCGGGTTCGCCCGGCCGCCCGGCCGCCGCGCGGGACAGCAGCCGCAGCCACCGCCCCAGCGTGTCCCGCAGCTCCCGCGGGGGGACCACCGCGTCCGCCGAGCCCGCCGCCACCTGCGCCTCGGCCGTGTAGGCCGCCGGGTCGGCGCCGGGCGGGCGGACCCGGGAGCCGGCGAAGCCCACCTGGGCGTCGGGCAGGGCGAGGATCACGTCCGCGCCCGCGCCGAGCGTGGCCCAGCCGCCGCCGGTCGTCGGGTCCCGCACCACCGCGATCTGGGCCAGCCCGGCCTCCCTGGTCCGCGCGGACTCGCGGGCCACCCGCTGGAGCTGGGTCAGCGCGAGCATGCCCTCCTGCATGCGGCTGCCGCCGGTCGCGGTCAACGGCACGACCGGGAGCCGGTGTTCCCGGGCGTGGCGGTAGGCCGCCTCCAGCCGGTCCCCGGTGCGCCGGCCCAGGGATCCGCCCAGGAAGCCGAACTCGAAGGCGATCAGTACGGCCCGGGTGCCCCGCACGTCCGCGGTGCCGCAGACGACCGACTCCCGCTCGCCGGTGCGGTCGGCGGCCCGGGCGCGTGAGGCGTCGTAGCCCTGCCAGCCGAGCGGGCCGTCCGGCTGCGACTCCCCTGGCGGGTCGGGCAGTTCGCGGAAGGTGCCGGGGTCCGCGACCAGCGCCAGGACCTGTCGCGCCGAGAGCCGGTCAGGCATCGGGCAGGGCCCGCTTCATGATCTTCCCCATGTCGTTGCGCGGGAGCGCCTCCAGGTACCGGACGACCCGGGGGCGCTTGTGCGGGGCCAGCCGCCCCGCCACATGGTCCGCCAGCTCCCGCGCGCCGGGCGGGTTCCCCGCGTCCGCCGGCACGATCCAGGCCACGATCCGCTCGCCCAGGTCGGCGTCCGGCTCCCCGGTGACCGCCGCCTCCCGCACCCCCGGGTGCTCCAGCAGCGCGTTCTCGATCTCCCCGGCCCCGATCTTGTAACCGCCGCTCTTGATCAGGTCGGTGGCCTTGCGCCCGACGATCCGCACGTACCCGTCCGGCTCCCGCACGGCCATGTCCCCGGTGCGGAAGAAGCCGTCGGAGGTGAAGGCGGCGGCGGTGGCGTCGGGCCGGTTCAGGTACGCGGTGAACAGGTTCGGGCCGCGCACCTGGATCTCGCCGACGCTCTCGCCGTCGTACGCGGTGATCTCCGTGCCGTCCTCCTCCACCAGCCGCAGTTCCACGCCCGGCAGCGGCACGCCGACCGTTCCGGCCCGGGCCTCGCCGTCGGCCCGGACGCTGGTGTTCATCAGCGTCTCCGTCATGCCGTACCGCTCCAGCACGCGCCGGCCGGTGGCCGCCGCGATCCGCTCGTGGTCGTGGACGGGCAGCGCGGCCGAGCCGGAGACCAGCAGCCGGGCCCGGGCCAGCGCCTTCGCCAGCTCCGGGTCGTCCGGCAGGGCCTCGGCGATGCGGTGGTACATCGTCGGCACCCCGAACATCATGGTCGCGCCGTCGTTCAGCTCACGGGTCACGCCCTCGGTGCCGAAGCGGCCCAGGTGCCGGACGCAGCCGCCGCGCCGCAGCGGCCCGAGGACGCCCAGCACCAGCCCGTGCACGTGGAACAGCGGCAGGCCGTGCACCAGTACGTCGTCGGCGGTCCACTGCCAGGCGTCGGCGAGCGCGTCCAGCGTGGTGGCGAGGGCCCGGCGGGGCAGCACCGCGCCCTTGGGCGGGCCGGTGGTGCCGGAGGTGTAGACGATCAGCGCGGGATCGCCGTCCTCGGCCCGCTCCGCGGGCACGCCGGCCCGGGCGGACGCGTCGACGTCGACGCGCGCGAGGTCCGCGAGGACCGAGGGCAGTTCGGCGCCGGGCGCGGCCAGGACCAGCGACGGCGCGCTGTCGGACAGGATGTGCGCCAGCTCCTTCCCGCCCGACTTCGGGTTGAGCGGCACCGCGGCCACGCCGGCGAGCAGCGCGCCGGTCACCGCGACGGCGGTCTCCAGCTCCGCGGTGGCCCACACGGCGACCCGGCCGGCGTCCCGTACCCGGGCGGCGACCGCGCCCGCGGCGCCCGCGAGTTCGCCGTACGTCAGGGTCCGCGGCCCGAACCGCAGGGCGACCCGCTCGCCCGGACCGTCCGTCAGGGCGGGAAAGAGAGAGGACACGCGGCGCACTCCTTGGCTGTCGGGAAGAGCTGTCGGGAAGAGCTGTCGGGAAAAGCTGTCGGAAAGAGCCGTCGGGGGACGACGCCACGATTATCCGGCCGGGACGGGCGGCCCGGAGGGCGAAACGGCGTCACCGGCGGCACGGCCGACGGCGCCGGCCCCCGCGGAGGGAAGGCGAGCGCGAGGTGTTCCGGCGCACCGGTGCTTGTTAGCCTCGCAGCCGCACCGCCCATCGAACCCTCGTACGACAGGGAGTCCGCCGTGCCCCGCATCGCCCTCGCCACCTACGACCCCGGAGCCGAGCCGAGCAAGGACACCGATCTGCCGGTGCTGGTGCGGGCCCTCACGGACGCCGGTGCCGAGGCGGAGGCCCGGTACTGGGACGACCCGGCGGTGGACTGGGGCGGCTACGACCTCGTCGTGATCCGCTCCACCTGGGACTACAGCTGGCGGACCGCCGAGTTCACGGCCTGGGTGGAGCGGGTCGGGGCCGCGACCCGGCTCGCCAACCCGGCCCCCGTGGTGCGCTGGAACGCCGACAAGCGCTACCTCGGACAGCTGGCGGCGGCCGGCGTGCCCACCGTGCCCACCCGCTACCTGGCGCCCGGCGAGCCGGCCGTCCTGCCCGACGGCCACGAGTTCGTGATCAAGCCGGTCTCGGGCGCGGGCGCCCGGTTCGCCGCCCGCTACACCCCCGCCGAACACGGCACGGCGGCACGGCAGCTCGCGCGGATGCACGCGGAGGGCCTCACCGCGATGCTCCAGCCGTACCTGCCGGCGATCGACGTGACCGGGGAGCGGGCGCTCCAGTTCTTCGGCGGCCGGCTGCTGCACGCCAGCCGCAAGGGGGCCGTCCTGGCGCCCGGCACGCCGTACGACGCCGACAAGGTCGCCCACCCCCGCCTTGTGCGCTGGCGGCCCACGGACGCCGAACTCGCCGTGGCCGAGAAGGCCTTGGCGGCCGTGCCCGGCGGTCCGGAGCTGCTGTACGCGCGCGTGGACCTGGTGGACGGCGACGACGGCGAGCCCCGCCTGATGGAACTGGAACTGGTGGAGCCGAACCTGTTCCTGTCACTGCACCCGGACTCGCTGCCGCACGTGGCCCGGGCGGTCCTGGCGGCGGCCGAGGACCCGGCCTAGGGGGTGTACCGCCGGTCGCGCCGGCCCGCTGCGGGGCTCAGCCGGCGGCCGCCGTCCGCTGGAGCAGGCCCCAGGTGAACTCGGCGACCACCTCGTGCCGTACGCCGTCCCGGTCCGGTGCGGTGAAGGCCAGCCCCCACCGGGTGGGGGCCGTGCCCTGAAGCGGCCGGGCGGGGGCGAAGGCGCGGGCGGCCTCGTCGACCGTGCAGGACCAGGGGGTCAGGTCCTCCAGGGTGCGCAGGGACGGCGCCGGGGCGCCCGGCGCCCGTACCAGCCAGGCGTTCCAGACCCCGCCGTCGGGTCCGACCAGCACCTCGAAGCGCAGGTCGGGCCAGAGCGGCAGCGCCCAGCGCCGTGCCTCGCAGTCCACATCGCCGAGGCGGAGCGGCACGACGGACTCCGGTTCGCCGAGGACGGAGCGGTACCCGGCGGCCGCGCCCCGGGCCCGGGGCGAGCGGACCATCGCCTGCCACCGCTTGTTGGCCTCGCGCATGTCGGCGGCCGACGCGCCGAGCCGCCGCCGGGCGTCCTCCACGAGGTCCGGGTTGTGGTCGCCCATGCGGCGCAGCAGAACCAGCTGGAAGTCCAGACGCATGCCGTCCATGGTGCCCGGCCGGCCGCCGACCCATTGCCGGGACCACCCGGCATGACTAGCCTGTGTTCGTCATGCCGATCGCCTGTTGATATCTCGAACGTCCCCCTGGGGGGCCGCCGGTGTCGCGCAGGCGCTTAGACCCAAGGGAGGGGGCCGGACGTGGGACGCCTCGTGCCTGCCGTGACCCGGGCTCTCGACATTCTGGAGCTGTTCCTCGACGGGGACGGGACGCTCTCCGCCCCCGACATCGTGCGCAAGCTCCAGCTGCCGCGCACCACCGTGCACGAACTGGTCACCACGCTCGCCGCACGGTCGTACATCGTGCCGGTGCCCGGACAGCCCGGACGGTACCGGCTCGGTGTCCGCCCGTACCAGCTCGGCAGCCGCTACGCCGAGCAGCTCGACCTCGCCGCCGAGGGCCAGCAGGTGGCCCGCTCGGTCGCCGAGACCTGCGACGAGACGGTCCACGTGGCCATCCTGGAGGACACGGACGTCATCTACATCGCCAAGGTCGACTCCACGCACGCGGTCCGCATGGTCTCCGCCGCCGGCCGCCGGCTGCCCGCCCACTGCACCTCGGTCGGCAAGATGCTGCTGGCCGCGCTGCCGGAGCAGGAGCTGGCCGCCCGGGTCCCGGACGGCACCGAGCTGGCCGCGATGACCCCCAACAGCATCACCGACCCGGCCGCCCTGCGCGCGGCCCTGGCCGAGGTCCGGCAGCGGGGCATCGCGGTGGAGAACCGCGAGTCCAACCCGGACGTCTCCTGCGTGGCCGCGCCGGTCCACGACCGCACCGGCCGGACCGTGGCCGCGCTGTCCATCTCCGTCCCGATGATCCGCTGGAGCGAGGAGCGCCGGGCCGAGCTGGAGCAGCTGGCCGCCAAGGGCGCGGCGGAGCTGTCGGAGCGGCTGGGCCACAGGAGCGCGCTGTGACGGCGTACGAGGTGGCGGTGCGCGCCGAGGCGGCGCTCGGCGAGGGCCCGACCTGGGACCCGGCGACGGGCCGGCTCCTCTGGCTGGACATCCTGGGCATGCGGATCCACACGTACGATCCCGTGTCCGGCCGCCGGACGGTCCGTACGACGGGGCAGCACGTCGGCGCGGCCAAGCCCCGGGCGGGCGGCGGCCTGGTGCTGAACCTGCGGGACGGCGTCGGGCTGCTGGACCCGGACGACACGTTCCGCTGGCTGCACCACGAACCGGTCGCGGGCCGCCGCGCGAACGACGCCGCGGTGGCGCCCGACGGGTCCCTGTGGGCGGGCACGATGCGCTACGACGAGGCGACGGGCGGCGGCACGCTGTCCCGGCTGACCGGGGACGGCTCCGTGCGGACGGTCCTGCCCGACGTCACCATCAGCAACGGCACCGGCTGGAGCCCCGACGGCAGCCTCATGTACCACGTCGACACCCCGACCCGCCGCGTGGACGTCTTCGACCACGACGCCGACGGCGTCGTCCACGACCGGCGCCCGCTGGTGGAGATCGAGGAGGGTGCGGGCTTCCCGGACGGCCTGACGGTGGACGCGGAGGGCTGCGTCTGGGTGGCCCTGTGGGACGGGGGAGCGGTACGCCGCTACACGCCCGACGGCGAGCTGGACCGGGTGATCACCCTGCCCACCCCGCGGACGACGGCCTGCGCGTTCGGCGGCGCCGGCCTGACCGACCTGTACATCACGACCGCCCGCACGGGCCTCGCGGCACCCCACCCGGTCGCCGGCTCCCTGCTGGTCGTACCGGACGCGGGCAAGGGCCTGCCCCAACCGCCGTTCAGGGGCTGACCTGGTGCGCCCGGGCGACCGGGCGGGCCGCACGCGCGCGTACGGCGGCGATGTCGTCGGGACGGCGCAGCGCCCGGGAGACGGCCCCGATCTCCCGTAGCAGGTGGGTGGTGTCGGGCCCGGTGGCCGGCTCGGCCGGCTCCGGGCCACGGGCCCGGGCCTCGACGGCGTCGAGGATGCTCACCGCGGCCGCCAGCGCCCGGGCCCGCTCGGGCGGATGACCGAGGGCCAGCGCCGCGTCGTACGCGCGTGCGGCGAGGCCGGTGTCCATGTGCCGGGCCAGCGGCAGCAGCACGTCCCGGATGAACGTCTCGCGCCGGGTGAGCCGCAGCTCGGGCGTGGCGCGCAGCACGAACGGCACGCCCTCGCCGCTCGCGCCGCGCATCAGCTGGTAGAGCGGGCGCAGGTCGCGGTGGGCGAGCCGGACCCGCCAGCGGTCGTGCAGGTACTGGCCGGCGTGCGGCAGGATGAAGCCGACCGCGATGAGGATGGCGGACAGGGCGGCCACGGGCGGTGCGAGGTCGGTGCTCAGCCAGTCCAGGTCCCGCCCGCACCAGCGGGCGGTGACGGCGGTCAGCTTGACCCCGTCGAAGATCAGGTTGAGGACGTAGCCGGCGCCCAGCAGCTTCAGGCCCCAGCGCAGCCAGGCGTCCAGGCCCTCGGTGCGCACCCAGTTCCCTATGAGCCGCGAGGTGATCAGACAGGCCGCGGCGTGCGCGACGAGGTAGAGCAGGATCTCCTCGCGCATGAACGGCGTGCGGGCGTAGTAGGTGTCCAGGTCCCGCAGCCGCTCCTCGGGGGCGTCGGCGAGCAGGAACAGCACCCACAGGGCCACGATCACCGCGGAGTACACCGAGACCACCCAGCGCATCGCGCGCCGGGTGGCGGCCGAGCGGTCGGACAGGCCGTTGCGCCAGGTGATGATCAGCAGCAGGCAGGACCCGCAGAACGCGGTGATCAGCGAGTAGCACCAGGGCGCCGAGATGTTGGGCACGCCGGTCAGCCGGTTGACGAAGGCGATGACGGACGGCGTGCAGAACACGAACACCGCGCAGGCGAGCAGCAGCAGCCCGCCGACCGCCCGCAGCAGCGGATCCCGCCACAGCCGGATGATCGTCGGCAGCTTGATGGCCAGGGCGGCGGTGAGCACGGCCGTCGGGATCCAGAAGGAGATGTAGAACTCGTCGAGGAGTGCGGCGGGGCTCAGCGCCAGGACGGTCACCGGGCGGGCCCCCCGGGTGTGGACGTCCGGCCCGCCCGCTCACGTCCGCGGTAGCCGAGGGAGCGCTGCACGGGCCCCGGCGGGGTGCGCGGGGTGCCGGAGAGGTGGTCGCGGAACAGGGTGGCCAGGCGGTGGCCGAAGTCGTCGGCCTCGGCCTCCTCCGTCTCCCGGGAGCCGTCGCGGGCGGCCACCGTGAGGGCCGCTTCCCGCCAGCAGGGCCGTTCGGCGAGGGCGCGGGCCGCCTCGGCCCCGGCCAGGTGGTGGTGCCGGTGCCCGGCGTGCAGGTGCCACAGCTCGTGCCCCAGGATGACCAGTTGCTGCACGGCCTCGGCCCGCTCCTCGACGATGACCACGTCGAAGTCGGCGAACTCCACCCACAGCCCGGTCACTTCTATCTCGTCCGGGAACCTCTCGAACCGCAGCTTCAGCGGCCGCCCGCCGCGCAGCGCGCTCATCTCCTCGCACAGCGCCCCGCACAACTCCCGCACGCCTCGCGGCGGCTCGGGCCGGCTGCGGACGGCGGCGGCGAGCTCGCCGGCCAGGGAGCGCATCGCCGCTCCGGAACGGAGGCCGCGCAGCCGCGTGGCGAGCCGTGCGGCTCGCTGTCGCGCGCCCGCGATGGTCATCGGTCTCCCTTCTCACCGCCGGTGTGCGGCTGGTCCGAGCGTACGCGCCCGGATGTGCTCCCGTCATGCGATCCGGCGACCGTCGTTCAAGGCCAAACCACCTGTGAGCTTTGTTCAACCCATTGACGCGCGGTCGCTTCGAATCTACGGTCCCGTTCGAAGTTACGGTCGGCATTCGCAATATCGAACGTGGGGGCAGGGTATGGGACAACCGGGCCTGCATCGCAGGCGACTTCTGGCCGGGGCGGGCGGACTGGCGGTGGCCGGCGGCTTCGGCTTCGCGGCACTCGGTACCGGGGCCGGTGCGCTCGCCTCCGGCGCGGACACCCGCGTGCGCTACTGGAACCTCTTCAGCGGCGGCGACGGCGCCAACATGATCGCGATGCTGGACGCCTTCCGGAAGGCGAACCCGGACATCGACGTGAAGGACTCCACCCTCCAGTGGGGCAACCCCTTCTACACCAAGCTCGCCATGGCGGCCGCCGGCAACCGCGCCCCCGACCTCGGAGTCATGCACATGGGCCGGGTCACCGGCTTCTCGCCCGGCCGTCTCCTCGACCCCTGGGACGTCGGCCTCCTCGCCGAATACGGCGTACGGCAGCAGGACTTCAACCCCGCGCTGTGGAACCGCGGCGTCGTCGACGGCGAGCTCTACGCCCTCCCGCTCGACATCCACGTCCAGCTCTGCTTCTACCGCAAGGACGTGCTGAAGAGGGCCGGCCTGCTCGGCGACGACGGCAGGATGATCCCGGTCACCTCCACCGGCGCGTGGTTCGACGTCCTGAAGGAGGCCAGGGCCGCGCAGAAGAAGGGCCTCCAGACGATCGGCCTGTGGACCAACGAGCAGAACTTCCAGTGGTGGTTCTTCGTCGCCTTCTACACCCAGCTGGGCGGCCGGTGGTTCGACGAGGACAACACCGAGGTCCTCTTCGACACCGACAAGGCCACCGAGGTCCTCGAGTTCCTCCGCAGGCACGTCACCGACGGGTACGTCGTCCCCGGCGCACCCACCGGCGAACAGTTCGTCAACGGCGCCCCCTTCACCTGGGAGGGCAACTGGTCCGTGCCGGTCTTCTCCGGCGCGCGCCTGGACTACGGCGCGACCCCGCTGCCGCCCGTCTTCGGCGAGCGGGCCACCCACGCCGAGTCGCACGCCTTCGTCCTGCCGCACCAGGCGGGCCGCGGCGGCGACACCAACAAGGGCGCGCACCGGCTCGCCGCCTACGTCGTCAGGCACGCCCTCCAGTGGGCGGCGGGCGGTCACATCCCCGCCTACACGCCGACCCTCTCCACGGCCGCCTACAAGTCGCTGACCCCGCAGAACGAGTACGTGAGCGCCATGGACCACCAGGCCACCGAGCCGAAGGTGTGGTTCGCGGGTTCCACCGGCGTCCTCGCCCAGGACCTCGGCCCGGTCGTCGTGTCCTCCACCATGGGCTCCGCCCGGCCGGCCGCGGCCGCGCGGACGATGAGGAAACACCTCACCAGGCTGCTCGCCGCGAAGAACCCGATGGACGGCACGTCCGCCGCGCAGGGAGGTGCGGCCGCATGACGACCAGCGCCCGGACCGTCGTCGCACCGGTACGCGTCAGGACCGCGAGCGCCGGCGCGACCCTCCGCCGCAAGCAGGGCTTCCAGCACGGGGGCTGGTTCGTCGCCCCGTTCCTGCTGCTCTTCGTGCTCTTCGTCGTCTGGCCGCTGCTGCGCGGCGTCTACCTCAGCTTCACGGACGCCAACATCTCCGGCGAGGGCGCGGGCTTCGTCGGCCTCGACAACTACCGCGAGGCCCTGCACGACTCGGCGATGTGGGACGCGCTCGGCCACAGCGCCTACTTCACGCTGCTGGTCGTCCCGTGCATCACCGTCCTCGCCTTCCTGCTCGCGATGCTCGCCCACAGCATCGAGCGCGGCAGGTGGCTGTGGCGGCTGTGCTTCTTCATGCCGTTCCTGCTGCCCTCGACGGTCGCCGCCAACATGTTCCAGTGGCTGTTCACCCAGGGCATCGGCCTGGTCAACGAAACCTTCGGAATCGACACGCCCTGGCTGACCGACAAGTCGTACGCGATGCCCGCCATCGTCATCGAGACCCTGTGGTGGACGGTCGGCTTCAGCTTCCTGCTCTACCTCGCCGCCCTCCAGGGCATCCCGGAGCACCTGTACGAGGCCGCGAAGCTGGACGGCGCGAACGCCTGGCACCGCATGGTCCACATCACGCTGCCCATGCTGCGCAACATCACCGGCCTGGTGATCGCGCTGCAGATCCTCGCCTCGCTCCAGCTCTTCGACCAGGCCGTCGTGATGATGGACTTCTCGCCGGGCCCGGAGCTGAGCACCCGCCCCTTCGTCCAGTACACCCTGGAACAGGGCTTCACCAGCTACCGCGTGGGCTACGCCTCCGCGATGTCCATCGTCTTCTTCCTGATCATCGCAGTCGTCGCCCTGACCCGGATGTGGCTGCTGCGCAACCGAGAGGAGGGCGGCCGATGAGCGCCACTCGGACACGGACCACGGCCCGCAGGCCCTGGACTCCCGGCCAGATCGTCCTCACGCTGACCGGCGCCGCCGTCTCCGCCGTCTTCATGGCGCCGATCGCCGCCGCCCTGCTCACCTCGTTCAAGTCCGAGGCGGAGGCGGCCGCGATCCCGCCGCACTGGCTGCCCGAGGTCTGGACGGCCCAGGCGTGGAAGGGGCTGTGGGAGACCGGCAACATCACCGACTGGTTCGTCAACTCCCTGGTGGTGTCGGTCTGCGTGACCGCCCTGGTGCTGGCGGTCGCCGCACCGGCCGGGTACGGCTTCGCCCGCACCGAGTTCCGCGGCAAGAACGTCCTGATGGGCATCGTCATGGCGGGCCTGATGATCTCCCCGGCGGTCCTCGGCGTACCCCTGTTCACCACGGTCCAGCAGATGGGCATGGTCGACACCTACTGGGGCATGATCCTGCCGCAGTGCGCGCCCGCCGCGATGGTCTACATCCTCTACAAGTTCTTCCAGGGCGTCCCGCGCGAGCTGGAGGAGGCCGCCTTCATCGACGGCGCCGGCCGCTGGCGGGTCTTCTTCACCATCGTGGTCCCGCTGGCCCGCCCCTCCCTCGCGGCGGTCGGCATCTTCACCTTCATCGCCTCCTGGAACAACTTCCTGTGGCCGTACATGGTCACCAACAACCCCGACCTGATGACCATGCCGAACGGCATCGCGACCGTCATGAACTCCTACGGCATCCAGTGGGCCCAGCTCATGGCCGGCGGCCTCATGGCCGGGCTGCCGCTGATCGTCGTCTTCGTCTTCTTCCAGCGGCAGATCGTGGCGGGCGTCGCCCACACGGGCCTGGCCGGACAGTGACCGGCGGGCCGACCCGTCTCCCCGTGACCCGGAAGGATCCCATGAGCAAGACCACCGCCCGTTTCACCCTCGACCCCGCCTTCACCGTCGGCGAGGTGAACCCCCGCCTCTTCGGCTCCTTCGTCGAACACCTCGGCCGCTGCGTCTACACCGGCATATACGAACCGGACCACCCCGCGGCGGACGCCGACGGCCTGCGCACGGACGTACTGGAGCTGGTCCGTGAACTCGGTGTCACCGCCATCCGCTACCCCGGCGGCAACTTCGTGTCGGGGTACAAGTGGGAGGACTCGGTCGGCCCCCGGGCGGAGCGTCCCCGCCGACTCGACCTGGCCTGGCACTCCACCGAGACCAACCGCTTCGGCCTCTCCGAGTACATCGCCTTCCTGAAGAAGATCGGCCCCCAGGCCGAACCCATGATGGCCGTCAACCTCGGCACCCGGGGCGTGGCCGAGGCGCTTGAGCTCCAGGAGTACGCCAACCACCCGTCCGGCACCGCCCTCTCCGACCTCCGCGCCGCGCACGGCGACAAGGAGCCCTTCGGCATCAGGCTCTGGTGCCTGGGCAACGAGATGGACGGCCCCTGGCAGACCGGCCACAAGACGGCCGAGGAGTACGGCCGCCTCGCCGCCGAGACCGCGCGTGCCATGCGCCAGCAGGACCCCGGCGTGGAACTGGTCGCCTGCGGCTCCTCCGGCCAGGCCATGCCCACCTTCGCCGAGTGGGAGGCGACCGTCCTCCAGGAGACGTACGACCTGGTCGACTACATCTCCCTGCACGCCTACTACGAGCCCGTCGACGGCGACGTGGACTCCTTCCTCGCGTCCGCCGTCGACATGGAGTCCTTCATCGAGAACGTGGTCGCCACGGCCGACCACGTGGGCGCGCGGCTGAAATCGAAGAAGAAGATCAACCTCTCCTTCGACGAGTGGAACGTCTGGTACCTCTCGAAGTGGGAGGAGCACGCGAAGACCATCGACCGGTCCGACTGGCCGGAGGCCCCCCGCCTGCTGGAGGACAACTACAGCGTCACGGACGCGGTCGTCTTCGGCTCGCTGCTCATCGCCCTGCTCCGGCACGCCGACCGGGTCACCGTCGCCTGCCTCGCCCAGCTCGTCAACGTGATCGCCCCGATCATGACCGAACCGGGCGGCCCGGCCTGGCGGCAGACCACGTTCTTCCCGTTCGCGCAGGCCTCGGCGTACGGCCGCGGCGAGGTGCTCGACGTCCGCGTCGACTCGCCGACGTACCAGACGGGGAAGTACGGCGAGACGGACCTGCTGCACGCCACCGCCGTGCGCGCGGCCGACGGCACGGTCACGGTGTTCGCGGTCAACCGCGGCCGCACCGCGTCGCTGCCCCTCGAAGTCACCCTGAACGGGCTGGAGCTGACCTCGGTCACCGGGCACACGGCCCTCGCGGACGCCGATCCCGACGCCCGCAACACCCGCACCGAGCCCGAACGCGTCACCCCGCACCCGGTGCGGGGCACCACCCTGACGGACGGCACCCTCACCGCCGTACTGGAGCCGCTGTCCTGGAACGTGATCAGACTGGCCTGACCGGAATGCCGCCGGCCGCCTTGCCGAGCAGCGTCAGGCGGACCGTCCCGGGGCCCGACAGCGTGGTGAACTCGCTGAGGACCGCCAGCGCCAGGGTGTTGGTGCCCCGGGTGCGCAGGACGCCGTTCGGCAGGACGAAGGTGTGCTGCGGGCCGACGTTGTTGATGTACTGGCCCAGGTTCCAGCCGTTGAGGAAGATCTGCGCACGGTAGGCGCGGTACGGGTCGTCCTCCAGGACCAGGCCGACCGAGGCGTCGACGTCGGCCGGCACCGACAGCCGGAACGTGGTCCGGTACCAGGTCACGCCCTGCCGCCGCTCGGCGCGCGGGAAGGCCGCCTCCTCCCAGTCCCGGTCCCGGAAGCCGGGCAGGTGCCAGCCCTCCCGCTCGCCGTACAGGCCGCCGTTGTTCATCGGCCCGCGCACGGGGTCGCAGGGGCCCTCGCCCTGGATCCGCCACCTCACCTCGGGCGTGCCGCCCCGGAAGGTGACGGCCGTCAGACCGCGCGCCACCTTGTGCGTGTCGAGCGCCTTGCCGTCCTGGTCGTGCTGCATGCGCCGGACCAGGACGGACAGCACGTGCCGGCCGCGCGAGCGCAGCCGCTCGCGCACCGGGAAGGACGCGGTCGCCGCCCAGCTGCCCTTGCGGACGGTGGCGTCCTTGTCGGGCACGGGCATCCGGTGGGTGCCCAGCGGTTCACCGTCCAGCCAGGCCATCAGCAGGCCCTGGGTGCCCGTGGAGTAGGCGAGCGAGACCTCCTCGATGCCGGTGGCGCCGGTGAAGGTGCCCCGGTACCAGACGTCCCCGTAGTGGAAGCCGTAGTCGTCGGCGAAGAGCACCGGCTGGCCGTCGGGGACGGCCGTGGTGCTGTGGGAGGCCGTCTTGTCGGCCGTCTTCCAGGAGCTGTCGTCGAAGCTCGGGCCCGCCTCCGGGTTCTCGGTGCGCATCCGCCAGCCGCCCAGCTCGGGCAGCCGGACCTCGGGCACGTCCGGCAGCAGCTCGGTGGTCATCAGGCTGCCGGACAGGGTGACCCGGGTGGCCAGCCTGCGGCCGTTCCACACCAGGGTGTCGATGCCGCGCGGCGCCCACACCTCCAGGGCCGTCCGCTCGGTGACGTCACCCGTCAGGCGGACCTCCGAGCCGTGCAGTTCGGCGTGCCGCAGCAGCGCGGGTCCGTAGACGAGCAGGGTCCCGGACGGGGTGTCGTACGGGAACAGGCGGACGGCGGTGGCGTCGTCGGCGAAGAGCAGCAGCAGCGGGGTGTCGGACTCGCCCTTCTGCACCAGCACCCGGGTCAGGCCGCCCTGCCCGAGCGGGGCGTTGACGTGCAGCTCGCCCCGGTCGTAGACCCAGGCGGCCTCCGGGTCCAGGCGCTGCACGTACGGCTCGGCCGGGCAGGTGAGCACCAGCTCGGCCATCTCGTCCCGCCGTCCGGCGAACACGGCGATGTCCTGCCGGCCCGCCGTCAGGCGCATCATCGGCTGGGCGGTGCAGTACTTCAGCGTCCGCTCGCCCAGCGACAGCCCGGTGGTCAGCAGCTTGGCGTCCTTGCCGGGCACGGTGACGCGCAGCGCGCCGGCTTCGGTGGGCAGGTCGGTGGTGACCGGGTCCGTGCCGTCGTTGCGGGCGATGTACACGTGGCTGCCGGTGTCCGGGTTGGCCAGGTGGTAGACCCGCAGCCCCTCGGCCGTCACGTCCGCCGCCCGGTCCAGCCTGGCGAAGTCGGGCACCCGCTGCAGCAGGTGGCCGATCTGGTGCATCGGGGCGATCTTGTCGGTGACGTTGCGGCCCTCGTCGATCGCGGCGCCGTAGTCGTACGACGTGTAGACGACCGGCGCGGGCAGCCAGCCCCACGAGGTCCCGCCGAAGGTCATGTACACGTTGTGCAGGGTGAGGCCGTTGGCGAGGTTGGTCAGGTAGAAGCGGCGTTCGTAGGCCGCGTCCCGGGTGCGCCGCGACTCGGCGTACCCCTTGCCGTCGAACCAGGCCCCGCCCCACGGATCGAACCAGCCGCCCCCGAACTCGGGCACGAACCCGGGCGTGCCCGGCGAGGCGGTGGCCCCGCCCTTCGGCCCGCCGGGACCGTAGCGCCCCCAGTCCGGCGGGGTCTGGGACGGCGACGGGTAGCCGTCGAAGCCGTACAGCCAGCCGCCCTTCTCCCCGCCGGTGTCGAAGGAGCCGGGGACCCAGTAGCCGTTGCGGCCCTTGTCGTTGTGGAACAG
Source organism: Streptomyces sp. NPDC013455 (assembly GCF_040632975.1). Taxonomy (NCBI): domain Bacteria; kingdom Bacillati; phylum Actinomycetota; class Actinomycetes; order Kitasatosporales; family Streptomycetaceae; genus Streptomyces; species Streptomyces sp. NPDC013455. The sequence continues at coordinate 534,678 of NZ_JBEYCX010000001.1, read as the reverse complement.
CGGGACGTCGATCCCGTCGGCCCGCACCTTCCGGTACAGGTGGGCCATGTAGTTCCGGCCGGTGGCCTCCCGCACGTGGGCGTCGTACTCGTTCTCGATCTGGTAGAGCAGGACCGTGCCGGTGCCCCGCGTGAACAGGTGCCGGCGGGCGATCCGGTTCACCTGGGTGAGCCACTCGTCGACGTGCGACAGGTAGGCCGGGTCGTCGGTCCGGGCCGTGCCCTTCGTCGCGGTCAGCCAGCCGGGGAAGCCTCCGCCGTCGACCTCGGCGTTGATGTACGGGCCCGGCCGCAGGATGACGTACAGCCCCGTCTCGGCGGCCGTGCGCAGGAAGAGGTCGAGGTCCCGGACGCCGGTGAAGTCGTACCTGCCGGGCGCGGGGGAGTGGTAGTTCCACGCCACGTAGATGCTGACGGCGTTGTAGCCGTGCGCCCGCATCTTCTGGAGCACGTCCCGCCACAGGGAGGGGCTCGGCAGCCGGAAGGGATGCATCTCGCCGGACCACACGACCAGCCGCCGGCCGTCCACGATCAGCGAGTAGTGGTCGTAGCCGATGGTGTGGCGCTCGCCGTCGGCGCTCGGCGGGGCCGGCGCCGGTCCGGTCGGCACACTGCCGCCCGCGAACGCCGAGGGCGCCCCGGGGCCGCCGCTGCCGCCCAGGACGAGACCGAGCGCGGTCGAGCCGGTCAGGGCACTGAAGGTACGTCTGCTGAGCGCCAAGGTGGATCCTCCCGGGCGATCTTACGGGGCGCGGGTGCGGCCATTCTCCACGGAGGCACGCCTCACAATGGACGCATGAGGATCTCGGCGCGGGCGGATTACGCGGTACGGGCGGTACTGGAGCTGGCCGTACGGCAGGGTAACGGCCCGGTGAAGGCCGAGGAAATCGCCGCCGTACAGGCCATCCCGCACAAGTTCCTGGAAGGCATCCTCGGCGACCTGCGGCGCGCCGGGATCGTGGACAGCCGGCGCGGCGGAGGCGGCGGCTACCGGCTGGCCCGGGAGGCGGCCTCGGTCACCGTGGCGGACGTCATCCGGGCGGTCGACGGCCCGATCGTGTCGGTACGCGGCGAACGCCCGACGGGCCTCGCCTACACCGGCACCGCCCGGCCCCTGCTCCCCCTGTGGATCGCCCTGCGCGCCAACGTCCGCCGCATCCTGGAGGGCGTCACCCTCGCCGACCTCGCCCAGGACGCGCTCCCGGAGCCGGTCCGCGCACTGGCGGCGGAACCGACGGCCTGGGAGAACCCCTAGGGGGTGCCGCACCGGTCATCCCGGGCTCCCGGCGCGCGTCCGGGCGGCATCGCCCGGTCGGCGGACGGGGCGCGTTTCCCCGGCGGGTGTCGGTCGTTGGGCCCCGCATGATCAAGAAGCTCGCCTGTGTCTCCGTCCTGGCCGCCGCCCTCCTGGCCGCCGCCCCCGCCGCCGAGGCCGCCCAGCGCCCCGCCCCTCCCGCCGGCGTACCCGGCGGCGACCTGCTGAAGGGACTCCTCGGATCCCTGGAGATCGGTCACCCCGTCACGTCCCTGCGCACACTGCTCCCCACGGGTGTCCGGGGCGAATGACGAGCCGATGACGACGAGTGAGGGGTGCGCGTGAGGGGCGCGTGAGGGGCGCGTGAGGGGCGCGTGAGGGGTGCCCGCCCCTCGGCGGGCGGGCGTGAAAAGCCCGGTGTGAATGGCCGGAGTCGGCTCTCCCGGCCCGGGGCGGGGCTTCCTACGATGCCCACGCCCTCCATCCCCGGTTCACAGGGACGGCACAACTCCTTCACCTGTGAACGGCCGCGGCGGGAGGTCCACCCCCCACTCGACAACCGGGAGAAACCATGGCCGGCGGACTCCTCCTGAGCGGCGCGGTCGCCGCTCTCCTCACCACCGCGCTACCCGCCCAGAGCCCCTCCTCCGTCTTCGACGACCCGCCCCCGGACAAGATCGTCATCGACGTGGCGACGGTGAACGGCTCCGGCTGCCCCGCGGGCACGGCCGCCGTCGCCGTGTCCCCCGACAACACCGCCTTCACGGTGACCTACAGCGCCTATCTGGCCCAGGCCGGCGGCAACTCCGACCCCACGGCCTTCCGCAAGAACTGCCAGCTCAACCTCGTGGTCCATGTGCCGCAGGGGTTCACCTACGCGGTGGCCAGCGCCGACTACCGCGGCTTCGCCTCGCTCCAGCGGGGCGCCACCGGCACGCAGAAGGCGTCGTACTACTTCCAGGGCTCGCCGACCACCGTGCCCAGGACCCATCCGTTCACCGGCCCCTACAACGACGACTGGCAGGCCACCGACTCCACCGACTGGGCGCAACTGGTCTGGGCGCCCTGCGGCGTCCTGCGCAACTTCAACATCAACACCGAACTGCGCGTCAGCGCCGGCACCGCGACCCCCGACAAGGTCAGCTTCATGACGATGGACTCGACGGACGGGGACATCAGCACGGTCTACCACCTGGCGTGGAAGGAGTGCCCGAAGCCCTGACCGACGGCGGAGGGGGCGCGCTCGCGCCCCCTCCCTGCGACCGGTGCTGCGCGAACCGTTGACTCCCGAACCATTCGATCCTACGGTCCCGTTCGACTGCACGACCTCGGTTCGAAGTGTCGAACAAGGGAGTCCCGCGTGAACCGCACCCGCACCGCACTCCTCGCCGTCCCCGCCGCCCTCCTGCTCGCCCTCGTCCCGGGCAGCGCCTCGGCGTACCCCAACCCCGGCACGGTCACCGGCGCCGTGGTCGTCCACGACCCGACGATGATCCGTACCTCCGCCGGCCGCTACCTGCTCTACGCCACCGGCGGCGGCCTGGGCCACCGGACCTCCACCGACCGCACCGCCTTCACCGCGGGAGCCGACGCCTTCACCACCAAGCCCGCCTGGTGGGCCTCGTACGCCACCGAGGCGTGGGCGCCGGACATCTCGTACCACGGCGGCAAGTACCTGATGTACTACGCCGTCTCCAAGTTCGGCGAGAACACCTCGGCGATCGGGCTGGCCGGCTCCACGACCGGGCTGCCCGGCTCCTGGACCGACTACGGGGTCGTCTACACCTCCACCTCCGGCAGCGACTACAACGCCATCGACCCCAACCTCTTCGTGGACGACGACGGCAAGTGGTGGCTGTCCTTCGGCAGCTGGTGGACCGGCATCAAGATGATCCGGATCGATCCGTCGACCGGGAAGCGGTACGCCGGCGACACCACCCGCTACTCGATCGCCTCCCGGCCCACCGGCAGCAAGGCGGTGGAGGCGCCGTACGTCGTCAAACGCAACGGCTACTACTACCTCTTCGCCTCCTACGACGTCTGCTGCCAGGGCACCGGCTCGACGTACAAGGTGAAGGTCGGCCGCGCCACCTCGGTCACCGGCCCGTACCGCGACAGGAACGGGGTGGCGATGACGAACAACGGCGGCACCCCGGTCCTGGAGTCCCACGGCAGCGTCATCGGGCCCGGCGGGCAGTCCGTCATGCACGACGTCGACGGCGACCTGATCGTCTACCACTACTACGACGGCAACGACGGCGGCACCCCGAAGCTCGGCGTCAACCTGCTCGACTGGTCGACGGGCTGGCCGGTGGCGTACTGAGCGCGGCCCCCGGGGACCGTCCCCTAGCCGGCCGCCTGACCCGTCCCCGCCGCGCTCGGCCAGCTCCGGGCGTTCGGCCAGCCCGTCGCGGGGGCCGGGGTCAGGCCCGCCGCGGGTGCCGGGGCCGTCATCCCGCGCACCTGGGCCGCGGTGAGCCCGCCACGGGCCGGGACCCCGGGCGGGGTCGGGGCGGCGGCCGGCACCGCGGCGGCGGCCGGTGCCGGTACGGAGACGAAGGGCGGGGCCGGGACGGGCGCGGGGAACGCCGGCTGCGGGGTGGGCGCGGGCATCGGCTGGGCTGCCGCCGGCATCGGCATCCCGCCGCCGGCCGGCGCCACGGCGGCGGGGAGCGGCATGCCGGTGCCGGCGGCCGGAGCGGGACCGGCCGCGGTGAGCCGTAGACCGGCCCCGTTGGTCTCGCTGACCAGCCGGTCGACGGCCGCCGTACCCGAGCTGTAGTCGGTCCCGGTACCCGGCTCGGGTACGGCGGCTCCCCTCCCGGACCCGTAGAGCACCTGTTCCAGGCCGGACACCAGGCGACGCACGTCGACCTGGGGGCGCACCACGAGCCGCAGGAAGCGGCTGGATGATCCGATCTTGTTGCCGCACTCGCGGACCAGGATCCGGTGCTCGGTGAGCATCCGGTCCCGCACCACCGTCCCCTCGGCGCCGACGGGCAGCCGTACGAAGAGGAAGTTGCCCTGGGAGGGGTAGACGGTGAGGCCGGGGAGCGCGGAGAGGTGGCTGGCCATCTCCAGCCGGTCGCGGCGGACCTGCGCCAGGCTCTGCGCGTACTCGGTGCCGTGCTCCTTCAGCATGAACACCACGTGCTCGGCGAAGGAGTTGAGGTTCCACTTCGGCAGCATCGAGCGGATCCTGCCGGCGAGCGCCGGGTTGGCGACGAGGTAGCCGAAGCGTATGCCGTGCAGACCGAAGTTCTTGCCCAGGCTGCGCAGGACGATCACGTTGGGGCGGAGCATGGCCTCCTGGACGACGCTGGGCTCGGCCTCCGCGTCGGCGAACTCCAGGAAGGACTCGTCGATCACCACCAGGTCCAGGTCGGCCATGGCGTCCATGAACTGCACGACCTGCCGGCGGGTCAGATAGCCGCCGTCGGGGTTGTTCGGATTGCAGACCACCGCCACCCGGGTCCTCCGCGACCGGATGAACTCGGCGTACTGGGCGAGGTCGAGGGCGAAGCCGCTCACCTCCTGGAGCGGGAACATGTCGACCCGCTTGCCGGTCTCCATCGGCTGGTCGGTCCAGCGGCCGAAGGTGGGGACGGGGACGGCCAGGGACTCACGGACGAGGAGGTGGTCGATCCAGGTGATCAGCTCCGTGGAGCCGTTGCCCATCGCCACGCACTGCGGCGGCAGGCGGAGCAGCCCGCACAGCTCGCTCGTGATGGTGTCGGCGCCGCTCGGGTAGTACGTGATGATGTCCCGCAGCCGGCCGGCCAGCTCCTCGAACATGGCCGGCGTCGGGAAGTACGGGTTGCACGGGATGCAGAAGTCCACCGGCCCGGTCCCGTCGCCGCCCTCCCGCGTCAGCGCCGCCATGGAGGGGCTGTGCGCGGCGGTGCCGCGGAACAACGAGGTGACGTTGCCGGCCAAGGGGACCTCCGTTCAGGGTGGCCCGTGCGGGGGAGCACGGGCCGCCCTTGGATACGGAGGGGACGGACGGGGTGTTCAACTCACGCGGCGCGTGAGCGGCTTCACGCTCCGAAGGAGTGGATCGTCGTCGTCCGGTAGGTCTGCCCCGGCCGCAGGACCGTCGACGGGAAGTGCGCGTGGTTCGGCGCGTCCGGGAAGTGCTGGGTCTCCAGGCAGAGGGCGTCGCCCTGGCGGTAGGTGCGGCCTCCGGTGCCGGTCAGGGTGCCGTCCAGGAAGTTGCCGGAGTAGAACTGGAGGCCCGGCTGGTCGGTGGCGATCCTCAGGGTGCGGCCGGAGCGCGGGTCGCGCAGGGTCGCGACGTGCTCGGGCCGCGCGGTGACGCCCTTGTCCAGGACCCAGTTGTGGTCGTACCCCTTGGCCCGCACCTGCTGCTCGTGGCCCGCCCGGATGTCCCGGCCGATCGGCTTGGCGCGCCGGAAGTCGAACGGGGTGCCCGCGACCGTGGCCAGCTCGCCGGTGGGGATCAGGTCCGCGTCCGTGGGTGTGTAGCGGCCGCCGGCGATCGAGAGTTCGTGGTCCTCGATCGTGCCGCCGCCCTCGCCGGCCAGGTTCCAGTAGACGTGACTGGTGAGGTTGACGACGGTGGCCTTGTCGGTGGTGGCCTCGTAGTCGACGCGCCAGTCGCCGTGCCGGGTGAGGGTGTACGTCACCCGGGTCCGGAGCGTACCCGGGTAGCCCATTTCGCCGTCGGGGCTCGTGCGGTACAGGCGCAGCCCGACGTCCGCACCCCGGGTGAACGGCTCCACGTCCCACACGTGCTTGTCGAAGCCCTGGGCGCCGCCGTGCAGGCTGTTGTCGCCGTCGTTCACGGAGAGCTGGTACGACGTGCCGTCCAGCGTGAACCTGCCCTTGCCGATGCGGTTGCCGAACCGGCCGATCAGGGCGCCGAAGTAGGGGCTGTCCGCCACGTAGCCGGCGAGGTCGGCGAAGCCGAGGGAGACGTTGGCGCGGCGGCCGTGCCGGTCCGGGATCTCCAGCGTCTGGACGATGCCGCCGTAGGAGAGCACCTTCAGCCGGGTGCCGCCGTTCTCCAGCGACCAGCGGTGGACCTCCGTGCCGTCGGCGAGCGTGCCGAAATGTTCCTTCACCGGCTTCCTTCCCGTGGCCGCCCGGGCCGGGCCGGCCAGGGTGGTGGCGGCGAGGCCCGCCGCCGCGGCTCCAGCGATGACCGTGCGTCTGTTCAGTTCCATGCCTGCGGCTCCCTCGTTGGGCGCTTACGAACCGGACTTGCGCTTGTTCCACACGTCGAACCCGACCGCCACCAGCAGGGCCAGGCCCTTGATGACCTGCTGCCAGTCGGTGCCGACGCTGAGGAGGTTCATGCCGTTGTTCAGCACGCCGAGGACGAGACCGCCGATGATGGCGCCGAGGACGGTGCCGACACCGCCGCTCATGGACGCGCCGCCGATGAACGAGGAGGCGATGGCCTCCAGTTCGAAGTTGACGCCCGCCTTCGGCGAGGCCGCGTTCAGCCGGGCGGCGACCACCAGACCCGCCAGGGCCGCGAGCACGCCCATGTTCAGGAAGACGAGGAAGGTGACCTTCTTGTCCTTCACTCCGGACAGCTTGGCCGCCGGCAGGTTGCCGCCGATGGCGTAGATGTGGCGGCCGAAGACCGCGTTGCGCATGACGTAGCCGTAACCGACGACCAGCGCGCCGAGGATGATCAGCACGATCGGGGCGCCCTTGTAGCTGGCCAGCAGCAGGGTGAGGACGACGATCGCCGCCACCAGAGCCGTCAGCTTCAGCAGGAACAGCCGGGTCGGTACGACGTCCAGCGAGAACTCCTGCTGGCGGCGGCGGTCCCGGAACTCCTGCCGGAGCACGGCGGCGATCAGGACGAGCCCGAGCAGCAGGGTCAGGTTGTGGTAGTTGGTGTTCGGGCCGGTCTCGGGCAGGAAGCCGTTGCCGAGCTTCTGCAGCCCGTCGGGGAAGGGGCCGAGGGTCTGGCCCTTGAGGAGGATCTCTGTCAGGCCGCGGAAGAGGAGCATCCCGGCGAGCGTGACGATGAAGGACGGTATGCCGAGGTAGGCGATCAGATAGCCCTGGACCGAGCCGGCCACCGCGCCGACCAGCAGGCACAGCACCAGCGCGACCGGCCAGGACACGCCGTGCTGGACGGTGAGCACGGCCGCGAAGGCGCCGACGAACGCCGTGAGCGAGCCGACCGACAGATCGATGTGCCCGGCGATGATCACCAGCATCATGCCGATCGCGAGGATCAGGATGTAGCTGTTCTGCAGCACCAGGTTGGAGACGTTGCGCGGCAGCAGCAGGTCCCCGTCGGTCCAGACCGCGAAGAGGACCACGATCAGGCCCAGGGCGATCAGCATGCCGTACTGGCGCATGTTGCGGCGCAGGCCGGTCAGCACCAGGCCGAGCAGTCCGCCGTCGGCCGGTCCGCTGCTGCCCGGCGGCGCGGGGGCCGGGCTCTCGGCGGTCACATCCGTGCTCATCGCGTTACCTCTTTGTCCTTCGTCATATGGCGCATCAGCACTTCCTGCGTGGCCTCGGCCCGCGGCACCTCACCGGTCAGCCGGCCGGCGGCCATCGTGTAGATGCGGTCGCACATGCCGAGCAGCTCGGGCAGCTCGGAGGAGATGAAGACGACCGCCTTGCCCTCGGCGGCGAGCTGGTCGATGACCGTGTAGATCTCGAACTTGGCGCCCACGTCGATGCCGCGGGTGGGCTCGTCCAGGATCAGCACGTCCGGCCCGGCGAAGATCCACTTGCTGAGGACGACCTTCTGCTGGTTGCCGCCCGAGAGCTTGCCCACCGGCTCGAACACCGTGGGCGCCTTGATGTTCATGGACCTGCGGAAGCCCTCGGAGACCTGCCGTTCCTCGTGCTCGTCCACCACACCCCGGCGCGCGACCCGGTGCAGCGCGGTCAGCGAGATGTTCCGGTTGATGGTGTCGATGAGGTTGAGGCCGTAGTGCTTGCGGTCCTCGGTGACGTACGCGATGCCGTGCCGGACCGCCTCCGCGACGGTCTTCGTCCGGATCTCCCGGCCGTCCTTGAGGACCGTGCCGCCCGCGTAGCGGCCGTAGCTGCGCCCGAAGACGCTCATCGCGAGTTCGGTGCGGCCCGCGCCCATCAGGCCCGCGATGCCGACGATCTCCCCGCGGCGGACCTCGATCGACACGTCGTCCACGACCTTGCGCTGCTGGTCGACGGGGTGGAACACGGTCCAGCCGCGGATCTCCAGCGCCGGGGCCGCGCCTTCCTCCGGCCGGTGCGGGGTGCGCTCGGGGAAGCGGTGGTCGAGGTCGCGGCCCACCATCCCGGCGATGATCCGCTCCTCGGTCGTCTCCGGCGCCCGCACATCGAGGGTCTCGATGGACCGGCCGTCCCGGATGATCGTCACCGAGTCGGCGACCTTGCGGATCTCGTTGAGCTTGTGCGAGATGATGATCGAGGTGATGCCCTGGTTCTTCAGCTCCAGGATCAGATCGAGCAGCTTGCCGCTGTCCTCGTCGTTCAGGGCCGCCGTCGGCTCGTCGAGGATGAGCAGCTTCACCTCCTTCGACAGCGCCTTCGCGATCTCCACCAGCTGCTGCTTGCCCACGCCGATGTCGGCGACCCGGGTCTCCGGGTGCTCGTCCAGGCCGACCCGGCGCAGCAGCCGGGTGGCGTGGCGCAGGGTCTCGCGCCAGTTGATGAGCCCGCGGGTGGCGTGCTCGTTGCCGAGGAAGAGGTTTTCCGCGATGGACAGATGCGGCACCAGCGCCAGTTCCTGGTGGATGATGACGATGCCGTGCTGCTCGCTCGCCCGGATGTCCTTGAACCGGCAGACCTCTCCTTCGAAGAGGATGTCCCCCTCGTAGCTGCCGAACGGGTGGACGCCGGAGAGGACCTTCATCAGGGTCGACTTGCCGGCGCCGTTCTCCCCGCAGATGGCGTGGACCTCGCCCCGCCGGACGGTCAGGGTGACGTCCGACAGCGCCTTGACACCGGGAAAGGTCTTGACGATCGAGCGCATTTCCAGGACGGGTCCCGCCATGGTCGTGCCTTCCAATCCTTAGACGACGGGGGCGGGTTACTTGAGCTCGGCCTCGGTGTAATAGCCGCCGTCGACCAGCACCTTCCGGTAGTTGGCCTTGTCGACGCTGACCGGCTGGAGCAGGTAGGCGGGCACGACCTTGCTGCCGTTGTCATAGGTCTTCTCGTCGTTGACCTGCGGCTTCTTGCCCTTGAGCGAGTCGTCGACCATGGCGGCCGCGACCCTCGCCAGCTCCCGGGTGTCCTTGTAGACGGTCTGCGTCTGCTCACCGGCGATGATCGACTTCACCGAGGCCAGCTCGGCGTCCTGGCCGGTGACGACCGGCAGCGGCTTGCTGCCCGAGCCGTACCCGTCCGACTTCAGCGCGGACAGGATGCCGATGGAGATGCCGTCGTACGGCGAGAGCACCGCGTCGACCCGGCCGGTCTTGTAGGAGGAGGTGAGGATGTCCTCCATGCGCTTCTGCGCGGTGGTGCCGTCCCAGCGCAGGGTGGTGACCTGGTTGAGGCCGGTCTGCCCGGACTTGACGACCAGCTGCTTCTTGTCGATGTACGGCTGGAGCACCTTCATGGCGCCGCCGAAGAAGTACTTGGTGTTGTTGTCGTCGTTCGAGCCGGCGAAGAGTTCGAGGTTGAACGGGCCCTTCTTGCCGCTGTCCAGGCCGAGCTCGTGCGCGATGTAGGTGCCCTGGAGGACGCCGACCTTCTCGTTGTCGAAGGAGGCGTAGTAGTCGACGTTTTTGCTGCCGAGGATCAGCCGGTCGTAGGCGATGACCGGGATGTCCGCGTCCGCGGCCTCCTGCAGGACGTTGTTCAGGGACTTGTTGTCGATCGCCGCGACGATCAGGCCCTTGACGCCCTGCGTGATGAGGTTCTCGATCTGGGCGACCTGGGTGTCCGGGTCGTCCTCGCCGTAGACCAGCTTGGTCTTGTAGCCCTTGGACTCCAGGTTCTCCACGACGTTCTTGCCGTCGGCGATCCAGCGCTCGGAGGACTTCGTCGGCATGGCGATGCCGATGGTGGCGCCCTTGGCGTCACCCGACTTGGCCTTGCTGCCGCCCTCGCTGTTCTGGCCGCAGGCGGTGAGGGCGAGGGCGAGCGAGGCGGCTCCGGCTATGACGGCTACGGCGCTTCTGCGAGTGCGCATGGTGATCGTCCCTGTTCTTCTCTTCGTCGAGATGTTCGGCGCGGTCGGTTCGAGCGCCCTGAAGGGGCGCGGGGCTGCGGTTGGTGTGCGGCTGCGCCGCGCGGACGCGGCCGGCCGCACACGGCCCGCGGCCCCCATCGGTCACCCAGCGGCACCTTCGGAGGGGAACCGGTGCAAAGACCCCGGCAGCCGGGAGCCGAGCGGCGCCATGTCACCGTCCGCGCCGTGCCGGGCGAGCAGGTCGAGGGCGAGCCGGCCGCGCCGCACCCGCTCCCGGGCGGTGTCCAGGGTCACGTCCCGCAGGTGGGTGCCCCACGGGTAGATGCCGGGAGCCTTGGACAGGCCGAACTTCAGGTAGAGCGGTGCGCCGCGCCGGATCAGCTCGGCGACCTCGTACATCCGCACGTAGCCGCCGAGGTCGTCGGGGGCCTCGATGTACATGTCCATGGGGGCACCGGAGACCCGGCGGATCTCGGTGAGGTGGTCCAGCGTCAGATCGCTGGGCACGTTGACGGAGTCGGCGCCGAGCCGTTCGTAGACGGCGTACGCGGCCGGGTTGACCGGGCCGATCAGCGCCGAGACCTTCAGCGTGGTGTCGGCCGGGATGATCCCTGACTGCCGGGCCCGGTGCAGGGTCCACAGCACGCCCTCGTCGGCCACCAGCAGGCACTTGACGCCCAGCGCGGTCGCCCGCACGGCGTCCTCGACGCAGCCCGCGACGGCGTCGTGGCCCCGCGCGCGCAGTCCGGCCCCCCGCGAGTCGGACCGCACCGAGCCGCCGATGTCCCAGGTGCCGCGCGGGCCGGTGAACAGGCAGAGTTCGATGTCGCGTTCGGCGGTGGCCTCGACCATCTCGGTGATCTCGGCGTCGGTGAGCATCCACACGCCGCTGCCCTGGCTGATCCGGTGGATCGGCACGTCGAGGCGCGAGGCTTCCTTGAGGACGACGGCCAGCGCTTCCGGACCCTCGCACGAGGGGATCTCGGTGCGCCAGCGGCCGCCGCCCGGGAAGGTGTGGGCGGAGGCGTCGGCGGGATCGAGGGCGGGCGCGTCCAGGCCGAGCGCGGCGAGCACCTGCTCGCCGGGCCTGCGGGCTGCCGGGGCGGAAGCGTCGGTCACAAGCTGTCCTTAAGATCCGGTTGTTCGAAATATCGGACGAGGTTCGCGGCTCTGGGTGTGAAAAAGCCTTGGTGGTACGCCGGCCGGGGCGCCGTCAGGTCACCCCCCGGCCGGCGTACGTCAGGGACGGAGCAGCACCTTGCCCACCTTCGGATCGCCGGCCCCGACCAGCTCGATGGCGCGCGGGAACTCGGTCAGCGGCAGCTCGTGCGTGACCAGGGGCAGCGGGTCCAGCAGCCCGGCGCCGAACACCCGCACGGTGTGCGCCCAGGCGTCCGGTGGCGCCCCGAAGACGGTGTGCACCTCCAGCTGCCGTACGACGAGGTCGGTCGGGTCGAGCCCGTCCGCGCCCGGCGCCGGGATCCCGGTCAGGACCAGGCGCCCGCCGCGCCGGAGCAGCGAGGCGGCCGTGCGCGCGGCGGACGCGGACCCGGCGGTCTCGATCACCACGTCGTAGCCGGCGGGCACCTCCTCGTCCCGGAGCCGGAAGTCGGTCGCCCCGAACCGCCGGGACAGCGCCTCCCGGTCGCCCCGGGTGCCCACGACGAGCAGCTCCGCCGGTGAGACGGCCTTCAGGAACTGCACGGCGAACATGCCCAGGGTGCCCGTGCCGACCACCGCGACCCGCTCGCCCGGCCGGGCGTTCGCCTTCAGTGCGGCGGCGGCGACGCAGGCGGCCGGCTCCAGCAGGGCGGCGGCGGTCAGGTCGGCCTCGTCCGGCAGGACGTGCAGCAGCCGGGCCGGCAGGGTCAGCGTGGCCGCCATGGCCCCGGGCAGGGTGAACCCGGTCTCCTCGTACCCGGCCGTGCACAGCGTGGTCTCGCCCGCGTGGCAGCGGTCGCAGACCTGGCAGTTGCGGAAGCCCTCCCCGACGACCTTGCGTCCGACGAGGCCCTCCGGCACGCCGGCGCCCACCGCGCGCACGGTCCCCGACCACTCGTGGCCGGGCGTGAGCGGGTAACGGACGTACCCCTCGGGCCGGTTGCCCTGATAGACCTCGCGGTCGCTGCCGCAGATGCCCACCGCGTGGACGGCGACCAGCGCCTCCCCGGGGCCGGGGTCCCGGGGCGTGTGGTCCTCCACCCGGTGACTGCCCGGCGCCTGGACCAGGACCTGGGAGCTCACTTCGTGCCCTTCGGCTTGCGCTGTTCCCAGCCCTCGGCCCACAGGTCGAACCGGGCCTGCTGCTGCGGGAACTCGGCGGCCGCGTCGGTGTCCAGCTCGACGCCGAGTCCGGGCCGGTCGGAGAGGTGGAAGTAGCCGTCCACGACCTCCGGCGCCCCCTTGACGACCTTCTTGATCTCCGCGTCGGCGAAGTCGTTGAAGTGTTCGAGGATCTTGAAGTTCGGGGAGGTGAAGCCGACCTGGAGGGAGGCGGCGGTGAGCACGGACCCGCCCACGTTGTGCGGGGCGACCAGCATGTAGTGGGTCTCGGCGGTGGCGGCGAGCTTGCGGGTCTCCCAGATGCCGCCGATGTGGCCGACGTCGGGCTGGATGATGTCCACGGCCTGGCTGTCGAAGAGCTCGCGGAACTCGATCCGGTCGTGGATGCGCTCACCGGTGGCGACCGGGACGTCCACCTTCGCGGCGACCTTCTCCAGCGCCTTGAGGTTCTCCGGCGGCACCGGCTCCTCCAGCCACGCGGGCTTGAAGGGTGCCATCTCCTTGGCCAGCCGGACGGCGGTGGCGGGGGAGAAGCGGCCGTGCATCTCCAGCATCAGCTCGGCCTCGGGGCCGATGGCGTCGCGCACGGCCTCGATGAGCGAGACGGCGTACAGGGTCTGCTTGTGGTCCAGCTCGAAGTGCCCGGTGCCGAACGGGTCGATCTTGAGCGCCCGGTAACCGCGCTCCATCACCCCTTGGGCTGCCTTGTGGTACGCCTCCGGCGTTCGCTCGGTCGTGTACCACCCGTTGGCGTACGCCTTGACCTTGTCGGTGACCTTGCCGCCGAGCAGCTGCCACACGGGCACGCCCAGCGCCTTGCCCTTGATGTCCCAGCAGGCCATCTCCACGACCGCGATGCCGGACATGACGATCTCGCCGGCGCGGCCGTAGTCGCCGTACTTCATGCGGCGGACGAGGTCCTCGACGGCGAACGGGTCCGATCCGAGGATGTGGTTGGCCTCGGCCTCCTTCAGGTAGCCGATCAGCGCGTCGGTGTGTCCGAGCATCCGGGTCTCGCCGACGCCCGTGATTCCCTCGTCGGTGTGCACCTGGACGTAGGTCAGGTTGCGCCACGGCGTGCCGACCACGTGCGTGCTGATTCCGGTGATGCGCACGGCAGTTGCCCCTCAGCTGTTCGAGATTTCGTCACACGTTCGAAATGCTGGCGTGACAGTAAAGACGGTGCGGCGGGGGTGTCAATGGGTCGAACGGGTAACGGTTTCGGCACGCCTTTCGACAACTCTTTCGACCCCGCACGAAACCTTCACAGCGGTGTCTGGAACCGGGGGGTGCGTGGACTCTAGTCTTCCCGCGTCATGGACTTCTGCCTCCCGTGCCAACGGCACCTCAACGGCGCCCTGGCCTGCCCGGGGTGCGGAACTCCCGCCGACCGGCTCGCCGTCGCCACGGCCGTGCCCGCCGGGCACGGGTACGCCGGCGGGCACGAGCACGCGCAGGCGCCGACGGCGTACGGGGAGCAGGCGTACGGGGAGCCCTCCGTGCGGCCGTACGAGCAGTCCCCCGAGCAGCCGTACGGCTCCGGGTACGAGGCACCCCACGAGGGGCGGCCGTCCGGGGAGCCGTACCGGGATCCGTACGACGTCCGCGGCGCCGACGGGTTCGGTACGGCCGGCGCGTCCGCCGCGCCCGGCGAGGCGGACCGGGACGACCGGGACGCCTCCCAGGAGGCCGTCGAGGACACCGCCGACGGCGCCGCCACGGCCGGCCGGCGTGCCGCCGGCAGCCGGCGCGACCGCAAGGCCGCCGTGCACCGGCGCCGCCGGCGCCGCACCGTGCTGGTCGCGGCCGGCTTCGTCCTCGCGGCCGGCGGACTCAGCCTCGCCGAACTCGGCACGGACGCGCCTTTCCTGCCCTTCTCCGGCGACACCCCGCAGCCGGCCGGGGACGCCACGGTGGACGGCGGCGCGGCCTCGCCCGCCCCCGGCCGCACCGCCGGCCCGCTCGACGCGCCCGGTGCCACGCCCGGCGCCAAGGGCTCGGCGTCCTCCGGGGCCTCGGCCTCCGCTGCCGCCTCGAAGTCCCCCGAGGGCAAGGACTCCACGGACTCCGCTTCACCCTCCGCCCACGACACCGAGCAGGCAGAACAGTCGGCCTCGGCGGATTCCGGTGCGACCGCGGCGCCCCCCGCGCCCTCCGCCAGCACGGCCCCCGCCGCCAGCCCGACGGCGGCCCCGACGACCGCCGACCCGACCCCCCAGCCGTCGCCCACCAAGACGTGCGACCGTGTTCTGTGGTGGTGCGCCTGAGGCGCGCCGCACCCGGCACCCCGCGACGGAAGCAGCCGCACCCCACGTCCAAGGGTGCGGCTGCCGTTGTGTGGAACGACCGGGTCAGACCAGCGTCACGCTGATGTTCCCGCGGGTCGCCTTCGAGTAGGGGCACACCTGGTGCGCCTTCTCGACCAGGTCCCTGGCGGTGGCCGCGTCGACGTTCGGGATGCTCGCCGAGATCTCCACGATGATCCCGAACCCGTCCTCGTTCCTGCCGATCCCGACCTTCGCGGTCACGGTCGACCCGGAGACGTCGGCTCCCTCCTGACGGGCGACGACACCCAGCGCCCCCTGGAAGCAGGCGCTGTACCCCGCGGCGAACAGCTGCTCCGGGTTGGTGCCGGTGCCGCTGCCACCCATCTCCTTGGGCGGGTTCACGACGACGTCGAGCGTGCCGTCGTCGGTGGCGACGCGGCCGTCGCGGCCGTTCTCGGCGGTGGCGACGGCGGTGTACAGGACGTCGGACTGCGTGATGGGCATGCGGTTGTCTTCCTCCTCGGTCCGCCGCGACTCGCGCCCACGATCGACGGCGGATTTCGGAAAGAAGTTACCGCATGCCGGAATCAGCGGAAAGGCCGCCGGGGGACCGTCAGAGCTTGACGACCATCTTCCCGATGTTGTCGCCGCGCAGGACCCCGAGGAACGCCTCCACGGTGTTCTCGATGCCCTCGACCACCGTCTCGCGGTACTTCAGCGCGCCCGAGGCGACCCACGGGCCGACCTCCTGCACGAACCGGGGCTGGAGGTCGTAGTGGTCGCCGACCAGGAAGCCCTCGATCCGGCCGCGGGTCTGGATCAGCCGGGCCAGGTTCTTCGGGCCGGGCGCGGGCTCGGTGTCGTTGTAGACCGAGATCATGCCGCAGACCGCGATCCGGCCGCCCTGGTTCAGGGAGCCGATGGCGGCCTCCAGGTGGTCCCCGCCGACGTTGTCGAAGTAGACGTCGATCCCGTCGGGCGCCGCCTGGCGCAGCTGCTCGGCGACCGGGCCGTTGCGGTAGTTGAACGCGGCGTCGAAGCCGTACTCCTCGACCAGCAGCTTGACCTTCTCGTCGGACCCGGCCGAGCCGATGACCCGGGAGGCGCCCTTGAGCTTGGCGATCTGGCCGACCTGGCTGCCGACCGCGCCGGCCGCGCCGGAGACGAAGACGGCGTCGCCCTCCTTGAAGGCGGCCGTGCGCAGCAGGCCGGCGTAGGCGGTCAGGCCGGTCATGCCGAGGACGCCCAGGTAGGTGGAGAGCGGCACGTCCTCCGCGTCGACGGTGACGGCCGGGACGGCCGTCGGACCGACCTTGACGGCGTTCTTCGCGTCCACGACCGCGTACTCGCGCCAGCCGAAGAAGTGCAGCACGTGGTCGCCGGCCGCGATGCCCTCGGCGCGGGACTCGACCACCTCGCCGACCGCGCCGCCCTGCATGACCTTGCCCAGCTCGAAGGGGGCGACGTACGACTTGGCGGCACTCATCCGGCCGCGCATGTACGGGTCGACGGAGAGGAACTTGTTCCGTACCAGCACCTGGCCCTCGCCCGGGGTCGGGACCGGCGCCTCGACGAGGGCGAAGTCCTCGGGCTTCGGCCAGCCGACGGGACGGCTGAGCAGATGCCACTCGCGGTTGATCATGACGGAGCCTTTCGTATTACTTCAGTGCCTGAAACAACCATGCTCCTGAATATTTCATGATGTCAAGTAACCGGGTATCCTGGCGGGCATGTCCACCCCATCGAAGGCCCACCGTCCCGACGCCCTCACCATGGAGGTCGTCGAGCTGATCGGTGACGTCGTGGCCCGCTACTACGCGGACTACGAGAAGGCGGCGGGCGAGCACACGCTGACCGGCGCGCAGGCCCGGCTCCTCAGCCTGCTCTCGCTGGAGCCGCTGCCCATGCGCAAGCTGGCGCAGAAGCTGAAGTGCGAGCCGTCCAACGTGACCGGGATCGTGGACCGCCTGGAGTCCCGTGGACTGGTGGAGCGCCGCCCCGACCCGGCCGACCGCCGGGTGAAGGTGGCCGCGGCCACCGACGAGGGCCGCCGGGTGGCCCGGGACCTGCGCGAGGGCCTGCACTTCGCCCGCGAGCCGCTCGCCGGCCTCTCCGCGGACGAGCGCCGCTCGCTGCGCGACCTGCTGCGCCGGATGCTGGACGACTGAGGGACCCGCAGGCCCGCGCGGAGCCAGTAGAGTCTCCGGCATGCGCGATCTTGGGGTGGGTTTCGGTTATCTGCTGAAGGGGCAGCGGTGGGTGGCCCGGCACGGGCGCCGGTACGGGTTCGGGCTGCTGCCCGGGCTGATCACGCTGGTGGTGTACGCCGCGGCGCTCGTCGCCCTCGCCGTGTGGGGCGATGACGCGGTCGGCTGGGCGACCCCGTTCGCGGACGACTGGTCGAGCCCCTGGCGGGGCCTGTTCCGCGGCTTCCTGACGGGCGTCCTCTTCGCCCTCGGCCTGCTGCTGGCCGTGCTGACCTTCACGGCCGTGACCCTGCTCGTCGGCCAGCCCTTCTACGAGAGCCTGTCGGAGCAGGTCGACGCCGACGTCTCACCCGACGGCACCGCCCCCCGCTCCGACCTGCCGCTCTGGCGCGAGCTGTGGATCTCGGCCCGGGACAGCCTGCGCGTCCTGGTCCGGGCCGGGCTGTGGGGGCTGCTGCTCTTCGCCTGCGGCTTCCTGCCGTTCGTCGGGCAGACCGCCGTCCCCGTGATCGGCTTCTTCGTCACCGGCTTCTTCCTCACCGAGGAGCTCGCCGCCGTGGCGCTGCAGCGCCGGGGTGTCGAACTGCGGGCCCGGCTCGCCCTGCTGCGCTCCCGCAAGACGCTGGTCTGGGGTTTCGGCACCCCCCTGGGCCTGGCCTTCCTGGTTCCGTTCGTCGCGGTGTTCCTGATGCCGGGCGCGGTCGCGGGCGCCACCCTCCTCGCCCGCGACCTGCTGGGCGAGGAGAGTGCCGCGGAGCGCAGCGAGGACGGTCAGGAGGTCACGTCCTGACGGTGGCCGCCACGGCCACCGCCACGACGGCCCGTACCTGTCCGACGATGTCGAGCCGGTTGCGGACGAACTCCGGGTCGGTGACCGTGCCGGTCGCCGGGTCGGTGTTCCCGGCGCCGAAGCGCAGCACCGGCGTGTGCACATGGCCGCCGGGCAGGGTGCCGTGCAGCCCGAGCCGGTCGCGCAGCAGGGTGGCCCGGTAGGCGATCTCGTTGGAGAGGTAGTCGCCGCCGGCCCCGGCGCGGGCGGTGGAGCCGGGGGTCGGCCCGTCCGGCCGTACGACGGGGTCGGTTCCGCCCGCCGGTATCTCGGTGACCTCGGTGTGGTCGTACACCGGGAACGGGCCGGTGTGCGCCGCCACGATGGCGCCGTACGGGAGGGTGGTGCCCGTCCACTGCGGCTGCGAGGCGGGGCCGGCGACCGGAACGGTCCCCGTCCGGGAGACGTTGTCGTTGTCCGGGAAGCCGCCCCGCCAGGCGCCGTTGGTGCGCTCGATGTCGAACCGGCCGGCCCGGCCCTGGCTCACGGTCGTGAACAGGTCGACCCGCGGCAGGTGCGGCCGCAGCGTCCGCTCCACCGTGCCCTCGGCGAAGTCCTGCCAGCGCACCGGGAACACGGCGGTCTCGACGCGGGCCGGCCCCCGCGCGGTCTCGACGACCGTGCCGTCCAGCGCCAGCGCGGTCGCGCCGGACGGATTGGAGATGCGGACGTCCCGGTCGAGGGTGAAGGGGTCGAAACCGGTGAGCAGCACCCGGCGCATCGCGCTCCCGCCCGGGTAGCGGATGTCCGTCTGCCCGCGCGAGGACCGCTCCAGCCGGTCCAGCAGGGCCGAGCGCTGCCCGTCCGTCAGCCCGAATGCCGGCTGCCAGGTGCGCAACTGGCGGGTCAGGCCCAGCCGCGCCCAGTACAGCGGCCGGTCGTCGTCCCGCGAGAGGTCACCGCCGGCCGGCCCCCGCCCCTGCGCCCGGTCCACGGCCCGCCGCCACAGCGCGCTCCCCTCGCGGGCGACGAGGCGGCGGGCCTGCGCGTAGGAGCGCGCGTGCGCCAGTGCCCGGGTGAACCCCGGTGCCACGTCGTCGAAACCGGACCGCCGCAGGATCTCCTGCGGTACGGCTCCGGCGAGCCGCTGCTCCTCGACGGTGGGGGAGGGGGCGGCGGCCGGTGCGGCGCTGACCGCGGCCGGGGGAGCGGACAGGCCCGCCAGCAGGGCGAGTCCGAGGACACCGAGACGAAGTCGTGCAGCACTCACGGGAGTTGTGGTCCTTCCGGTAGGCGCCGTGGCTGCGGCCCACCGTACTCGGCCCCGCCGGTCCGCCGGCCGTACTCGGCCCGGCATCCGCCAGGCCGGCGTGTGCCCGTGGGAGCCGCGGCGGACCGCCGGCCGACCGGCCGCACCCGCCCCGTCAGTCCACCGGCTCCCCGAGCAGCCGCAGGAAGTCCCGGAACGCCCCCGGCATGTCGACCGACTCCGGGTCCAGCAGCCACTGGTACTGGAGGCCGTCCATCACGGCGACCAGCAGCGGGGCGGTGCGCTCCGGAGTGAGGCCGCTCGGCAGCAGGTCGCCGTACTCGGCGCGCAGGACCGCGGTCATGGACTCCCGGACGCGGGCGTAGCGCTCGGTGAAGTAGGCGCGCGCCGGATGGCCCTCGGTCACGCTCTCGCCGAGCAGCGCGCAGAAGGTCTGGATGATCGCCGGGCGCATCGCGTTGTACTCGACCAGCGAGGCCAGCAGGTCCACCCGCCACCGCTGGTCCGGCACCGCGTCCCACCGGTCGCGCTCCTGGAGCACGGCCACCAACAGGGCTTCCTTGGTGGGGAAGTGGTGCAGCAGGCCCTGCTGGGTCAGCCCCACCCGCTCGGCCACCGCGGCCAGACTCGCCCCGCGGTAGCCACGCTCGGCGATCACCTCCAGGGCGGCCCCGACGATCTCCGCGCGCCGCTCCCCGCTCCTGACCCTCGCGCTCATGACGTCACCGTACGGCATCACCCTCACCCGCATGTGACGGCCAGGTGACGAAACCTACCGTGCTACAGGTGACGGGGGCACGATGGAGGCTCGTGCAACGGACCCGACGAGGAGGAACCGCGATGGCGGGAACCCAGCGCACCCCGGCCGACGAGGCCCGCGAGGCGGTCGTGGAGGCCGCCCTCGCCGCCCTCGACCTCGACACCAAGGCCCGGCTGCTGGCCGGCCAGGACATGTGGACCCTGCCCGCGCTGCCGGAGATCGGCCTCGGGTCGCTGGTCATGTCCGACGGCCCGGTCGGCGTCCGGGGCGTGCGCTGGAGCGCCGACGACCCCTCCGTGGCCCTGCCCTCACCGACCGCGCTCGCGGCCTCCTGGGACCCTGAACTGGCCCGTCGCGCGGGCGTGCTGCTCGCCCAGGAGGCCCGCCGCAAGGGCGTCCACGTCCTGCTCGCCCCCACGGTCAACCTGCACCGCTCCCCGCTCGGCGGCCGCCACTTCGAGTGCTACAGCGAGGACCCCCACCTCACCGGGGCGATCGGCACCGGATACGTCCGCGGCGTCCAGTCCGGCGGGGTCGGCACCACCGTCAAGCACTTCGTCGCCAACGACGCCGAGACCGACCGCTTCACGGTGAACAACCTCGTCTCCGAACGCGCCCTGCGCGAGCTGTACCTCGCCCCCTTCGAGGCGATCGTGGCGCACGCCCGCCCCTGGGGCGTCATGACCGCCTACAACGCCGTCAACGGCACGACGATGACCGAGCACCACCACCTGGTCAACGAGGTGCTGCGCGGCGAATGGGGCTTCGACGGGGTCAACGTCTCGGACTGGACGGCCGCCCGGGACACGGTGGGCGCCGCCGCGGGCGGCCTCGACATCGCCATGCCCGGCCCGCGGACCGTGTACGGCCCGGCCCTCGCCCGGGCCGTCCGCGACGGCCGGGTCGGCGAGGCCACGGTCGACGCGGCCGTCCGCCGGGTCCTGCTCCTCGCCGCCCGCGTCGGCATCCTCCAGGGCGCCGAACCGGTGGTCGCCGAACCGCCCGCGCCGGTCGACGGGGCGGCCCTGGCCCGCGAGATCGCCCGCCGCTCCTTCGTCCTCGTCCGCAACGAACGCGGCGCGCTGCCGCTGAAACCGGGCACCGTGGCCCTGATCGGCGCCGCCGCCCGCGACGCCCGCGTCCTCGGCGGCGGCTCCGCCACCGTCTTCCCCGCCCGGGTCGTCTCGCCGCTCGACGGCCTCACCGCCGCCCTCCCCGACGGCACCCTCGCCTACGCCGTCGGCGCCGACCCGGCCACCGAACCGGCCGTCGCCGACCGGGGCTTCACCCTGCGCGCGGTCTGCCGCGACGCCGACGGCGAGGTCATCGGCGTCCGCTCCGCCCCGAGCGGCCTGATCCAGTGGATGGGCTCCGACCTCCCCGAGGGCGTGTCCCACGACCGCCTGCACACCGTGGAACTGACCGGCACCCTCACCCCGCGCGAGACCGGTCCGCACACCTTCGCGATCAAGGGCACGGGCGCCTTCACGCTCACCGTCGGCGGGACGACGTACCACGACGGCGTCCAGCGCCCCGCCGAGGAGGACCCCTTCGAGACCTTCTTCGGCGCCCCCGTCCCCCGCGCCCGGGTCGAACTCACCGCCGGCGAGCCGGTCGACGTCTCCCTCACCCACGTCGTCGAGCTCCCCGAGGACGTGCCCATGAAGGCCGTCACCTTCGCCCTCGCCCACAGCGGACCGCAGCGCGACCCCGACGAGCTGATCGCCGAGGCCGTCGAGGCCGCCCGCGCCGCCGACACGGCCGTCGTCGTGGTGGCCACCACCGACCGGGTGGAATCCGAGGGCTTCGACCGGACGGACCTCCGGCTCCCCGGCCGACAGGACGACCTGGTCCACGCGGTGGCCGCCGCCAACCCGAACACCGTCGTGGTCGTCAACTCCGGCTCCCCGGTGGAACTGCCCTGGCGGGAGGAGGTCGCCGCCGTGCTGCTCGGCTGGTTCCCCGGCCAGGAGGGCGGCGCCGCCCTCGCCGATGTCCTCACCGGCGCCCACGAGCCCGGCGGCCGGCTCCCCACCACCTGGGGTCCCCTCGCCGACGCCCCGGTCACCCAGGTCGTCCCGGCCGGCGGCGAGCTGCCCTACCGCGAGGGCGTGTTCATCGGCTACCGCGCCTGGGAGCGGGCCGGCCGCACCCCGTCGTACCCCTTCGGGCACGGCCTCGGCTACACCGACTGGGCCTACGAGTCCCTCCACACCGACGGCACCACCGTCCGCGTCCGCGTCCGCAACACCGGCGAGCGGCCCGGCCGCGAGGTCGTCCAGATCTACGTCGCCCCGGCCGGGCCCGATCCCGAGCGCCCGGCACGCCGGCTCGCCGGCTTCGCCTCCGTCGAGGCCGGGCCCGGCGAGAGCGCCGAGGTCACCGTCGAACTCCCGCGCCGCGCCTTCGAGGTGTGGGACGAGACGGCGAAGACGTGGTGCTGTGTGAAGGGTTCGTACGAGATCGCCGCCGGACGCTCGATCGCGGACCGCAGGCTGACCGCGCCGATTAACGTCTGATCCGGGACAAGTCCCCCCACAGGGGCGGGGGCCGTCCCCACGAGCAGCCCCGGTCCGGGACCTGACCCCTGGACCGGGGCTTCCGCCCCCCGCTAGCGGTCCCGCGTGCCGAAGCCGTACACGGTCTCCGACCGGAACACCTCGCCGGGCCGCAGCACCGTGCTCGGGAACTCCGGCCGGTTGGGGGAGTCCGGGAAGTGCTGCGTCTCCAGGGCGATCCCGGCGCCGGGCAGGAACGGTCCGGACAGGTGGTCGGCGGTGTAGAGCTGGAGCCCGGGCTCGGTCGTCGCCACCGTCAGGGTCCGCCCCGACCCGGGGTCGTACAGCTCGGCGACCTCCTCGGCCGTCCCGGTCACCCCCTTGTCCAGCACGAAGTTGTGGTCGTAGCCGGAACCCACCGGGCGGGCCGTACGGAAGTCGAAGCGCGAACCCGACACGTCCTCCAGCGCCCCCGTCGGGATCAGGTCCGCGTCCACCGGCGTGTACCGGGAGGCGGCGAGCCGGAGTTCATGCCCGCCCGCGTCACCGGAACCGCTCAGGTTCCAGTACCCGTGGTGGGTCGGGTTCACGATCGTCGGGGCGTCGGTGACCGCCTCGTAGGCGATCCGCAGCGCCCCCGAGGCCGCCAGCGTGTACGTCACCGTCACCGCCAGCCGGCCCGGGAACCCCTCCTCGCCGTGCGGGCTCACCCGGCTGAGCCGCACCCCGTGCGCCACCGGCGCCACGTCCCACACCCGCCGGTCGAACCCGCGTTCGCCGCCGTGCAGCGAGTTGGGGCCGTCGTTGCGCGCCAGCGCGTACTCCCGGCCGTCCAGGGGGAACCGGCCGCCCGCGATCCGGTTCGCGTACCGGCCGATCACGGCGCCCAGGAACGGCTCCGGGTGCTTCAGGTAGCCGTCGAGGTCCGGGAAACCCAGCACCACGTCCGCCGTCCGCCCGGCCGCGTCCGGGACCTCCACCGACTGCACGATCCCGCCGTACGACAGCACCCGCACCCGCACCCCGGCGCGCTCCAGCGTCCACCGGTGCACCGCGGTGCCGTCGGAAAGTGTGCCGAAAAGTTCGTCCATGGGGGAGACCCTAGGTCACGGCCGCCTCGCCGTGACCGTGCGGTACGCGATCTCCGCCAGCCGCGCCTGGCCGTCCTTGCTCGGGTGGAACCAGTCCCAGTGGCTGAGCTGGTCCGTGCCGAAGCGGTAGTCGTGGACCGCGTTGCCGTCGAAGCGGCAGCGGCGGTCCTGCGCGCAGACCTCCTCCAACACCGTGTTGTACGCCACCACCCGCTGCTGCACGGTCTCCCGGCGCAGCATCGCCGCGCTCGTCAGATCGTCCGCGTCGCCCAGCATCGAGGGGCAGATGCCGAGCTTCCACACCTGCTTGCCCAGCGCGTTCGTCCGGCCCTCGGACCACAGCCGCTTCAGGTTCGGCACGCTCGCCACGTACACCTGGGTCTTCGGCAGCGCCGAGCGCAGTGTGCGCAGCGCCTCCTCGAAGTCCGCGCGGAAGTCCGCCACCGGGGTCATCGCCGTCGCCGAGGAGCGGCAGGCGTCGTTCGCCCCCACCATCACCGTCACCAACTGCGGGCCCCGGGCGGCCGCCTTCGCCATCTGCTCCGGCAGATCGGCCATCCGGGCGCCGGTCACCGCGTAGTTCCAGCTGCGCTCCGCCGCCCCCGTCACCCCGAGCAGCCGCACCGCCAGGCTGTCCACCCTGGCGTCGCTGCCGGTCGCCCACGACACCTCGGGGCAGTCCGACAGCACCGCGCAGGCGTCGAAACCGCGCGTGATGGAGTCGCCCACCGCGGCGATCGAGTCCGGGCTGCGGTCCCAGACCGGGGGCCGGGCCGCGCGCGCCTTCGTGCCCTCCGGCTCGGCCGGGCCGCCGTCTCCGCCGTCACATCCGGCGGCCCCCAGCAGCACGGCCGCCGCGACGGCGAGAGCGGCCCGCACACGCTGGCTTCGCTTCCGCATTCCCTGCTGTTCCCCTCGCTCGACGGTCCGGCACTCCCTCCCATGACAACGAGCGGGGGTTCCCGGCCGGGCACCCGGGAACGGCGCACCCCCGTACAAGCGTCCCCCTGGGTGAATGGCGGCGTTTTCCTGGCACCGGGACCGACGGTACGTCACACTCCTTGCCCCGCCGCAGGGTAGCCTCGCCATCAACGCGGCCGTCGCGCCACTGCCGCCCAGCCAGTCCGCACAATGTCCCGCTCTGCCCGGAGGTCCCGGTGACGACACGTGGAGTTCTGTACGTGCACTCCGCGCCGCGCGCGCTGTGCCCGCACGTCGAGTGGGCCGTCGCCGGGGTGCTCGGCACGCGCGTCAACCTCGACTGGATCCGGCAGCCCGCGGCCCCCGGCACCTGGCGCTCGGAGTTCTCCTGGCAGGGCCAGGCCGGCACCGCCTCCAAGCTCGCCTCCGCCCTGCGCGGCTGGCACCTGCTGCGCTTCGAGGTGACGGCCGAGCCCTGCCCGACCGCCGAGGGCGAACGCTACAGCTGCACCCCCGACCTAGGTATCTTCCACGCTGTCACCGGCATCCACGGCGACATCCTGATCCCCGAAGACCGCCTGCGCGCCGCCCTGCTGCGCAGCCAGAAGGGCGAGACCGACCTGGAGGCCGAGCTGTCCCGGCTGCTCGGCAAGCCGTGGGACGACGAACTGGAACCGTTCCGCTACGCCGGAGAGGGCGCCCCGGTGCGCTGGCTGCACCAGGTGGTGTGAGCCGTCCCCGGACCCGCGACCGGACTCGGCAGACCCGGACACGCGTGAAGGGCCCCCACCGGCCGGTGGGGGCCCTTCACGTCTGGTCTCACAGGGTCCTGAACGCCAGCACCACGTTGTGCCCGCCGAAGCCGAACGAGTCGTTCAGCGCGGCGATGCGGCCCTCGGGCAGCGCCCGCGGCTCGCCGCGCACGACGTCCGCGTTGACCTCGGGGTCGAGGTTCTCGACGTTGATCGTCGGCGGAGCCGTACGGTTCACCAGCGCCAGGATCGACGCGACCGTCTCGATGCCGCCGGCGCCACCGAGCAGGTGACCGGTCATCGACTTCGTCGCGGAGATCGCCATGTGGTCGAGGTCGTCGCCGAACACCTTGCGCAGCGCCTTGATCTCGCCGACGTCACCCTGCGGCGTGGAGGTGGCGTGCGCGTTCACGTGCACGATCTCGGCCGGCTTCAGGTCCGTGCTGTCCAGCAGGTTCTGCAGGGCGTGCGCGATGCCGTTGCCGGACGGCTCCGGCTGCGTGATGTGGTGGGCGTCCGCGGAGATGCCCTGGCCGACCGCCTCGACGTAGATCCGGGCGCCGCGGGCCTTCGCGTGCTCCTCGGACTCCAGGACGATCACACCGGCACCCTCGCCGAGCACGAAGCCGTCGCGGTCGGTGTCGTAGGGACGCGAGGCGCCCTGCGGGTCCTCGTTGTTCTTGGACATCGCCATCATGTTGCCGAAGGCGGCGATGGGCAGCGGGTGGATGGCGGCCTCGGTACCACCGGCCACGACCACGTCCGCACGGCCGGTGCGGATCATCTCGATCGCGTACCCGATGGCCTCCGCGCCGGAGGCGCAGGCCGAGACCGGGGTGTGCACGCCGGCGCGGGCACCCAGCTCGATTCCGACGTTGGCCGCCGGGGAGTTGGGCATCAGCATCGGCACGGTGTGCGGGGAGACGCGGCGGACGCCCTTCTCCCTGAGCACGTCGTACTGGTCCAGGAGCGTCGTCACGCCGCCGATGCCGGAGGCGATGACCGCACCGAGACGATCGGGGTTCACGGACGCGTCCTCACCGGCCCTGGCGGTGAAACCGGCGTCCTTCCAGGCCTCCTGAGCGGCGATCAGCGCGAACTGCGCGGACCGGTCCAGCTTGCGGGCCTGCGGGCGGGGGAGGACCTCGCCCGGCTCGACGGCGATCTGCGCGGCGATACGGACCGGCAGTTCGGCCGCCCAGTCCTGCTCCAGGGGGCTGACGCCGGACTCGCCGGCGAGCAGGGCCTCCCAGAACGAAGCTGCGTCGCCACCCAGCGGTGTGGTTGCGCCGATACCGGTGACGACCACGGTGCGATTGGTCGGGCTCACGGGAATTCTTTCTCCAACGGATGCGGGATTCTACGGCGCCACCGCCGGGTGGCGGGGCCTTGCAGCCTGACGGCCTTACGGCCTACGAGGTGGCTCAGGCCTGGTGGGCGAGGATGTACTTCGTCGCGTCGCCGACGGTCTTCAGGTTCTTGACGTCCTCGTCCGGGATCTTGACGTCGAAGCGCTCCTCGGCGGCCACGACGACCTCGACCATGGACAGCGAGTCGACGTCCAGGTCGTCGGTGAAGGACTTGTCCGTCTGGACGTCCTCGACCGGGATGCCGGCGATCTCGTTCACGATCTCGGCGAGACCTTCGACGATCTCTTTCTCAGTGGCGGCCATGTCAGGCGCTCCTTCTTCATATCCAGATGGTTTACGGCATTCGTCCCCGTCCCGGACCGCATGATCCGGCACGGAGTGCCTAGGGGAGGGTAACGACCGTGGCGGCGTAGACGAGACCCGCCCCGAATCCGATGACGAGCGCGGTGTCGCCGCTCTTCGCCTCCCCGGTCGCCAGGAGCCGCTCCATCGCGAGCGGAATCGAGGCGGCCGAGGTGTTGCCGGTGGTGCGGATGTCACGGGCGACCGTGACGTGCTCCGGCAGTTTCAGCGTCTTCACCATCGAGTCGATGATCCGCACGTTGGCCTGGTGCGGGATGAAGACGTCCAGGTCGTTCGCGGTGATCCCGGCCGCGTCCAGCGCCTGCTGGGCGACCTTCGCCATCTCGAACACGGCCCAGCGGAACACCGCCTGGCCCTCCTGCGTGATCGCAGGGAACTTGATGTTGCCCTCGGTGTCGAGGGGCAGTTCGGACAGGTCTCCGAGCCGGAACCGGTCCCAGGGGACGGTCTGCTTGATCGTCTCGGACTTGTCGCCCTCGGAGCCCCACACGGTCGGGCCGATCGCCGGCTCCTGCGAGGGACCGATCACGACCGCGCCGGCGCCGTCACCGAACAGGAACGCGGTCGCCCGGTCCTCCAGGTCGGTGAGGTCGCTCAGCCGCTCCACGCCGATCACCAGGACGTACTCGGCGGAACCTTCCACCACGATGCCCTTGGCGAGCGTCAGGCCGTAGCCGAAGCCCGCGCAGCCCGCCGAGATGTCGAAGGCGGCCGCCTTGGCGGTGCCGAGCTTGTCCGCGATCTCGGTGGCGACGGCCGGCGTCTGGCTGAAGTGCGAGACGGTCGACACGACCACCGCGCCGATCTGCTCGGCGTCGATGCCGGCGTCCGCGATCGCCTTCCCGGACGCCTCGATCGCCATCGCGGCCACGGTCTCCTCGGGGCCCGCCCAGTGCCGGGTCTCGATGCCGGAGCGCGAGCGGATCCACTCGTCGGAGGAGTCGATCTTCTCGAGGATCACCTCGTTCGGCACCACCCGGGTCGGCCGGTAGCCGCCGACCCCCAGGATGCGCGCGTACGGGGCGCCCTTGCTGGGCTTGATCTTCGACATGCGTCGAGCTCCTTCTCAGGCGTGCTCGGCGATGAGCTCGCGAGCCGCGTCGAGGTCGTCGGGGGTCTTCAGGGCCAGCGTCGCCACGCCCGGCAGGGCCCGCTTGGCCAGGCCGGTCAGCGTGCCGCCCGGGCACACCTCGACGAGCGCGGTGACGCCGAGCTCCTTGAAGGTCTCCATGCACAGGTCCCAGCGCACCGGGTTGGCGACCTGGCCGACCAGCCGCTCCAGCACCTCGGCGCCGTCCGCGACGGCCCGGCCGTCCTTGTTGGAGACGTAACGGACCTTCGGGTCGGCGGGCGCGAGCTCCGCGGCCGCCTTGGCCAGCGTCTCCACGGCCGGGGCCATGTGCTGCGTGTGGAAGGCACCGGCGACCTTCAGCGCGACGACCTTGCGCACGCCCTCGGGCTTGTCCTCGGCCAGCGCGGCCAGCTGCTCCAGCGTGCCGGCGGCGACGATCTGGCCCGCGCCGTTGATGTTCGCCGGGGTCAGGCCCAGCTTCTCCAGGTGGGCGACCGACGTCTCGGGGTCGCCGCCGAGCAGCGCCGCCATGCCGGTCTCGGTGACCGCGGCGGCGTCGGCCATGGCCAGACCCCGCTTGCGGACCAGGGCGAGCGCGTCGGCGTCGGTCAGCACGCCCGCGAAGGCGGCGGCGGTGATCTCGCCCACGCTGTGGCCCGCGACCGCGCCCGGGGCGATCTCGGTGATGTCACCGAGTGCCGCGGCGGACAGCAGGCCGGCGGCCACCAGCAGCGGCTGGGCCACCGCGGTGTCACGGATGGCGTCGGCGTCGGCCTGGGTCCCGTAGTGGACCAGGTCCAGTCCGATGGCGTCCGACCACGCGGCGACGCGGTCCGCGGCACCGGGCAGTTCGAGCCAGGGAGTCAGGAAGCCGGGCGTCTGGGCGCCCTGGCCGGGAGCGACGAGTACGAGCACTCTCACACTCTCTCTTGGGGACGGCCGCGGCCGCCCGTGAGGACAGGGACGAAGAACACGAAGGGCTTTTGTGGGAGCCCCACAAAACCCTATGCCTGGGTATCACCGTCGGCCAGACGCCCCAGGATGAGCGCGATCCGCAGTGTGAACGCGGATCGTACATCGGACGGCGACCAACCGGTGACATCAGTCACACGTCGGAGCCGGTAGCGCACGGTGTTCGGGTGAACGAAGAGCATGCGGGCTGCGCCTTCCAGGCTGCTCGCCTGCTCCAGGTAGACACTCAGGGTTTCCAGCAGCGCCGACCCCGCTTCTTCCAGCGGTCTGTAGATCTCCTCCACCAGCTGCTCCCGGGCGCTCGGGTCGCCCGCGATCGCCCGCTCCGGAAGAAGATCGTCCGCCAGTACCGGACGAGGTGCGTCCTGCCAGGCGGAACAGGCCTTCAGCCCCGCCGCGGCCGCCTGCGCGGACCGGGTCGCGGCCAGCAGGTCGGGTACGACGGGTCCCGCGACGACCGGCCCGGCGGCGAACGGCCCGATCAGCGACTTGGCGACGGCGAGCGGGTTGTCGCTGCCGCCCGCGATGACCACGAGCCGGTCCCCGAGCACCCCGGTGAGCACCTGGAGCTTGGCGTGCCGGGCGGCCCGCCGGATGGCCTCCACCGTCAGCTCGCTGTCGCCGTCGGGGGCGGTGCCGAGCACCACGCACACGTGCTCGGGCGAGTTCCAGCCCAGCGCCGCGGCCCGGCTGAGGGCCCCCTCGTCGGCCTCGCCGCTGAGGACGGCGTTGACGACCAGCGACTCCAGCCGCGCGTCCCAGGCACCCCGTGCCTCGGCGGCCTGGGCGTACACCTGGGCGGTGGCGAAGGCGATCTCCCGGGCGTAGACGAGCAGGGCCTCCCGCAGCACGGCCTCGTCCCCGGGGGCCGCCACCTCGTCGATGGCGCTCTCCATGACCTCGATCGTGGTGCGCACCATCTCCACGGTCTGCCGCAGCGTGATGGCCCGGGTCAGCTCGCGCGGCGCCGTCCCGAAGACGTCCGTGGAGATCGCCTGGGGGGTGTCCGGGCGCCGGAACCACTCGGTGAAGGCCGCGATGCCCGCCTGGGCGACGAGGCCGATCCAGGAACGGTTCTCCGGGGGCATGGCCCGGTACCACGGCAGAGTCTCGTCCATGCGCGCGATGGCCTGCGCGGCGAGACTCCCGGAGGATTTCTCCAGCCTCTTCAGGGTCGCGTCGTGCGGGTGGACGTCGTGTACTGCGGGATCGCCGCTGTGGGTCTCGGGTTCGGGCACGTGGACAAGACTGCCTCATCCGGACGGACCCGTGCGCCGCCGGGGGTGCGGTGCCCGGCGGCCCGGCCGCCTCCCGGGCGCCTCGCCCGGTGCGGTTAACGTGGTGCCCGTGATGGACGTACGGCGCGCCGGCGAGCGCTACCGAGGCGGGGAACCGGAGGCCGGGATCGACACCCGCCACGCCTTCTCCTTCGGCCCGCACTACGACCCCGGCAACCTGCGGTTCGGCGCGCTGATCGCCTGCAACGAGGAGCGGCTCGCCCCCGGCGCCGGCTTCGACGAGCACCCGCACCGGCACACCGAGATCGTGACGTGGGTGGTCGAGGGCGAACTGACCCACCGTGACTCGGCGGGGCACGAGACCCGGGTCCGCCCCGGGGACCTCCAGCACCTCAGCGCGGCGGCGGGCGTCCGCCATGTGGAACGCAACGACGGCCCGGTCCCGCTGACCTTCGTCCAGATGTGGCTGACACCACGCGACCCCGGCGGCGACCCGGCCTACGAACTCGTCCCCGGCATCGCCGACGAGACGCCGTACGCGGTGCCGAACGCGGGCGCGGTGCTGCACGTACGACGGCCGGCCCCCGGCGAGCGGGCGGCGGTGCCGGACGCGCGGTGCGTGTACGCGCACGTGGTGCGGGGCGAGGTCCGGCTGGCCGGGGAGCGGCTCGGGGCGGGCGACTCCGCACGGCTCACGGACGCGCGGGGTCTGGAGGTGGTGGGGGTGAGCCCGGCGGAACTGCTGCTGTGGGAGATGACGGGGTGACCGGGCGCGGGCGGCGACCGCGCGACCGGGCGGGCGGTCGCCCCGGCCGGCGTCAGCCCCGCAGCTCCGCGAGCACCGCGTCCGTGAACACCGGCCACGCCTCGATCGCCCAGGGGCCGAACGCCCGGTCCGTCAGGGCGGCCGCCGCCACCCCCGCGTCGGGGTCGATCCACAGGAACGTACCCGACTGCCCGAAATGCCCGAACGTCCGGGGCGAGGACGAACCGCCCGTCCAGTGCGGCGACTTGGCGCCGCGGATCTCGAAGCCCAGCCCCCAGTCGTTCGGGTTCTGGTGGCCGTAGCCCGGCAGGACGCCCTTCGTCCCGGGGTACTGCACGGTCATCGCCGCCGCCACCGTCCGCGGGTCCAGCAGCCGCGGCGCCTGCACCTCCGCCGCGAACCGCAGCAGGTCCGCCACCGTCGACACCCCGTCCTTCGCCGGCGAACCCTCCAGCGACGTCGACGTCATGCCCAGCGGCTCCAGCACGGCCTGCCGCAGGTACTCCGCGAACGGGATGTCCGTCGCCTTGGCGATGTGGTCCCCGAGCTGCTCGAACCCGGCGTTGGAGTACAGCCGGCGCTCCCCGGCCGCAGCCGTCGCCCGGTGCTCGTCGAAGGCCAGCCCGGAGGTGTGCGCGAG
This sequence comes from Streptomyces sp. NPDC013455, assembly GCF_040632975.1. Taxonomy (NCBI): domain Bacteria; kingdom Bacillati; phylum Actinomycetota; class Actinomycetes; order Kitasatosporales; family Streptomycetaceae; genus Streptomyces; species Streptomyces sp. NPDC013455. The sequence continues at coordinate 503,040 of NZ_JBEYCX010000001.1, read as the reverse complement.
CAGATGGCGGACCGTCGCCCCGGGCGGCCCGGCCGGCTCGTCCAGCTCGACGGCGCCCTCCTCGTACGCGACCAGCGCCGCGTACGCCGCCAGCGGCTTGGTGACGGAGGCCAGCGGGAAGCGGTGTTCCGCGGGGCCGTGCGTCCCGAGGACGGTCCCGTCGGCTCGTACGACACCCGCGGCGGCGGTGCCGACGGGCCAGTTCTCGATCAGCGCCAGACTCTGCAACGACATGCGTCCGAGCCTATGCGGCTCACGGCAGCAGCCGCATCGACGGGTCCGGATCCCGCGTGGAGCCGAGGGAGGCGTACGGCGGCTCTGCAGCGACTCCGCGTGCCACTCGGCCGGCCCGGCACCACCGCCGGACCACAGGGCGTCGATCGTCCCCCGCCGCAGGAGCAGTACTTCCGCGGCGTCCTCGGGCCGGGCCCGGCGTGCGAGACTCGTGGGCCGCAGGCCAACCGGCCGCCCCCGGCCGCGTCCTGTGCGTTTCTCACCGGACCGGCTTGCCTGGAGTGCACTCCAAGGTCATAGCGTGGGGGCCATGACGGTGATGCAGACCACGCACGCGGCCACCGAGCACGCCACCCGCACCGACATCTGCTCCGCCCCACCCCTGCGCCACCCGCGCCCCGACGGCCAGGACCGCTACACGATCAGCGAGGTCGTCGCCCTGACCGGCCTGACCGCGCACACGCTGCGCTGGTACGAGCGGATCGGCCTGATGCCGCACATCGACCGCTCGCACACCGGCCAGCGCCGTTACAGCAACCGCGACCTGGACTGGCTGGACTTCGTCAACAAGCTCCGGCTGACCGGGATGCCGGTGGCGGACATGGTCCGGTACGCGGAACTGGTGCGCGAGGGCGAGAGCACCTACGCGGAGCGGCGGGCACTGCTGGAGGCGACCCGCAGCGACGTCCTCGGCCGGATCGCCGAGCTGCGGGACACGCTCGCCGTGCTCGACCGCAAGATCAGCTTCTACGCCACGGAGGGGACCACTCGATGACCGACGCCAGGATTCCGACGGTACGGCTCGGCGCACGGGGGCCGGAGGTCGGCGTCCAGGGACTCGGCTGCATGGGCATGAGCTTCGCGTACGGCCCCACGGACGCCGGCCAGGCGCGCGCCGCGCTGGACCGGGCGCTGGAGCTGGGCGTGACGCTGTACGACACGGCGGACGCCTACGGCGCCGGGGAGAACGAGCGGTTCCTCGCCCCGTTCTTCAAGGCCCACCGGGACGAGGTGGTGATCGCCACCAAGTTCGCCCTGTCGATCCCGCCGGACGACCCGACCAGGCGGATCATCCGCAACGATGCGCCGTACATCCGCCAGGCCGCCGAGGCCAGCCTGAAGCGGCTCGGCGTCGAGGAGATCGACCTCTATTACATGCACCGCCGCGACGTGGACGTCCCCATCGAGGAGACCGTCGGCGCGATGGCGGAGCTGGTCCGCGAGGGCAAGGTCAAGCACCTCGGTCTGAGCGAGGTCACCGCCGGCGAACTGCGCGCCGCGCACGCCGTGCACCCGATCGCGGCCGTGCAGTCGGAGTGGTCCCTGTTCAGCCGGGACATCGAGGCGCGGGTCGTCCCGGCCGTACGGGAGCTCGGGGTCGCGCTGGTGCCGTACTCGCCGCTCGGCCGCGGCTTCCTCACCGGCTCCTTCACCCGGGCCGAACAGGACCTGACGGCCGACGACTTCCGCCGCCAGCACCCCCGCTTCACCGGCGCCAACGCCACCGCCAACGCGGCCCTGCTGGAGCCGCTGCGGGCGGTCGCCGAGGCGCACGGCGCCACCCTCGGCCAGACGGCCCTGGCGTGGGTCCACCAGCGGGCGACGGCCGAGGGCCTGACGGTGGTCCCGATCCCGGGCACCCGCAGGCCGGACCGGGTCGAGGAGAACGTGGCGGCGGCCCGGATCACCCTGACGGAGGCGGAACTGGCCCGGCTGGAGCCGATCGCGGCGCAGGTGGCGGGCGACCGCTACGCGGACATGAGCTTCGCCTCCGCGGGCCGGGAGGCGTAGCCGCCGCTCACAGCTCGGCCAGCAGTTCGGCCTTCTTGCAGGAGAACTCCTCGTCGGTGACCAGCCCGGCCTGGTGCAGCTCGCCCAGATGCCGGATCCGCTCGGCGATGTCGGCGGGGTCCCGCCGGGCCGGGGCCGGCACCACGGGCGCCGGCCCCCGCGACCGGACCGCCGCCAGGACGGCCGCGGCGAACGGCAGCGACTCGTGCACGGGGCCGTAGCCGAGCCCGAACACCACCGACGCCGGATCCTGGTCGGGCTGCACGGCCGCCGCCGCACCGCCCGAGCGCGGCAGCAGCCGCAAGTGCCCCTCGAAGACCTCCGGCGACCGCCACTCGACTCCGCCGAGGTCGGCGACCGCGAAGCGCTGGTCGCCGGCCTTCCACTTCGCCGACGACGCCCCCGTCCAGGACCAGCGGAAGCGTACGGACGTGCCGTCGAAGGACGCCTTGCCGTCGTACGCCTTGAAGTGCAGCGGGGCCCCGGGGGCCGCCACCAGGTGCCGGTCGGCGGGCCCGGACTCGGTCAGCAGCGCCTTCAGCTCGTCGGCGTAGTACTCGGCGAGGGTCTCCCGCTCGGCCGGCAGTACCAGCCGGTAGGGGTCACAGCCCTCCTTCAGCTGGCCGGCGGCCGCCTCCATCAGCGGATCGGCGCCGGGGCGCGGCGTGAGCCGCAGCACCACCGTGCCGCGCTTGCCCGGCTCCAGCGTCACGCCCTCCAGCGCGGACAGCGGAATCCGCCGCTCGCCGAGCGCCTGGAACAGCTTCGGAGTCCGGATCCCCCGTTCGTAACGGATGAGCACGGAGTCGGACTCGAACTCCCAGACGGCATGAAAACCCGCCAGTACGTCACCCATGCGGCTCATCGTATGCGGCACGTGCTCCTCCGTCGCCACCCGCGCAGACCGCACTTCCTGCTGTCTCTACGCGCGTCCGGCCGTCGTCGTGCCGGACAGACCGGACCGGCACGCATCGTTCTCCCGTGCGCACGTCACCGAGCCGTACGCGCCCACGCCGACGTCGGCGAGGTTGCGCAGGCTGTCCGTGCCCGGCTGGAAGTAACCGCTGTGGCCCTGGGCGTCCCGGGCCGACAGCACCCGCGCACCGAACCCGGAGGACACCGGGTCGGCGCCGTGACCGAGTCCGCCGAGCTCCAGGTACGGCACGTCCCGCACCCAGTCGCTGGCGTCCCGCATGGCCCACACCCGGGCCGTCGTGCCCAGCTGGGCGGCCTTGGCGACGCGCATGCCGGGGCTCGCGGCCACGGCTATGTCGGCCACCCGGCGGGGCATGCCGGGCGCGGCGACCCCGCAGACCACCGAGCCGTAGCTGTGGCAGAACATCGACACCGGGGACCGGCCGGGCAGGGCGCGCAGCAGCGCGTTCAGCCGTACGGCGCCCTCCTGGGCGCGCAGTCCGGTGGCCGCGTCCACCCCGAGACCGTCGGGGGAGGTGTAGTCGGCCCAGGCGATCACGGCCGTACGGGTCGTGGGGCTCGCCGCGCGCTCGGCCGCGTACAGCGCCTTGGCCATGCCGACCGGGGCGCTGTACCTGCGGTACGTCCGCTGGAAGGTGAGCAGGTCGGTGTCGACGCCGGGGACGACGACCGAGATCCGCTGCGCCTCGGTGAGGTCCCCGAACGCCTCGGCGATCCGGCCCGAGCCCTCCGGGTCGAAGGCCAGGATCTGCCGGCCCGGGCTCATCAGTGACTCGTAGCGGTGCATCCGGCGGCCGGCGTCCTGCTGGCCGGCCACGCTGAGCCGGCTGTCGTGCATGCGTGTGCGCTCCACCTTGCGCGCCTGGTCCAGGGCGATGCGGTTGGCCTGGTAGCGCAGCGGGACGGGGGCGCCGTTCATGTTGCCGACCGCGAGCGGGTAGCGGCGGGCGAGCCGGTCGCGCTCGCGGGGGGTGAGGGAGGCGAAGAAGCGGCTGAGCCGCGCCGGGGCGGCCTGCGGGTCCGGCAGGTGATGACCGTGGAGGCGGCCGTGCTCCCATGCGGTGAGCGAGGCCTGGAGCGCCGTCGACCCCCGGTGACTGCGCAGCGCGGTCCAGCCGGTGGTGGCGAGCATCACGAACACCACGGACAGCGCCAGCAGTGCGCGCCAGACGTTCAGTTGCGGGGAGGTGTCGAAGGAAGTCACTGGGAGGACACACTAGGAGAACGGGCGGGTCTCGGGGTAACCGAGTGACAGGGATCACGTTTCGGTGGGCGGCGGGCACGGCGTCCGGTGAACAGCGGGCGTGGTGACCGGGTGCGCCCGCGGTTTCACCGGACGCCCTGTCAACGGTCTCAGGTGGTGCGCCAGTTTCCCGTCAGCGCCGATCCCACCTGATCGAGGTACGCCGCGGTGAGCGTGCGGATCGAGTCCAGGCCGAACTCCTCGCTCGTGCACCACTGCCGTTCGGTGACGCGAATCACCCCTCCGAACACGGCCACCGCGAGCCGGGGACGGGGATCGGTGTCCACGTCGACGCCCTCGCGCTCGGCGAGCACGCGCGCGATGGTCTCCTCCGCCGCCGCCGACCGGCGCAGATGGGCGGCGAGCAGGGCGGGCGTGGAGTCGATCGTCCGGTACATGCGCAGGTACAGCTCGACCGGGACCGCCGATTCGACGGTCTCGCGGATCGCGTCCCAGCCCTCGAGGAACGCCTGCCGCAGGGCCTTCATCGGCGCCTCGTGCGGCGGACGCGCGCGGACGGCCGCCACGAAGGCCGCCTCCGTCATGGCCTGCACCGCGAAGGCGACCTCCTCCTTGCCCGCGAAATAACGGAAGAAGGTGCGCTGCGAGACGTCGACGGCCTCGGCGATCTCGTCGACGGTCGTCTGCTCGTACCCCTGCGTGGTGAACAGTTCGAGAGCGGCCCGCAGCAGCGCCTCCCGCGTGCGCCGCTTCTTGCGCTCACGCAGCGTCTCCATGGCCCCTCTCTCCTGCGCGTCCGACCGGCACAGCCTATGCGCCTCAGAAGTGTCAGCGACCGGCTATTGAATCGGTTTGTCAACTGTCAGAGGCTGTCACTAACCTGAGTTTATGACTAGTCAGACCACCGTCGACGCGACGGGACCGGGGGACGGGACGCCCGCACCCCCGTCGGGGCCCCGCCCGGGCGCCGGCCTGCGCGGCCACCCGTGGCTCACCCTGATCACCGTCGCCGTGGGGGTCATGATGGTGGCCCTGGACGGCACCATCGTGGCCATCGCGAACCCGGCCATCCGCGACGACCTCCACGCGTCCTTCGCCGACGTGCAGTGGGTCTCCAACGCCTACTTCCTCGCCCTCGCGGTCACGCTGATCACCGCGGGCAAGCTCGGTGACCGCTTCGGCCACCGGCAGACCTTCCTCATCGGCGTGACCGGCTTCGCCGCCGCCTCCGGCGCCATCGGGCTGTCCGGGAGCATCGCCGCGGTCGTCACCTTCCGGGTCTTCCAGGGACTGTTCGGCGCACTGCTGATGCCGGCCGCGCTCGGCGTGCTGCGGGCCACCTTCCCGGCCGAGAAGCTCAACATGGCCATCGGCGTCTGGGGCATGGTGATCGGCGCCTCGACGGCCGGCGGCCCGATCCTCGGCGGTGTCCTCGTCGAGCACGTCAACTGGCAGTCGGTGTTCTTCATCAACGTGCCGGTCGGTGTCCTCGCACTGCTCCTCGGCGCGCTGATCCTGCTCGACCACCGGGCCGAGAACGCCCCCCGCTCCTTCGACCTGCCCGGCATCGTCCTGCTGTCCGGCGCGATGTTCTGCCTGGTCTGGGCGCTGATCAAGGCCCCGAGCTGGGGCTGGGGCGACGGCAGGACCTGGCTGTTCATCGCCGGGTCCGTGCTGCTCTTCGCCGCCTTCGCCCTCTGGGAGACGAGGGTGGCCGAACCGCTGATCCCGCTGGGCCTGTTCCGCTCGGTCGCGCTGTCGGCGGGCGTCGTCCTGATGGTCCTGATGGCCATCTCCTTCATGGGCGGCCTGTTCTTCGTGACGTTCTACCTCCAGAACGTCCACGGGATGAGCCCGGTCGAGGCCGGCCTGCACCTGCTGCCGCTCACCGGCATGATGATCGTCGGCTCGCCGCTCGCCGGCACCGCGATCACCCGGTTCGGCCCGCGCGTCCCGCTGGCCGCCGGCATGGCCGTGACCGGGGTCGCCCTGTACGGCATGTCGACTCTGGAGGCCGACACCGGCAGCGGTGTGATGTCCCTCTGGTTCGCGCTGCTCGGCCTCGGCCTCGCGCCGGTCATGGTGGGCGCCACCGAGGTCATCGTCGGCAACGCCCCCATGGAGCTGTCCGGCGTGGCGGGCGGCCTCCAGCAGGCGGCCATGCAGATCGGCAGCAGTCTCGGTACGGCGGTGCTGGGCGCCGTCATGGCCTCCAGGGTCGACAGCGAACTGCCGGGCAAGTGGGCGCAGGCGGGGCTGCCGAAGCTGACGCCCGGTCAGCTGGACAAGGCGTCCGAGGCGGTCCAGGTGGGAGTGGCCCCGGTGACGAAGGACATGCCGGAACCGGTCGTCACGAAGATCACCGCCGTGGCCCACGACACCTTCCTCTCCGGAATGACCCTCGCCTCCCTGGTCGCGGCCGGCGTGGCCGTGCTCGCCATATTCGTCGCGCTGTTCACCAAGCGGGGCGCGAACGCCGAGGCCGGCGCGGGCGTGGGCCACATCTGAACCCCCGCCCCCCGCCGCCGTCCTGGGCGTGGCCCGGCTGTTCTCGGCGGAGTTCCCCTATCAGGGTGACTCGGCTAAAGATCCCTCGCCCTCGGCACGCGCCGCAGGTCACAGTGGGTCAACTCCTCCGCAGGGCATGGGGGGACGGACGGGCCGCGGCGCGCGCTGCTGGAGGGGGGCAGCGCGCGCAGGTCTGCCCCGGCGGAACCGGGGTACCCGCACTCCGAAGCCGAACTGGTCACAAGCCTCAGGGAGTTGATGATGGCAGGCTTCGGGCACGGAACGCGCGGGTACCCCCGGTCGCGTGGCCGGACGTGGCAACGCACCGGGCCGGACCGCGCGACGCTCGGAATCATCGGCACGATCTGCGCGGTGGCAGGCTTCTTCGCGCTGGGCATCGTGCTGGGTCCGGTGGCGATGTTCTGCGGCTGGCAGGCGATGGGCCGCAAGTGGTCGAACGACGGCAACGTGCCGGCCCTGGTGGCTCTGATCCTGGGCGCGATCGACACGTTGCTGGCCATCATCGCCCTGGCGGGCGCGGCGACCTGGGGCCACGGGCTTCTGTAGCCGACAGCGGCCCGCCGTAGGGCTGCCGGTCGTCCCGCGGCTGCGGGTGCGTGGTGGCTGTCCGCGCCCACGCGGCGGAGCCGGGCGGTGTCTCGCCCCGCGTCCCCTCGGGACGCTCACGCTCCGCCAGCCGGGCCACCTCCGCCCGCAGCGAGCGCACCTCCTCGGTCAGAGCGGCGATCGCCTCCGTCTGCCGCCGCTCCTCCACGTCGTCCTTCTCGAACCGCGAGATGAACCACGCGGCGATGTTCGCGGTGACCACACCCAGCAGGGCGATCCCGGACACCATGAGTCCCACGGCGATCATCCGCCCCAGCCCGGTGGTCGGGGCGTGATCGCCGTAGCCGACGGTCGTCATCGTGGTGAAGGACCACCAGACCGCGTCACCCAGCGTCCGGATGTTCCCGCGCGGCGACTCGCGCTCCACGGAGAGCACCGCGAGCGACCCGAACATCAGCAGGCCGACGACGGCCCCGACGACATACGTGGTCAGCCGGATCTGCGGAGCCATCCGGGCCCGCCGGCCCACCAGCAGCAGCGTCGACACCAGCCGCAGCAGCCGCAGCGGCTGGAGGACCGGCAGCACCACGGCGCACAGGTCCAGCCAGTGCCGGCGCACGAACTGCACGCGCCGCGGGGCGAGCGCCAGCCGCACCAGGTAGTCGACGGCGAACGCCCCCCACACCACCCACTCGACCACCGTGCACGCGGTCGTCAGCGAGCGGCCGGCGGAAGCGTCGACGATCGGCACCGCGTAAGCGACGGCGAACGCCACCGCGAGCGCCAACAGCGGCCGCTCAGTGTGCCGCTCCCACCGAGCCTGCACCGACAGTTGGTCCATGCCCGCAATCGTAAAGAAACCGTAAGCCCCCCACCCGAAGGGGCCGGTGTCATGCCCCGAAAGGGGCGCGGGACTGCGCCCGATGCTGCGCCTCCGCGCCCGCAGGGGCGCGGGGAACTGCGCGACCAGCCCCCTGCCGGCCCGCAGTTCCCCACAACCTCAGCCGGCCCGATCCTTGCAGTCGGCCCGATCGGTACAGCCGGCCCAGCCCTTGCAGTCGGCCGGAGCCGGGAAGCCGGCCCCGGCCGAGCGCGGCGTCACGCGTCGCCGCCCGCCGCCCCCGGATCCGCCGCCGAGACGTCCAGCAGCTGGTACCGGTCGATGGCCTGCTTCAGCGCGGACCGGTCGACCTTGCCCTCGCGGGCCAGCTCGGTCAGGACCGCGAGCACGATCGACTGGGCGTCGATGTGGAAGAAGCGGCGCGCGGCGCCCCGGGTGTCCGCGAAGCCGAAGCCGTCGGCGCCCAGGGACTGGTACGTGCCCGGCACCCAGCGCGCGATCTGGTCCGGAACCGATCGCATCCAGTCGGACACGGCCACGAACGGACCCTCGGCGCCGCTGAGCTTCCGGGTCACGAACGGCACCCGCTGCTCCTCCTCCGGGTGCAGCAGGTTGTGCCGCTCGCACTCCACCGCCTCGCGGCGCAGCTCGTTCCAGGAGGTCGCGGACCACACGTCCGCCTTGACGTTCCAGTCCTCGGCGAGGATCCGCTGCGCCTCCAGCGCCCAGGGGACCGCCACGCCCGACGCCATGATCTGCGCCGGGATCGAGCCCGCCGTGCCCTCGCTCAGCTTGTGGACGCCCCGGAGGATGCCCTCGACGTCCACGTCCGCCGGCTCCGCGGGGTGCTGGATGGGCTCGTTGTAGACGGTGAGGTAGTAGAAGACGTCCTCGCCGTGCGGGTGCTCGGCGTCCGCGCCGTACATGCGGCGCAGGCCGTCCTGCACGATGTGCGCGATCTCGTAGGCGTACGCCGGGTCGTACGCCACGCACGCCGGGTTGGTCGATGCCAGCAGCTGCGAGTGGCCGTCCGCGTGCTGCAGACCCTCGCCCGTCAGGGTCGTACGGCCGGCGGTCGCACCCAGGACGAAGCCGCGCGACAGCTGGTCGGCCATCTGCCAGAACTGGTCGCCGGTGCGCTGGAACCCGAACATCGAGTAGAAGACGTACACCGGGATCAGCGGCTCGCCGTGCGTGGCGTACGCCGAGCCGGCCGCGATCAGCGAGGCCGTGCAGCCGGCCTCCGAGATGCCGTCGTGCAGCATCTGGCCGGTCGGCGACTCCTTGTAGGCCAGGAGCAGGTCCCGGTCCACCGCCTCGTACTGCTGGCCGAGCGGGTTGTAGATCTTCGCGCTCGGGAAGAAGGAGTCCATGCCGAACGTGCGGTACTCGTCCGGCGCGATCAGCACGAACCGCTTGCCGATCTCCTTGTCCCGCATGAGGTCCTTGAGGAGGCGCACGAAGGCCATGGTGGTCGCGATGGACTGCTGGCCCGTGCCCTTCTTCACGGTCGCGTACGCCTTGTCGTCCGGCAGGGCGAGCGGCTTCGAGCGGACGACACGGGTCGGGACGTAACCGCCGAGCGACTTGCGGCGGTCGTGCATGTACTGGATCTCCTCCGAGTCCCGGCCCGGGTGGTAGTACGGCGGCAGGCCGGACTCCAGCTGCTGGTCGGAGATCGGCAGGTGCAGGCGGTCCCGGAAGCGCTTGAGGTCGTCGACCGTCAGCTTCTTCATCTGGTGCGTGGCGTTGCGGCCCTCGAAGTTCGGGCCCAGCGTCCAGCCCTTGATCGTCTTGGCCAGGATGACCGTCGGCTGGCCCTTGTGCTCCTTGGCCGCCTTGAAGGCCGCGTAGATCTTGCGGTGGTCGTGGCCGCCACGGCCCAGGTGCAGGATCTGGTCGTCGGTCATGTTCTCGACCATCGCGCGCAGCCGGTGGTCGTCGCCGAAGAAGTGCTCGCGGATGTAGGCGCCGGACTCCGTGGCGTACGTCTGGAACTGGCCGTCCGGCGTGATGTTCATCTTGTTGACCAGGATGCCGTCCCGGTCCTGCGCGAGCAGCGGGTCCCAGGTGCGGTCCCAGATCAGCTTGATCACGTTCCAGCCGGCGCCCCGGAAGACCGACTCCAGCTCCTGGATGATCTTGCCGTTGCCGCGCACCGGGCCGTCCAGCCGCTGGAGATTGCAGTTGACCACGAAGGTCAGGTTGTCCAGGCCCTCCCGGGCGGCCAGGGTGAGCTGGCCGAGCGACTCGGGCTCGTCCATCTCGCCGTCGCCGAGGAACGCCCACACGTGGGACCTGGAGGTGTCGGCGATGCCGCGCGCCTCCATGTAGCGGTTCATCCGCGCCTGGTAGATCGCGCCCAGCGGGCCGAGGCCCATGGAGACGGTCGGGAACTCCCAGAAGTCCGGCATCGAGCGCGGGTGCGGGTAGCTCGACAGGGCCTTCGGGTACGCCGACTTCTCCTGGCGGAAGCCGTCCAGCTGCTCCTCGGAGAGCCGGTCGAGCAGGTACGCGCGCGCGTAGATGCCGGGGGAGGCGTGGCCCTGGAAGAAGACCTGGTCGCCGCCGTCGCCCTCGTCCTTGCCGCGGAAGAAGTGGTTGAAGCCGACGTCGTAGAGGGAGGCGGAGGAGGCGAAGGTGGCGATGTGGCCGCCGACGCCGATGCCCGGGCGCTGGGCGCGCGAGACCATCACGGCCGCGTTCCAGCGGGTCGCGTTGAGGATCCTGCGCTCGATCTCCTCGTTGCCCGGGAAGAACGGCTCGCTCTTGGTCGGGATCGTGTTGACGTAGTCCGTGCTGCGCATCTCGGGCACGGCCACGCGCCTCTCGCGGGCCCGCTCGATCAGGCGCAGCATGAGATAGCGGGCCCGCTCCCGGCCGCGCTCGTCGACGGCGGCGTCCAGGGAGTCGAGCCACTCCTGGGTCTCTTCGGGATCGAAGTCAGGAACCTGACTCGGAAGGCCGCCAATGATGATCGGATTGCGATCGGATCCGGAAGCCACGCTGTTCCTTACCTGTCGGAGGGCCAGATTTTTTGCACCTGCCTACACCGTTCCCCATCGTGTACCGCGGGAAGGCGTACGTCATCTCCATCGTCGTCCGCACCGGCGCCCACCGGTGGTCCCGGTCAAAACGCAACGATACGCCCGGGGTGTGACGTGCTTGGCAAAGTTGTTCGAGCTGCGTGACAGTGGATGATTCCGAACCGCGCAAACCGGGCACATCGGCGTGATGTGGGCCGCGCGGATTCGGGATACGGTTCCAGGAGTTGTGACCACAGGGCCGGGATCGTCACCGTTTCGGCGGTCCCGACGGCCGGGTACTTGCGCGATCCGCCCCGCCCGTGTGGACTACGGCCAATGCTTCGCGCACGCGCGTGGCTGAGATACTTACCAAGACATGATCAGGAGGCAACCCGTGAGCGCGACCGCGGACCACGCGGAGGAGCGGACGAACCCTGCCGCCAGGCTGGGGTTCCAGCCCGGGCAGGTGGTCCAGGAGATCGGCTACGACGACGACGTCGATCAGGAGCTCCGCGAGGCCATCGAGGAAACCATCGCAGGCGACCTCATGGACGAGGACTACGACGACGTGGCCGACGCCGTTGTGCTGTGGTTCCGTGACGACGACGGCGACCTGACGGATGCGCTGGTGGATGCCACCACGTACATCGAAGAGGGCGGCGCGATCCTGCTCCTCACGCCGAAGACCGGCCGTGCGGGGTACGTGGAGCCGAGCGACATCCAGGACGCCGCCACGACGGCCGGCCTGACCGCCTCGAAGAGCGTCAGCGTCGGCAAGGACTGGAGCGGCAGCCGGCTGGCGACGCCGAAGGCGGCCAAGTCCAAGCGGTGACCGTCCTCGGGCGCCGGACGGGCTGAGATCGCTCGGCCCGTCCGGAATCCCCGGTGATCGCTGCGTAGGGTGGACCCGAGCGTTTGCTGTGCTCGTACCTCTCACCCGAACAGCCCACCGAAGGGAAGCACGACGATGGCGATCCAGGTCGGCGACAAGGCCCCCGACTTCGAACTCAAGGACAACCACGGCCGGACCGTGCGGCTCTCCGACTTCCACGGCCGAAAGAACGTCGTCCTGCTCTTCTACCCCTTCGCCTTCACCGGCGTGTGCACCGGCGAGCTGTGCGAGCTGCGCGACAACCTGCCGAGGTTCGCCGACCGCGACACCCAGCTGCTCGCCGTCTCCAACGACTCCATCCACAGCCTGCGCGTCTTCGCCGAGCAGGAGGGCCTGGAGTACCCGCTGCTCAGCGACTTCTGGCCGCACGGCGACGTCTCGCGCGCGTACGGCGTCTTCGACGAGGACAAGGGCTGCGCCGTCCGGGGCACCTTCATCATCGACACGGAGGGTGTCGTGCGGTGGACCGTGGTCAACGGCCTGCCGGACGCCCGTGACCTCGACGAGTACGTGAAGGCGCTCGACACGCTGTGAGCCGCCACGGGCCGACACCTGTGATTCTCCGGCTCCAGGGTCTGCGGGGTGCGGGAACCCGTCACTAGGATCGGCACGTTGATCCCATATCCGAAGCACGACGGGGCTTCCCGCCCCTGGACACCACATGGAGGACCCGTGGGAGTCAGCCTCAGCAAGGGCGGCAACGTATCGCTGACGAAGGAGGCCCCGGGCCTGACCGCCGTCATCGTCGGTCTGGGCTGGGACGTGCGCACCACGACCGGCACGGACTTCGACCTCGACGCCAGCGCGCTGCTGCTCAACACCTCCGGCAAGGTCGTCAGCGACCAGCACTTCATCTTCTTCAACAACCTCAAGAGCCCCGACGGCTCGGTCGAGCACACCGGTGACAACCTCACCGGTGAGGGCGAGGGCGACGACGAGCAGATCAAGGTCGACCTGGCCGGCGTCCCGGCCGAGATCGACAAGATCGTCTTCCCGGTGTCGATCTACGACGCCGAGAACCGCCAGCAGTCCTTCGGCCAGGTCCGCAACGCCTTCATCCGCGTCGTGAACCAGGCCGGCGGGGCCGAGATCGCCCGGTACGACCTGAGCGAGGACGCCTCCACGGAGACCGCCATGGTCTTCGGCGAGCTCTACCGGCACGGCGCGGAGTGGAAGTTCCGCGCCATCGGCCAGGGCTACGCCTCCGGCCTGCGTGGTATCGCCCAGGACTTCGGCGTCAACGTCTGACGCGCGAGGCGTCCGGCGGGGACGTCCGACGCCGCACGGCCCTCGGGTCCGGCGCCGCACCGTTTAGGGGCGGCGCCGGACGTGCAGGACAACCAGGGAAGCACCACCAGGGGAGGACCAGCATCATGGGCGTCACACTCGCCAAGGGGGGCAACGTCTCCCTCTCGAAGGCCGCACCGAACCTCACCAACGTCCTGATCGGGCTCGGCTGGGACGCGCGGTCCACCACCGGCGCCCCCTTCGACCTGGACGCCAGCGCGCTGCTGTGCGGCGCCGGCAACCGGGTGATGGGTGACGAGTGGTTCGTGTTCTACAACCAGCTCAAGAGCCCGGACGGCTCGGTCGAGCACACCGGTGACAACCTCACCGGTGAGGGCGAGGGCGACGACGAGTCGATCCTGGTGGACCTCGCCAAGGTGCCGGTGCAGTGCGAGAAGATCATTTTCCCGGTGTCCATCCACATGGCGGACGAGCGCGGCCAGACCTTCGGCCAGGTCTCCAACGCCTTCATCCGCGTCGTCAACCAGGCCGACGGCCAGGAACTGGCCCGTTACGACCTCAGCGAGGACGCCTCCACCGAGACGGCGATGATCTTCGGCGAGTTGTACCGCTACCAGGGCGAGTGGAAGTTCCGTGCGGTCGGACAGGGGTACGCATCAGGCCTTCGGGGCATCGCTCTAGACTTCGGAGTCAACGTTTCGTAAAGCCGCGTACGGCGCGGGGGCGACCCTCCCCCGGATTCCGTCTGGGAGGGGTCCCCAACAGATGATGGGGTAGCCAGTGCTTCTGAAAACCTTCGGCTGGTCGTTCGCGGTCACCGCGCTCGGTCTGGTCGCGGCGGCGTTCTACGGGGGGTGGACGGGCTTCGGGATCGTGGCGATCCTGGCCATCCTCGAGATCTCGCTGTCCTTCGACAACGCGGTGGTCAACGCCGGCATCCTGAAGAAGATGAACGCCTTCTGGCAGAAGGTCTTCCTCACGATCGGCGTCCTCATCGCGGTCTTCGGCATGCGGCTGGTCTTCCCCGTCGTCATCGTCGCGATCAGCGCCAAGCTGGGCCCGATCGAGGCCGTCGACCTCGCTCTGAACAACAAGGAGCGCTACCAGGAACTGGTCACCGACGCCCACCCGGCGATCGCCGCCTTCGGTGGCATGTTCCTGCTGATGATCTTCCTCGACTTCATCTTCGAGGACCGGGACATCAAGTGGCTCGGCTGGCTGGAGCGGCCCCTGGCCAAGCTCGGCAAGGTCGACATGCTGTCGGTCTGCATCGCCCTGATCGCCCTGCTGATCACGTCCTTCACCTTCGCCACCCAGGCCCACCAGCACGGCGGCGCCCATGTGGACAAGGCCCAGACGGTCCTCATCGCCGGTATCGCCGGTCTGATCACCTACATGATCGTCGGCGGTCTCTCCGGCTACTTCGAGGACAAGCTGGAGGAAGAGGAGGAGCGCGAGCACGAGGAGGAGGAAGAGGCCGCCCGCTCCGGCAAGCAGAAGCCGGCGATCGTCCTGGCCGGCCAGGCCGCGTTCTTCATGTTCCTCTACCTGGAGGTCCTGGACGCGTCCTTCTCCTTCGACGGCGTGATCGGCGCCTTCGCCATCACCAACGACATCGTCCTGATGGCCCTCGGCCTGGGCATCGGCGCGATGTACGTCCGGTCGCTCACCGTGTACCTGGTCCGCCAGGGCACCCTCGACGACTACGTCTACCTGGAGCACGGCGCCCACTACGCCATCGGCGCCCTGGCCGTGATCCTCCTGGTCACCATCCGGTACGAGATCAACGAGGTCGTCACCGGCCTGGTCGGCGTCGTCCTGATCGCCTGGTCGTTCTTCTCCTCCGTCCGCCGCAACCGCGCACTGGCCGCGGCCGGCGAAGGCACCGGCGAGAAGACCGAGGTCTCCTCCGGGGTGTGACACCCCGATCGGTGAGGAACGCTCTGAGCGGGGCGGCCGGCGTGGTCGGCCGCCCCCTCGGCGTCACAACAGGTACCTGGGGGCGGGAATGGGTTTCTTCGACGGACTGCTGGGCGGGCGTGCCGCCGACTTCGACTCGGGCAACGCGTCGAGCAACGCCATCGAACTGACCAGGCGGCACCCGACGGTGTCCCTCACCAAACAGGAAGCGGCCACCGGCCACCTGCGCGTCAACCTCTCCTGGCGGATGCGCACCTCCGACTTCGACGGCGCCCAGCGCACCAGCCTCTTCCGGCACCCCTTCAAGGCGCTGAAGCCGCCGGAGGTCCTCGGTCACGGGCAGAGCATGGTCAACGTCGACCTCGACCTCGGCTGCCTGTACGAGCTGGCCGACGGCACCAAGGGGGTCGTCCAGCCGCTCGGCGGCTACCTCGGCGACGTCAACGCACCGCCGTACGTCAAACTCAGCGGCGACGACCGCTTCGGCTCGGCGTCCGGCGAGACGATGTACGTCAA
This sequence comes from Streptomyces sp. NPDC013455, assembly GCF_040632975.1. Lineage (NCBI taxonomy): Bacteria > Bacillati > Actinomycetota > Actinomycetes > Kitasatosporales > Streptomycetaceae > Streptomyces > Streptomyces sp. NPDC013455. Next base: position 487,357 of record NZ_JBEYCX010000001.1, on the reverse strand, counting down.
CCTCGACCACCGCGAGGCCCTGAAACGCCTGCTGGTCTTCGTCTACATCTACGACCAGACCCCCGCCTTCGACCGTACGCACGCCGTCGTCACCCTCTACCCGAGCAACGGCCCCCGCATCGAGATAGGCCTGGACGAACGCCACCCCCAGGCCCGCTCCTGCGCGGTCGTCCTGATCGAGAACGTCAAGGGCGAGGTGATGGTCCGCCGCGAGGTCAAGTTCGTCTACGGCTTCCAGGGCGAACTCGACCGCCTGTACGGCTGGGGACTCCAGTGGGGCCGGGGGTTCAAGACGAAGGCGGACAGATAGGGGCGCCCCGCGCAGCGGGGCAGGGCCGCCGCGTCCGGGACGCGGGCCGGCGTACGGCGGCCCCGAGCGGCCCGCGGCCGCCGTACGACCCGGGGCCCGCAGCCGGCGGGCGGCCTACCGTCCGATGAACTGCGGCCCCTGCGGCGGCAGCCGGAAGTACGGGTCCCCCGCCGGGGGCGCCGGCGGGGTCATCGGCTGCGGATAGCCGTACGCGGGCGGCTGCGACGGCACCGCCGACGTCGGCTGCTCGGGCGGCAGCGGCGGGGAGGCCACCGGCTCGGCCGGCGGCTCCGCCGCCTCCGACTCGTCCACCGAGATGCCGAAGTCCGTGGCCAGCCCCTTGAGACCGTTGGAGTAGCCCTCGCCCAGGGCCCGGAACTTCCAGCCCTCCCCGCGCCGGTACAGCTCACCGCAGATCAGCGCCGTCTCGGCGCCGGTCTCCGGCTTGATGTCGAACCGGGCCAGCGGCTCCCCGTCGGCGACCGCCGCGTCGTACAGCAGGACGCACAGCGCGGGCACCCGGTCGAAGGGGACCCCGTCCGCGGAGGCGACCAGCAGGATCCGGCCGACACCCGGCTCGACGCCGGCGAGGTCTGTCTGGATCGTGTCGGTCAGACCTTCGGTGACCCGCTTCTTGCCCAGCCGCCACACCGTTCCGGAGGGGTGCCGGGGCTGGTTGTAGAAGACGAAGTCCTCGTCGGAGCGCACACGGCCGTCGGAACCGAGCAGCAGCGCCGACACGTCCACGTCCGGGGCCTCCTGCCCGGGCGTCCAGCGCAGCACGGCGCGCACCGTGGTGGCTTCGAGCGGGACGTTCGACCCCTTCAGCATCGCGTGCGTCATGCGGTCATCCTGCCCTCTCGGTCCTGGTCACGACAATGCGGGGGGTTGGCACCGACACGAGCGGGTTACCGGGAATTCATGCCCGTCGGGAACCCCCGACATGGATCCCTACGTACTATTACCGGCCACCCTTTACCGAACCCAGAGGCTCGGCTCGCGCTCCAAGGGAGTTCAATGCGTCATTTCGGGCACATCGCCCCTGAGGTGCGGCAGCGCCTCTTCCATCAGGAGCCGTGCGCGTTCACCGCCGACTCCCCGGCCCGGCTGCTCTCCGCCGCCCTGGGCGCCACGCTGTACAGCCCGGCCACCCGGCCGCGGCTCGCCGACGACATCGTCAAGCAGGCGGGCAACGGCGTGGTCTCGATGGTGCTGTGCCTGGAGGACTCGATCGACGACGCGGACGTCGGGGCGGGCGAGGCCAATCTCGTGGCGCAGTTCGCCGACCTCGACGCGCGTGCGGGGGTGGAGCCGCCCCTGCTGTTCATCCGGGTGCGCACCCCCGAGCAGATACCGGACCTGGTCCGCCGCCTCGGCCCGTCCGCGCGCCTGCTGAGCGGATTCGTGCTGCCGAAGTTCACCGAGGAACGCGGCATGCCCTTCCTGGAGGCGCTGCACGCCGCCGAGACGGCCGGCGGCCGCCGGCTCTTCGCCATGCCGGTCCTGGAGTCCCCCGAGCTGCTCTACCTGGAGTCCCGCGGGGAGACCCTGGAGGGCATCTTCCGCGCCGTCGACAAGCACCGCGAGCGGGTGCTGGCCCTCCGCCTCGGCGTGACGGACTTCTGCTCCTCCTACGGCCTGCGCCGCGCCCCCGACATGACCGCCTACGACGTCCAGATCGTCGCCTCCGCGATCGCCGACGTCGTGAACGTGCTGGGCCGCGCCGACGGCACCGGCTTCACCGTCACCGGCCCGGTCTGGGAGTACTTCCGCGCCTCCGAACGCATGTTCAAGCCGCAGCTGCGGCACAGCCCGTTCCTGGAGGTGCGGGCGGTCGAACTGCGCGAGAAGCTCATCGCACACGCCATGGACGGACTGCTGCGGGAGATCTCCCTCGACCAGGCCAACGGCCTGCTCGGCAAGACCTGCATCCACCCCTCCCACGTCCTGCCCGTGCACGCGCTCTCTGTGGTCAGCCACGAGGAGTTCAGCGACGCCCAGGACATCCTGCGGCCGGAACGCGGCGGTGGGGGTGTACTCCGGTCCGCCTATACGAACAAGATGAACGAAGTGAAACCGCACCGCGCCTGGGCCGAGCGGACCCTGCTGCGCGCCGAGGTGTTCGGCGTCGCCAACGAGGACGTCGGCTTCGTGGAACTGCTCGCCGCCGGCATACCCGGCTGAACCCTTCTCCACCTGACCAAGGAACGCATGAAGAACGCAGTGAACGACGGGGTCTGGTCCGGCAGCTGGGTCGCCGAACGGCTCGGGGTCGAGCTCGTGGGCGACGACGGACTGCCGGCCCTGCTGGGGCTCGCGCTGCGCCGCAACCCGAAGCGGGCCCACCTGCTGGTCTCCAACGTCCTCGGCAAGCACGTCCCGCAGTCGCCGTCGGTGGTGTACGACCACGGCTTCCGGCTGGGCCGGCGGGTCGCCGCGCTGCTCGGTGCGGAGGCGGAGAGCGCCGTCGTCCTCGGGTACGCGGAGACCGCGACGGGGCTGGGGCACGCGGTGGCCGACGGACTCGGCCCGGTGCCGTACCTGCACTCCACGCGGCGGCCGGTGGCCGGGGTCGCCCGCGCGGGCGGCTTCGAGGAGTCGCACTCGCACGCCACGTCGCACCTCCTGCTGCCGGAGGATGCCGGTCTGCTGGCCGGGGACGGGCCGCTGGTGCTGGTGGACGACGAGTTCTCCACCGGCAACACCGTCCTCAACACCATCCGTGACCTGCACGAACGGCATCCGCGGCGGCGGTATGCGGTGGTCGCCCTGGTCGACATGCGCTCGCCGGAGGACACGGCTCGCCTCCGCGAGTTCGCGGAGGGGATCGGAGCGCGGGTGGACGTGCTCGCCACGGCTTCCGGGACCGTCCGGCTGCCGGACGGAGTGCTGGAGAAGGGGCGGGAACTGGTCGCGCGACACGAATCCGCCGGGTGCGACGCCGTCGCGGCCGACCGCCCCGCCGCCGCCCCGGCTCCGCCCGGACCCGGCGGGACCCCCGGCGCGGCGGATCCGCCCGGTGCCCCGGCCCGCGCCCCCCACGAAACGCGCCGGCCCGGCCGGGTCGACCTGCACTGGCCCCCCGGCCTGCCCGACGGCGGCCGGCACGGGTTCACCCCGTCCCACCGGGAGCGCCTGGAGGCGGCCCTGCCCGCCATGGCCGCCCGTCTGCGGGACGCCCTGCCCGCCGGCGCCCGGCGCGTTCTCGTCCTCGGCTCCGAGGAGCTGATGTACGCCCCGCTGCGGCTCGCCCGCGAACTGGAGCTGAGCACGGACGCCGAGGTCCGGTTCTCCACCACCACGCGCTCGCCCGTCCTGGCGGTGGACGACCCCGGCTACGCGATCCGTACCCGCCTGGTCTTCCCGGCCCACGACGACCCGGCCGACGGCCCCGGCGAGCGGTACGCCTACAACGTCGCGGGCGGCGGCTTCGACACCGTCGTCGCCGTGGTCGACTCGGTCGCCGACACCCCGGCCCTGCACGCGGCCGACGGCCTGCTGGCCCGGCTCGCGGCGCACGTCCCGCACGTCCTGCTCGCTGTCGTCCCCTCGTACGTCCCGCCCGCTCCCGAAAGGCCGGCCATGCTGCCCGAGCCCCTCCGCGGCCCCGCGTTCTCCTCGTACGCCCCCGAGGAGGTCGGCTGGCTGCTCCAGGACCTGTCGGACGTGACCCTGGAGGCGCCGACCGAGGAGCGGGAGGAGGCCATCCAGAGCGGCGGCGCGCACTACGCCGAGTCGCTGCCGGTGGAGTACCAGCCCAGCGAGCAGTACCAGGAGCTGTTCCGGACGGCCCTGGAGGCGTCCGCCGCCCGGCTGGCCCGGGCGGTCGGGGTGGTCACCGAGACGGTGATCACCGAGCGGTCGCCCCGCCCGGTGCTGGTCTCCCTCGCCCGCGCGGGCACCCCGGTCGGCATCCTCATGCGCCGCTGGGCACGGTTCCGGCACGGTCTCGACCTCCCGCACTACGCGGTGTCGATCGTGCGCGGCCGGGGCATCGACGCCAACGCGCTGCGCTGGCTCGCCGACCGTCACGACCCCCGCGACGTCGTCTTCGTCGACGGCTGGACCGGCAAGGGCGCGATCACCCGCGAGCTGACGGAGGCCGTCCGCGCCTTCGAGGAGCGGGAGGGGGTCACCGGCTTCGACCCGGAGATCGCCGTCCTCGCCGACCCCGGCTCCTGCGTGCGCACCTACGGCACCCGCGAGGACTTCCTCATCCCGTCCGCCTGCCTGAACTCGACCGTGTCCGGTCTGATCTCCCGCACGGTGCTGCGCGCCGACCTGGTCGGGCCGCACGACTTCCACGGCGCCAAGTTCTACCGCGAACTCGCCGGCGCCGACGTCTCCGTCGCCTTCCTGGACGCCGTCTCCGCCCGTTTCCCCGAGGTGACCGACGCCGTCGACGGCGCGGTCAAGGAGCTGCTGGCCGAGGACCGCACCCCCACCTGGGCGGGCTGGCGGGCCGTGGAGCGGATCAGTGAGGAGTACGGCATCCACGACGTCAACCTGGTCAAACCGGGCGTCGGCGAGACCACCCGGGTGCTGCTGCGCCGGGTGCCGTGGAAGATCCTCGCCCGGGCGGGGGCCGGCGCCGACCTGGACCACGTGCGGCTCCTCGCCGAGCAGCGCGGGGTGCCGGTCGAGGAGGTCGGCGAGCTGCCGTACACCTGCGTCGGGCTGATCCACCCCAGGTACACGCGCGGGGCCACGGGCGCCGACGGCAAGGCGGTGAACGTCTGATGCCGGTGCTGGTGGCGAGCGACCTCGACCGTACGCTGATCTACTCCGCGGCGGCCCTCGCGCTGACCATGCCGGACGCGCGGGCCCCCCGGCTGCTGTGCGTGGAGGTGCACGAGGCCAAGCCGCTCTCCTACATGACGGAGACCGCGGCCCGGCTGCTGACCGACCTCGGCGACACGGCCGTCTTCGCGCCGACGACGACCCGGACGCGCAAGCAGTACCAGCGCATCAACCTGCCCGGCCCGCCGCCGAAGTACGCGATCTGCGCCAACGGCGGCCACCTGCTGGTGGACGGGGTCACGGACGCCGACTGGCACGCGGGCGTGCTGGCGCGGCTCGCCGACGAGTGCGCACCGCTGGAGGAGGTCCGCGAGCACCTGCTGCGCTCCGCCGACCCGGTCTGGGTGCGCAAGCACCGGGTCGCCGAGGACCTGTTCGCCTACCTGGTGGTCGAGCGCGAGCTGCTGCCCGCGGACTGGGTGAAGGAGCTGGCGGTGTGGGCGGAGAACCGCGGCTGGACGGTGTCCCTGCAAGGCCGCAAGATCTACGCCGTGCCCAAGCCGCTCACCAAGAGCGCGGCCGTCCGCGAGGTGGCCCGCCGGGCCGGCGCGGAGCTGACGCTGGCCGCGGGGGACTCCCTGCTCGACGCCGACCTGCTGCTGGCCGCCGACCGGGGCTGGCGCCCCGGCCACGGCGAGCTGGCCGACACCGGCTGGAGCGCGCCGGGCATCAGCGCGCTGCCGGAGCGGGGGGTGCTGGCGGGCGAGCGGATCCTGCGGGAGTTCCTGAGATCCGCGCACGACGCCCCCGTGGGCGGCTAACCGCAGCACCCTCCACCGCAGCACCCGCCCCCGCCGGCCCTCGGCGCCGGTGCGGGCGCGGATGTCTGCGACACGCCGCCCACGGCCACCGTCGACAACAACTTCACCGTGTCGTCGTGGCCGGCGGGGCAGCTCGCGGGGGCCGCGGACTGAGCCATCGGACGGGAGAGTTCGAACGTGTCGCCGCAGGTCCGGCAGCGGTACTCATAGCGAGGCATGCGCCAAGGTTAGCCGTCAAGGCCCGGTCGGCCACGTCTCAATGTTTCATCAGTCTTGCTTTCCATCCGGCATATGTGCAGGGCATTCGAAAACGTTACTGATAATTTGTGAACGCCGTTGCGAGGATGCTCAGCTCACCCGCGCGAGCAAGACCTAGTGCGGAGGGAGACGCAGGCGTGACCGATGCGTCGCAGGGGGAGGACGGCCCCATGGGGGGTGGCCGTGGCGGGAAGCCGTCGGACGCCGACGAGACCCTGCATCTGAGGGTCGACGCCCTCAGGGCGGACGAGACGATGCAGCTGCGTGTTCCCGCGCCACCGGAGCCGGCCGCTCCGGGCGGTGGCCGGGCCGAGCGGCGGCGCACCGCGCGCTCCGCGGGCCGCGAGCGCGCGGCGGCCCCGGGCGCGGCCGGCCGCCTGTTCGCCCCGCTGGCCCCGTACGCGCGCCGCGTGGCGCCCTACGCGCGTCGGCTGCGGCCGGTCTACCCGCGTCCGGGCCGCACCGGCTGGCGCCGCTGGATACCCTCCTGGCGCCAGTGGCTCGGCGCCGTCCTGACCTCGTTCGGCCTGCTCGGCGCGTTCCTCGTGACCGCGTACGCGATGACGGACATACCGGACAACCTCAACTCGTACGCCACGCAGCAGGACAACGTCTACTTCTGGTCCGACGGCACGCCCATGGCCCGTACCGGCTGGGTGCAGCGGCAGGCCATGCCGCTGGAGGACATACCCGAGGACGTCCGCTGGGCGGTGCTGGCGGCGGAGAACGAGAGCTTCTACTCGGACCCGGGCATTTCCGCCAAGGGCATCACGCGGGCGGTGTTCCGCACCCTGGGCCAGGGGGACACCGAGGGTGGCTCCACTATTACCCAGCAGTACGTGAAGAACGTTTACCTTTCGCAGAACCGGACGATCAGCCGTAAATTCACCGAGGCGATGATCGCCCTCAAGCTCGACAACAAGATGAGCAAGGACCAGATCCTCGAGGGCTATCTCAACACCAGCTGGTTCGGCCGCGGCAGCTACGGCATCCAGCGCGCGGCCCAGGCCTACTACGGCAAGGACGTCGGCAAGCTCAACGCCTCCGAGGCGGCCATGCTGGCCTCGCTGCTCAAGGGCGCCGGCCTCTACGACCCCACGCTCGGCAAGGCCAATCACGCGCGCGCGGTCGAGCGCTGGTCCTGGACCCTGGACCGCATGGTCCGGATCGGCAAGCTGTCGGCGCGCGAACGGGCCGGGTACACCAGCTTCCCCGAGCCGCTGAAGAGCAACCCGCTGTACAACACCGGTGCGCAGAGCGACTACCTGGTGGAGCTGGCCTCGCAGTACGCCAAGAAGGCCGGGCACCTCACGGACAAGCAGTTCGACCTCGGCGGCTACCAGATCTACACCACCTTCGACCGCAAGCGGGAGCGCGCGCTCACCGACGCCGTCACCAAGGCCCGCAAGCAGGCCCGGAAGGACGACCCGGCGGTGGCGAAGAACGGCCACTACGGCGCCGCCTCGGTGGCCGCGGACGGCCGGATCCTCGCCGTCTACGGCGGCCCGGACCACCGCAAGCAGGGCTACAACGAGTCCAACGCGACCACCGTCCCGGCCGGCACCGCGTTCACGCCGTTCGTCTACGCCGCCGGACTCGAACACGGTGTGCGCAAGACCCGCGGCGGCCCCGCCACCCCCGTGACCCCGGACAGCGTCTACAACGGCGACGACGGCGTGCCGGTCACCACCCCCGAGGGGCCGTACTGGGACCGCAGCGGCAAGAAGGTCGCCGCGCACAACGACGGCGGCGCCTCGTACGGGCAGATCACCCTGCGCGAGGCGATGGCGAAGTCGGCGAACACCCCGTTCATGCAGCTGGGCATGGACACCGGCCTGGAGAAGGTGCGCCAGACCGCGGTGGCGTCCGGACTGCTCTCCTCCAGCATGGGCCCGCAGGTGCCCGCCCTGTCGATGGGCAACTCCACGCCCAGCGCGATCCGGATGGCCAGCGGCTACGCCACCTTCGCGGCCGGCGGCAAGCACACCGAGCCGTACTCGATCCGCCGTATCACCCGCAACGGCCACCCGGTCGCCCTGGCCACCCCGCGCCCCCGGCGCGCGGTCGGCGCGCAGGTGGCCGAGGACGTCACCGAGGCGCTCACCGACTCCTTCCGCACCGCGCACCCCGAAGCGGCGGCCGGCCGCAGCGGGGTGTCCGGGAAGGCCGGCACGACCGAGAAGGACACCGCCGCCTGGTACGTCGGCACGGCCGACTCGGTGTCCACCGCGATCGTCGTCTACCGGATCGACCTGGCCAAGTCCCTGGAGCCGCTGCCGCTCAAGGGCCTGGCCGGCGGGTCCGCCCACAGCGTTCCGTATGACCTCTGGTCGGCCGCGACGGGCCTCGGCTGAGCCGTGACCCGTCCACCCTCCCCTCCCCAGAATGAGCCGCGCATGCCCCGCAAGATGTCGTCGACAGGCCGCCGCCGAGCCCCGCGCCGCGGCACGCCCCGTGCCACCCGGCCGCAGGTCCTGACGCTGGCCGCCCTCCTCGTCGTGGCCTCGCTGGTGGCCGGTTTCCTGGCGCTGTCCGGCACGGACGGCAAGAGCAGGCCGACCGCGGCCGCCGGGGAGAAGCCCAGGGCGGGCGCGCCCAAGGCCAGCCCGACCCCGCGGTGGGACGGCAAGACCAAGGTCCTCGGTGACGGGTCCACCTCCTACACCGGGCCCCAGAAGGGCCAGCTGGTGGCGAAGCCGCTCAAGCCGGGTGAGAAGCCGCCCCAGTTCGTGGTCTTCTCCTGGGACGGCGCGCTGGAGGGCAGCGACCACCTGTTCTCGCACTACCGGGAGCTGGCCAAGGAGTACGACGCCCACATGACCTTCTTCCTCACCGGCATCTACCTGCTGCCGAAGAGCAAGAAGGCCCTCTACCACGGCCCCATGCACTCCCCGGGCGACGCCGCCATCGACTACGCCACCGACGACCACATCCGCACCACGCTGGAGCAGCTGGGCAAGGCGTACCAGGACGGCAACGAGATCGGCACGCACTTCAACGGCCACTTCTGCGGCGCCAAGGGCGGCGGCGACTGGACCGTGCAGGAGTGGAAGAGCGAGATCGACCAGTTCTTCTCCTTCGTGCAGCACTGGAAGACCAACACCGGCTGGAAGGACGTCCCGCCGCTGCCCTTCGACGTCAAGAAGGCGGTCACCGGCGGCCGGGCTCCCTGCCTGGAGGGCCAGGAGAACCTGCTGAAGGCCATCAAGAGCTACGGCTGGCGCTACGACGCCAGCTCCCCGGGCGACTTCCAGATATGGCCCGGCAAGAAGAACGGCATCTGGGACTTCCCGCTGCAGCTGCTGCCGTACACGGACGACGTGCAGGCGCTGTCGATGGACTTCAACTTCCTCTACAACCAGTCCGACGGCGAGGTGCAGGGAGACCCCGCCAAGTTCGCCGAGTGGGAGCGGATGACCGTCGACTCCTACATGAAGGGCTTCAACCGGGTCTACTACGGCAGCCGGGCGCCGCTGTTCATCGGCAACCACTTCGAGGACTGGAACGGCGGCATCTACATGAGCGCCGTCGACCAATTGGTGAAGAACGTCTGCACCAAGAAGGGCGTCAAGTGCGTGTCCTTCAAGGAGCTGGCCGACTGGCTCGACGCGCAGACGCCGCAGACCCTGGCCGCCCTGCGCAGCCTCGACCCCGCCCAGTCGCCGGACTGGTCGGCAGTCGTCAAGTGACAAGTACGCTCCGGTGATTCCACTTGTGCAACCCCCTTCACAACCGCCACGCCCGCCGTGGCAAGATGCCCTCGCCCGGTAGGTGTACCGGCGTAGAGGGGAACATCATTGAAATCAAGAAGACTGAGCCGTAGGCGGCGCCGCACGGCCATAGTCACCGCCGCGGCCGCCTCGGTGGTCGCCGGCGTGGCCCTGGTGCCCAACTGGAGCGCTGGCGCGGCCGTGACCGACGACCCGACGGTGGACGCGGCCACCAAGGCGACCTTCCAGCGGCTGGCCGACGCGGTCTTCACCGACCGCACGCAGGCCCTCGTGGAGGGTACCGGCAAGCAGGAGACCCGGCACGCGTCCGGCTTCTCCGGATCGGTGCGCCTGTCCGGCGGCCAGACCGAGGAGCAGAAGTCCGCCCTGGACGAGCTGCGCGACCGCCGCAGCCGGCTGGCCCGGCTGGGCGAGACCTACCGCGCGGGCAGCACCAAGGTCACGCTCGACGCCACGCAGGTGAAGGGCCGGCACGCCAAGGTCGCCGTCACCGAGACCACGACGCTGAGCTACGACAAGGCCACCGCCAAGTCCCCGAAGTCGACCGGCTTCCAGGCCCACCACGAGCTGACCTTCACGGCGGACCGGCACGGGAACTGGCAGCTGACCGGCATCCAGGACACCGACCAGGGGTACCTCGCGGTGAACCAGGTCGCCAAGCCCACCGTCGCGAAGGTGCAGACCACCGCCGCGGACGACGGCCCGCCGTCGGCGACCCGCGCGTCCACCTCCTGGCCCGCGCCGGCCGGCGCGAAGAACTTCTCCGCGACCGGCTACGACTACAAGGCCATGGTCGCGTACGCGCAGAAGTACTGGAACAACTACAACCCGGCCTACCCGGACTTCAACGGGGAGGGGGCCGGCGGCGACTGCACCAACTTCGTCAGCCAGGCCCTGAAGGCGGGCGGCTGGAAGCACGTACCCGGCTACACGTACGACTTCCACAAGTGGTTCGGCAACTCCGACATCCAGTCGGACTCGTTCGTCGGTGTCAACGAGTTCTCCTGGTTCGCCCTGTCCTCGAAGCGGGCCACCAACCTGGCCAACGTCTACCAGATGGACCTCGGTGACGTGCTCCAGATGGACTTCAACCGGGACGGGTCCAAGGACCACACGATGATCGTCACCTACCGGGACCGCCGGGGCGTGCCGTACGTGAGCTACCACTCGACCAACACCTACAACAGGTCGGTGGCCAGCCTGGTCGCCTCGTACCCGACCTCGGCGTTCTACGCCTACAGGACCTGACCCCGGTCCGGCTGGATGCGCCGCTGCTCCGGTTCCTCCCGCTTCTCCTGGAGCATCCGCTGCTCCCGCGGGGAGGGCTCGGGGTGGCGGGCCCGCCAGTACGGGTTGTCGTGCGGCAGGGCGTGGCCGACCCGGCCGTACATGCCGAAGGTCATCAGCAGCAGCCCCACGATGAAGCTGAAGAAGACGTTCTGGAGCTTGAAGGCCAGGAAGTTGCTGCCGGTGTCCAGCAGGCCGAGGAACAGGAAGCCGTTCAGCAGGAACAGCACGCCGAGGACCATGTTCAGGGTCGACGCGAAGTTCCCGCCGATCACCATGCCCACCAGCAGCAACGCGCCGATGCAGATCGAGAGCACGCTGAGCGCGCCGTTGGTGTTCAGGCCGGCGACGGTGTCACCGCCGGTGCTGAAGAAGCCGATGTGGTCGATCACGCCGAGAATGCCGAAGACGACGAGGAACGTGCCGATCAGGCCCGCGCCGATCCGGTAGACCGTGTTCAGCCGGTGGTCGACCGGCAGGTGGTCGTCCAGCCGGATCCCGCGCCGTTCGTCGGCGTCTCTCCTGTGCACTGCGTGTGTGGCCATATCCGCCTCCCTCGGGCGCTAGCGGAGGCCATCCGTCCTCATCAATATCCGCCTGCCGCGCCCCACCCGGCAACACGCACAGCTCACACGGCTCAGTGCCCGGCGCCGCGCTCCTCGCGGATCTGCGTGACCACCCGTGCCACCGTCCGCCGCACCCCTTCGGTCTCGGTCAGGAAGTGCCAGTAGTCCGGGTGCCGGCCCTCCAGGGTGCCGATCGCCCGCTCCAGCCGGGCCACCGCGTCGTCCAGCGGCCGGGCGTGCCGCGGGTCGGGGGTCGTACGCCCCGTCATGGCCAGCCGCTGGGCGTCCCGGATCGCGAACCGGGTCCGCTCGATCTCGGCCTGCGGGTCCTTCTGCACGGCGTTCAGCCGGGCCAGGCGGTCCCCGGCCGCCGACACGGCCTCGTCGGTGGCGTTCAGCAGGGCCCGTACGGTCGACAGCAGTGAGACGGCGTCCGGCCAGCGCCGGGCGTCCCGGGCCGCCTGCGCCTCCCGGAGCTTCAGCTCGGCCTGCCGTACGTTCTCCGCGGCCTGCGCGGGCACCGGCTGGAGGTCCTGCCAGCAGGCGGCGGCGAACCGCCGGCGCAGCTCGCTGAGCACCGGCTCCACCTGCCCGGTCCGGGTGGTCAGCGCCTGCGCACGGGTACGCAGGGACACCAGCCGGTGATCGATCTCGGCGGCCTGCTCGGGCAGCCGCTCGGCCTCGGCCCGGATCGCCCCGGCCTCCCGCTGGACCCGCTCGGCCCGCTCCAGCGTCGGCTGCACGCCGTGCTGCCCGGCGCCCTGGTTCAGCTTGGTCAGTTCCGGCGACAGGGCCGCCAGCCGCGCGGCGAGATCGTCCCCGCCGAGGCCCTTCTCCCGGACGGCGTCCAGCGCGTTGCTCGCGGCCAGCAGCGACTGCCGGGCCCGCTCCACGGCGGGCGCCAGCCGCGCCAGCCGGGTCTCGGCCTTGTCCAGCAGCGGGGCGAGCGAGTCCGCGAACCCGTCCAGTTCCTGCCGGACGCCGAGCAGTTCGTCCTTGGCCGCGGTCAGCTCGGTACGCGCCCGGGCGGCCGTGCCGGCCTCCAGGTCGTCCCGGTCGAGGTCGTGGGCGTCGACGGCCTCGATGTAGCGCCGGCTGGCCTCGTCGATGCGGCGCCCGAGTGCCTCGAAGCCGGAGACGGCGCGCCGGGCGGCGGGGGAGTCGTCCACCGCCGTGATGGTCTCGATGGAGATGCGCAGGTCCCGCTGGGCGGTGTCGAGTTCGTAGAACGCCGACGCGGCGGCGTCCTTCGCGGCCTGTGCCTCGGCCCGCTGGCTCTCCGCCCGCCCGCCGAACCAGCGCCGGGTGCCGCCGCCGGCGAACGCGGCGGCCAGCACGGGCGCGGCCAGCACCGGCAGGGTCAGCAGGACGAGGGCGTCGCGCAGGGCCGGGTGCCCGCGCCGGGGCCCCGGGGCGGACGGCGGCGGGTACGGCTGCGTCGCTGGCGTGCCCGGTGTCGCCGTCACATCCCTCTCCCGTGCTGTGATCCGCCCTGGGTGGTGTCATTCTCCCACCCGTCGAAGACGAGGACACGAGCCGGTCAGTTCGCCGCGGCCGCCGTGACGTTCCCGTCCGGGGAACGCCCGGTCTCCGGATTGCGGGGCAGCCCACCGGGCGATGTAGGCTGTCGACCTGTCCCGGGTGCGTAGCTCAGGGGTAGAGCGCCTGCCTTACAAGCAGGATGTCGGCGGTTCGAAACCGTCCGCGCCCACAGATCCGGCCCCTCGGAGTCATCTCCGAGGGGCCGTTCTCGTGCCCTTACCCCTGCTCCGCCGCCTCATGGGCGTGCTTCAGCCGGCTCCTGGCCTCCATGCGGTCGGCCGCCGCCGTCTCGGACCAGAAGCGGTGCGTGCTGACGAACACCGCGAGTTCGTGTTCGCGGCGCCGCAGTTTCTCCACCTCGGCCTGCTCGTCCTCCGTCCAGCCGGGGGAGGCGGGCCGCTCCACCTTGCGCCAGCCGTTGTCGTCGCTGAAGCCGTCCATCGGCTCGACCGACCAGGGCAGCCGCTTGAGCAGGGCCGACAGCTCGGCCCGGACCTGATGCAGCTCCTCCTGACCGGCGAGGAGGTCACTGGGGAATTCATAGGTCGTACCCACGCGGCAATGCTACGCCTGTTCGATTTCGGAAGGCGAGGCGGACCGTCCGCTTCGGGTCGGATTCAGCCGGACGAGTGGCCGGGCGCCGGTACCGCCGCGACCCGCGGCGCGGCGCGAGGTGTCCGACGCCGTCCGGCAGCGGTACGACCGGCGCGGGGGCGGCGGTGTGCGCCAGACTTGTCCCATGTGCCGGAGCATCAAGACGCTGCGCCCGCCCGCGCTGCCCGAAGAGGCCACGGGCGAGGACATTCGCGCGGCCGCGTTGCAGTACGTACGCAAGATCTCGGGCTTCCGCGCCCCCGCCGCCCACAACCGCGAGGTCTTCGACCGGGCGGTGGAGGCGGTGGCGCAGGCCACCGCGGAACTGCTCGGCGGGCTGGAGGTGCGGGGGCGGCCCGCCAGGGGTGAGCGGCGCACGTGAACGCCGGCTCGGTCCGCCCGCGACGGCGTACAGCACCGGCCGCGCCGTGCGCCCGTTCATCTGACTTACCGTCATGAGTCCCCGGAATCCCAGTGGTTGGTGTGCGGGGCGGCCGTGGCGGGGATGTATCGACCGACCCCGGTGGGAGTCCGGCCGGGCGGAGCCGCCGCCGGTCCGGTCGGATGTTGAACTTGCAAGTAATGATTAGGTGCCCCTAACCTGGTGCTCCCTTCGGTACCGCTGTCCCCACGACGGGCCTGCCCAGTCCCCGGGCGGCCCGACCGTCACCGAACAGGAGCGATCCTTCATGTCCGCACGCCTCAACACCGCTCAGCCCTATGTCCTCGGACTCTTCCGCATCGTCGTCGGCCTGCTCTTCGCGGTGCACGGCACGGCCTCCCTCTTCGGCGTCCTCGGCGGTGCCGCGGGCACCGACGGCGGCACGGTGGAGACCGGCACCTGGCCCGGCTGGTACGCGGCGGTGATCCAGCTGGTCGCCGGCGGCCTGGTCCTGCTCGGCCTCGGCACCCGCGGTGCCGCGCTGATCGCCTCCGGCTCGATGGCGTACGCCTACTTCGACGTCCACCAGCAGGCCGCGCTGTGGCCGATCCAGAACGGCGGCGAGCTGTCGGCCCTGTTCTGCTGGGCGTTCTTCCTGCTGGTCTTCACCGGATCCGGCGCCTTCGGCCTGGACCGGCTGCTGGCCCGGCGTGCGACGGCGGACGGCGCGTCCGCCTCGGAGCAGGCGCCCGCCGCGGCCTGACCCGCACGTCGCGACCCCGCGGCACGGCCTGATTCGTGAACGCGCTGTAATCGCCTCACGAACCCCCCGCGAAGCTCCTGTCACACCCCCGGCGTACGCTGTATGGCTGTCAACGGGGGAGTGACGGGAGTCGTCGTGTTCGAGAGCGTGGGGTGGCTTGCGGCCGGCCCGTGGATCTATGCCGTGGTGGCCGTGTCGGTGTTGCTCGACGTGTTCCTGCCGGTGCTGCCGAGCGGCGTGCTCGTCATCACGGCCGGCACGGCGGCGGCGGCCGGTACCGGCGCGGCGGCGGGCCAGGTCGCGCAGGAGGTGCCGGACATCCTGGCGCTGATCCTCTCCGCGGCGACCGCCTCGGTCCTCGGCGACATGGTGGCCTACCGGCTGGCCTGGCGCGGCGGGAAGCGGCTGGACCGGGCGATAGCCCGCTCGCGACGGCTGACCACCGCGCAGGAACGTCTCGGCGAGGCGCTCGCGCGGGGCGGCGGCGCGCTGGTCGTGCTCGCCCGCTTCGCCCCGGCCGGCCGCTCGGTCGTCTCCTTCTGCGCCGGTGCCGCCCATCGCCGCGTCCGCGAGTTCCTGCCCTGGTCGGCCCTGGCGGGCCTGTCCTGGGCCGCCTACAGCGTGGCCCTCGGCTACTACGGCGCCCAGTGGCTGGGCGCCACCTGGCTCGCCACGGGCGTCTCGGTGACCGCGCTGTTCGCGGCGGGCGCGGCGGCGGGCTTCCTGGTGCGCCGGCGTCCGGCCTCCTGAGGCGCTCCGCCGGGCCGGCGCGGGCGGCCGTGACGGCCCGCGGTCGCCGCACGGCCCCGGGCCCCACGGCGACCGCGCGTGTCTCAGCAGGCGGCCAGGTAGTTCGTCAGCGCGCTCTTCTCGGCCGAGTCCACCGAGAGGTTGTAGTAGTACTTCACCTGCACCCAGGCGCGGACGTACGTGCACCGGTACGTCGACTGGGACGGCATCCAGGTGGCCGGGTCCTGGTCGCCCTTGGCCTGGTTGACGTCGTCGGTGACGGCGATCAGCTGCGGCCGGGTCAGGTCGTTGGCGAACGCCTGCCGCTGCGCGGTGGTCCACTTGCTCGCCCCGGAGTCCCACGCCTCGGCCAGCGGGACGAGGTGGTCGATGTCGAGGTCGGATGCGGCGGTCCAGGTGGCGCCGTCGTAGGGGGAGTACCAGCTGCCGCTGGTCGAGGCGCACGAGGAGTCGGTGACGACGTTCGTGCCGTCCCGCTTGAGGACCGTCTCGCGGGTGTTGCACGTGCCGCTGATGGTGATCCAGTGCGGGAAGAGGTCGCGGCTGTAGCCGGTGCGGTTTTCGGTGGCCACGGTGAGCTGGGAGAGGTAGGTGCGCGCGGTGGTGGCGCTGACCGGGGTGGGGAGCGCGGCCGAGGCGCTCGGGGCGTTGACCAGGGCGGCGGAGGCCATCAGGCCGGTGAGCACCGCGAGAATGCCCGTCCGTCGACGCGCGTAGATCTTCGGCATGCGTGAACTCCCTTGTGGGGTGGGGGTGTTGAAGCGCGAGCGAGGGAATGCTCGCGGTGCCGTGTGGCCGGCGGGTGAGCGCCCGGTAAGAACTTAGTGACGTGACCATGTCACGACAAGGTTGACGGCGGAACTTTCACATCCCTTACGATGGGGAGCGCAGAAGGGGAGTAGCTCTTCGCCGGACCGTCGACATACTGCTCAGCGAGCCTGAGCCGGCGCCCGGAGGCGATCCCATACGGGATCGCCAGCGAGACCTTCGGTAAGCAGTGCACGCCCGCACCCCCTGGTGCGGGCGCCGAGTGCGCTGCCGTGCCGAGGTGTCATCGCGTGACGTACCGCACTCTCGGCGGGCAGCCCCGACCGATTGAGGAACCTTGCTCAGCATCACCGTGACGGCGCTCGTCTTCGGCGTCGTCTTCCTCGCCGAACTGCCGGACAAGACCGCGCTCGCCGGGCTCGTCCTCGGCACCCGCTACCGCGCCTCGTACGTCTTCGCGGGCGTCGCCGCGGCCTTCCTGCTGCACGTCGTGCTCGCCGTCGCGGCCGGCAGCGTGCTGACCCTGCTGCCGCAGCAGATCGTGCACGCCCTCACCGGCGTGCTCTTCCTCGGCGGCGCCGCGATGCTGCTGCTGAAGAAGGGTGAGGACGAGGAAGAGATCAAGAAGCCCGCCGACCAGTCCTTCTGGAAGGTGGCCGGCACCGGGTTCATGCTCATCCTGGTCGCCGAGTTCGGCGATCTCACCCAGATCATGACCGCCAACCTCGCCGCCCGCTACGACGACCCGGTCTCCGTCGGGCTCGGCGCCGTGCTGGCCCTGTGGGCCGTCGCCGGACTCGGCATCGTCGGCGGAAAGGCCCTGATGAAGAGGGTTCCGCTGCGGCTGATCACGCAGATCGCGGCGCTGCTGATGCTGGGGCTCGGTGTGTGGAGCCTGTGGGAGGCCGTGCGGGGCTGAGCCGAACGGCGGATGAACACTCGCCGTGGGTGGTGGCGATGAGCCCCCAGGTTTTGTACCGTGGAGAAACAAAGTGGCTCCCGCCCGTTTTCCCTGACCGGCGGGCGGGGCCGCCTTGTCCCTGTGACCTCGGGGTCCTTCGCCTATGGAGCTGCCGATGCCGGCCACCGCCACACCCGCCGTCCTGACCGCCCGTGCCCTCCTGCTCGACATGGACGGCACCCTCGTCAACTCGGACGCCGTGGTCGAGCGCATCTGGCGCGGCTGGGCCGAGCGGCACGGACTGGACGGCGACGAGGTGATGAAGGTGGTGCACGGGCGGCAGGGGCACGCCTCCATGGCCGTCCTGCTGCCGGACCGGCCGGTGGAGCAGAACCTCGCCGACAACGCCCGCATGCTCGCCGAGGAGACCGCCGACACCGACGGCGTGGTCGAGATACCCGGCGCGAGCGCCTTCCTCGCCGCGCTGCGCGGGCTCCCGCACGCCCTGGTGACCTCCGCCGACGTCGCCCTGTCCACCGCCCGCATGAACGCCGCGGGGCTGCCCCTGCCCGAGGTCCGCATCACCGCCGAGTCGGTGGGCGCGAGCAAGCCCGACCCCGAGGGCTTCCTCAAGGGCGCCGCCGAGCTGGGTGTCGACCCGGCCGACTGCGTCGTCTTCGAGGACTCCGGTGCGGGGATCGCGGCGGGGCGCGCCGCGGGGATGCGGGTGGTGGGCGTCGGGCCCCGCGCCGGATTCCACGGTCCCGACGCCGTCGTACCGGACCTCACCCACGTGAGGGTCGAGGCGCGGGCCGACGGCACGGTCCGGCTGCACATCGGCTAGCGGCGCCGTCACGGGTCCGCCGTCGTCACAGGCCCCTCGTGGTCC
Source organism: Streptomyces sp. NPDC013455 (assembly GCF_040632975.1). NCBI lineage: Bacteria > Bacillati > Actinomycetota > Actinomycetes > Kitasatosporales > Streptomycetaceae > Streptomyces > Streptomyces sp. NPDC013455. The sequence goes on along the minus strand of NZ_JBEYCX010000001.1, from coordinate 469,055 downwards.
CGGTCCCGTCCTCGTCCCGGTGCCGTCGTCGTCACAGGCCCGTCGTGGTCACGGTTCCGCCGTCTCCGCCTCCAGGCTTCTTCGTGTCGCCGCGCCGTACGTGCCCAGGTCGTCGCCCCGGACGCCCCGGGCCAGCTGGTAATTGCGCACGGCGTCCTGCAGGGGGCGGGTGAAGACGCCGTCGACCTGGTCGCCGTAGAGGTTCAACTGCTTGAGCCGCTGCTGGAGTTCCGTGACCTCCGGGCCGGTGTCGCCGAGCCGCAGGACCGCAGCCGCCCCGGGCGTGGCGCCCGGGGTCGCGGAGGCCGTCGCGGACGGGCCCGGGGAGGCGGCGCGGGAGGCGGTGGCCGAAGGTGTGGGGCTCGGCGAGGGTGACGCGCTGCCGGCGGACGGGCTCGGGTCCGCCGATGCGGCGGGTGTCCGCACCGGCACGCGGGGCGTGCCCGGCGGTGCCGCCGCCGGTGCCGTCGCCGAGGCGGGCGCCGTGCCGGTCGCGTCCGGGATGCGCTCCCGGACCTCCTGCGCCGTCCGCTCCCGGGCCGGCCCCTGGTAGGAGAGCACCGCGAAGCCGGCCACCGCAAGGGCAGCGGCCCCCAGGCCGCCGACGGCCACCAGCACGGTGCGACGGGAACGACGGGAACGACGGGAACGACGCCTCCGGGACTCCCCGGCGCCTGCCCCGTCCGACGCGCGCCCCATGGCTCCCGGACCGGCTCCCGGATCGTTTCCCGGATCGGCGGTCGGAGCGGTCCAAGCCGCCCCGGTCGGAGCGGTCGAAGTCGCCGGCTGGGCCCGGCCGGCCGGTTCCGCCGGGTCTGCCGGTTCCGCCGGGCCGGCCGGTTCCGCCGGGTCTGCCGGTTCCGCCGGGCCGGTCGGTTCCGCCGGGTCTGCCGGTTCCGCCGGGGCGGTTGCCGGTTCCGCCGGGGCGGTTGCCGGTGAGGGGCGTGGCGGGCGCGGTGTCCCGTCCGGCGGCCGGGGTGGTCCGGCCCGGTGGGGGCCGGTGGCCGGGGGCGGGGCCTCGACGTAGGGCCGTATGCGCAGCGGATCGAAGTCCTCCGCCGCTGCCGCCTCGGCCGTCCGTGTCTCGCGCAGTGCCTCGGCGGCCCGCTCGGTGCAGTCGCACGACGGCGTGCTGTCCGGCCCCCTCGGTGTCCCGCACTCCGGGCACGTGGTCCCCCGTCTCCCCGTCACGTCCGCCCTCTCCCCTCGGGAACCGTCACGTCCGCCCTCCCCTTGGGAACCGTCACGTCCGCCCTCCCCTTGGGAACCGTCACGTCCGCCCCCTCCCCCTGGGAACCGTCACGTCCGCCCTCCCCTCGGGAACCGTCACGTCCGCCCCCTCCCCTCGGAACTTCCGAGATTAAGGGGATCTCCGCCGCCCGCGCACGACTCGACAGGCCATAAGTGGTGAGTACGACCACGATGGAAGAGGTCCACCCGAGTCCCTGGAGGTCCCGATGGCCTTGGACACGCACGGCACGGCGAAGGGCGTGGGCGGCGGGGAACACGTTCCCGGCAGCGTGCTGGTACCGATCGGCGCCCTGCTGCTCGGGCTGCTGCTGGCCGCGCTCGACCAGACCATCGTGTCGACCGCGCTGCCGACGATCGTGAGCGACCTCGGCGGCCTGGAGCACCTGTCCTGGGTCGTCACCGCCTATCTGCTGGCCTCGACCGCCGCCACCCCGCTGTGGGGCAAGCTCGGCGACCAGTACGGGCGCAAGCGGCTGTTCCAGACCGCCATCGTGATCTTCCTGATCGGCTCGGCGCTGTGCGGCATGGCGCGGGACATGCCCCAGCTGATCGCCTTCCGGGCGGTGCAGGGCCTGGGCGGCGGCGGGCTGATGGTGCTGTCCATGGCGATCGTCGGGGACATCGTGCCGCCTCGCGAACGCGGCCGCTACCAGGGGCTGTTCGGGGCCGTGTTCGGCGCCACCAGCGTGCTCGGCCCGCTGCTCGGCGGCCTGTTCACCGAGCATCTGAGCTGGCGCTGGGTGTTCTACGTCAACCTGCCCGTCGGCGTGGTCGCGCTCGCCGTGATCGCCACCGCCCTGCACATCCCGCGCCGCACCGCCCGGCACGCCATCGACTATGCGGGGACGTTCCTGATCGCCGCCGTCGCCACCTGCCTGGTGCTGGTCGCCTCGCTCGGCGGCACCACCTGGGCCTGGGACTCGGCCCGGATCATCGGCCTCGCCGTGCTGGGCGTCCTGCTCGCCCTCGCCTTCGTCGCCGTGGAGCGCCGCGCCGCCGAACCGGTGCTGCCGCTGAAGCTGTTCTCCATCCGCACCTTCACCCTGGCCGCCGTGATCAGCTTCATCGTCGGCTTCGCCATGTTCGGGGCGATGACCTACCTGCCGACCTTCCTCCAGGTCGTGCACGGCGTCTCCCCGACCCTGTCCGGCGTGCACATGCTGCCGATGGTGTTCGGGCTGCTGCTGGCCTCCACGGTCTCCGGGCAGATCGTCAGCCGCACCGGCCGCTGGAAGGTGTTCCCGATCGCGGGCACCGCCGTCACCGCCTTCGGGCTGCTCCTGCTGCACCGGCTGGACGAGACCAGCACGACCGCCGAGACGAGCGTCTACTTCTTCGTCTTCGGCCTGGGCCTCGGCCTGGTCATGCAGGTCCTCGTCCTCATCGTGCAGAACGCCGTCTCCTACGAGGACCTCGGCGTCGCCACCTCCGGCGCCACCTTCTTCCGCTCCATCGGCGCCGCGTTCGGCGTGGCCATCTTCGGCACGGTCTTCGCGAGCCGCCTCGGCGACCAGCTCACCGCCGCCTTCCGGGGCGTACGCCTGCCGCCCGGCGTGAGCGCCGACACGCTGCAGGCCGACCCGCGGGGCATCGCCGTACTGCCGCCCGCGCTGCGGCCGGCGGCCCTGCACGCCTACGCGAGCTCCATCACCGACGTCTTCCTCTACGCCGCGCCCGTGGCCCTGCTCGGCTTCCTGCTGGCCTGGTTCCTCAAGGAGGACCGGCTGCGCGGCTCGGTCACCGCGCCGGACGTCTCCGAGACCATCCCGCCCAACCCCGTCGAGCGCTCCTCCTACGACGAGGTGTGCCGGGCCCTGTCCGTGCTCGGCACCCGTGAGGGCCGCCGGGAGATCTACCGGAAGATCACCGAACGGGCCGGCTACGACCTGCTGCCCGCCGCGAGCTGGCTGCTCCTGCGCATCCGCCGCTACGGCTCCGTCGAACCGGCGGTGCTGGCCGAGCGCAGTCCCGTCCCGCTCCAGGCGGTGATGGCCGCGGCCCGCCAGGTCGAGGAACGCCGGCTCGCCGAGCGCCACGGCCTGGACCTGGTCCTGACCGACACCGGCCGCGAGGTCGCCGAGCGGCTCGCCACGGCCCGCGAGGAGTCCCTGGGCGACCTGCTCGGCGACTGGTGGCGGCCCGACCGCCCGGCCGACCTGAGCCGGCTGGTCCGGGAACTCACCGGTGAACTGTGCGGCGCCGAACGGGAACGCCCGCACGAGAGCGGCACGGTCGCCAGGGCCGGCTGACGCGCCGGGGGCGGTTGAAGGTTGTGGCCGACGGGTCGGGGCGGCCGACGGGTCAGGAGTGGCCGACGGGGCAGTCCCGGCCGGGCGGGCCGGCGGGCTCGGCCCGTCCCAGCTCCTTGCGGAACCAGTGTTCGGCGTGGACGTCGTCGTTGTGCGGGCCGGTCTCGGTGTAACCGAGGCGGGCGTACAGCGCGCGGGCCTCGACCAGGTCGCTGCGGGTGTCGAGGACGATCCGGCGGGCGCCCAGCAGACGGGCGGCCAGTTCGGCGGCGGACACCAGGTGGACGGCCCCCTTCAGACCGCGCAGCCCCGGCAGCACGAAGACCCGGGTCAGTTCGGCGGTGTCCGCGTCCAGCAGCCGTACGCCCGCCGAACCGGCCGGGGTGCCGTTGTACCGGGCGACGAGCAACCGCCCGGTCGGCGGGGCGAGGTCGGCCCCGGTGTGCGCCGCGATCTCCCGCTCCAGTTCCGCCGGGTCGGTGCGGCGCCCCTCGTGCAGCAGGTACCAGCGGTCGCTGACCTCCGTGTAGTAGGCCCGCCACAGCGCTTCGGCGGCCGGGGAGTCGTACGGCTCCGGAGTGATCGTCCATGTCATGCGGGCCATTGTCGGGAGGCGCCCCGCACCCGCCGCAACCGAGTTGCGGGGTGCCGCGATGCGTGCGGGGTGCCCGCCGGGCGGCCGCGCCGGCGGCTCCGGCGCGGCCGTTTGTGCGCCCGGTTCCGGGTCACCCGAAGGGAGAACCGGCCAGTGGGGCCGGTCCGATCGGAAGGCAATCATGTCCACAGGGCTGATCATTCTGCTGATCGTGATCGCGGCGATCGTGGTCGTCGGTGCGGCCGCCCTGCTCCTGCGGAGCCGCAAAGGACGCGGCGGGCCGAGCCTGAAGCGGCGCTTCGGGCCCGAGTACGAGCGGGCCGTGGCCCTGCACGACGGGGACACCAAGGCCGCCGAGCGGGAGCTGGCCGAGCGCGTGGAACGCCACGGCGACCTGCGGGAACGGCCGCTGGACGGGACCGCGCGGCAGCGGTACGCGGAGCGCTGGACGGCCGTACAGGAACACTTCGTCGACGCTCCGCGCGAGGCCGTGACCGAGGCCGACCGGCTGCTCGCGGAGCTCGCCGCCGAGCGCGGCTACCCCGACGGCGGACGCTACGAGGAACAGCTGGCCGCGCTGTCCGTGCACCACGCCGACCACGTCGACGGCTACCGGCGGGTGCACCGGGCGGCCGGCGCGGGCGCCGGCGGCGACACCGAGGAACTGCGCGCGGCACTGCTCGGCGCGCGCGCCCTCTTCGACGACCTGACCAGCGCGGAGCCCGGCCGGCACCGGGCCCCCTCCGGCCCGGGCCGCCCGGCGGCTTCCGCCGGAACCCGCTCGCACGCACCGTGGTCCCTCCACCGGAGCCGACCGAAGGAGAGCTGAGCGCCATGTCGGACAGGACGTACGACTCCGGCACCGACGAACACCCCGAGGGGCGCTTCACCCGTCGGCCGGGGGACGAGGCGACGACGGCCGGCCGGCGAGGGCCGGCGTACGAGGGCGAACGCGCGGCGACGGACGAGTGGTCCCCGGGCGACGCCGCCCCGGGCCACCGCACGCCACGCGCACCGCGCCCGGAGGAACGGCTGCCCGGGGAACCGCCGCCCGGTCCGGGCCGGCCCGCCCGGGAGCCCGGAGCGGGCGGCGGCACGGGCCGCTTCGCCCCGGAGACCGGGGCCGGTGCGGACGCGAGCCGGCCGGCGGACTCCGGGGCCGGTGCCGGGCGGCTGCGGGGATCGGCCGGGCCCGGACGGGAAGGGCTGACCGGCGACGACCGCAGCCCGCAGGACACGCCGCAGCGACCGCCGGGGCCCGCCGGCACGCCCGAGGGGGCCGCGGAGCGGCACGGCACGGAAGGACTGCGGCCGGGGACGGAGGAGATGGGGGCCGGTATCGACGAGGGGTTCGTCGGCAGTCACCGGACGGAGCGGTCGGCGATCTCGGAGGAGGACCGGATGCCCGACAACGGACTGGGCGCGCCGTCACCCGGCGAGGTCACCGGACGCGAGAAAGGCGGCACCGAGTCCCCGGGACCCGACAGCTGGCCGGCGCCGCCCGGCGGACGGACCGCCCCCGCCCCCTCCGGCGCCGGTGCGCCCCTGCTGGCCCAGGAGGAGACCGAGCGGTGGGAGGAGCGGATACGCCGGGTGACCGCCGACTTCGTGGACGAACCCCGGCAGGCCGTCGAGCAGGCCGACCGGGCGCTGGAGGAGATCGCCGCGCGGTTCGGCGAGGCCGTGACCCGGCGCCGCCGCACCCTGCGGATGTCCTGGGAGGGCGGCGAGGAAAGCGGCCCCGGCGCCACCACCGACACCGAGCAACTGCGGCTCGCCCTGCGCGACTACCGCGACCTGGCCGGACGCCTGCTACACGGCTGACCCCGGCACGTTCCCGGTGGCGGCAGCCCTGCGCTGCCGCCACTCGCGTACGACCTGTTCCACGTCGTACGGCTTCTTCCCCAGCGGCGGACCGGGCGGCGGCCTGAACATCATGTCCCTGATCCGGACGTTGACCTCTTCGATGATCTTCCGGACGATCCGCTCCGAGGGCGCCGCGTACGCCGCCGCCAGCGCGTCCTCCGCCTCCCTGCGCAGCGCGAGCGCGGGCGGCAGCACGGCCAGTCCCTCACGCACCATCTTCCGCTTGACCCACCACAGTTCGTCGTAGGTGGAGTCGACCTCCGCGGGCAGCGGCCGCCCCGCACCCGGCAGCCGGTCGAACTCCCCGCGCCCCTGCGCGTCACGGATCTGCTTGTCCACCCAGGACTCGAACGGCACGCCCGGTGGCTTTCGCTCGGTCATGGACCCATTGTGCCGGACGCGGCCCTGCCGGGCGTTTTATCATTCGGCGGCGGTACGGCGATCCGCCCACCGCACAGGGACGTTTCAGGGGGAGCGCACGTGCTCGAACTCACCATGGCCGCCGTCTCCGGGGCGGACGAGGGCGCCACGGCCGGGATGACGATGGCCGAGGCGCCCAGCGAGCCCGGCGCCGTGCTGCGGGTCGGCCGCGACGCGGCACTGTGCCGGCTGGCCACCCCGGAGGACTGGCTGTTCATCTCCCGCGTACACCTGGAGTTCGTGTGCGGCCCGGACGGCGGCTGGCAGCTGACCTGGCTGCGCGGCTCCCAGCCGGACCCGGCGTCCGAGGTCCGGCTCAGTGCCGGCCAGTACACGCAGCCCGTCGGTTACGGCGCGACCGTGCCGCTGCCGCACGGCGGGTCCGGCGAGATCGTCGTCCAGGACCGCACCGCGCCGCGCAGCGTCAACGTCGGCTTCTACCACGAGCTGTGAACCACGGGGTTCCGCTCAGCCGAGCACCCGGGCCAGGGCGAAGCCGTCGTAGCCCTTGCCGCCGACCGTCTGGAGCACCGTACCGCTCAGCCGCGGGTGGCCGGCGATCAGCTCGATCGCGGCCCGGGTGCCGACCACGTCGGGCTCGGCGCTGCCCGCGTCGATCACCCGGCCGCCGCGCACCACGTTGTCCACGACGATCAGGCTGCCGGCCCGGGTGAGCCGCAGCGCCCACTCCACGTAGTGCTCGTTGTTGGCCTTGTCGGCGTCGATGAAGACCAGGTCGAAGGGGGCCGGGTTCTCGTCGGCGAGCTTGGGCAGCGACTCCAGGGCCGGGCCGACCCGCACCTCGGCGATCCGCTCCAGGCCCGCGCGGGCGATGTTCCGGGTGGCGACGTCGGCGTGCTTGGCGCTGTACTCCAGCGAGATCAGCCTGCCGTCCTCGGGCAGCGCACGGGCCAGCCAGATCGTGCTGTACCCGCCGAGCGTGCCGATCTCCAGGATGTGCCGGGCGCCCTGCACCTGGGCGAGCAGCTGGAGGAACTTGCCCTGCGCGGCCGTGACCGCGATCGGGGGCAGACCGGCGGTCTCGCTGTCCCGCAGGGCGGCCCGCAGTGCCTCGTCGTCCGGTGAGAGGTGGCTGATGAAGTAGTCGTCTACGTCGTCCCAGAGCTGCGACCCGCTCATAGCGCCTGCTGCCTTTCCCGAGTGTCATGCGGAGGCTGTTCCGCCCGGCCCGCTCCGATGATCTCAGCCGAGCGGCGCGGGCGGGGAGACCGGCGGCGGCGGAGTCACCGGCCGTCGCGAGCGCCGCAGGGCGATCAGCGCGGCGGCCGCGACGACGGCGGCCGGGGTGCCGCCGACCGTCAGCGCCCAGGCCGGGATGCCCGCGACCCGGCGCAGCTCGTCGTCGTAGATCACCTGCTGCACCGGTGTGTCGGCGGCGGCCCGGCGCAGTTCGTGGTCGCCGGAGATGCGGGAGGGATCCGGGAAGTCCTGGGTGAGCGCGGTCAGATAAGGGGTGTCGGCGGCCAGCTTCCCCAGGGCGCCCCGCCGCACGCCCACCCGTCCCGCGAAGAGCACCTCGGGCCGGTGGCCGCCGATCGTCGTACGGGTCTCCATGCGGTGCGCGGCGAGGACGTACAGACCGAGCGACTGCGGGGTGCCGGCCAGCCGGGACAGGCGCATCGGGTAGACCGGGCGGTCGGCGGCGAAGGTGAGGTGCAGCGGGTCGAGGGCGCCGCCGAGCGGGGTGCCGCGCGTGTCGGGGGCGAGGCGGACGGCGACGTACTCCCAGTGCCGGTCGACGTAGGGCTGGAGGGCGGTCTTCAGCCGGGCGGGCAGGGGGAAGCCGTGCTCGCGCAGCCAGTCGGCCAGGGCGGCCGGGTCGGTGGCGGTCAGCCGGGCGACGTCGAAGGAGCCGAGCCGCTGGCGGCCGACGACGCCGACGCCCCCGGTGCCGGCACCCGGCAGCGCGCTCTCGCCGGCCGTGTCCCGGTCGTCGAAGGGCCAGTCGCCGTTGCGCGGCCAGAAGTGGTACCGGGTGCGGTGGACCGGGGCGACGGCCTCGGCCAGCTGGTCGAAGAGGGCCGGGTCGCCGAGGCGGACGGTGGCCCGGTGCGGTACCGGCATGATCCAGGCGGCGTGCCGGGCACTGCCGCCGACGGTCAGCCGCATCACGATCTGCTCCTGCCGGCCGTCCCAGCGGACCACCGACTGCTCACCGGACACGGCGATCCTGGTGGCCGGATCGGGAACCATGGCCCCGCAGCCGCATGCATAGGCCGGCGCCATCAGCCAGCCGGCTTGTATGCCGAGCAGTGCGAGTACGACGCTGAGTATCCGGACACGAGTCACAGGTCAGGAGACGGCACCTGTGTGAGATCGGTTCCTGGCGGCAGTGGGGGTGGGGCGTCCCCGCGGTGCAGATCCAGTGCGCGGGCGCGGGTGGTGGGTGTGGGTGCGGAGAGAAGGTTCGGGTGCGGAGGGAAGGCTCGGGTGCGGATCGCCGCGACCGACGGCGCGCTGCGGGCGCCGGCCACCGCGACACCCCAGGGGCGCGGGGAACTGCGCGACCGGCCACAGGACACTCGCACCCCGCAGCCGGCCGGAAGCCTCACGCCGCTCACCGGCTCATGCCTCACCGAACCCGGCACCCAGCCCCCCCCCGCGAGGCTCAGCGGCCCTCGACCGACGGCGCCGAGCCGGGGAGCGGTCGTCCCGCGCACTCCGACATCCGCCAGACCGCGACACCGCCCACTACAGCCGCGGCCATCATGTAGTAGGCGGGCATCATCATGTTCCCCGTCGCCCCGATCAGCGCCGTCACCACCAGCGGAGTCGTACCGCCGAAGAGGGACACGGACACGTTGAAGCCGATGGACAGGGAGCCGTAGCGGACCCGGGTCGGGAAGAGCGCGGGCAGCGCGGCCGGCATGGCCGCCGTGAAGCAGACCAGCAGCAGACCCAGCGCGCCCATGCCCAGCCCCACCGCGAGCAGACTGCCCTCGCGGATCAGCAGCAGCGCGGGGACGGACAGGAACAGGAAGCCCGCGCAGCCCGCGGCGATCACCGGACGCCGGCCGATCCGGTCGGTCAGCGCGCCCGCGAACGGCTGGACGATCATCATCAGGACCATCACACCGAGCACGACCAGCAGACCGTGCGTCTCGTCGTACTTCAGCTCGCTGGTGAGGTAGCTCGGCATGTACGACAGCAGCATGTAGTCGGTGACGTTGAAGACCAGCACCAGGCCCATGCACAGCAGCAGGGACTTCCACTGGCCCGCGACCATCTCGCGCAGCGGCACCTTCGGCCGCGCGGCCTCCGCCTTCTCGACCTCGGCGGCGAACGCCGGGGTCTCCTCCAGCTTCATCCGCAGGTACAGGCCGATGATGCCCATCGGACCGGCGATCAGGAAGGGGATCCGCCAGCCCCAGGACGTGAGGTCGTCCGCGGAGAGGAGGGCCGTCATGACCGTGACCAGACCCGCGCCGCCGATGTAACCGGCCAGCGTGCCGAACTCCAGCCAGCTGCCGAAGAAGCCGCGCCTCTTGTCCGGCGCGTACTCGGCGATGAACGTGGACGCGCCCGCGTACTCGCCGCCGGTGGAGAAGCCCTGCACCAGCCGGGCGGCCAGCAGCAGGAGCGGCGCGCCGACGCCGATCGTCGCGTACGACGGGATCAGGCCGATGGCGAACGTGCCCGCCGCCATCATGATCATGGTGAGGGCGAGTACCTTCTGCCGGCCCACGCGGTCGCCGAGCGGGCCGAAGACCATGCCGCCGAGCGGGCGGACCAGGAAGGCCGCCGCGAAGGCGCCGAAGGTCGACAGCAGCTGGGCGGTCGGATTGCCGGACGGGAAGAAGACCTTGCCCAGGGTCACCGCGATGTAGCTGTAGACACCGAAGTCGAACCACTCCATCGCGTTGCCGAGCGCCGCCGCCTTCACGGCGCGCTTGACCAGCGCGGGATCGGTGACGGTGACGTCGTGGGCCGTGGCGGCCCGCCGGGTCTTCTGGTGCGGGACAACGGCTGTGACGGTCGCCAAAACGGGGCTCGCCTACCTTTCGACGGGGACAGGAGCGGACCCGGACGGCGGCGGTGACGTACGACGGGGCCGAAAAACGACCATAGGGGGAGTTCTGTACCTTACGGGTCGTATGCACTTAGGTGCAGAGTGCAGCAAAAACGCGGATACGCAGGTACGTCTGCCCGCTCACGCAGCGCCATTCCTGCTGCTCGGTGTGATCCTTGTCGCGCCGCCACCGGGCAACCGGCCCCACCCCGACTGTCGCCTTTCAGACAAAAGGTGGATGGATGTCAGGCGAAGCGGGGTTTACCGAAGTCCTTCTTCCCGGGGGTCTGCGAGCCTCGGACAGGCCGCGGAGGGAGACCGGCGCGCAGGAGCGCGCGGGACGAACCGGGCGGGAGGCCGACGAGGCGTGGCGGACCTGGGACACAGCGGACGACCGGCGGAAGCCGGCGCGCGGCTGCGCGCCGTCCGGCTCGCCCTGTGGGCGGTGGCCGCGATACTCGCCGTACGGCAGACGGCCGTCGTCCTGACCACCCCGAGCGGCGAGCGGCTCACCGACCTGGAGACCTGGGTCGGCCCCGAGGGCGTCCTGGACGTGAACGGGTCGATCTACGACTCCACCCGGTTCACCGGCACCCCCTTCGGCGGCCTGGTCCTCAAACCGCTCACCCGCGCCGCGGAGACCGCCCTCGGCTGGGGCTGGATCTTCGGCAGCCTGCTGCTGGTGGTCGCCCTCGGCCTGGTCGCCGCCCGCGCGCTGCCCCAGCCGGTCGGCCGGCGCACCTCCCTGCTGGCCGCACCGGTCGCCGTCAGCCTCCTCATGCTGTCGCTGCCGGTCCGCAACGCCCTGTGGCTCGGCCAGACCAGCATCCTCCCGGTGCTGCTCGTCCTGCTCGGCTGCTTCGCCGTACGCGGGGAACGGGCGAGCGGCCTGTGCGTGGGGCTGGCCGCCGCGCTCCAGCCGACCGTGCTGCTGTTCATCCCGCTGCTGTGGTTCACCGGCCGCCGCCGGGGCGCGCTCACCACGGCCGGCACCTTCGCCGCCTGCACCGCGCTCGCCTGGGCGGCCCTGCCGCAGGACTCGCACACCTACTGGGTGCACCACATGGCGGGCGCTGGCCTCGGCGGCGAGGCCGACGCCCTCGCCAACCAGTCCCTGCACGGCGCCCTGCTCCGCCTCGGCGTCGGCGGCCCGCCGGAGACGGCCCTCTTCCTGCTGCTCGGCGCCGCCGTCGCCGCGCTCGCCCTGCGCCGCGCGGTCCGCTACGCCCACGACGGCCAGCTCCTCCTCGCCGTGGCGGTCACCGGCTGCGCCGCCGTCGCAGTCTCGCCCACCACCTGGCAGCACCAGCTGCTGTGGGTACTGCTCGCGGTGGTCGGCCGGGTCGGCGAACGGGCCTCGGACCGCCTCGTCTGGCCGGTCGCCGTGGTGCTGGTGACCACGCTCCGGACGGAGATGCTGCTGCCGCACATGGCGGTGCTCTACCCGCTGCGCGACAACCTCGTGCTGCTCACGGCCCTGGCCGCCGCCACGGCCGTGCCCTTCCTGTCCCGGACCTCGCCGTACTACCAGGTCCCGGTCGCCACGGAGTACGCCCCGCCGGCCCCGGCCCGCTTCCGCCGCGTCCCGCTCCTGCCCTTCCTCCGCCGCGTGTCCACCCGCCCCAACCTGCTCCTGGAGCTGCTCCTGCTGCGCGTCACCTACGCGGCCTACCAGCAGGTACGGCTGGCCGCGACCGGCGGCAGCAACTCGGCGGGCCGGGCGACGGCCGAGCACCACGGGCAACTGGTCCTCGACGCCGAGCGTTTCCTGCACATCGACATCGAGCGGGCCGTCAACCACGCGGTGGTGAAGACCGACCGGCTGCGGGAGTTCTTCGACTTCTACTACGAGTCCTTGCACTTCGTGGTCCCGCTGACCATTCTCGGCGTCCTGTACCGGCGCCGCCCGGCCGACTACCGCTGGGCCCGCTCCTCCCTCGGCTTCGCCACCCTGCTCGCCCTGGCCGGCTTCTGGCTCTTCCCGCTGGCCCCGCCGCGCCTGATGCCCACGCTCGGCGTGATCGACACCGTGCACGGCGTCCAGGACTTCTCCCAGCCGGACTACGGCACCCTGACCGCGCTGACCAACCAGTACGCGGCGATGCCGTCCCTGCACTTCGGCTGGTCCCTGTGGTGCGGTGTGGTCGTCGCCGTCATCGCCCCCTGGCGGTGGCTGAAGGCCCTGGGCCTGCTGCACCCGTTGTGCACCGTCTCGGCCATCATCGCCACCGGCAACCACTGGGTGCTGGACGCGGTGGGCGGCGCGGCGGTGGTCGCCGCGGGCTTCGGACTGTCGTACCTGTTCCAGGGACCGCGCGCCCGGCCGGCCGCCCGGGCGGCGGCCGGGACCAGCCGGGAGCCGGTGAAGGACACGGCTCCCGGCTGACCGCTACGGCTCGCGGGCCAGCCGCTCCTGGAGGCGGCGGTGCCGGAACTCGTACGCGGGCCCGCTCGCCCGCAGCAGACCGCGCAGGTGCGCGTCGTGCAGGAAGGCCATCAGCCGCACGGGCGTGCCCTCGCGCACGGAGAGCTGTACGGCGGTCGCAGCGGTGGCTGCGGCGAGATTGCCGAGGACGCCGGACAGCACGGCGTAACCGCTGCCGATCGCCACGCCGATGGCCACGCCGAAGGACGCGCTGCCGTGCAGGAGCACCCCCAGGCACCCCGAGTACAGCGCCACGGCGACGCCGTTCAGCAGGCCCAGCGGCAGCAGCAGCCGTGAGTGGTGCCGCCACACGTCCCGGGGGCCGAGCGCCCGGGTCTCGGTCTCCAACGGCGGCAGCGGCCGACGGGGCGAGGGCAGGCCGGTGATCATCGACAGCGGGGATCTCGCGACCAGTTCCACGCCACGGCCCCGCCGCAGCGCACCGGCGAAGCCGCCGGCCGGCGCCGCCGCCGCATAGACCCACCAGGGCACGGTGGTGTCGAGGAGGCGTCCGGCCAGCCACATGGAACCGGCGGCCAGCCCGATCCCGTACGTGACACCGAGGGCGAGGCTCCGATGCGGGAAGACGTCACGCCAGCCGGCGCTCGGCAGTTCCTGCGGACGCCTGAGACGGGCCACGCGGATGCCCAGGGCATCGGTGGCGTGCAGCAGACACCCCGTCAGGCCGAGCGTGACGCCCCAGCGCAGGCCGATGAAAGGTGCCATGGTGAGGGCGACGACGGCGACGTACCCGACGGCGACCGCGACGATCCACGCCCCCGACGGGCGGTGCGCCCCGGTCGGGATCTGCCACCAGCGCAGCTGCCTGGTGCCGTCCTCGGTGAGCCGCACCGCGAGGTACCGCAGCGTCCGCTCGGCCGCCGCGGCTGAGTAGGGGCGGCATCCGTTCGGCCGCGGCTTCCTCGTATAGGCGGCGGTGACCGCGTGATCCAGCAGGTGGTCCCGGATCCGGTCGGCGTCGTGCAGATCGAGGACCTCCTCCACCGGCCCGTGGGGACCGTAGGTTTCCTGCAGCAGGCTCACCGTCAAGGGGTCGGCCAGGGCCTGGGCCAGAGCGCTCTCCGGCTCGTCCAGGAGCCGCTGGACGACTTTCTGCCAGGCCGCGGGAGCGGGGTTTTCCAGTGAGTCGAGCAGGTACTCGGCCGCGTCCGCCGGCCTGACCGGCTGCAGTTCCAGGGCGACGGCACCGGCCGGGAGTTCGACCCGGGCCGTGTCCACGGCCTCATCGGTGCGGGAGATCAGGACCACGCGGAACGGCGCGGACTCCAGTGCGGTCACCGCGAGGGCCCGCACCTCCTCACCGACCTCGTCGAAGCCGTCGAGGAACAGCGCGATACGGCCCGCCTTCAGCAACTGGTGGAGATGCCTGGGTTCTTCGTACAGAAGGGACAGGCGCTGGGCCGCCCAGTCGACCGCGTTTTCCCACTCGCCGTCCGGCGCCCAGCCGTCCAGCGACATGAGCACCGGTACCGGGATACGCGACCTGTGCTGCGGGGTCGCCGCGCCCTCGCGGTACTGCAGCGCCTGGCGGAGCAGCAGCACGGCGGCCGAGGTCTTGCCCGCCGCCGGTGGCCCGACGATCAGCAGCCGGCCCGAGGCCAGACCCCCGTACACCTTGTGCAGGTCGGTCAGGTCACCCCCCTTGCGCAGGCCCTTCGCGGTCACCGGCGCGATTCCGGGCAGGGGCGTGAATCTCGGCGGGGCGCCCTCGGCGGTGGCGGCGGTGACCCTCGTCGTCAGCCGCTGCCGGCTCACCTGCCAGCCCACGGGCACCGTGATCTTGTGCAGTCGCCGATAGGCCGCCTCCTGGTCCCAGTAGTCGCGAACGGCGTCGGCCAGCTCCTGGGCGGCCTCGTCCAGTTCGGTCGGGGTGACCGTATAGGTGTTCTGGTACACCTCCATACGGTTGTGATCGCCGTCCTGATAGAACGTCGGCCCGTTGAACTCGCTGGTCATTCCGTGGTCCCGATGTTGAACACCTGGTGGTTGTGGTCGCCGTTCTGGAAGTAGGCGGGACCACGGAAGACCTGGAACACCCCCGGCCTCCCGGACCGGCCCGCCGTACCGGACTCCTCCGCCAGCGCCCGCACTTCGGCGGCCACCTCGTCCCGCTCGGCGGGCTCCAGGCCCCGCAGCATCTCGGCGAACTCCGCCGTCCACGACCGGGTGTGCGCCGCGCGCACCCGCTCCCGCTCCTCCGCGTCCGCGGCGGCGCCCACCGCGGCGGCGGTCCCCTCCAGGGCCGCCTCCACCGCGCTCTCCCGTTCGGCGTCCCCCCGGCCGAGGAGCCCGACGATCCGGGTCCTGCCCGTCTGGTAGCCGTCGTTCACCGCCGCCTGGAGCACCGCGGCACCGCCGAGTGCCGCCAGCTGCGCGGCCGTATCGAGCCAGTCCATGTCCATGTGTACCCCCCACTCAGATGCGGGTCTCCACCCCGCATTCGAACCAGACCGTCTTGCCGCCGTCGGCCCCCCGGGCGACTCCCCACTTGTCCACGACGGCCTCGACCAGACTAAGCCCCCGCCCACTCTCCGCTTGCTCGGGGGCACGCTCTGTTACGGAAGGGAGCCGTGTGAAGCCGTCGGACACCTCGGCCCGCACACCCGCCGTCTGCCGCACCAGCAGCACCGTGCAGCGGCGGTCGGGCACGTGCCGGACGACGTTGGTCACCAGCTCGCTCACACCCAGCTCGACCGCGAAGGTCAGCTCCGGCAGCTCCCATTCGTCCAGCAGCGAGCGGACGATCCGCCGGATGTGGCGGACCGAGTGCTCGCCGACCGTGAGCTGCATGCGGTACTGGGGAGTGTGGGGAATGTTCAAGTTCACGGGACGAGGCTGACGCCGTATCACTACGCTCTGCTACAGGATGAACACAACGGGTCCGGGAGGGGACTTGTCATGGTGAACATCAACACCCTCGACCCGGGCGCCTCGCCGCTCGACTACTACGGCTTCGAGCTGCGCCGGTGCCGGGAGGCGGCCGGGCTGACCCAGCGGCAACTGGGGGAGATCGTCAACTACACGGGGTCGCTGATCGGCCAGGTGGAAACGGCCCGGAAGCTCCCGACGGTGGAGTTCAGCGAGCGCGTGGACGCGGCGCTGGGGACGGGCGGGCTGCTGTCCCGGCTGGTTCCGCTGGTGATGCGTAGTCAACTTCCGGCCTGGTTTCAGCAGGTGGCTGAGCTGGAGGCGAAGGCGACCGAGATCAACACCTTTCACACGCATCTATTCCATGGCCTGCTGCAGACCCCGGCATACGCGCGCGCTGTGCTCGGTGTACTCGACCAGACCAGGCTCGACGACCGTACTGCCGCGCGGATGGCTCGCCAGCTCATCTTCCAGAAGCAGCAGCCTCCGTTCTTCTGGGCGATCATCAGCGAGGCTGCGCTGCTTCAAGAAATCGGCGACAAGCGCGTCATGGGCGAGCAACTTGAACACCTGCTGAGGTTCGAGGGCAACCCCCTGATCAACATCCAGATCCTGCCGTTCACGGCCGGGGCACACGCCGGGCTGCAAGGCTCGTTCGACCTCTACCACTTCGAGCACGACCTGGCCATCGTGTACACGGAGGGCTATGGCGGCAGCGGGCATCCAACTGCTGACCGCGGCACCGTCAAGAAGTGCTCACTCCGTTACGATCATCTCCAGGCTGCCGCACTCTCCCTTAGGGACTCGGCGGAGCTGATTCGACGGGTGATGGAGGACCGCTATGGAGAGCAACTGGCGTAAGTCCAGCTACAGCGGTGACGAGGGCGGCTCGTGCGTCGAATGCGTTCCCCTCGGCGGCCTGGCCTGGCGCAAGTCCTCGTACAGCAGTGATCAGGGCGGCGAGTGCGTGGAGATCGCCTCCGCCCCCTGCGCCACCATCGCCATCCGCGACTCCAAGACCCCGGCGGGCCCGATCCTCACCGTCGGCCCCGCCGTGTTCACCACCTTCGTGAACTGGTCCGCAAGCGCTGAATGACATGCGCGTGCACCCCCGCCGAGTGGAGGCGGGGGTGCGGTGCGTGCGGGTGCGGTGGTGCCGCTCCGTCAGGGGTGGCTCAGTACCAGCCGTTGGCCTGCCAGAAGCTCCAGGCCTTCACGGGGCTGCCGTAGCGGGAGTTCATGTAGTCCAGGCCCCACTTGATCTGGGTGGCCGGGTTGGTCTTCCAGTCGGAACCGGCCGAGGCCATCTTCGAGGCCGGCAGGGCCTGGACCAGGCCGTAGGCGCCGGAGGAGCTGTTGGTGGCGGTGGGGTTCCAGCCGCTCTCGTGCTCGACGATCTTGCTGAAGGCGTTGAACTGCGCGGCGTCCGGGATCATCTTGTGCGCGATCGCCTGGGCGGAGGAGGCCGAGGCCGGAGCGGCGTGAGCCGGAGCGGCGGTGAGCGCCATGCCGGCGGTGGCGGCGGCCACGGCGGCGGTGGTGAGGGCCTTCTTCGGGGAAGCGATGCGGCGGATGAAGGAGACGGACACGGAGAACCTCTTGCGTCGGGGACGGTGGATCGCCCGCATGGGAAGGACCACGTGATGTGGCCGCATGCGTCGGCGCCGCGGCCCGGGTGGGCTCGTGGCGCCTGGCGACGTCGTCCAGACAAGCAGGCCCGGAGCCTGTCCGCAATGACCCCTTTTACTAGTTGTGGCCGGATGGGCGGAGAATGGCGACTGTGTGACGTGGGTCGCAAACCGCAGGTCAGAAGGGGTGCACGGAGGGGTGTATCGGACAAATGGGACTACGGCCTCCCATCGTAGGTGACCTGCGTCATGTGGGGTCCTTCACCCCCTCGCTCACCGAAGGGATGCGGCTCCTCACCGAGGGGGACCGCCGAATGTGACCGCGGTCTCGAAGGCGGCCCGCCGGGTCGCCCGGCGCAGGGCTCGCAGCACCGCCGGCCCGATGACCAGGGTCAGCGCCACCGTGGACAGTGCCCGGCCCAGGTCCCAGCCGAGCGAGGTGGCCAGGCAGTACGCGACGAAGCGGGCCAGGTTCGCGGTGACCGGGGCCTGCGCGTCGAAGGAGATGTTCGAGGCCGCCGTCCCCAGGAAGGGCCAGCCGGCCAGGTTCATGACCGTGCCGTAGGCGAAGGCCGCCAGGAAGCCGTAGACGGCGAGCATCAGCAGTTCCGCACGGCCGCGCAGCCCGACCGGGCCCGGCAGCAGACCCGCCCCCATCGTGAACCAGCCCATGGACAGCATCTGGAACGGCAGCCACGGCCCGACGCCGCCCGTGAGCAGCGCGGAGGCGAACATCGTCACCGAGCCCAGCGCGAAGCCGAAGCCCGGTCCGAGCACCCGCCCGCTGAGCACCATCAGGAAGAACATCGGCTCGATCCCGGCCGTACCCGCGCCGATCGGCCGCAGCGCCGCCCCGGTCGCGGCCAGCACGCCCAGCATGGCCACCGCCTTCGGCCCGAGGTCCGACTCCGCGATCGTCGCCGCCACCACCGCCACCAGCAGCACCAGCAGCCCCGCGAACAGCCAGGGCGCGTCCTGGGCGTGGGCGCTCAGCCGGGAGGTGGGCGGAGCGAGGAAGGGCCAGCAGAAGGCGACCACACCGACCGCGCTGACCAGGGCCAGCGCGGCGATGGAGCGGGGGCCGAGGCGGACGGCGCGCACCCGTGCGGTACGGCTCATGCCAGCGCCTCCCGTACCTCGGCCACCGTCAGCCAGCGCTGCGGGGCCAGGATCTTCGTCACCTGCGGCGCGAAGGAGGGGGACGACACCACGATCTCGGCCGTCGGGCCGTCCGCGATCACCTCGCCCTCGGCGAGCAGCACCACCCGGTGGGCGATCTCCGCGGCCAGCTCCACGTCGTGCGTGGCCATGACGATCGCGTGCCCCTCCGCCGCCAGGCCGCGCAGGACGGCCACCAGGCGGGCCTTGGCCGCGTAGTCCAGGCCGCGGGTCGGCTCGTCCAGGAGCAGCAGGGGCGGGCGGGCGGTCAGCACGACGGCCAGCGCGAGCGCGAGGCACTGGCCCTCGGAGAGGTCACGCGGGTGCGTGTCGTCCGTGATGCCCGGCAGCAGCTCCGACACCAGCGACCGGCAGGTACCGGGCGCGGCGCCCGCGTCCCGGTCGGCCGCGGCGCACTCGGCACCGACCGTGTCCGCGTACAGGAGGTCCCGGGGGTCCTGCGGCACCAGACCGGCCCGGCGGACGAGCTCCTGCGGGGAGGTGCGGTGCGGTACGGCGCCGTCCACGCGGACCGTGCCGGCGGTGGGTGCGACCAGGCCGACGAGGGAGCTCAGCAGCGTGGACTTGCCCGCGCCGTTGCGGCCCATGAGCGCGACGGTCTCACCGGGGCGGACGGTGAGGTCCACCCGGCGCAGCGCCTGGACGCCGTCCCGGCGGACGGAGAGGGCGCGGAGTTCGGCGATGTGCGGCCGACCGGGCTCGGGGGCGGGGGCGGGACCGCGCCGGAAGAGCCGGCGCCGGCCGGGGGTGGTGTCGGGGGAGGTGTCGGGGGCCGGCGCCCGCCCGAGCCCCCGGGGCGCGGGGACGGGGATCCGCGCGAGCGGCTCCCGCGTGCCCGCGGCGGGAGCCGCACGGGTGCCGGCGGCCGGAGTGGTGGGGGCGGCTTCGGCCGGAGCGGCACCGGTGCCCGTGGCCGCGTGGGCGGTCAGGCGTTCCCGGAGTGCGCCGGCGCGGCGGCGGGCGTCCCGGACCGTGAGGGGGAGCGGGGACCACCCGGCCAGGCGGCCGAGGGCGACCACCGGGGGATACACCGGGGAGACGGCCATCACCTCGGAGGGGGTGCCGACCACCGGCGGCTTCCCGGGGGCGGGCAGGAGGACGACCCGGTCGGCGTACTGGATCACCCGCTCCAGACGGTGTTCGGCCAGCAGGACCGTCGTGCCCAGGTCGTGCACCAGCCGCTGGAGCACGGCCAGCACCTCCTCCGCCGCGGCCGGGTCCAGCGCCGAGGTCGGTTCGTCCAGGACCAGCACCTCGGGGTGCGGGGTGAGGACCGAACCGATCGCGACCCGCTGCCGCTGCCCGCCGGAGAGGGTGGCGATCGGGCGGTCGCGCAGTCCGGCGAGGCCCAGCAGATCGAGGGTCTCCTCCACCCGGCGCCGCATCACCTCCGGGGCGAGCCCCAGCGACTCCATGCCGTAGGCGAGCTCGTCCTCCACGGTGTCCGTCACGAAGTGCGCGAGCGGATCCTGGCCCACCGTTCCCACCACGTCGGCGAGTTCCCGCGGCCGGTGGGTGCGGGTGTCCCGGCCGGCCACCGTGACGCGCCCGCGCAGGGTGCCGCCGGTGAAGTGCGGGACCAGCCCGCTCACCGCGCCCAGCACGGTCGACTTGCCGACCCCGGACGGACCGGCGAGCAGCACCAGTTCACCCTCGGGCACCTCGAAGTCCACACCGGTGACGGTGGGTTCGGCCGCACCGTCATACGTCACGCTGACATCCTCGAAGCGGATCACGGCTGTTCCCTGGGGACGACGAAGGCGGGCAGGAGGGCGAGCAGGACGGCCGCCGCGGGCCACAGCGGCAGGACGGGGGCGACGAGGGGGACGACCCCGGGGTGCAGTGCCTGCGGGTCACGGGCGGAGGCGAGCGTGAGCAGCGCGGCCACCGCGGCGCCCGAAGCCGCGACCAGCCAGGCGCGCGGGCCCCACGGGTCCGGGCGGTACCGGGTGCGGGGGGAACGCCGGCCGCCCAGCCGGAGCCCCGCGAGCGCGGCGCCGACGCCGGCGAGCAGCACGGGCACTCCGTAGGCGCCGCCTTCGGCCGTCAGCAGCCCGTAGGTGCCCGCGCACACGCCGAGCAGGCCGCCGAGGGTGAGGGCGGTCGTCGTACGGCGCACGGGGGCGGGGACCTCGGCGGTACGGCCGTAGCCGCGGGCCTCCATCGCGGCGGCGAGCGCGACCGAGCGCTCCAGCGCGCCCTCCAGGACCGGCAGTCCGACCTGGAGCAGTCCGCGCAGGCCGCGGTCCGGGCGGCCGCGCAGCCGGCGGGCGGCGCGCAGCCGCTGGACGTCGGCGACGAGGTGCGGGGCGAAGGTGAGCGCGACCACGACGGCCACGCCGGTCTCGTACAGCGCGCCGGGCAGGGACTTGAGCAGCCGGGTGGGGCTGGCGAGCGCGTTCGCCGCGCCGACGCAGATGAGGAGGGCGGCGAGCCGCAGGCCGTCGTAGGCGGCGAAGAGGACCGCCTCGGCGGTGACCGCCCCGCCCAGCCGGATGCCCTGCGCCCAGTGCGGCAGCGGGACCTCGGGGAGGGTGAGGAGGGTGTGCGTGCCGGGGATGGGGGAGCCGAGCGCCACCGCGAAGAGGACGCGGAGGAGGAGGACGGCGAGGGCGAGCCTGGCGAAGGCGGTGTAGGAGCGGGCCCAGGGGGCGGGGGAGCGGTGCGTCGCCACGACGTAGGCGGAGGCGGCGATCAGGAGGGCGAGGAGGAGCGGATTGGTGGTACGGGTAGCCGCCGTACCCACCCCCAGCGCCCACAACCACCAGGCCCCGGGATGCACACCGGCCCGGTACCGCGCGGGAACGGACTCACTCCCGCACGCCGCCGCGCCGGGGGCGCGGGGAACTGCGCGACGGCCCACGACGGCCCCGCACTGACACTCGTCCCCGCACGCGGCAGGCTGCCCGCAGCCACGGCGCGATGGCGGCTGGGGCGAGTGCGACTCCCCAGGGGCGCGGGGAACTGCGCGACCAGCCACGACGGCCCCGCACTGGCACTCGTCCCCGCACGCGGCAGGCTGCCCGCAGTCACGGTGCGATGGCGGCTGGGGCGAGTGCGACTCCCCAGGGGCGCGGGGAACTGCGCGACCAGCCACGACGGCCCCGCACTGGCACTCGTCCCCGCACGCGGC